>CAIOSI010000024.1 GCA_903860975.1 uncultured Alphaproteobacteria bacterium
CAGGCGCGCGGACCGCTTTGGATGACGCTGATTGGGCGGGATCGGCCCAAACGCTACGAAAGGGGAGTGGACAATGCGGCCATCTATGCCAACCTTCTGCTCCAGACGCGCTGACAGGCCGTCCATCTGGGGAATGTCGGCCTAAGGGAGACCCTCCGGAGCAAGATGGATCACGAGCGGTCGAACCGCAGATGTCGCTGATGCGCCATGAGCGGTCATTGGGTCCGCTCCAGAAACTTGCCCGTCACGCGCGCGGCGCTCGCGGTTTCACCGATGGCGGGTTTCCGACGGTGACCCATCGGCAGGGTTCGACCCTTCTGCGACGTTCGGAACGACCGCTGACGGTCGGGGGCTGGGTCGATCCTCCTCGAACCGTGAGGGTGGCCTTGGGCGGGGTTAGCGGCTCTGCGCCTGGCGCCGGAAATGGAGGCGCCCCCGGCGCATCGCGGGGAATAACTCGCTTGACAGGAGAATCTGAGTGTGTCTCGCCAGCTGAGCTTTCCATAAGGTTAAATGTGGATTGGAGAATGCACGATGTTGAAGAAGATGCTTTCGGCGTTGGCCCTAGCCGCCATCCTGATCCAGGCTCCGGCCCACGCCGCGGTCTTCGATGAAGAAAGCGGTTTCGGGCCAGACGGCGTCGGCTTCGGCTCCTGCCGCGGCGGGACGACCACGGCGGCCTTCGCCACCGGCACCGTGATCGCGTCTAGCGATGTTTAGAGCGGCCCATGCTTTGGGGCCTTCAGCGTGACTCTGGACACTTCGGCCAAGACCATCACCCTGACCAACTTCCAGCCTGGCAACTACGAGACCGGTTTCCTGGACATCTCGGGGATCACCGGTGACAGCATCACCAGCTTGGCGACGTTGAGCTATGCCGGCTTCTACGACCCGAGCTTCTACAACGAACCGATCACCTACGGCGGCACGCCCGTACCCTTGCTGAGCTTCACGAGCAACAGCATCCGGATCGTCTTCACGACTTACGCGCAGTCGCCGCCCCAGTTCACCTACAGCGGAAGCGGCCAAGCCGTGTTCAGCTATAATAGCACGCCCGGCGTTCCCGAACCGGCGGCCTGGGCAATGATGCTGACCGGCTTCGGCCTGGCCGGCGCGGCCCTGCGCCGCCGCCGCTCGGTCGTGGCGGCCTAAGCAATCTCGTCTGAGTTTGACGCGCCGTCGGTCTTCGGATCGGCGGCGTTGTCACGTCTGGCGCGGCCTTGAGGGTGGTCGGGGCTTTGTCAGCGCAAATTTCATCCTCGGCTAACCGTCACCGGATAGGTGGCCGACATGGCCAAGTCCCCTGACCCGTTTCGCTGGTTTGACTCCTCGCCCGAGGTGATCCGGCTGGTGGTCATGATGTACGTCAGGTACCCGCTATCGCTGCGCAACGTCGAGGACTTGCTGTTCGAGCGCGGCATCGACATCTGCCACGAGACAGTGCGGAAATGGTGGAACCGGTTTGAGGTAAACCAGCGTCAGCAGTTCGCTGTTCATAGTTGCGCACCACCATTCCTCTCGGCGCGCGCCGTGCTATTCGCGCTGATCGAGACTGGAAGTGTCGGCGCACCCCGCCGGAGCGGTAGCGCAGAGCAAAGACGTACATGAGGGTTGGCATCGTAGGCGCGGGCATGTCCGGATTGGCGTGCGCCGAGGCATTGATGCGCAGGGGCCATGCTGTGGCGCTGCTGGATAAAAGTAGAGGCGCTGGCGGGCGCATGTCGGTTCGTCGGCTGGCCACGGCACAGGGTGAGGCGAGCTTCGACCACGGTGCCCAATATTTCACCCTGCGCGATCCGGGTTTTATAGCCAGGGCTGAGAACTGGATCGCAAGCGGATACCTCGCGCCCTGGCCAGCGGCCGGCGCGGACGCCTATGTGGGGACCCCGTCCATGAATGCGCCGCTGCGGCAGATGGCGGAGGGATTGCCGGTCCAATGGCGCGCCAGGGTGATCCAGTTATCGCGGCAGGGACTGGGCTGGTGTCTACACCTGGAAACTGACGGCCAGATCGAGGTAGATGCCGTGGCCCTGGCCTTACCGGCTGAGCAGGCGGCAGAACTCACGTTGGCGATCGCGCCGGCCATGGCCGCCAGGGCTGGCTCTACGAGGACCTTGCCCTGCTGGACGGTAATGGCAGCGTTCGCCGACAGGTTGTCTACCCCGCTGGATTGCTGGCGGGGCGAAGGCAGCGATCCCATCGGCTGGGCCGCCCGCAACGGATCCAAGCCGGGGCGGACAGGGCCGGAAACGTGGGTGCTGCAGGCCAGCCCCGACTGGTCGCGCTCAAACCTGGAGGCGCCGGAAGACGTGATCATCTCGACCCTGTTGGCGGCCTTTTGGGACCGGCTAGGACAAGCTCCGATCACCCCGATCGCCCAGACGGCCCATCGCTGGCGGTATGCGAGATCGGGCACCGAAGGTTCAGGCGCTATCTGGGACGCGGAACACCGGTTGGGCTTGTGTGGGGATTGGCTGATCGGCCCCCGCGTGGAGGCCGCCTGGGTCTCGGGCACGGCGCTCGCCGCGCAGATCATGACTTCGCTCTAGCCTGGATTTGCGCATGAGACCGCTTTATGCCGCGCATCATGATGGTTCCGCCGGTGCGCGGCTGACCCGCGTGCCATGCCTGGGGACGATGACCCAATTCATCGTTCGGCACGAGACTGGCCCGCCGCTCTGCCACAGCGAAATCACGCTTATGCGCCGGCTCGCCCGCGCCTTCGATCACGCTGAATGGCTGACGCGCCTTGATACCCGTCTAAACGGTTTTCTGCGCTTGGGCGCGGCCGGCCTTGCGGCGCGTCGGCCGCGGGGGCTGGCGTTGCTTGAGTGCCTGATTTTGCGCTGTTCAGCATGAGACCGCGCCCCGACCCTGTCGGCCTCGGCCAGGAAAGCGTCTGGTCCTATCCCCGGCCACCCCTCGCCCAGCCATGTCAGGCTCACATCGTCATCACGCACCGCGGCGTCACCGTAGCCGAGACTCGGGCCTGCATCCGCACGCTCGAGACCAGCCATCCCCCGAGCTATTACATTCCGCCGACGGCCATCGCCGACGGTATGTTGCGCCGCGCCGAGGGAACTTCGTTTTGCGAATGGAAGGGCGTGGCGACCTACTGGGACGTTGTGATCGGTGATCTTGTGCTGCCGCGCGTCGGCTGGAGTTACGCCAATCCCAGTTCAGGCTTTTTGAGCCTGCGCGATCACATCGCCTTCTATGCTGGCCCCTTCGATCAGTGCTGTGTCGACGGCAAACCTGTGACACCGCAGCCCGGAACCTTCTACGGCGGCTGGATAACAAATGCCCTCGCGGGTCCCTTCAAGGGCGTGCCCGGAAGCCTGGGCTGGTAATCGGAACCGGTTCTTCTCTCATCGGCCCCCATCCAAGAACGCTGGAATCACCCGAACTGCACAGGGAGGTCGTCGGCCGGAGCGCCCAGCGTCCCGGCCTTTTCGACGCGCTCAAATTTCACCGATCTGCGCAACACGGCGGGTTGGCCCATGCGCCAGCTGCCTAAAGGATGCTGAGGCTCAATGACGGTCTACGATGTCCGCGACGATACGTTCAATGGGCTCCCCCGCCACGGTCGTCACGACATTGGGGTTGGCCTTACCGATCCAGCGGAGGGCTTCGCTCTCGTGCCCAGGGTTGAACGACCTGACCTCAGGGTGGAAAAATAGGTTCACGGTGCCGACCAGCCAGTGCTGCTCGTCCCGCCGAACGACGACCGCCATCCGTGATACTTTCGCGTGGCGAGTTTTGACGAAATTGGCATGCTTCTCAAGGGTGGAGAGACTGTCCCACCTCTCCAGATGGGATGCATCGATGAGCAGCCGGATTGCGCCGTAGTTCTCTATGATTGCATCGACCTGTGGTGCCAGGGACAGAAAGTCATTGGCATAAAGGGTCTCCGGCGTGACGATTTTCAGGACGCCCGGGACGACGATTTCGGTCTTCAGCATCGGTTCGGTCTCCATGGTCGCGGCATTGGACGAGGCTTGAAGGTCCAGACACCGCGACGTCAGCCCGCCCTGTCCAAGATCCTGGCCCCAGATCGTTCGCATGGAGGCTAGCGCTCGAAGCTCAATCCAGACAGGTTCGGCAAATACTCAGACGTTCAATTGCATTTGACGCAGGATCCAGCTCGGCGTGGCTGTGTGGTCCGACGCCCGCCGCCTCGTTCTGCAATTGAGTCGTTTCCGATCCTGTCGATCGACCGGCGTCAGCTCCACTCTGAACGCCCAGGTTGGACTGGCGACGTTGTCCGGCGTCCAGTTCGCGCTCATCGCGAGGTTGCGTCCATGAATGCGATAACCAAGCTGTCGACAATGATGGCCCTCGTCTATCATGGTCCAGGCCAGAAGACTTACCAGGTCCACGCCAAGCCGACCCTGGGCTCACCCACTGACGCGATCGTCAAGATCACCAAGACGACCATCTGCGGCACCGATCTTCATATCCTCAGGGGCGATCTGCCAGGTTGCGAGTCGGGCCGCATCCTGGGTCATGAGGGCGTCGGCGTGATCGATAGCGTTGGTCCGGCGGTCAGCGCGTTCAAGGTCGGCGACCGGGTACTGATTTCCTGCATCAGCGCCTGCAGCAAGTGCGAATACTGCCGTAAGGGAATGTTTTCCCATTGCACGACGGGCGGATGGATCCTCGGCAACACCATCGATGGTACCCAGGCAGAGTTCGTCCGAACGCCATATGCCGACACCAGCCTTTATCCCATCGCGATGGGCGACGACGAAGACGCTCTGGTGATGCTCAGCGATATCCTGCCGACGGGATTCGAGTGCGGTGTGCTCAACGGAAAAGTCCAGCCCGGCAACAGCGTGGCGATCGTCGGCTCGGGACCGATCGGTTTGGCCGCGCTGCTGACGGCGCAGCTCTACTCGCCGGGCGAGATCATCATGATCGACCTTGACGACAACCGCCTGGATGTCGCCAAGCGCTTTGGCGCGACGCAGACCATCAACAGCAGCAACGGCAATGCCGTCGAGGTCTTGATGAAGTTGACCAACAACCGCGGCGTCGACACCGCCATCGAGGCCGTGGGGGTCGCGGCTATGTTCGAGCTCTGCGCACAGATCGTGGCGCCGGGAGGGGTGATCGCAAACATCGGCGTGCACGGGACCAAAGTCGATCTGCATCTCGAAAAACTCTGGGATCGCAACATCTCGATCACAACCCGATTGGTCGACACCGCCAGCACGCCAATGCTGTTGAAGCTTCTCAAGGCGAAAAAAATCGATCCGAAGCTCCTAATCACTCATCGCTTCAAGCTCGCCGACATTGTCGAGGCCTACGAGACCTTCTGTAATGCCGCCAAGACCAAGTCGTTAAAGGTGATCCTTGAGGCCTGACGCAGGCCCGGCAACGTCTTCTGGCGCAGGCTGACACCCAAATCGAACCGAAATAATCAGGCAGAGGCGCCGCGCTTTCGAGGGCGCGCGGCCTCGGCGCTTTGACCATATCGCAGTCGCGCAAGACGAGACCACGCCGGCGGCGACTTAGGTCCGCTTCGAGGCTGTGCCAGAGACCAGCAAATCGCTGAGCTGGGCAGCGCCTCTCAGCGTCAAAATCACCGGATTGCGGACGGCAGGGTAGTTCCCTAAAATTCACTCATCCGGCGTAGGCCATGAGTTTAAATCCGGGATACCTGTTTAGGCCTCGTCGGGCCCGGCAGCCTATGTGGTCCAAAAAAACGAAAGCCGTCAGGATCATCTAAAGACGGCAGCGATCGGACCTCGATCTGGGTCGACATGACTAACCGGGCGAGCTCCGGTAGCGAGTGGACCCCGGTGCGTTCCATAATCGCTGCGCGATGGTTCTCAATGGTCCGCTGGCTGATGCCGAGGTCAGCTGCAATATTCTTGCTCGGATGCCCCGAAAGTACGAGCGCCATGACCTGTTTTTGGCGAAGGGTAAGACCGTTCAGGTGGGCTAGGGCTTCATCGCGCGCTCCGCAGATTCGCCCTGATCGCCGAGACAAAGATAAAGCCCGCATCACGCTCGCGATCAGCTGATCGCTCGCCACCGGCTTTTCGATAAATCAAGCGCGCCCTTCTTCATCGCCAGGACGGCCTCGCTGATTGCGCTGCTGCCGCTGACAATGATCACCGGCGTGCTGTCTGCGACATCATCCATGTGGCGCAGCAGCGCCAATCCACCCATGCCGGGAAAATGAACATCCAGCACAAGACACGTATTTGGGACCTGTCGATGGGCCTCGAGAAATTCCTCGCAAGAAGCAAAAATGTCTACGTCTAGTCCGACGTCCTGAAGCCAGCCGCTGATCACTTGGCGGACAAAATAATCGTCGTCGACGACGAAGACTTTCCCATTGGTTGAACACCAAGCAGCGTCCGGCTCAAGCCGCGAACTTTGCGCCGGCCTGGGAGCCGTCTGCGTCACATATTTCGCAGTTTTACCGTGCATGGCGACATCTTCGATCGCCTGGAACATGACGGAAATTCGCCTCCTAGAGCTATGGAGCTTAACATCGCGCGCAATGCTCGTGCGCCGACACGCCCGTTTGGGTGCCCCCTAAACGGCACGGGACCTAATTTGTTCCACTCTCGGCGAAACGTGCCGAAACAGCTGCACTGCGGATGAACCGACAGTGACTTATTACCCAGACGCCCCGCGATGGACGGTCAAGCTTTCAGCCGCCGCCTAAAGCCACGTTGATCGTGTCCTCGGCTTCGCGTTGGATTTGCGCCAGATGATCGGCGCTAACGAAACTCTCCGAATAGATCTTAAAGACGTCCTCGGTGCCGGACGGCCGCGCTGCGAACCAGCCGTTGCGGGTCGTCACCTTGATCCCGCCGATTGGCTGATCATTTCCAGGGGCGTGGGTGATTGTCGACAGGATCGGGTCACCGGCCAAGTCCCTCGCCTTGATGTCAGCCGGGGCCAGCTTGGCGAGCCGCGCCTTCTGGATCGGAGAAGCCGGCGCGTCGGTCCTCTCGTAGAAAGACATCCCCAGGTCGCGCGTCTGAGCTTGGTAGAACTGTCCAGGGTCCTGGCCAGTACGCGCACAGATTTCCGCAGCCAGTAAGCCCATGATCAGCCCGTCCTTGTCCGTGGTCCAAACTGACCCGTCGCGTCTCAGGAACGAGGCTCCAGCGCTTTCTTCTCCGCCGAAACTCAGAGACCCATCGATCAGCCCGGCGCTGAACCATTTGAAGCCGACTGGAACTTCGAAGAGTTTGCGGTCGAGCTTGGCTGCGAGGCGATCGATCATCCCGCTGGAGACGACGGTCTTGCCGATGGCGCTATCGGTCGGCCAGCTCGGTCGGTTGGCACAAAGGTAGCTGATCGCCGCCGCCAGAAAGGCGTTTGGGTTCATAAGCCCACTGGACGGACAGACGATGCCGTGGCGGTCCGCATCCGTATCGTTGGCAAATGCGATATCGAAACGCTGGCGCATGGCGACCAACGGCTCCATCGCCTGCGGCGAGGAGCAATCCATCCGGATTTTACCGTCCCAATCGACCGTCATGAACCGGAACGTTGGGTCAACGACGGTGTTGACGACGTCCGCATCGATCCCATAGCGCTCGACAATCGGCCCCCAGTATTGGACCGCCGCGCCGCCGAGGGGATCGATCCCGATGCGCACGCCAACTGTGCGCACCAAGTCCAGATCAACAACAGTGCCCAGATCCGCGACGTAGGGCGTGATGTAGTCGTGATAGCGAAGGCAAGCGGCCTTCCGCGCTCGCGCGTAAGGCATCCTCCTGACACCCTCTAGCGAACCTTTCAGGAAGTCGTTCGCCGCCCGTTCGATCCAGTCCGTCACCTCGCGGTCGGCCGGCCCGCCGTTGGGAGGGTTATATTTGTAGCCGCCGTCTTCGGGCGGATTGTGCGAGGGGCTGATGACGATCCCATCCGCCAGATCGTTCTTGCGACCACGGTTATAACTCAGGATCGCGTGCGAGATCACCGGTGTCGGTGTGTAACCGCCATTCGCTTCGATGAGGGTTTCGACGCCGTTAGCCGCCAGGACCTCAACTGTCGTGGCGAAGGCGGGCTCCGATAAGGCGTGAGTATCCATGCCTAGGAATAGCGGACCGGTGATGCCAGCGTGGCGGCGATAGACGCACACCGCCTGGGTAATCGCGGCGACATGCATTTCATTAAAGGCCGTCTGGAAGGCGGATCCACGATGTCCCGAGGTGCCGAACGCAACACGCTGTGAGGCTATCGCCGGATCTGGCTGTAACGCAAAATACGCCGTCACCAGGCGCGGGACATTCACCAGCAGCGACGCTGGAACCGGCTTACCGGCGAGCGGGTTTAGCGTGCGCAGCATGACGTCCTGACCTTTATCACAGAATGATCTCGAGGCGGTGGCCGCCGCCATCGCCCCACGCGGCGATCGGCCGGGTCTTCTCCGCCGCCAGGACCTGACCACCAGGTTTGGTCATCAGGATTCCGCGGCAACGCAAAGAGAGTTCTCGACGACGATATCATAACGTGTCGAGCCAAGCCGCTCGGTGATGTCGAAACGGGGCCAGCTAGGTGGAATGCTGGGATCGAGGGTGAGGCCACCACCTTCCACAAGAAGGCTCCGCACCCATTCCAAAGCCAATCGATACATCCAGCCTGCCCAGCCGGTTTACCAGGTCCATCCGCCGCGCCCGATGAGCGGCGCTTGGGTATAAGTATTGGTGCCGGCAATGTGGGGATCAAACCTGTAGCTCTGCATATCTGTTAAATCGTCCTTGATGTCGCTGTTATCTTGGGCGGGATCCTCGAAAGAATACGGACAGGACTCAACAGATTGACGTTTGTTAATCATACTTTTGCAGCCGTGCATATATTGTGAACTATAGGATCGACGCGGGGGATAAAAGTGGACTGGACATCTAGTGTCTCGGTCACGTCCTCAGGAACTCCCGGCCGCTCAATCTGTCTCAACGTGCGAGCTGATCCTTCGGCTTACGCGCCGTGCGGCAGCGCGAGTTCGCCGGACGCGATCTGTTTCAAGGTCTCAAGAAAGAACCTGGGCTCAAGCGAAGTAATCCGCGCCTCGAGGCTTTCTGCCGTATCTGCAGGCTCTACCTCCACGCCACGGCGCGCAATGACCGGTCCGCGGTCGTATTCCTCATCCACGAGATGAATACAGATCCCGCTTTCGCGAAGCCCCGCGGCGATTACGGCCTCATGGACACGACGCCCATACATCCCATGACCTCCAAAGGCCGGTAGCGGTCCTGGGTGGATATTGAGGATCTTGCCGGAGTAGCGCTGCAACGTAATAGCGCCAAGTTGGCGCAGGTAGCCTGACAGGACGATGAGTTCAACGCCGTGGCTCACCATCGCCTGCGCCAAAGCCAGATCTGCGGCCTGCGTATTGGCTTGAGTTGGAATGCACAGTGCCGTTACGCCCGCTTCGGTTGCAAACGCGAGCGCAGGCGAAGACCTCATATTGCTCACCAGCAGTCGAGCTTCGCCGATCAACTCTCCAGTCGAGACGGCCCTGATAATGGCGCGAGCGCTGGAGCCATTTCCCGATGCCAGAAAACCGAGTTTAAGCGACTGTGTTTCCATAATTAAACGTCGCGAAGCTCATGTGAAAACTGAAGGCCGTCGAATGCAGGTTCGACCCCTGCGGGCAGTTCCGCCTTTAGCGTTTCGTAGTCCAGGTCGATGTGCATATTGGTGAGGATCGCACGCCGGGGCTTCAGGCGCGCGATCCACGCCAGTGTTCGTTCCAGGTGGGCATGCGTTGGATGCGGTCGATACCGCAATGCATCCACGATCCATACGTCCAGATCGGCGAGCGCCTCGAACGCGGACCCGTCGAGATTCACGACATCGCTGGAGTAGGCGACGTCTCCAAATCGGTATCCCACTGAGCGAACACCACCATGATCTTGCTCAAAGGTTGTGACAGGGATTGCGCCAGATGGGCCCTCAACGCGCCAGGCGAGGCCATGGGCCGGAATAGCCGTACGCTCACAGATCGCAGGATAGCCGCCCTCGCCTTCAAAAATGTAACCGAACCGCCGCATCATCGATACGTCCGTCGCTGCGTCCATGTGGCAGGGAATTTTTGCGCGTTGGCGAATGAAGAAGGCGCGCACATCATCGATGCCGTGGACCTGGTCGGCGTGATCATGAGTCAGAAGAATTGCATCCAGCCGCTTGGCGCCAGCTTGCGCTGTCTGCAGGCGAAGATCAGGCGAGGTATCAACGATCACCGTAGTGTCGTTCTCCGGCCCGTGGCCTGTTCGGCGGACCAGCATAGAACAGCGGGAGCGCTGGTTTTTCAGGTTGGCGGGATCGCAGACGCCCCAATCGCCATCGGCTCGCGGCACGCCCCCAGACGAGCCGCACCCGAGGATCGTGAATTCAAGTTTTTGGCTCACGGGCGCGCAATCCGGTCGAATATCGCGAAAAAGGCATCTTCCGTCCGGACCTCAGCCTCTTCTAGAGACCAACCGCGGATGTCGGCGAGCTTCGCCAAGACATGGGGAACATAGGCCGGTTCGTTACGCCGGCCCCTATAGGGCACAGGCGCAAGGTAAGGACAGTCGGTCTCCACAATAATCCGATCCGGCGGCATGTCGCGAATGACCGCGCGAACATCCTCAGCGGCTTTGAAGGTTGCAATCCCTGATACCGAGAACCACGCTCCGAGTTCGGCTGCGCGCGCCGCCAACGCCGAGCCCGAAGTGTAGCAGTGCATAAGGATGCGGAACGCGCCCTTGGCGTGCTCGCGTTCAAGGATGTCACCCATCTCCTCGTCGGCTTCACGGGTATGAACGACCAGCGGCAGACCGGTTTCACGAGCCGCCGCAATATGTTGTCGGAAGACCTTGGCCTGGATATCGCGCGGACTGAGGTCGTAATGAAAGTCGAGGCCGGTTTCGCCGATCCCTACGACGCGAGGATCAGCCGCCAGCTCAATCAGTCGCACGGCGCACAAGTCTGGGTCTTCCTTGGCTTCGTGAGGATGTGTTCCGACCGTGCACCAGATATCGGCAGCGTCGGCCACTGCGCGCACTTTCTCAAAATGCGAGACCTTGTCGCAGATGTTGATCATCAAGCGCACGCCGGCAGCTCGGGCGCGTTCGATCACGGCCTCGCGGTCGTTATCAAACTGAGGCGCGTGAAGGTTGACGTGGCTGTCGATCAGCATGGGGGCTTGGGTCTAGGCTGTACGGGCAGCCTGGCGCAACTCGCCAAGAGCTGTGAAGAGGGCGTCGGTGCGATCCAGGTTTAGAGCTTCCACATCGCGCGAAAGGCGCTGAAGGGTCTCCCAGGCCGCCGCCCACCGGTCCAAACCGCCGATCCCCTGCCCGGCCCGTTCGACGGCGAAATTATGGACCCGCTCGCCCAAACGGTCGAACAGCAGATCGAATTGGCGCTGACCTTCCCCGCCGCGAAACCGGTCGGCGAGCGACAGCGTCAAGGCTTCATCTAAGCGCGGCAGTCCCTCGAACAGCGCCCGAGCGGCATCGTCCATGGCAAGCGCATTGGCGCCCGCCAGAGCCCAGGCGCGACCAGGGGCACCGCCTGCCATTTTCGCCAGCCTCAGCGCATCTTCAACGCTGACATCTTCGCGCTCTCGCACGAAGGCCGCCGCGGCGTCGAGCCCGAGCGGTTGGAACGCCAACCTGCGGCATCGCGACCGAATGGTGGGCAGGAGCCCCCCCGGTGAGTGGCTGACCATCAGCAAGATGCCATGGGCCGGAGGCTCCTCCAGCGTCTTCAGTATGGCGTTGGCCGCGTTGACGTTGAGATCGTCGGCAGCATCGATAATGGCGACACGATGAGGGGCGCTGGCTGGCGATTTAGAAAAAAACTCAGAGAGACCCCGCGCCTCGTCGACAGGGATAACCTTGCGGACTTTTCCATCCTGACCGACGCGCTCCAACACGAAGAGATCGGGGTGCGCATGCGCGATGATCTGGCGGCTTACAGGATGGTCAGGACGGGTGCCCAGCACACCGTGTGAACGATCCACGGGCGCGCCCAAGAGGCGACGCGCAGCCCGGTAGGCGAAGGTTGCCTTGCCGACGCCCTCGGGGCCGGTCAGCAGCCAGGCGTGATGCAGGCGTCCTCGCGCCCGCGTTGCCTCGAACGCAGCCTCTGCAGCCTGGTGGCCTTGAAGGTCGAATACCTCCCGAGGATGATGTCTTTCAGTCATGGACGGCGAGCCGGTCCGTCACCATAGCCCAGACCCTGGCTTCGACCTCATCCGGCGAGCCGGTGGCGTCAATCACGACGCACCGCTCGGGCTCCATCTTCGCAATGGCCAGAAAACTCTCGCGCAATCGTTCATGAAAGCCCAGGCCCTTGGACTCAAAGCGCATTTCAGCGCCAGCCCTGGCCTGGGCGCGCGCCAGTCCTATCGCGACCGGAAGATCGAAAATCAGCGTCAGGTCCGGCCGCGCATCCTCTAGGATGTGGACCTCTAGGGCCGCAATCAGCGCCGGGTTCGTGCCGCCCGCTGCGCCTTGATAGGCTCGCGTGGAATCGGCGAAACGGTCGCATACAACCCAGGCACCGCGGCCCAGCGCCGGGCGGATTACGCGTTCCAAATGATCGCGACGAGCAGCATACATCAGCAGCGTCTCGGTAACAGGGCTCCAGCGGTCGGCCGAGCCTTTCAAGACCAGATCGCGGATGCTCTCGGCGCCCGGAGAGCCACCAGGCTCACGTGTTGCTACAGCCTCACGCCCGTCGGCCTCAATCCGCGCGACCAAGCGCTTCAGCTGGGTGGATTTCCCCGCCCCTTCGCCGCCTTCGAATGAGATGAACCGACCCTGCGCCACGGGCCCAAAATGGCCGGTTCGTGCCTAAAGTCTAGGGGCGTACGACACGCGCATCCGCAAAGCCGCTGGCGGCGACCTTGTCTCTGACGAGGTACGCGTCCGCCTCGTCTGCTGGGCCCGGCAAATAGACGCGGTAGAACGTCACGCCGCCCCTGTCGAACGGCTCAACGGTGGCGGCTCCGGCTGAAGAAAGCTGCGCGGCGGCGCGCCGGGCGTTGTCTTGATCGCTGTAGGCGCCAGCCTGGATACGAAACCCCTGGAAATCAGCTCCAGTAGACCTTGAAACGACAGGCCCAGGACGCGCAGGCGCAAGCGGCGCTAGTGTCGTCACTGAGACGGCTTCCGGCGGTCTGACGAGCGGCGTGGGTGATGCAAAATCAGCTGTTGAGGTCAGCGAGGAGGTATCCCCGTTAAAGACCACCTCATCGGCGGGACGACGTCCGCCAACGGGCCCGCCGGCGGCATGAGCCGTGGCTGTCGAAACGCTCGCATGCCGAACGGCGGCGTCCGGACCAGCCAGCGGCGCGGGCCCGAGATACCTCACGCGGACATGGGCAAGGCCTGTTCGATCATAGCCCAGCTCCTGGGCGGCCGCATGACTGAGGTCGATAATTCGCCCCCCCACAAATGGGCCGCGATCATTCACCCGGACCTTCAGTTTGCGGCCGTTATCAAGGTTGGTCACCTCAACCATCGAGGGTAGCGGCAAGGTGGTATGCGCCGCCGAGACCTGGTTCATGTCGAAGAGCTCGCCATCGGCGGTGGCCTTCATGTTGAAGGCTGGACCGTACCAGGAGGCGATTCCTGTTTCGTCGTAGTGCGGTTGATTGTGCGGTACATACCAGATCCCGCCCACCTGGTAGGGCGCGTTGGTTCCATGAGAATTCGGCGCCGCTGCTGGGCGCGAAGCGTCGAGGCCAGCGGCGCCTTGAATTGCGTATTTCGGGGTCGTCACCGAAGCGCAGGCCGTCAACGATGCGCCAGCCATCAGCGCAACCGCGCATTGGCGGGCTCGAATTCTTAGGACGCGGCCCATAATGATCTCCGCTGCTTCGACGACGACTTTGCTGTCCCAAGGCTTTCGTCAGGGTTAACTGGGTCTTGCCAAATGCCGCTGCAGCTGGGGAAGTAGAAGCGGCTCGTGAAAACGGCCTGTGCGGGCGGAGAAACAGCGATGCGGTTCGGGATTTTCTATGAGCACCAGCTTCCTAAGCCGTGGAACGAGGGCGATGAAGCCCGCCTCTTCCACCAGGCCCTGGAGCAGGTGGTACTCGCCGACCGATTGGGCTTCGATTACGCCTGGGAGGTCGAACACCATTTCTTGGAGGAATATTCCCACTCCTCTGCGCCGGAAGTGTTCTTGGCCGCCTGCGCTGCGCTCACAAAGACGATCCGCGTCGGCCACGGCATTCGCCAGGTGATCC
Organism: uncultured Alphaproteobacteria bacterium; assembly: GCA_903860975.1. Taxonomy (GTDB): domain Bacteria; phylum Pseudomonadota; class Alphaproteobacteria; order Caulobacterales; family Caulobacteraceae; genus Phenylobacterium. The sequence continues at coordinate 14,219 of CAIOSI010000024.1, forward strand.
CGAACTACAACCATCCCGCCCGTACGGCGGAAGGACTGGCAACGCTCGATATCATTTCCAACGGCCGCCTCGACTTCGGCATCGGAGAAGGGGCGACCCGGCTTGAGCTCGGTGGCTTCAACATTCCGGCGAAGGAGAAGCGCGGTCTGGCGCTGGAGGCCGCTGAGCAGATCGCAAATATGCTCGTCATGGATCCTTACCCCGGGTTTGAGGGGCGCGGCTTTTCATTCCCCTGCCGCAACGTGGTGCCAAAGCCGGTGCAAAGGCCGCACCCGCCCATGTGGATGGCTTGTACAAACCGCGACACCATCAAGGTCGCGGCCTCTATCGGGGTCGGGGCGCTGGCGTTCTCATTCCTTGACCCCGCAGAGGCCCGGAACTGGGCGGAGATCTACTACGACATCATCAAATCAGATCAGTGTGTGCCTATCGGTCATGCGGTGAACGCAAATCTGGCCATGGTCTCGAATTTTTCAGTCCACCTGGATCGTGCGGAAGCAATCCGACGAGGCCAGGAGGGCTTTGAATTCTTCAGCTATGCCGTAAATGCGCTTGTTGCCCATGACGCCACCCCGGGCCGGTCCACTCTATTTGCAGACTTCCAGGCTTCGCGCGCGCGTAGCGACGATGAGATCATCGAAGCTTCCAAGGCAGCGGCTCGCAACGCCAACGGAATTGGGACGCCCGCCGACATACGCGATCACATCCGCGCCTTTAGCAACGCCGGAGTCGACCAAGTGATCTTCATGCAGCAAGCCGGTCGCAACAAACACGAGCACATCTGCCAGTCACTGGAGCTATTTGCGGCTGAAGTGATGGGAGAATTTAAGACCGAAGTGGCCGACAGAGAAGCCAAGAAGGCAGCTGAGCTTGCACCCTACATAGAGGCGGCAATGTCGCGGAAAGAATGGATGCAGCCGCTGGCGGATGCGGATATTCCGGTTGTTCCGGCGTCCCGCGTCAAAGCGCAGATCAACGAGATCGCAAAGTAAACCTCCGACGCCTGCAGATGAGCTCGAACAACAAGATTGTCCCTGTCGCGTGGATCGAAGGTGGCTGGATTCTTTCAAGCCAGCCCGAGCAGCATCTAAAATTCTGGATCCACGACAATTGGATCTGGGGCCCTGACGGCGCAATGGACATGGACACTCGCCATTGGGTCAAAGACGGCTGGATCTGGGGCCCCTTCGGCGCAGAAAACATAGCCACCGGGTTCTATATCGCGCAGAGCTGGATCTACGGTCCGCAGTTCAAACTGCCGTTTTGCAGGGACAGCCGTCGAAAGTAGCGTCCGACGGCTAGATCGACCGCTATCGCCCGCCAGACGCCGCTTGCCCGCCTCCAGAAACGCCTTCGACCACACGTAGTAGAGGCTCTGGGCGATCCCTTCCTTACGGCAGAGTTCGGCAATGCTGTCCTCGCCGCGCAGGCCGTCCAGCACGATCCTGATTTTGTCTTCTGCGGAAAAATGGCGCCGCGTCGCGCGCCGAATATCCTTCACCACCCGCTCACCGGGGGTCGTCTTCGAGGGCAAGGGCAACCGAAAATTCAGTGTGAGTCCGCCTGGAGGAGGGATGACCGCTGAGGGCAAGATAAAACGGCGCAATGTGCGCCTCGAAACGGTTGTGGTTTTTCAATGGGTTACGACGCGATTGCGCGATGTGCGCTATTTTCCAGCGATGTGCGCGAAGGCACGAAATCGGGCATTTAATCCATATAATCAACTAGATGATCGCATGGTGCAATCTGCCCCTTATACGCTTGACTGCGCTACGTTTCATCCGTCCACAATCAGGTGAAAATGGGTGGACAATCAGTTTTGTCTATCGCATAAAATTGGGTGTTAATGGGTGAATAAACGATATGCCACTCGACACCTCCACCCTTCTGACCTGCTCCCCGCCGGTCCCTCGATCATTGTGAGAGCCCTGGGGGTTGATAGTTGATCTTCATCGCCGGCGGAAGCGGCCGGGCGGCGGAGCTGATCAAGTTGCGCAGCCGACCGGCCGCGTAGTCCATCCGCACAGTTTCCGGGGATAGCCCGCCGTGGGCCGAGTGGGGTCGCACGTGGTTGTAGTCGATGCGCCAGCGCTCGATGACGACGCGGGCTTCTGCCACGGTGGGGAAGACCTCCTCGTTCAAGCACTCGTCCCGCAGTTTGCCGTTGAAGCTTTCGACGAAGCCGTTCTGGGTCGGCTTGCCAGGGGCGATGTAGTGCCAGTCGACGCCGTTGACGTTGGTCCATTCCAGGATGGCGCGACTGGTCATCTCAGGGCCGTTGTCGCTGACAATGGTCAGGGGTTTGCCGCGTCGGGCGATCAGCCCATCCAGTTCGCGGGCCAAGCGATGGCCGCCGATCGAGGTGTCCACCACGAGCGACAGGGCCTCACGGGTGAAGTCATCGACGATGCACAGGATCCGAAACCGCCGGCCCCAAGACAGGGTGTCGGAGACGAAGTCCAGGCTCCAGCGCTGGTTTGGCCCCTGCGGCAGCGTCATCGGGGCTCGAGTTCCCGTCGCCCGTTTGCGGCCTCGCCGCCGGCGTACCGCCAGGCCCTCCTCACGATAGAGCCGGAACAGCTTCTTCTTGTTCATGCTGACACCTTCTCGTTGCAGCAGGATGCCCAGCCGCCGATAGCCGAAGCGGCGTCGTTCCGCCGCCAGGCTGCGCAGCCGCTCACGCACATCCGCGTCGCCCGTCTCGGGCTCGCGGCGCACCGTCTTGGGATCGATCTGGACCAGCCCGCAGGCCCGCCTCTGGGAAAAGCCGCGCTCCGTCATCAGACGGCGTGCGGCTTCCCGGCGCGCTGCGGGCCCGATCAGTTTTTTCCTAGAAGATCTTTCAGGGCTGAGACGTCCAACATCGACTCCGCCAGCAGCTTCTTCAGCCGCCGGTTCTCGTCCTCAAGTGTCTTCAGCTTCTGGGCGTCCGACACCGACATGCCGCTGTACTTGGCCTTCCACCGATAAAAGGTCTGCTGGCTGATTCCATACCGCCGACACACCTCAGCCGTCGGGCTTCCAGCCTCTTGCTCGCGCAGAACGCCGATGATCTGCGCCTCGTTGAACCTGCTCTTCTTCACGTCCGTCTCCTTGCTGGGACGGACTCTCACTCAAAACGAGGGATCAGGAAGGGGGCAGGTCAGGGCACGACTGGCTCCCATCAAGGCTATGATTTTATGAGATGGCCTCAGCCCACGCTGTCACAACACACCGAAATCGGTCTTGTGCTGATAGGACGCGTTTCAGCTCAGGTTAGGTTGAGATCAAACCTGTCTAACATCTGTCTAACAAACAGGGTTCAGCACCGCTAAAGCCCCGTTTGCGCAGCATCTACCTAACCAAAATTCTCAATGAGAAATCATCTAACTCATTGAAAATAATGAGTTATACGAGAGATCCGTGACAGTGCTTGAACTTCTTACCCGAGCCGCAGGGGCACGAGGCATTGCGGCCACTGTTCTCCCAGCCTTCAGGCAGCGCGGTAACCGGCAACGCCTGACGCTGTTCGGCGTTTAGCCCGTCCGGCAGCGCACTCATCCGCGCTGCGTTCTCGCCGGTCAGGGGATCGAGGTGGATCTCCTGGAACTGGCCCTGCGGCGGCGAGGGCGGTGCTTCGAATTGGAATTCCACCGTCATCAGCCAGCGTGTGACGTTCTGCCGAAGATCGGTCAGCAGGGTCTCAAATAGGGTGAAGGCCTCGGTTTTGTATTCGTTCAGAGGGTCGCGCTGGCCATAGCCACGCAGACCAATGACATTCCTCAAGTGGTCCAGGTGCATCAGGTGTTCGCGCCATTGCAGATCGATCATCTGAAGGACAAAGCTCTTTTCCACCGTACGCATGTGGTCGCCGACCTGGAGGTCGCGTTCGGCGCAGCGGGCGTCGGCGGCCTTGACGATCCGCTCTTCAATCTCCTCGTTGGCGATGCCATCCTCGGCCGCCCAGGCCTTGATAGGTAGCTCCAGGCCCAGGAAGTCACGAACGTGCGCTTCGAGGCCCTCTACATCCCACTGCTCGGCATAGGCCTTGGGCGGTAGGAAGCGGTTGACGAAATCCTCAATCGTATCGCGACGCATCTCGTTGACGACATCGGAGATGTCGGCTGCGGCCATGAATTCGGCGCGCTGTTCGAACACGGCCTTGCGCTGGTCGTTCACGACATCGTCGTACTTCAGCAGGTTCTTGCGAATCTCGTAGTTGCGCTGTTCGACGCGCTTCTGGGCGGTCGCGATCGCGGAGTTCAGCCACTTATGCGTAATCGCTTCGCCTTCTTGGACGCCGAAGGTGCGCATAATCGAGTCCAGGCGCTCGCCTGCGAAGATACGTAGAAGATCATCCTCGCAGGATAAAAAGAATTTTGAGTGGCCGGGGTCGCCCTGACGGCCGGTGCGGCCGCGGAGCTGATTGTCGATGCGCCGGCTTTCATGACGCTCGGTGCCGAGCACGAAGAGGCCGCCGGCAGCCAATGCCTTTTCCTTGAGCGTCGCGGTTTCAGCTTCGATCCGCGCCTTGTGCTCCAGCGCCATTTCCGGCGTCACTTCGACACCCAGGCCACGCTGCTCATCACGCCACTGCATGACCTTCATGTCGACATTGCCGCCGAGCTGAATGTCGGTGCCGCGGCCGGCCATGTTGGTGGCGATCGTCACCGCGCCAGGTACGCCGGCGTCGGCGACAATCAGCGCTTCCTGCTCGTGGTAGCGTGCATTCAGAACATTGTGGGGGATGCCGCTCTGCTTTTTGCCGTCGATCTCGAACTTGTGGGCCTTGAGCAGCTCCGAAAGCTGTTCCGACTTTTCGATGGAGACTGTGCCCACCAGTATCGGCTGACCGCGGCGGTAGCAGTCCTCGATGAGGCCGATAATCGCCACATGTTTCTCGACCGCCGTTCGATAGACCTCGTCGTCGTCGTCGATGCGCACGACCGGGCGGTTGGTCGGGATTTCGGCGACATCCATCTTGTAAATATCGAGGAATTCCTGAGCCTCGGTCGCCGCCGTGCCCGTCATGCCCGAGAGCTTCGAGTAAAGGCGGAAATAGTTCTGGATGGTGACCGAGGCCAGCGTCTGGTTCTCGGGTTGGACGACCTGGCCTTCCTTGGCCTCGATCGCCTGGTGCAGGCCCTCTGAAAGACGGCGGCCTTGCATCATTCGGCCGGTGAACTCGTCGATCAACACGATCTCGCCCGCCCGGACGATGTAGTCCTTGTCGAGCTGGTAGATGACGTTGGCGCGCAGGGCTTGGTTCACATGGTGTACGGCCGACACGTTGGTTGCGTCGTAGAGGCCCGCCGAATCCTCGGCCAAGTGGCCGCCGGCCATCAAGATCTCTTCGATCTTCTCTGAGCCCTCTTCGGTCAGGATCACCTGCCGCTGCTTTTCGTCGAAATCAAACGTCGTGGGGTCCTTGATCAGCTCTTTCACAAGCAGATCGATGGTCCGGTAGAATTCGCTGCGGTCTTCCGTCGGGCCGGAGATGATCAGAGGCGTGCGCGCCTCGTCGATCAGGATGGAGTCCACTTCGTCGACGACCGCGAAATTGTGGCCTCTCTGGACCATCTCGGCGGCTTCATAGACCAGATTATCGCGCAGATAGTCGAAACCGAATTCGTTGTTGGTGCCGTAGGTGATGTCGGCATTGTAGGCGGCTTGGCGCTGAGCCTGGCTCAGGCCGTGGACGATGACGCCGACTTCCATGCCAAGGAAGAGGTAGACCTGACCCATCCATTCGGAGTCGCGTTGTGCAAGGTAGTCGTTGACCGTAATCAGGTGAACGCCCTTGCCGGCGAGCGCGTTCAGATACACCGGTGCCGTGGCCACCAGGGTTTTGCCTTCACCCGTGCGCATTTCAGCGATACCGCCCTGGTGAAGCACCATCCCGCCGACCAACTGCACATCGTAATGGCGTTGGCCCAACGTGCGCTTGGCGGCTTCGCGGACGACCGCGAAAGCTTCTTCCAACAGGTCATCAAGTGTCGCGCCCTTGGCGAGGCGTTCGCGGAATTCGACCGTCTTGGCGCGGAGCGCTTCGTCAGACAGGGCCTGCATCTGAGGCTCAAGCGCGTTGATCTTCAAGGCGCGCGCCTGCATCGCCTTGACCTTGCGATCATTGGAAGAGCCGAAGAAGCGTTGGAAGATGCTCAAGGGAAAGGTCCGGTTGATGCGGGGCGGGGCCAGGCCTTAGCCCATCGCCTCCCGGGAAAATTCGTTCTTTTCAGGGCGCGCGAGACTTAAGCAGCGCACCCCCCAGTGTCAACGCAGCGGCGGAGCGCAATGGGCTCAGAGATACCCAACGGCAACAGAAAAGGCCCTCCCAGGGCGGGAGGGCCTGATCTTAAGCCATACAGGCGAATTTTAATGGCGAATTCTACAGGACCTCAAACAGTCCGGCCGCGCCCATACCACCGCCGATGCACATGGAGACGACGACGTTCTTGGCTCCGCGGCGCTTGCCTTCTTGCAACACATGGCCAGCAAGGCGTGCGCCGGTCATTCCAAAGGGGTGGCCAATGGCGATGGAGCCGCCGTTGACATTGTATTTTTCAGGATCGATGCCGAGTTTATCACGGCTGTAGAGGCACTGGCTGGCGAAGGCCTCATTGAGTTCCCAAAGGTCGATGTCATCGATCTTCAGGCCGTGGCGTTCCAGCAGACGCGGGATTGCGAACACCGGGCCAATGCCCATTTCGTCGGGCTCACAGCCGGCGACCGCCCAGCCTTTGAAGACACCCATCGGGCTGAGACCCCGACGTTGAGCTTCCTTGGCTTCCATGATCACGACGGCGGCCGAGCCGTCCGACAGCTGAGAGGCGTTGCCAGCGGTAATGAATTTGCCTGGACCTTTTACGGGTTCCAGCTTGGCGAGGCCTTCCGCACTGGTGTCTGGGCGGTTGCATTCGTCGCGGTTGACGACGTAGTCGACGATCGTTTCTTCCTTCGTCTCCTTGTTGACCACTTTCATCTTGGTCTTCATCGGGACAATTTCGTCGGCGAACTTGTTGGCTTGCTGGGCGGCAGCCATTCGGCGCTGGCTTTCCAGTGAATATTCGTCCTGGGCCTCGCGGCTCACCTTGTAGCGTTCAGCCACGATGTCGGCGGTGTCGATCATCGGCATGAAGATTGCCGGGTACATCTTGCTCAGCTCAGGATCAAAGTTGTCCTTGCCCGTGCCCATGTTGGGCATGGAGATCGTCTCGACCCCACCGGCCACCACCACCTCGGCGCCATCGTTGCGTACATAGTTGGCCGCCATGCCTATGGTCTGCAGACCTGAGGAGCAGAACCGGTTGACCGTCACGCCGGAGGTGGTGATCGGCAGCCCAGCCAGCAGTCCCGCCTGACGCGCAATGTTTCCGCCGCCGTGGGCGACATTGCCGAACAAGACGTCTTCGACCGATCCAGGGTCTATTCCTGCCTTTGCGACGGCATGCTTCACCGAGTGGGCCGCGATCGAGACGGTTGGCGTGATGTTGAAACCACCACGGACGGATTTGGCTAATCCAGTTCGAGCATAAGAGACGATAACGGCTTCGCGCATTCTGAATGATCCTCCGGAATATTGATGACGGCGCCTCCTACAGCGGGCGCACTCGACCGCAACCTTTGCATCCCGAGACTTAAATGGCTAGGGACGGACAGTGTCCTAAGACGCTACTCCCGTCCGCTTTGAGGGTGATCCGCATGGCCCCCATCCGGCCTTTACGCTCTGCGATGTTCGCCGTTGTGCTGGTGGCGGCGGTGCTGAGCCTGGCCGCTTGCGGTCGGGGCGGCAGAGCGGAGCAAGCGCCAGAGCGCGGCGACCGCGCCGTGGCCAAGGTCGACGGTCGCACCGTTTGGTCCTCCGATGTCAAACGCGAGGCCGTAGCCCAGGGACTGATCGGCGAAGGCGAACCGCTTGATGTTTCTTCTGACCTGTTTCGCCGGGTGATGGACGAGGTCGTCGACCAACGCCTGCTAGCCTCCGAGGCGATGAAGCGCAATTTGGATCGCGAGCCCGTCGCCCAGCGCCGTCTGGCGGCTGCGCGTGACCGGGTGCTGGGCGACATGCTTGTCGAAAGCGTGGTCTCCGACGCGGTCAACGATAATGCCGTGCGGCGTCTCTACCAAGAGCAGCTGAAACTCGCAAAGCGCTCCGAGGAAATCCACGCCCGACAGATCGTTGTGGGCAGCGGCGCGGAAGCCGAGGCGGTGCGCAAGCTGTTGGCGACCGGCGCATCGTTCGAAGCGCTTGCGATGGAGCGTTCCACGGATGCGGCCACGCGGTTCAACGGTGGCGACCTGGGCTACTTCACCATCGACGTGATGCCAGAGGCCTATGACGCAGCACTGAAGGCCGCCAAGCCTGGCCAAATCGTAGGGCCTTTCCCGGTCGAGGGCGGCTTCGCTCTCATCAAGGTTGAGGATCGACGGGTCGAACAGCCGATCACACTGGAGGCTGCTCGACCACAAATCGTGCGCTTCCTGACCTACGATCAGATCCGCGACCTTTTGGAGAAGCTTCGTGGCCGCTCCAAGGTCGAAGTGCTGGTCAAGAGCGATACGCCCAGTCAGGCGGTCCCGCCCGCCGATGCGCCGAAGATGGCCGCCCCGCCGCCCCTATCGGGGCCGACCACGCCGCCGCCAGCCACCAAGGGGGTCAAAAAATGACAAAGAAACCAACCAAAACGTCCACTTTGCGTAAGCCAGCGGCCAAGGTTTTGGATGCTGCGGTGCGTCCCGTAGAGGTCGTGGGTCAGACGCTTGAGCGTGCCTTTGATCCTCTCGCCAGCGCCCTGAAGCGCGCGACCCTGAAACGCGGCGATAAGCAGGCCGATCCGTCTGCCAGCACCGGGCCCGTACCTGCTGATGTTCCAGCAAAGGGCGCGATGCCCGTCTCGCCTTTGGCTGTGCCCTTTCCGAAGATGCCGCCGATCGCGGGGGTCCAGATGGCGACGTCGAGGGCGGGCTTCTACAAGCACGAGCGGGACGACCTGCTGGTGATGAATTTCCCGGATGGGGCGAGCTGCGCGGGCGTCTTCACGCGCCATGGCGTGGGCTCGGCCCCCGTCGACTGGTGCAAGCGACATCTGGAAATGACCAAGGGAGAGGGGGTGCGCGCTTTAGTCGTCAACGCCGGGTGCGCCAATTCCTTCACAGGCCGCCCGGGCGCGAATGCTGTTCGCCGGGTCTGCTCTGCCGCCGGCAAAAGGTTCGATTGCCGTCAGCGCGACGTGATGGTGGCGTCTACCGGGGTGATTGGCGTGCTCCTGGACGACACGAAGATCGTCCACCGCTTAGCTGACATCGAACACAAACTGGACGAGGACGGCTGGGCGAACGCAGCTCGCGCCATCATGACCACAGACACCTTCCCCAAGGGCTCGCACGCGGTCGCCGACATCGACGGCGTGAAGGTCAAGATCAGCGGCATTTGCAAGGGCTCCGGCATGATTGCGCCGGACATGGCCACAATGTTGGCCTTCGTTGTCACCGACGCGGCGATCTCGCCCGCGGCGCTGCAAAATCTCGTCAGCCTCTACACGCGCAACACCTTCAATGCCGTAACGGTAGACGGTGATCGCTCGACCAATGACACACTGCTGCTGTTTGCGACCGGCAAGTCAGGCGCGCCGAAGATCAGCCGCGCCGGCGACCGTCGCCTCGCCGATTTCCGCGACAAGCTTGAGCACGTCCTGATGGATCTCGCCCATCAGCTTGTCCGCGATGGCGAGGGTGCGACGAAGTTCATCAAGATCACCGTCACCGGCGCCGAGAGCCACGCCTCGGCCCGCAAAATTGGCCGCACGATCGCCGAGAGCCCCTTGGTCAAGACCGCTTTCGCTGGCGAAGACGCCAACTGGGGCCGGATTGTCATGGCGGTCGGCCGTGCTGACGAGCCTGTGGATCGCGATGTCATGAGCGTAAAGTTCGGCGACCTCGTCGCTGCCCAGGACGGCCTTGTCTCTCCGACCTACGATGAGGCGAAGATGAGCGCCTACATGAAGCAGAACGAGCTCGAAGTCACCGTCGACGTCGGCATGGGCCGAGGCTTCGCCAGCATGTGGACTTGCGACCTCACGAAGCGTTACGTCGAGATCAACGGGGACTATCGAAGCTAAGGGCGCGGTGGCGCTCGGACGTGCGATGACGTTGCGGTATTGTCATTCTGCGCCGACACGCAATCCTGCCAAATGAGCCGCTTAGCCTTCCGGCGAAGCGGCTCCTAGACCGGCTTCGGCGGTTGCCTACTTGTGGCAGACGTCCTTGACGGAAATGCAGGCATTACCGCAGCGCTTGCCCTTTTTGCAGTTCGGACCAGCGCCTGAAGCTGCGGCGGCCGGCTCTTTTGACGACGCTGCCGCTGCGGCTGCAGGTGCGGCGACCGGCGTGGCTGCTGAAGCCGAGGCGGGACACATCGTTTTCTTGGCCATCTTTCCCTTGGCGTCGTGGCAATTGCCCTTCGCGTCGAGGGTGTAGCCGGCTGCTGGCGCCGCGGCGGGGCATTTGGTGAATTTTCCAGCCGCGTCCTTGCAAGGCGCCGCAGCGGCGGCGCCGGCCAGGCCCAGGGCAATGGTCAGGGTCGCAAGAAGGGTAAGTATAGAGCGCATGATTTCGGTCTCCGGATCTGTCCAAGAAGCATGACATCGCGTGTGTGACAGCTGTTGCGCTTTTTGTCGGAATCGCGGGTTCAAATTGCCGTGAATGATCAAGGCTCATTTTTTCGCCCAAAATTTCGGGTCTTGAGCCATGAATGATGGGCCAGATTCATATGTTAGCCGCAAAGGGAAGTTCGACCCCAAAAATTGACTCAACTAAAGAGGGTAATTTTTGTAATCATACACGTCTTGGTTGATCTGTTCGGCGCAATGAAAAAGGGCCCTACCTCGCGGTGGGGCCCTTTCTCGGTCTTGTTGTCCAAGCTCGGTTAGCGGTTCGACCAGACGCCGGTGCGGCCGTTGGGGGCGGGATTGCCGCCGCCGCGCTGCGGGCCCTTGAAGGCTGGACGCTGAGCCGGTTTTTCGCCGCCGCCTGCGTTGGCGCCGCCAGAACGCGCTGGAGCGCCTTCGTGGCGATAACCCGCGCCGTTGCCGCCGCCGCCATGGTTGCGGTTGCGCTTGGGCGGATGATTGCCGCGATGACCGCCTGGGCCGCGTGTGTCAACACGATCGGGCTTGCCTGCAGGCTCCGGCATCGCCGCAGTGGCGGCGCCCAGTTGCTTGTCGTTCCGCCGGTCGAAGGAGGGGATCGTCTGGCGCGTGACCTTCTGGATGTCGCGCAACAGGGTCCTCTCGTCGTCGGCGCAGAAGGCCACTGCAGAGCCATCGGCTCCGGCACGCGCCGTACGTCCGATGCGGTGGACATAGCTCTCGGGCACGTTCGGCAGTTCGTATTGCACCACATGCGTCACGGCGTCGATGTCGATGCCGCGGGCGGCGATGTCGGTGGCCACCAAGGCGCGGACCTTGCCGGCCTTGAAGTCAGCCAGAGCGCGTTCGCGTTGGCCTTGGCTCTTGTCGCCGTGGATCGAAGCGGCTTCGACGCCAACCTGCTCAAGGCTACGCGCCACGCGATCGGCGCCGCGCTTGGTGCGCGTAAAGACGATGACGCGCTTGAAGCCCGGGTCGTCAAACAGCTCGCTCAGAAGCGCACGCTTGCGCGATTGCTCTACGAAGAGGACGCGCTGGTTCACCTTCTCGACGGTGGTCGCCTGCGGAGTCACTGATACGCGTAGCGGGTCATTCAAAAGTTCGCCGGCCAGCTTGCCGATCTCCGTGGGCATCGTCGCTGAGAAGAACAGGTTTTGGCGGGCTTTAGACAGGTGCGCCACAATCTTGCGGATCGGCAGTACGAAGCCGAGGTCTAGCATCTGGTCGGCTTCGTCTAGGACGAAGATTTCCACGCCGCGAAGCGTGATGGTTTTTTCCTGCAGGTGGTCGAGTAGTCGGCCGGGCGTAGCGACAAGTATGTCGACGCCGTTGGCCATGGCCTTGTGCTGGGCGCCGTATTTCACGCCACCGAAAATCACGGCGACGGTGACGCCCATGTGGCGGCCGTAGGTACGGAAGCTCTCGCCGATTTGACTGGCGAGCTCGCGGGTCGGTGAGAGCACCAGGACGCGGGCGCCCTTGCGTTCTGGTTGGCGCTTCTCGGCGGCAAGGCGGTGGAGGATCGGCAGTGCGAAAGCAGCGGTCTTGCCGGTGCCTGTCTGAGCGATGCCTTGCAGGTCGCGGCCGGCCATGACGCCGGGGATCGCCTGGGCCTGGATCGGAGTTGGCGTGGTGTATCCTTCGCTAGCGAGCGCCTTGAGCAGAGGCGCGGCCAGGCCGAAGTCGGTGAATTGAGTCAAATCGAGTCTCGCATATGCGCCGAACGCGCCGGCTCGATCGCATCGAGGGCGCGCAGGTCGCGGGTCTTTAGGGAAGCGCCCCGCGTGATGGGCGATCTATGGATCTTACGGCGCTCGACAGGCTGGGCCCCAAAAAGAGACCCCACGCGGCTGGAACACTGAGCACGTCATAGGTCGTGACGCCGGCCGCACATCGGCTTTCGCAGCCGCGAAGTCAACCCGCAGCACGACATCGAAGCCCGGCTGTTGCCTTTATCACTCAGGCCGGGAATGAAGCGGAATGACCGAAAAACGCCTGCTTCTCGTCGCCGCCGCAGCCCTCGTCGACGCCGACGGCCGGGTGCTGATTTGCCAGCGCCCCGATGGCAAGCAGCTGGCTGGCTTATGGGAATTCCCAGGCGGCAAGGTCGAGACAGGCGAGACGCCAGAGGCCTGCCTGATCCGCGAATTGGATGAAGAATTGGGCATCTCAGTCACCCAGGCCTGTCTGGCGCCCTTCGTCTTCGCAAGCCACGAATACGAGGCGTTTCATCTTCTGATGCCGCTTTATCTCATCCGCCGTTGGACAGGGACGCTGACGGCTAAGGAACACAAGGCGATCGCTTGGGTGAAGCCCTCGAAGCTCACCGACTATCCCATGCCACCGGCGGATGCACCGCTGGTCGCGTGGCTGCGCGATCTGATTTAACCGGCGCAGGTCAGCTCTGCACCGATCACCAACGTGGCGATAGAGGGTCACGCCCAGCCTGGGCGCAACGTCTCCTCGTTCCCCCGTTGCGCGATAATGGCTTAGGGTTTCGGCAAACCTTGGGGAACCATCATGCGCAACCCGCGTCGGCTCGGCGAAGTTTTGGTCATCTGCATCGTCCTGGCCGCATGGCCGAGGCTTGCGCAGGCACAAGCTTGGTTCGGTGTCCCCACGCCAGGTGCCGCCAGCCCACCGGATAAGCCCACCTTCCAGTCCGGCCCCAGGTCCTATGGTCCCGCCCCCGCCCATGTGCGCCCCAAGGATGACGCACGGGCTTCCCTTTCCGGCGATCAGCTGATGGCCGATGTGCGCCGGATCGTCGATTTTTCGCTGCAAAGCAAGGCGGCAGGCGACCCACTCTACGGTCGGATCAGCGGCATGCCTGCTGAGCAGAAGACGGTAGACTGGGCGATCTCGAAACTGAAAGCATCAGGCCTGAAGGATGCTCACGCAGAGCCCTATCCCTTCGAAACGAAGCTCTGGCTTCCGGTGAGCTGGGAAGTCCGGCTGGTCGCCAATCCGAGTTTCGGCGCTGGGACCCACGACTTGGTCCTGGCTTCAGCGGTGCCGATCCGTAACGTGAGCATTAAGCCTGCAGCGGCGCAGGGACCGCTGGTTTTCGTGGGGCGAGGCTCTGCAGCCGAGCTCGCTAACCTCGATCTGCGCGGCAAGATTGCAGTGGTCAATGTGGTGCCCGATGACAGCCTGTTCGCTGCGCGCGAGAAGGGCGTCGCCCGCGAGCTGGAGAAGCGCGGTGCAATCGGGGTGATCAACGCCGTCGAGAGCCCCGGCAATCTGCTCTACTACGACAACCGCTACGGCTGTGACGCAGCGCCATGCTTCCTGGTGGGGGGCGATGACGGCGCTTTCTTAGAAAGCGTGATCGGCAAATCGGCGGCGGCCGGCAAGTCCGTCACCATGAAGCTGGCTTTGCAGGGCGAGGAGCGGGCAGGACTTACGGCTTGGAACGGCGTTGCGACTCTCCCAGGCAAAAGCCGCGAGGTGGTGATCGTCAATGCTCACGCGGACGCCTGGTTCGACGGCGCCGACGACAACGCCGACGGGCTTTCGGTAATGCTGGGGCTCGCCGACTACTTCGCCCACCGAAAGACCAAGCCGGACCGGACCCTGGTCTTCATGGTCTCCGGAGGCCACCACACAGCCGTTGGCGCGGCGGCCTTCATCAAGGCCCATCCCGACATCATCAAGAAAACCGTTCTGGTGATGAACCTTGAACACCTGGCGCAGATCAACGTCGCCCAAGCTGCGCGGCTCGATCCGGCGACCTCGGGCTACGAAAACGGCGTCTGGACCGCCAATACGACGGAGACCACCAAGCAGGCCGGCGCGGTCAATACGTCGCCTTATGTGTGGGAGCTGATGGCAAAGGCCTCGAAGCGCTACGGCGTCGTGACCAGTTATGAGCCGACGTCCACCGCGCCAGGTGACCTCGCAGCCTACATTCGGGCCGGTTTACCGTCAGCTCAATTGATCTCAAGTGAGGTTTATTATCACTCGTCCGGCGATACGCCCTCGACCATCTCGGTCCCGGGTTTAGAGCGCGCCGCGGGTTTCTATGCGGGCTTTATCGACGATGTCGCCAAGACGCCGCGGGAAAAGCTGAAGGGCTTGCCCGCGACGTCGGCACATTAGGGCCTGGGTGGCGTCGGTGTTTTTGCGCCGAAGGCTTCCTTGACCTCGCCTTCGGTGATCCGTGCCGAGGGATCACCCTTCTGATTCAAGTTCTGTTCTTCGGTGCCGTCGCCGAGCATACCGGGATGTTTTTCTGCAATCTTGCCGGCCTTTGGGTCAGTCATCAGAGGTCTCCTTACTCGGGACCTCATAACGTGCGCCAAGCGAGAATGTTCCGCTTGCCTGCGTTATTTCATCGGCGGGAAGATCACCGGCAGAGCGGCGTCGGTCGTGTAGACGCAACGGTCGTTGTGCCCACATTCGGGAATGATCTGCACCTTGGCCGAGGCCCCAAGGTGGGCGTTGATGTAATTCACGAAGGCTTCGCCCCGTGCGCGGCGGGTTGCCCCCTGGGCCATGGCTTGGGCAGATGAATCAAAGCCGCCAAGTGGCAAGGTGTCGACTTGGCTCAGCAGGTAAGTCGTCGGCCGCGAGGCGAGCTGCGTCCTCAGCTGCCCGTCACTCATTTTGGTGGTGTAGCCGGTGACGCGGTTCTCGAGGCCATAGGGCCAGCGGTCATAGTCCGGGGCTTTGGCGGCGTCGAAATCGCCGTAGGTGAACTTGGTATGGGGCGTTTCCTCACTCCAGCCTGCGACAGCGGCCGCCGGTGCAGCGTCGTCAACTGGCAGGGCGCGGGTTGCGTCTGGCCAAGCATAGCTTGATGGGTTGGAAACGACGTAGGAAACCGAGACACCGATGGTCTCGTGGACCCGGTTCGACATCTCATAGCGTGAGACGAATTGGCCACCCGCGGAATGGCCAGCGATCACGACCTCCTTGAGGTTTGGAAAGATTTTCTTGTCCGCCAACTTCTTCAGCAGGTGGTCGATGAAGTCGAAAGACGTGAGGTTTGGGTTGCTGGCTGCGACGCCGCCGGAGCGCCAGCTGTCCTCGCCACAACCCCAGCTGACTTCGTTCGGCTCCAGCTTGTCCTGGCAGCTGCGATCCGAAGAGTGAAAGGCCGGCGATATCACGACGGTGTCGCCTAGGGCGTCGGCCAGAAACGCTGAGGCCGTGGCGGTGGTAAAGTAGTGGTCGGCGTTGCGCAGGGTCCCGTGGATCATGATCAGGGCGCG
This sequence comes from uncultured Alphaproteobacteria bacterium, assembly GCA_903860975.1. Classification (GTDB taxonomy): domain Bacteria; phylum Pseudomonadota; class Alphaproteobacteria; order Caulobacterales; family Caulobacteraceae; genus Phenylobacterium. Next base: position 30,060 of record CAIOSI010000024.1, read on the forward strand.
GCGGACGCGGGCGTTGCGGACGTCCAAGGCATAGCTTCGATAGATCAAAGACCTTGCCTCACCCTTGTCCAGGGCGACCCATTCCCTGCACGCAGTTGACGCGCTCGTGCAGGGCAGGGCGACCTTGCTTGCCGCATGCGCAAGCGCCGGAGAGCCGGTCAGGATGAGCGCTAGAACGAGCAGTCCACGCATAGGGCGGCGGCCTTTCAGCAGGTATCTCTGGTTGCCAAGGCCCTATCGTACAGACGCGCCTGCGCCTAGCGCGGGGCGCCGGTTTTCGTCATTGCCACCCGCTGCACATGCCGATGCGTTGCGTCCACGACGCACTGGCCAGGATCGATCATCGCATGCTGACCAAGGCAGTAGATATCTTCATAATGCGGGCCCGCGCTGGCTAGGCACTGATAAAGGTTGAGCTTGGCCATATGCAGGCAGGAATCGGTACGAGGTTCGCTCATCAGAGCGCGGCCCCGACCTTGCTGACCCAGGACTGTGAGCGCGGCGAGGGCGAGGCCGCGGGAGACCACGGGACTGGCGGGGCCGGCGCGATATGTGCTTTTCGCCAACTCGCCCCTCAGCTGTTCGGCGTCCCCGCCGCTTGGACGGTAGGCCGTTGCGGAAAGACGCTTCACCCGGCTCAGCCGTCCTGGGGCGTCGGCGACATTGGCCCTTGCCCAGGCCTGACGCTGCACCGAATAGGCCGCCTGCTTTACTCTCAGGCCTTCGCCGCTCAGAGCCGAGCCTTCGGCGTAGAGTGCGCCGCTGGCTCGAGCACTTGCGGCTTCGCTGCCAGGCAGCGCCAGAGCCGCTTGCGGATCCTCGCTCAGGCGACGCGCCAATTCGCCATGGGACTGGTCAGCACGCACGGCGGCTACGAAGCGCGGCTCTTGAAGTGCGACCATCGCCACGAATGCGATCATTCCGCCTTCCAGCTCATGGGGTTCGTGGCTTGCGCCCGTCTCGAGAGCTTGTGCGACATCGGTGGGGCCTGAGAAGCTGGGTTCAATGGCCCGGGCATGGCGCATGAAGGTTTCAAAGGCGCTGGCCTGGACGGCCAGGCCACGGTCACTCGGCGCTTGGGAAAAAGAGGTTGGCGCGGGCTTCGAGGCGTAGGCGAGCGGCTGCTCGTTTGATGGTTTGGTGGCGCACCCAGCTACGGCAACGATGCAGGCCGTAGCCATAAGGCCGAAGAGCTTGAAGCGGTTGATCAAAGTCGACCCCAATCCAGGAGCCCCCCAAGCCGAACCCTAGCGTCGCATCTGGACGCCGCCGCCGTGGTCTGTTGTCGCAAAGCGATCGTTCCTGCCGCTCGTCAACCTCTAGCGTCCGTAGCGGAAGGGACCGGCAATGGGGATCGCGACAGACCCGACCGCGGCGGTTTAAATCGATGGTGCCGCTGCGTCTGGTCCTGCGGCCGAAGCCATGCACTGGCCCGCTTCGAGCATAGCGTGCTGGCTGATACAAAAGATGTCCTCATCGTGCGGTCCGCCTACCGCCATGCACTGGAAGAGGTTGAGCTTGGCCCTATGCAGGCAGCTCCGGCTACGGGCGTCGGTCATCATGGAGTTCAGGACGCCATCGCTGTCCTCGCCGGTATCGCCAGCCAGCGCGAGCGCAGCCAGGGCGAGACCTCGCACGACCGCGGGACTAGGCACCGTTGCATCCCGTCTCTCAACCTGCGCTGACACCGACGGAAAGAGCCGTGTCGTATCGGCTTGGCTGGGTGAGACCCGCTGGGTGGCAAGCTGCTTGACCAACGCCAATCGCGCCCGTCCATCCGTGACCCAAGCGCGCGACCATTCTTTATGCTGCACCTCGTAGGCCGCCTGTTTCACCCGCCGGCCGTTGGCAAGCAGCGGCTCGATCTGGCGCAACAGGGCCGCCCGAGCATGGGCCGCTGCGCGATCCACACCCGGAAACTCTATGGCAGTTTCAGGGCTTTCGATCCGTCGGCGAACCGTCGCCTGGCACTGACGATCATCGGCGGTCAATAGCTGCACGCCGGCCACGAAGCGGCGGTCCTGAAGCGCCGCCATCGCGGCAAAGGCGATCATGCCCGCCTCGAGTTGTCGCGGGTCGTGGGCCGAGGCGACCTGGACGGCGCTTGCGACATCGACAGGTCCCGCAAAGTCGGCGTCTATGGCGGCGGCTGCGGGGGGCGGTCACAAATGCGCTGGCTGATCCGACCTTATCGCGCGTCAAACGAACCTTTGGCTGGGTGTCTTGGGCCACCGCGCTGCTCATTCCAATGGCGCAGAGCGTCATTGAACAGGCCAGAGCGGATTTGGTCGTCCGTTGCATGGCCATGCTCCCAGCAGGGACGCAAATGAGCATGGCCGAAATGGGTGCAGAATTAACAGAAAAACCTAATTATCATTGATGCTAAAAGGGGATTATCCATCTCGCGGAAGGCGATGTTCGACCGTCCCGAGGGCGTCGGCCAGACGCATCTTCGCAGATCCAGGTTTCAGGGGTTGCGGTTGACTGGCGTGGGGAGCCCAGCCGGTCAAGGTGACGATCTCAAAGGTCGCGATGACCCGCCCGTCGGGTCCCGCAAAGCGCTCGCGGTATATCTCGCAGGCGCGCGCAATCAGCGAGCGGGTCAAAGCATGCGGATGGCGGTCAGCCAACACATTTGTCTCGCCCATCAGACGCAGGTCCGCCATCAGCTTCAGAGGATGCTCATAGCTGACAGTGACACGGTCCACGTCGGCGACAGGCAGCGCAAAGCCAGCCCGCTGAAGCAGCCCTGCGGCGTCGCGGCTGTCAGCGAAGGGCGAAATGCGCGAGCCCGCGCCGCCAAGAATTTCGCTTTCAGCATCTGTCAGGGCCTGGCGAAGCTCCGTCAGCGTTGATCCGCCTAGCAGAGCGCCAACGAACAAGCCGTCGGGTTTCAGCGCTTGGCGAATCTGGATCAGGGCGCCCACCACGTCGTTGGTCCAATGCAAGCCTAGGGTCGAGACCACCAGGTCGAGACTTTGCCTCCCAAACGGCAGGCGTTCCTCATCGAGCACCACCCGTGGGCCGCAGCGGCCGTTCAGCATGGCGGCCGACAGGTCAGCCTCAATTAGCATTCCGATCCGCTGAGCTGCGGAGCTGTCGCGCAGGGCCTGGCGCAATGCCCCGCTCCGTGCGGACAGGTCGACGGCTCGCGGGAAATCCCGAATGATCACTTCCAGACGCTCGACGATATCGAGTGCAGCGCGGCGCTGCAGAAAATCGGCTCGCGCAAAGCCGCTCGCAGCGCGGTCCAAGCGCTTGCGATGCAGGGTGCGATCAAAAAGGCGGGGAGGCAGCATGGAGGCGGAAGATGCCCGCTTCCTTGATCTTTTGAAACGGGGTCCTCGCTGAGCCGGCGTTCTGTCGCCGAAACTTGGACCTGGTCTCCCCGCCACAGGCGATCGACGCAGCCCCGGGCCTTGGCGCAGGAACTCCAAGCGGCCGCCTCGAGGCTGGCTCAGCTGGAACTCGAAACAAGCCGCCGATATCGCCCAGCCCTCTTCGCCCCTCATCGACGTGCCTTTTTGCCCGACGTCTAAGCTCGGCGCAGGGCAATAACAAAGCCGGCCGCCAAGTCTGGTGAAGGCCGCACGCGGAATATCGGCTTGGAAGCATCGGCGTGGCGAACCGGCCACGTGGCCGGTAAGCAGATGCTGCGGATCGATGACATCATGACGACCGGTGCCTCGGCCGAGGGATAGGTCTGGGCTCTGAGAGCATTCGGTGCGGTGCGGGTTGATGCCGCAGTCCTCGCCCGGTTTAAGAGAATATCCAGACTCACCATATGAAAATTCTGCGACGCGTAATGAACCAGAGCGCCATGTCCCAAGTCACGATCTACACAAAGCCTTATTGCCCCTACTGTGTCCGCGCGCTGTCGCTACTGGAACAGAAGGGCGTGGAATTCGACGAAATCGAAGCTGCATTCGATCCGGAAAAGCGCCAGGAAATGGTGCGTCGGGCGGGCGGCCGCGCCACATTTCCGCAAATCTTTATTGGCGATCAGCACATCGGCGGCTGCGACGAGCTGGTCGCGCTCGAGCGCGCCGGCAAGCTCGACCCGCTTTTGCAGGCCGCGGCTTAGGATATCGCGCGGCTGAGCTATAAGCTGACCGCATGAAGGTCGCTCTGATCCAAACCCGAACGCCGGCGACGCAGGACGCCGGTCTGGCGCATGTCTTGCCGATGGTGCGCAAAGCCGCCTTATCGGGCGCATGTTTTATCGCCACGCCGGAAGGGACCAACCTCCTGCAGAAAGACCGCGACCTGCTGCTGCCGATGCTCAAGCCGGTTGGGGAAGACGTGGTCGTTGGGGGGTTGCGCGCCGCGGCACTCGAATTCGGCGTCTGGATTCTCATTGGCTCGGCGTTGGTGAAACGCGAAGATGGCAAGGCTGCGAACCGCTCGGTGTTGATCTCCCCGCAGGGCGCGATCGTGGCGACCTATGACAAGTTGCATATGTTCGATGTGGACCTGCCGACCGGCGAAAGCGCGCGGGAGTCGGCGACTTATGAGCCCGGCGATCGAGCCGTGACCGCCCGTGCAGGCGACCTGAAGCTCGGAATGACCGTCTGCTATGATCTGCGCTTTCCCGGGCTCTATCGCGCCCTGGCCCTTGCGGGTGCCGAGGTCATGACAATTCCCGCGGCCTTCACCCGGCCGACTGGCGCTGCCCATTGGGAAATTCTGATGCGCGCGCGCGCCATCGAGACGGGCTCCTTTATCCTCGCGCCGGCCCAGGGTGGTCGCCACGAGGACGGACGCGGCACCTATGGTCACTCCCTCGTGGTTGCCCCATGGGGCGAGATCATTGCTCAGCTGGACCACGATGATCCCGATGTGCTCTTGGCCGACCTCGATCTTGAGGCCTCCGCTCAGGCGCGCGCGGCCATCCCGAACCTCGTCAATGATCGGGCGTTCAGTGCGCCTCACGCCTTGACTGAAAAAGCTGTGCTTACATGATCCGCTACGCTCTTCGCTGTGAATACGACCATGAGTTCGAAGGTTGGTTCGCCGCCTCGGCCGATTTTGAGGATCAGCAAGCGCGCGGCCTCATCGATTGTCCGGCCTGCGGCTCAAAGGCGGTTCGCAAAGCAATCATGGCTCCGGCCGTTGCGGGCACGAAAGCCCGCGGTCAGGACCCGTCGCCGGGCCAAACCCAGGCCATGATGATGGAAGCCATCGGTCGCATCCGTCAGCATGTGGAAGAGAATTTCGACAACGTGGGCGATGCTTTCGCAACCGAGGCCCGCGCGATTCATGAGGGCCGCTCTGAAGAACGCGGAATTTATGGCCAGGCCACGTCGGCTGAGGTCCGAGATCTGGTCGAAGACGGCGTTCCGATTGCGCCCCTGCCGCCGGAGCCTCTGAAGAAGTCCAGGCTCAACTAGCCGGCTTGCGGGCGCAACAGTGGGCTCCTAGGGTCCCTGAAGACCTTGGGGGGTTCCAGATGATCCGTACGCTGGCCATCGCGGCTGCATTTGGCATGTTTTGCGTTTCCGCCGCCGCCGCACCATCCTCACCGGATCCAAACTTCCCTGGTCAGGCGGAATTCCACGATCTCTATAAGGAACTGATCGAAACCAACACGACAGTCTCGGCAGGGTCTTGCACCCGCGCCGCCAGCCAGATGGCGACGCACCTCAGGAGTGCGGGTTATCCGGACAGCGACCTGCAACTCCTTATCCCTCCCAATCGGCCCCAAGACGGCAATCTCATCGCCGTACTGCACGGGAGCGATCCCAAGGCCAAAGCCATCCTGCTGCTCGCCCACATCGACGTGGTCGAAGCCAAGCGCGAGGACTGGCGACGCGATCCCTTCAATTTGGTCGAGGAGAAGGGCTATTTCTACGCCCGCGGCGCCAGCGACGACAAAGCCATGGCGGCCTCGTTTACGGACGCCATGATCCGCTACCGCAAGGAGGGCTTCAGGCCTCGGCGCAACATCAAGCTCGCGCTCACCTGCGGCGAGGAGACGCCCGACACCTTTAACGGCGCCTCTTGGCTGATGGCGACGCATCGCGCGGATATGGACGCCGCATTCGCCTTGAACGAAGGTGCAGGCGGCCGGCTCGATGGCGACAAGCGTGTTTACCTGGGCATCCAGGCCGGCGAGAAAGTCTATCAAGACTACACGCTGGAAGTAACGAACCCTGGCGGGCACTCCTCGCGCCCGATCCGCGACAACGCGATTTACCACCTGGCTGGCGGGCTTTCGAAGATTGGCCTCTACGATTTTCCGGCCCACCTGAATGAAGCCACCCGCCTGCACTTCGAGCGGATGAGCCCCATCCTCGGCGATGGGCTGGGTGCGGACATGAAGGCCGCTCTGGCCCAACCGACGCCGCCTGCGGCTGTCGTCGCCATAGCCCGTGACCCGGGTTACAACTCGATGATGCGCACCACCTGTGTCGCCACCATGGTCAGTGCGGGACATGCGCTCAATGCGCTGCCACAGCGCGCCACGGCCAACGTCAACTGTCGCATACTTCCCGGCGAGGCACCGGAGGCCATCATGGCCCAGCTCGCAAAGGTGATGGATGATCCGGCGATCAAAATTAGCATGGCCGGCGCGAAAAGCCCCGTGTCTCCACCGCCGCCGCTGACGCCGCAAATCATCGGCCCGGCTGAGACGGTCGCAGGGCAACTTTGGCCGGGCGTACCGTTGGTCCCGGCGATGTCTACCGGCGCAACCGATGGCCGCTTTCTGACGGCAGGCGGCGTGCCAACCTACGGCCTATCTGGCCTGTTCGGCGAGAGCGATGGGGGGGGCGTCCACGGCCTCAACGAACGCATCGGCGTCCGCTCACTCTACGAAGGTCGCGAGTACCTTTACCGGGTCGTCAAACTCTACGCAGACGCGGCAAGCTGATATAGATCAAGGCGTCTTGTGTGGCGCAACAGCCACACTACATCGGGTTGGTCCGGGCCGTGCTTGATGAGGCGGTCCGTGAGCTTCGCCTATTTAAGGGGACCTGATGAACATCGATGTCTATTCCGACCGCGCAAAACAGGCGATCCAGTCGGCTCAGAGCTTGGCGCTCGCCCGCGGCCACCAGCAACTCGCGCCGGAACACCTTCTCAAGGTTCTTCTTGAGGAAAAGGATGGGCTGTCGCCGGCTCTGATCCAGAGCGCCGGTGGACGGCCTGAGGAGGCTGACAAGGCCACCGACGCCTTGTTGGGAAAAATACCCAAGGTCGAAGGCGGCTCAGGTCAGCTCTTCATGAAGCCCGAGACAGCTCGCGTGTTCGCGGGCGCCGAACTGGGGGCCAAGGATGCCGGCGATGCCTTTGTCACCACCGAGCGCCTGTTGATCGCCATCTCCAAAGACGGTGGCGATGCGGCCAAGGTGTTGAAGGAGGCTGGCGCATCGACCAAGGCGCTAGAAAGCGCTGCGGCAGAACTGCGTAAAGGTAAGACCGCCGACAGCGCGTCTGCCGAAGGCGGTTACGATGCATTGAAGCGCTATGCGCGTGACCTCACCCAGGCCGCTCGCGATGGCAAGCTCGACCCGGTCATCGGCCGCGACGAGGAGATCCGCCGCACCATTCAGGTCCTGTCTCGGCGCACCAAGAACAATCCCGTGCTGATCGGCGAGCCCGGCGTTGGCAAGACGGCCATCGTTGAAGGTCTGGCCTTGCGCATCGTCAACGGCGATGTGCCCGAAGGCCTCAAGGATAAGAAGCTACTTTCGCTCGACATGGGCAGCCTCATCGCCGGAGCGAAATACCGTGGCGAGTTCGAAGAGCGTCTGAAGGCGGTCCTGAACGAAGTGACCGCCGCGGAGGGATCGATAATCCTCTTCATAGACGAGATGCATACTCTGGTCGGTGCCGGAAAAAGTGAGGGGGCGATGGACGCCTCCAACCTGTTGAAACCCGCGCTCGCCCGCGGAGAACTTCACTGCGTCGGCGCAACCACGCTCGATGAGTATCGCAAAAACGTTGAGAAAGACGCCGCTCTGGCTCGCCGTTTCCAGCCCGTGTTTGTCAGCGAGCCGACCGTAGAGGATACGATCTCGATCCTTCGCGGCCTGAAGGAGAAGTACGAACTGCACCATGGCGTCCGCATCTCTGATAGCGCCATCGTGGCCGCTGCAACGCTTTCCAATCGTTACATCGCCGACCGCTTCCTGCCCGACAAGGCTATCGATCTGATGGACGAAGCGGGCAGCCGTGTGCGTATGGCCGTCGACTCCAAACCTGAGGAGTTGGACGAGATCGACCGGCGCATCGTTCAGCTGAAGATCGAGCGCGAAGCCCTGACGAAGGAAACCGACGCGGCGTCCAAGACACGCCTTGAGAAACTACAAGGCGAGTTAATCGAGCTGGAAGCCCAGTCGCAGGACATGTCCGCCAAATGGCGCACGGAAAAGGCGAAGGTCTCCTCTGCCGCCCAGACTCGCGAGGCATTAGACCGGCTGCGCGCCGAACTGGTCACGGCCCAGCGGCGAGGCGATTTGCAGCGCGCCTCCGAGATCGCTTATGGCGAAATCCCTTCCCTGGAGAAGCGGCTGGCTGAGGAAGAATCCAAGGCCGACCAGGATGCTGTCTCCCCCGAGGTCGTCGACGCCGAACAAATCGCCGCCGTTGTCTCCCGTTGGACGGGTGTTCCAGTTGAAAAGATGCTGGAAGGTGAGCGTGAGAAGCTGCTGTCCATGGAAGACGCGCTCCGCGAGCGCGTCGTTGGTCAGGAAGAGGCGCTGCTCGCGGTTTCTGATGCCGTGCGCCGCGCCCGCGCTGGGCTTCAGGACCCCAATCGGCCGATTGGCTCGTTCCTGTTTCTGGGCCCCACTGGGGTCGGCAAGACCGAGCTCACCAAGGCCTTGGCTGAGTTCATGTTTGCTGACGAGCACGCCATCACCCGCCTCGACATGAGTGAGTATATGGAGAAACACTCGGTCAGCCGAATGATCGGCGCGCCGCCCGGCTACGTCGGGTACGACGAAGGCGGGGCGCTGACAGAGGCGGTGCGTCGCCGTCCCTACCAGGTTCTGCTGTTTGACGAGGTGGAAAAGGCCCATCCGGATGTCTTTAACGTACTCCTGCAGGTGTTGGACGATGGCCGGTTGACCGACGGCCAGGGGCGCACGGTCGACTTCCGCAACACGCTTATCGTCATGACGTCCAATATGGGCTCCGAGTTTTTGGCCACGCTGGAGGAGGGCGAGGATGTCGAAACCGCGCGCTCGTCGGTGATGAACGTGGTGCGCCAGCACTTCCGGCCCGAGTTCATGAACCGGATCGACGAGATCATCCTGTTCAAGCGGCTCGGCCGTGGCGAGATGAGCGGCATCGTGAAAATTCAGATGCATCGCGTGGAAAAACTATTGGCCGACCGCCAAATGTCGATAGCCCTCGATGCGGCCGCCATGCATTGGCTGGCCGAGCGCGGCTATGACCCCGTCTATGGTGCCCGTCCACTGAAGCGGGTGATCCAAAAAGAGCTGGTCGATCCAATTGCGCGCAAGCTGCTGGCCGGTGACCTTGAAGACGGGGCCGTCATCGATGTCACCGCTGGCCAAGACAGCCTGAACATCGGCCGCGCCAAGGTGCACTAACCCGAAAGGCCCCGGCGCGAGCTGGGGCCTTTCGATATTCGAGGCTTGCGCCGGCGTTAGAGTTCGAAGCTGGTTACCCGGCCTCCCCGCGTGATCACCCGGCGCATCATGGCCAGCGACGCCGCGTTGGGGGCGGTGACCGGCTTGACCAGGGTCACGACGTACCAGGCGCCATCCGGTAGGTTCGCGAAGGTGAAGTGGTCGGACGCATCGCAGATGGCGCGCCGGAGGTAAGGGTTGGAGTCGCCCGCTGGCGCCATTTTCTGACGGCTGCGAACATCGTCGACCGGCAAGGCAGCGCGATCGTTTGAGTTATAGAGGATGGACATGCGCCTGGCCGCCCAGGGGGTTTCCGGGGTTAGGACGACGGTCTGTCCGGCGCAGGTGTAGCGCACGCCACCAGCGTGACTGATGGACCCGGCAAGGCTGTCGCGGCCCGCAACCTGCGACCAGGCGAAATCGGTTGGTCGGAAGGCGGCGTCTGCCGCCGGCAGCGGCAGGGCTGCCGATCGCCCGGGCGGCGGAGGGCCAAGACTTGGCGCACAGGCAGTGAGCACGCTCAGAAGAGCAGCGCCGGCGAGGATGCGGATCGGGTTAGCCATGACGCGGAGTTTATAGGCCAATGAGGCGATTTCACGCCAGACCTGAGGCAGAGGCGCTCGCAAAATCTTCGGCGAAGTCGCGCCCCAATCCCGATCGGCCGAAGAACAACACTTTGCCGTCCGGGTTCCTGAGTTCGAAGCGGCGAAGGCCATTGTCTGCGTTCTTGAGCGCGGCCGTCATAATCAGGTCATTGGGAAGGAATTCGCCAGCCCGCGCGGCGCAGTCGAACGCCGGGCTGCAGCTGACGTCGCGAGGTCGTCTTAATCGTCACGACCGGGTCGCCCGCGCATGGCCTTCACGCCCGAGCGCTTGGATTTGCCCTCGAGGCGTCGGATTTTGGAGGCGAGCGTCGGTCGGGTCTTCTTGCGTGGCTTGGGTCGGTGCGTGGCCTGTTCAATGAGATCAACCAGCCGTGCGCGCGCATCCTGCCGGTTCATTTCCTGGCTGCGATGCGATTGGGCGAAGATGACGATCACGCCTTCCTGGTTCATCCGGCTGCCGGCGATCCGCTCAAGTCTGTGCTTCACATCCTCGGGCAATGACGGCGAGTTTCGCGCATCAAACCTGAGCTCCACGGCAGAACTGGAGGTATTGACGTGCTGCCCACCCGGTCCCGAGGCGCGCACGAATTTCTCGCTGATTTCATCGTCTTCGATAGAAATGGCGTCGGTGACCAGGATCATTGGCCTGACATGCCATGGTTCGGGCGTTTTCGCGACGTAGCGAGGTTGAGAATTGGCGCCTTGGGGCGACTCTGGAGTTGATCTTGCCCAAGAAATCCTACGTCGTGGCCGCGATCCTGCTGGCGGCGCCTATGCAGGCCCTCGCTGCCGATCCGCCCTCGCCTGTCGTCAGACCTGCGGCAGCGCTGCGCGCGCCGTCCGAGACGTATCTGGCTTTGCGCGAAGTGGCTTTCTCGACGCGAAGCGAGGATGTGGAGGTCAAGGCTACGCCTGGCCAGGCGCTGGCCTATGGAGTGATCGTCGAGTTCCGACAGGAGGCCGCGATGGTGACGGTCGTGGGTTTCGCCTCCGGCGACTCCAGCGTCTATCGTTCGACGGGAAGTGGCTTGATCGGCGGCAGGCGCGAGCCCTTGGTCGCTGCGGCGGCCCAGTCGCTGGTAGCCCAGGCGCAGCTCCAGCTCGCCGACCTTTCGTCGGTCAACTCCTACCCAACGCCCGGTCCCGGGGATGTCACGGTCTATGTCCTAACGACGGCCGGACTGCGCGGGGTCGAGGTTGGGCGATCACAAATCGAGATGGCCGACGATCGGCTCAACCCGCTCTATGCAGGTGCTCAGAAGCTTGTTGACGAGTTCCGTAAGGCCCGACCCTAGCGGGCCCGCTTCTGCCAGGCTGCGTAGGCGTTTTAACCAGGGCGTATGCGAAAGAAGCGTATCGGCCCCGTTCTCTGTGCGTCGCTTTTGGCGGCCGGTGAAGAATGTCGTGCGCCGGGAGACGCCAGCCAAGGATGAGCCTCGAGGCCGATAAATCCTGCGCCACTTGCCTTTTGTGAGCGGTTCGGCGTCGAGCGCGGGAGCCAGCGCTATGGCGAAGGTGCTGCGCAGATCGCGCGTCCTTTGATCGCCCCTCCCTTGACCTTGGAGCAAAAAACCGCTGGAAAGCGCCCGCTTTGCTGCATGCGCGTTGCGCACCCGCAGTGCTTCTTGACACTCCAGGAGAACAATCATGCGCGTCTACTATGACCGCGACGCCGACCTTTCCCGCATCCTGGACAAGAAGATTGCGATCGTAGGCTATGGCTCTCAGGGCCGGGCGCATGCGCTGAACCTTAAGGACTCCGGTGTAAAGAACGTCGTCGTTGCCCTGAAGCCCGGTTCTGCCACAGCCAAAAAAGTGGAAGCAGACGGCTTGAAGGTCATGAGCGTCGCCGAAGCCGCAAAATGGGCCGAGGCGCTGATGGTGCTGGCCCCCGACGAGCTTCAGCGGGACATCTACCGCACCGAGATTGCACCGAATATCAAGGACGGGACGGCGCTGTTGTTCGCCCACGGCCTCAACGTTCACTTCAATCTGATCGAGCCCGCGCCTGGCCTTGACGTATTGATGGTGGCACCAAAGGGGCCTGGCCATACGGTGCGCGGTGAGTATCAGAAGGGCGGCGGCGTGCCCTGTCTGATCGCTGTGCATCAGAATCCGACAGGTAATGCGCTCGACTTCGGCCTGGCTTATGCCTCGGCGATTGGGGGCGGACGCTCTGGCATCATCGAGACCAACTTCCGCGAGGAATGCGAAACGGATCTGTTCGGCGAGCAGGCCGTGCTTTGCGGCGGCCTGGTGGAGTTGATCCGCGCGGGTTTCGAGACCCTGGTCGAGGCGGGCTATGCGCCCGAAATGGCCTATTTCGAGTGCCTTCACGAGGTGACGCTCTTCGTCGACCTGATTTATGAAGGTGGCATCGCCAACATGAACTACTCGATCTCCAACACCGCGGAGTACGGCGAGTACGTGACCGGACCGCGGATTGTGACGCCACAGACCAAGGCCGAAATGAAGCGTGTCCTTGAAGACATTCAGTCCGGTCGCTTCGTGCGCGACTTCATGCAGGAAAACGCCGTCGGCGCCCCAAGCTTCAAGGCGACGCGCCGTCGTGGCGCAGAGCACCAGATCGAGGAAGTCGGCGAACGCCTTCGCGCCATGATGCCCTGGATCACGAAGAACAAGTTGGTTGATACCGCGCGCAATTGATGACGCGCGCAGCGCCGTCTCGTCCCGGTGAATCCGGGCTCGAGGCGGCACAGCGAAGGTCCCGCTAATTGACGGCTCGGCTTCGTCGAAACCGGCGTCACTCGCCCCTTCGCCCATCGCCCTGTTCGAAAATTAAGACGTGACGAGGCGACAGGTGGCCAGCTTCCTGGCTTCAGATCGGAACGGTCAGGCACGAACAACGCGATCTTACGATCACAGATCGCTAACTCTTATCGATCATGGTTAACGCCATGACCGTTTTTGACGACATCCGCGCCGCCACCCAACCGGGATATGAACCGTCCGTGGCGATCATTCTGGACCGGTTTGCCACCTTTCTGGGCCCAGATGCGTATGCCGGCGCGAAGACTGAGGATTTTTTCGACCGGACTTTTGTCAGATTGTCTGAGCCCGGCTTTAATCCAGACCTTCGGCTCCAATTGGTCGCCGATTGCTCATCGCTCTCGTGGTGGTGTCGCGCCAATCTCGGCGCAAAGGGGCTGGGGCCGCTTCATGGCCTGGTGCGTCAAACTCTCCACGAAACGTTTCGCGAGGCCTCGCTGCGAATGGAGCAGGCCTATCCGTCTACGCTCACGGCCCACGCTGTGTTCGTAGGCCGCCTGCTGGGTCCGCTGCATTCGCCCACCCGCGGCTCGTTCGACTATGTACGAGCCCTTGCGTGCGACCCCGACAATCGTTGGGTCGTCGTCTACCACGCGGGCGATTTGACACCTGAACTGCAGGCCTACAGCCGGGCGCGCTTGGGTGATGCTGCGGCTAAGGTCCGCTTTGTCTCTACGGAGGTGAATTCAGGTTTCCTGTCCGATCTGCTCAATGATGGCGCCTGCACCTTCCACTTTTGGTGCGAAAATGCCTACGCGATCCAAATCAGTGTCGCAGCACTCGTCGGTCCGACCATCATGTTCACCTGTGCCGAAGTTGCCCCTGTGCAGTTCGCCGACGTCTACTGGTACGTTCAAGATCAAGGCCACATCCGCGAACTCTGGAAGCAGCAGGGCGCTCCGGATGCCTACGCGCGGAATTACTGCGCGGTCGAAAGCTACAGCTACAATCCACCAACGCCGCTGCGCCGTCGCGTGCGAGCAGAACTCGGCTGGAGCAACGACGATCAAGTCATCGCCACGGTGGGAAACCGACTGAGCGTCAATATGGACCCCTCGTTCATAGAGAGCGTTACGGGATTTGTTTTAAGTCATCCAAAGGCCCGCTGGGTTGTGGTTGGAAGCCTGCCGCAGGCCCTTCTGTCGGAATTGCGCCAAACGCTTGGGTCGCGGTTTACACACGTGCCCTACGACACCGATTTGATGAGCCTCCTGGAACTTTGCGACATCTTCGCCAGCCCCTTCCGAGAAGGCGGTGGGGCGGCGGCGGTCATGGGAATTCACGCTGGCGCGGTACTGCTGGTGCGTAGCGACATCGAAATGAGCGCCTATGTTCCTCCAGCTCATCGTCCCGTCGGTGTCGAAGGCTACGTTGCGGCGCTCGATACCTTGTCGGATCCCACAGTTCGCAAGATATGGTTGGCTGAGCAGCAAGCGCTCCAGGCGCAGATGCAAGATGACGACAAATTCGCCAGCGAATTGAAGAGACTTACCGCACTGGCGTTTGAGCGGTTTGCGCAACGCATCGAAATGTCGCCGGAGCAGCTTTTTGGCTCCATGATCTGAAGCCGAAGCGCTTCTAATTCCCATAAATCCCCTGGGGGATGGCGATGCGTTGAGGGAACCTCGCCTCCGCCGTCACGAAGCGGTGAGTGGTGTTTAAGCGCAGCGTGCGCCTTGAGGCCTTCGTATAATCCGATTGGTCAGTGGTCTGGCGCTGCGCCTGCGACCCGAGCCGATGACGCTTTCCACATCCCTTTGAACCGTCAGCGCCAATTTGGGCGTCATGATGATCTGGGGCGCCGTGGTCGCCGGCGTTTTATTTCTGAGGTCATTGCCGGTCCTGGTCGGCCTAGGTTCAATAGAAATTCAGGATCCACGAAAGGCCTGATGCGTGATTGAACCTCGTCTTGGTCATATTGGTCACGCGGCCTAGCCTCTGTACCGCAAACGGATCGCCTTGGCCGGGCGTCAATCTTCGACATCGGGCTTGGCTTTCATTCGAGCGCGTCCTGATTTGTGAACCGCAGCCCAGCGCTGGCGCTCAGCGCCCGCAGCGAGGGGATCTTCCTTGCGCACGGTATGGGCGAGTTCGCGCTGCAATTTTTGGAAGCTGCGCCAGCGCTCTGGGTCCAAGATCCCATTGGCGACCGCCGCGTGGACGGCGCAGCCAGGCTCCTTGTCATGGGCGCAGTCGCGAAACCGACAGGCTTGCGCCAAAAGGTCCACCTCCGCTGTGGTCTCGGCGAATGCCGCTGCGACGCCCGCCTCAGCGTCCCACAGTGCCAGTTCCCGCATCCCAGGCGTGTCGAGGATCAGTGCACCCGAGGGCAGGCAGATCAATTCGCGGTGGGTCGTGGTGTGACGTCCTCGCGCGTCACCCTCACGGATGGACCTGGTCGCCATAAGCTCAGCACCTGCCAGTGCATTGACCAAAGTCGACTTGCCGACGCCCGACGAGCCCAACAGCACCGCCGTCTTTGCGGGTGCCAGAAGCGCTGAGAGTTCCGCCAAGCCCTGTCCCGTACGGACCGATATCGCCAGCACGCGAACACCTGAAGCGATCGCCTGAACCTCTGCCAAGAGGGGTGTGGGGTCTTCGCAAGCATCTGCTTTGGTCAGCAGGAAGACGGGCTGGGCTCCGCTCTCATAGGCGGTGGCGAGATAACGCTCCAGCCGCCGCAGGTTGAGGTCGGCGTTGAGCGAGGCCGCCAGCAAGGCCATATCGACATTGGCCGCCACGACCTGCATGTCCTTACCCGTGCCCGCCGCCATGCGCGTAAACGCCGTGGATCGGGGCAGGACCTTGGCGATCACGGCGGCGTCAGCCTTCCGTTCCACCGCCACCCAATCGCCGGTGACCGGATAGCCGCCTTCCGCCGCCTCGTGGGCGAATCGACCGGAGATGCGGCCCTCGATCTCGCCGGACTCGCTTGCCAACCTGTAGAGGTTTCGCTGTTGAACGATAACCCGGGCGGGGGCCAGCCCTTGGTCTGCAAAAGGTTTGAAGTCGCGGTCCAGGACATCAGTCCAGCCGTAAGCGCTTAGCCCCTTTGGAATATTCAATGTCGGGATTTCCTTGAAGGTTCGAGCCCGACAGGCGTCGACCGCGAAATCTCGTCTTCTGAAGAAAGGATCAGCGGGCTAGATAGCACGCACGGTGACGCGGAGAAGGGCGGTGGCGATAGGGGTCGTCATCACATCCTCCTCGTTTGCGGGGTTGCATCGGAGCAAAGTCAGCTTGGCCCCGCCGAAACGCCGGGTCAAGGCAGGCCCACCACGCGTTGAGCGTGGCTAAGCCGCTGAGCGTCGTGACGAAAAAGGCAACTCACCGCTTCTAAGTAACCCTCATTGAAACGACCGCTTTGGCCGAATGCAGGCAGATACGCAATGCACTCGTCCTGGCGCACACGACTGTTTCACCGGCCATCAAAGGCCGCATGCCGGGCTCTGGCTCCAGGGGTTTGGCACTGTTGATTTCAGTCATCAGCCACAGGTGCCCAGCGCCGGGGCTCGCCTAGCACCATTCCAGAGCCGCTTCGCCGCGCAAGATCGCCTCGGCCTCGGCGGTATGCTTGCCGCCTTCCCGGTCGTGAAGAATTAAAGGGGGTAGTAATTTCAGTGGCGCCTTGCCCGTCTTGATCGCGCGCACCAGAACGCGCTTGGCTGGCTGATCAATGAAGGGAAGGATCGGGCGCACCTGCGCAGATCCCGTCTTGGGCGCAAGCAGCGCCAAAATGTCGGCCAAACGGTCAGCGCGATGGATCAGCGTGATCGTCCCGCCTTCGCGCACGGCCTTCGACAGGAAACCGATCCAGGCTTCGAGGCCATCGTCGGCCATCCATGCGCCTCGCCGCTCAGCGGCGGGTCCACGCAGCGCAGTCGGGTCGTCGAAGAAGGGTGGGTTGGCCAGCGCGCCGTCGAAGACGGGCAGGCCCAGACCTGCGAATCGCAACCCGACGTCGCCGGCAACGACCTGGACGCGGTCTTCCATTTTGTTGGCGGCGATATTCTCGCGGGCCAGCACCAGAGCGCTCGGGTCGCGCTCAACGCCGACAAACTTCGCGCCCGTCCTGCGGGCCGCCGCCGCCAGGAGCGCGCCACCCGTTCCGCAGCCCGCCTCGATGACCCGCTGGCCCGGCTGGGCGTCACAGGCCGCCGCCAGGAGCGCCGCATCCAGCCCAGCGCGGTAGCCCCGCACAGGCTGGCGCAGCCTGACGCGGCCGTCCAGTACGCGGTCCTCGGTCGTGTCATCCATGCTTTGTGCGCCAATGTAAGGTTATCTACGAAGCCCGTGCGCTTGACCGTGCCCTATCGCGTCACCATTGTCCCCCGCAACGGCGGTCGCTCCCCTCGAGCCGACCGTCAACGCCAGGAGTTGAGGTCCGCTTGGCCGTCGCCATTCGCCCTATTGTTGCCGAAAAGCCGCCGTCACTGGAGGCGTTGCTGCAGCTTGCGCGCCTGGACCTGGCCGCCGTCGACGTCTTGATCCGCCGTCATATGGATAGTCCCGTGCCCGTGATCCCGGCGCTGGCCGATCACCTGATCGCGGGTTCGGCCAAACGGTTGCGACCGCTGCTGACCGTCGCTGCCGCCCGTCTGTCTGGTGCACGTGATGATAATTGTCTGAAGCTCGCGGCGGCTGTCGAGTTCATCCACACGGCGACCCTGTTGCACGACGACGTGGTTGACTCCTCTCAGCTGCGCCGCGGCCGTGTTGCGGCTCACCTAATTTGGGGGGCACCTTCCAGCGTCTTGGTCGGTGACTTCCTGTTTGCGCGCGCCTTCGAGTTGATGGTGGGCGCAGGCTCGATGGCGGCCCTTGAGATTCTGGCGCGTGCCAGCCGTGTCATCGCCGAAGGCGAGGTGCTGCAACTCACCCGCGCCCACGACCTCGACCTCTCCCAGGAGGTTTACCTAGACATAATCAAAGCCAAGACGGCCGAGCTTTTTGCAGCCGCAGCCGAAGCTGGCGCGGTATCGGCCGGCGCCTCGCCGGATCGCTGTAGAGCCCTTCGCAAATATGGCCAGGACCTGGGGCTTGCCTTCCAGCTCGTCGATGACGCTCTGGACTATTCCGGTGACAGCAAGACCCTTGGCAAGAATCCAGGCGATGACTTCCGTGAAGGCAAGGCGACGCTACCGCTGCTGCTGGTCATGGCGCGCGCCGGGGCCTCTGAGCGCGACTTCTGGTTGCGTACCGTCGATAGGCGAGATCAGACCGACGCTGATTTCTACCGGACGCGAGACCTCATGCGTCAGACCGGCGCCTTGCAGTCTACGCTGGACCTGGCGGCCAGCTACGCAGCTGGCGCCAAAGCAGCCCTTGCCGAATTTGGAGCGAGCCCTTGGCTTCCGGCGCTTGAAGATCTCGCCGACTTTGCCGTGGCGCGGACGGCTTAAGGCCTCAGGCCTCGCTGAACGGGTGTGGAAGCCGACCTGCTTTGAACAGGATCACCGGGTTTTCGTCATAGTCGCCCAGCTCGGTGTCGGCGGTTGCCGAAAACGCCACGACGCCCTCACGCAGCGGAGCCAGACGCTCGGCTTTTCGACGCGCCTCTTCGGCGTTCTTGCAGCCCACTTGCTGCTCGGCTTTCAAGGCCTTGCCGCGCCCGGCGACATAGGTCTGCAGGATATAGACGGTTTCACTGGCCATGGCACCTTCACGCGCCTGTTGGCGAGTCCCGTCAATGCTCCACTTCAGCCTGGTTTGATCATGTCTTCCGGACGGACCCAGGCGGTGAACTCTTCGTCGGTGACGTAGCCGCCGCCGACCGCTTCCTCGCGCAAGGTCGTTCCGTTCGCGTGGGCCGTCTTGGCGATCTTGGCGGCCTTGTCGTAACCGATGTGCTCCTTAAGGGACGTCACCAGCATCAGCGACCGTTCAAGGTTGGCCCTTATGTTGTCCTCGCGAGCTTCAATACCGACGACCATGTTGTCCGTAAAACTGACCGAGGCATCGGCCAGAAGGCGGCAGGACTGCAGAAAATTGTAGGCCATCACGGGGTTGTAGACGTTGAGCTCAAACTGGCCCTGCGACCCAGCAAAGCCCATCGCCGTCTGGTTCCCCATGACGTGCGCGCAGACCATGGTGAGGGCTTCGGCTTGGGTCGGGTTCACCTTTCCAGGCATGATCGAGGAGCCCGGTTCGTTCTCTGGCAACGATAGTTCACCCAGTCCTGCGCGGGGGCCTGAGCCCAGGTAACGGATATCGTTGGCGATCTTGAACAAAGCCGCGGCCGTGGCGGTAAGCGCTCCGTGGCTGAAAACCATCGCGTCATGCGCCGCCAGCGCCTCGAACTTGTTGGGTGCGGTCACGAAGGGCAGGCGGGTGATCGCTGCAATACGCTCGGCCACTTTTTCAGCAAAGCCGACCGGCGCGGTAAGGCCGGTGCCGACTGCCGTGCCGCCCTGGGCCAGTTCATAGAGGCCGTAGAGCGTCTCCTTCAGGCGACGCACGGACATGGCGGTCTGGTGGGCATAGCCGCCGAATTCCTGGCCCAGCGTCAGAGGTGTGGCGTCTTGCGTATGCGTGCGACCGATCTTGATGATGTGCGCGAAGGCCTTGCTCTTGGCCGTCAACGCTTGGTGCAAGTGCTCAATCGCAGGCATGACGCTGCGGGCGACTTCCTCGGTGCAAGCGATGTGCATGGCCGTCGGGTAGGTGTCATTCGACGACTGGCTCATGTTGACGTGGTCATTTGGGTGCACGGGCGTCTTGGAGCCCATCACACCGCCAAGCATCTCGATCGCCCGGTTCGAAATCACCTCGTTGGCGTTCATGTTCGACTGGGTGCCGGATCCGGTCTGCCAGACCACCAGAGGAAAGTGGTCGTCGAGCTTTCCGTCGATCACCTCTTGGGCTGCGACGACGATGGCCTCGCCGATCTTTGGGTCGAGCTTGCCCAACGCCATATTGGCCTCGGCCGCTGCGCGCTTTACCACGCCCAGCGCGCGGATTACCGGGATCGGCTGCTTCTCCCAGCCGATCTTGAAGTTCTGCAAACTGCGCTGGGTCTGCGCGCCCCAGTAGCGGTCGGCGGCGACCTCGATAGGGCCAAAAGTGTCAGTCTCGGTGCGCGTCGCGGTCATCGAAGGCGTCCTGTCAGTCATGGCGCGGGTCTAGCGGCGCGGGCGCGATGCTGCAACGGTGGCGGCAACGCAGGCGTGGCGTGTGGCCCAGCCTGACGATATACGTAACCGAGACTGAAGCTGGAGCCAGACCCATGCTCGTTGCGACCACCAACGATCTCGCAGGCTACCGTGTCACCGCCCACATTGGCATGGTGCGAGGCGTCACCGTTCGCTCGCGCAGCGTCGTCGGCAATCTTGGCGGGGCCATTCAGTCGATCTTCGGCGGCAATCTTACGATCTACACCGAACTTGCCGAACATGCCCGTCAGGAGGCTTACGACCTGATGGTCGCCCACGCCCAGCGCGCCGGTGCCGATGCGGTGATCGGCATGCGCTATGATGCCAACGAGATCATGGACGGAATCACCGAGGTGCTCTGCTACGGCACCGCGGTGAAGGTCGAGCGGGTCTAAGGGCGAACGTGGAGCACGCCTGGACTCAACACGGCAAGGTCCGAGCGCGTGAGACCGAGGGTGTATTGGAGATCATGGTTGATGGCCTGACCACCCAGGCCAAATACTACAAGCCCCTGATCTATGAGTTCTTCCGCAAAGCCTGGCGAGGCTCGAGGCCGACCTGGGGTGAATTCTCCGTCGAAATCCTCATGGAATATATCGGCGATCCGCCCTGGCTGGATCTCGATAATCTGGCCAAGGCCCTTCTTGACGCCATCAAGGGCTATGCTTTCCACGATGACGCCCAAGTGGCCCGCCTGCTGGTCGAGCGCGCTGAGGGCGAAAGAGAGAGGATCACAATCACGGTGCGCCGGGTGACACCTGTCGGACAAAACGCGTCCTTCCACCGCGCAAGCGAGGTAGGCTGATGATCGCGCTTGTCGAAACCCACGATCCGGTACGGCTGAATTTCTTGAAGACAATTCTGGAGGAAGCCGAATTCCATCCCTTCATCTTCGGAGGGGTCGCGCCTTATCCGGGTGCGGCGTCTAGCCGTTTGATGGTGCCGCAGAGCGAGTTCGAGCTCGCCAAGCGCCTGATCGAAGAAATTGAAGGCGCCGCAACGATTTAAAGCAGGGCGAAAACTGGCCCCTCGTCGGCGACTCGGCTCATGGTTGGAAAAGAGCCAAGATTGGAAACGCGATGGCAGACGCGACCTACGTAAACTTCGTTCCCGCGGGAAAGCGGGATCAACTGCGCCAAATTCTTGAGACGGAAGATACCGCCCCACTCATCTGGCGCGAACGTCGTAGCTTTCGCGGTAGCGAGTTCTATTTTTCCGGCCCGCCGGCGCTGGCGCGCAAAGCCCAGGCCTATGTCGCCGAGTGGCTAATCACCAGCTGATCGCCGTTCGACGCTGCAAGGCGCGGTACGCCTCTGTCGCCAGCCGATCCCTTGGGCGTGATCGCGGGCAGGTTCGATCGCCGTCATGCTCGTCGAAAGAGCGCCCAAGAAAACGAAACGGCCGCGCCCTTTGGCTGGGGGCGGCCGCGTCGTTTGCGAGCCTCTCAGGGGGCAAGAGTCTCAGCGATACTGTTGAATACGCGTGGTGCGAAGGCCCGCCAGACCATGGCGATCGATCGACCGTTGCCAGGCGAGGAACTCTTCTGACGTGAGCCGATAACGTTCCAACGCATCTTCGAGTGAGAGCAAGCCACCACGCACGGCGGCCACGACCTCAGCCTTGCGGCGGATGACCCACCGGCCGGTATCCGGCGGTGGCAAGTCCCTCAGCGTCAACGGCGCACCCGTGGGGCCAATAACGTAAGACTCCCCGCGACTGTTCGTGCGCGTCTGCTGTTGCTGCAACATGGCTTTTTAGCCCTTCTCACCATCACTGTTGATCAGAACAATAAGCCACGGCTCCTAACAGCCGCTGAATCGGTTTAGTGAATAAGCGCATAATCAAAAATTCCTTTTGTATTAATCCGGCGCAATATGAATTTTACACTTGGTTAATATCAATTAATACTAGATCTACCGAATTATATTGATCAGTTCGTCCATCATGGTGTCGGCTGTGGTGATGATCTTGGAAGACGCCGAATAAGCCTTCTGGGTGGTGATCAGGCCGGTGAACTCAGTCGACAGGTCAATTGTTGAGGCTTCGATGCTTGAGGGCGAGACCTTGCCCGCGCCTCCGGTCCCAGGGGCCTTCAGCGTCACCTGGCCCGCTGTCAGTGAGACCCTGTAGGCGTTGCCGCTGATCGCTGTCAGGCCGTTTTCGTTTGGGAATGTCGCGATCGCCACTTGGGCGATGCTCCGGACCTGGCTATTGTCGAACAGGGCAGAGACCACCCCGTTGGTGTCAACCTGGACCCCCACGACGTTACCGGAGCTGGCCCCGTTTGAGGTGACCAAGCTGACGGTCGATGGCGCGGCGAGTTGAGTCAGTTTGGAGAGGTTGAAGGTCAGGGTCTGCCCTGCGATGCCTTGGCTAGTGGCCCACGCTGGAGATGCGCCGCCGGAGGCGCCCAGCGTAATCTTTGGTGCAGCGCCGGCTGCGCCGAATAGGGTCGTGGTGGCCAGGTTGATGGTGCCGTCGGTGTTGAATTCCACCTTGCCAGCGACGATCTGACCATTGGCAGCCGCACTCACGTCGGTGGCCGGGACAGCGTAGATTTCAGCGTTCCACTCGTTGGGGTTGGCGGTCTTTTCTAAGGCGAGCGCGAACTTGTGCGTGGCGCCGACCGAGTCGATGACACTGAATTCGACGGGCGTGGCGTCTGGCGCGGTGCCGGTTCCGGTGGCGGCGAAAGCCGCCATGGAATTTGCGCCAGTATTGTAGGCTGCGGCGGCTGCGCCAACCACGGTGGTCTGGTCAACGTTGGCAGTTACCCCCAGCGTGGTCGTCTGCTCGACCGCGTTGCCGAGGTTCTTGACGTTGATCGGGCCGATCTTGCTAAGGTCCGAGGGGTCGACATTAAACGTGCCGTTGGCTTGGACGGGCCAGCCTTGCAGGTAGAGGCCCGCCGAATTCACCAGGAATCCGTTTGCGTCGGGCGCGAAGGATCCGGCGCGCGTGAATTCGGAGGCCTGTGCGGTGGGCGAGGTGCTGGTCACGAATAAGCCGTCGCCGGAGATAGCGAGATCTGTATT
This sequence comes from uncultured Alphaproteobacteria bacterium, assembly GCA_903860975.1. Taxonomy (GTDB): domain Bacteria; phylum Pseudomonadota; class Alphaproteobacteria; order Caulobacterales; family Caulobacteraceae; genus Phenylobacterium. Next base: position 53,240 of record CAIOSI010000024.1, read on the forward strand.
CTGTGACGTGCTCTGGATCAGGCCTTGCTGGCTGACGAACTGTTGGTTTGAGGTGGTGACACCGCCTGCAGCATAGTCGCCCGTCACGGCCTGCGAGGTGATCATGGAGGCGAAATTCACGTGGTTGCGCTTGTAGGCAGTGGTGTTGACGTTGGCGATGTTGTCGGAGATCGCCGCTAGCGCCGAGGAATTGGAGATGAGGCCTGAGACCCCGGCTAGCATGGCTGAGTTGATGCTCATGGTTCTATCCGTTCTTTTCTAGGTTGGCGCCTGCTGCGGGTGTGATCGGCGGCGCGAGGCCATCGTGTGGGGCGGCGTTTTGCCGTCCGGGTTCATGGGTTAGGCGTCGGAACCTCATCAGGCTGCCGGCGTCGTTGTTGGTGTTGGTGTCGGTATGATCGTTGGTGCCGTTGTCGCGGTCGCGGTCGGTGCGACCAGGTTCACGGCGACGACTTTCGACCAGTCCACGGGTCCGCCATTGACGGTTATGGAAGTGGAGCCGTTCGCCTGAGTGACGCCGGTTACAACGCCTTCCACGTAGTTGGTGGTTGCGAGTTTCGTGCCGGTCGGGTCGGTGGCCGTGACGCGCAAGGTGTAGGCCCCGCCGTTCGGGAGCTGGGTCCCGCTCAAATTCTGCCCGTTCCAGGTGAATTTATGGTCGCCAGCCGTCATAGAGCTCGGCACCTCGGCGTGGACGACATTGCCGGCCTGATCCAGCACCTCGACCTTCAGGTCCGAGGCATTGGACGGCAGGTTGTAAGTCCAATTGGCCTGGCCGTTGCTCAGGTTGGCTGCGTCACTGGTGGCCTTGACCGTCTTGCCGATCAAGCTGACAGCCGTCGCGATCCCGTTGGAGGTATTGTTGGCCACCTTTTGCAGCAGGGCATTGGCGTTGAGCTGCTGCTCCACGCCTGTCATCTGCACGAGTTGCTGAGTGAATTGGTTCGAATCCAGCGGAGACGTTGGGTCCTGGTTCTTCAGCTGCGTGGTGAGCAGGCTCAGGAAGGTCTGGAAATTGTCTGCCAGGCTGCCGAGACCCTGCAGTGTTGCCGCCGGCGTGCCTGCAGCTGGGGTGCTGGAGGCCGGCGCGGTTACCGGGGTCGTGGTTACTGATGTGACGGTCATGGTGTCCTCAGATCCGGATATCGACGCCGGACGGCGAGTTGCGCCGAAGCGGGAGTTGCGGCGGCGGTGAGGCCTCGGCTGTGGTGCCAAACACCGCCTGGAGAGCGCGGCCACGGAGGGCGGCACCTGTTTCAGATTGTTGGTTTTGGGCCTGGCCGCCCTGGCCGCTGTCGCTGCCCACATCGAAGGACATGCCGCCCGTAAGGTCAAAGCCGGCCTGCGCCATGGCCTGATGCAACTCGCCGGCGCGCGACTTCAATTCAGCCGCAGCCTGCGGATTGTCGAAGCTCATGGCCGCACTCATTCGGCCATCCGCGTCGATCGCTATGTGTACATCCACCTTGCCGAGACCGATGGGATCCAGTTGCACGTCGAACTGGGTCGACCGGCCATCCAGCTTCTTGACGATCTGCGCGGTCAGATTGGCCACGGTCTGGGGCGAGCCCCGTGCGGCGACAGCGGCGGCTTGGACCATGGCGGTTGGCGGCATCGTCGAGGACGTTGCCGCTTGGTCTGTCGGCGTCTGCGTCGGTCCGCTCGCCCCGTCTTGAGCTCCGACGGCGGGTTCGTGAGCCGCAGGGTCCTCGATTAGTCCTTTGGAAGGCGTGTCCGAAAGCGGTTGCTGAGTGTCTGAGGCCTTGACGCTAGGCGCGCCGGCCGATCCCGGCGCTGTGTTCACGAGGTTGACGTCGAGGCGCGGGGTCCCTTTCGGGCCCTGGACCTTATCCTTGCTTGCAACGTCCTTTGCACCGACAGGTCCTGTGGGCGGGGCGGGTGGCGGATTGGTCAGGGCCTCGGTCGCAACCATCGCGGGAGCGACCGGGGCGGGCGCGGTACCTGCGACAGCGCCCTGAGGCGGTGATGAATTGGTCGGCGTTTGCGCAGCTGTCGCCGCGGTCGCGGTTAGTGAGGCCGGTGGCACTTGTGCCGCAACCGGAGGATCGGCTTTGGGCGAAACTTGCAGTCCAGCCGGCGCGTTGTCGCCCTTCGCAGATGGCCCCTCGAATGTGACGACAGCTGAGGCGTTCGTCGCGGCCTGGCCTGCTGATGTCGCGGCGGGTCCGGAAAGAACAGGCGTTGCGGCGGTGTCCACCTTGTTGTTTGGGCCGGCGTTCGTATCAACCGTCGCGCCCGTAACGGGCACAAGGCCTGTTGGAATCGCCGTTTTGCCTTGGGATCCGATCGCGGTGCCTGCGCCGTCTTGCCCATCGGACGTTTTGACAACTGGGATCTGAGTTGCAGCCGTTGGCAGATTGGCGGATGCAACAACGATCAGCTGGCTGAGGTCGGGCGTTCCAGCCGTCGAGGTCGCATCGTTCGCCGCTGTCTTGACCTTTGGCTTGGCATCGCCTGTCGCAGCCTTATCGCCAATGGAGACCTTGCTGCCGGATTTAACACCTGCGCCTGGGCCCGTCGAAGAGACTGCCGGATCTGCGCTGGTTGCAACCTCGCTACCAAAGAGCGTCGCCAGCATGGATTCAAAGCCCGCCGTCGCGCCACTTGCCTGGGTGCCCTGAATGCCTTGTCCACCGACCGTCGCACCCATTGGGGCGACGGAGCCGGGGGTTTGCGAAGCAGCGATATTGATCGCGGGAGCGGACATACGCTTGGAAGGCCTTAGAATGGAGTGATGGTCTGACGCCTGCTGCGTCGGGGATCATTCGGACGAGCTGACGCAACCTTTGCGCCAACTCATCAATCAATTGATTTAATTGAATAAACATTGGTTATGGGGGAGGGGGCCCTTAGCCTCCAGAAGCGGAAATTGCCGAGTCATTCGGGGCCAGATGGGGCGTTTCCTGCCGCCCACCGACCGGACCGCGATTTGGCTCAGCAGAGCTTTCCTCGAACTGGCACCGGTCTTGCGCTCAGTTTGGTGAACTCACCGGGCCCAGAGAGGGACCATGTTGAAAACAAACAGAAGTTTCGGGCGCCATGGCGGCGCGTTGAGCCTGACCCCGGCAGAATTCGCCGGGCCATGCGTCAGCCTTTGCCGGGCGGAGGCCAAAGGGCATGTCTCTTAATATCGCCATGATGACAGCCACGTCCGGGCTGCAGGCCGCCCAGGCGGCGCTCACGGCGGTGTCCGACAACATCGCCAACGTCAATACGCCAGGATACGTGCGTAAGTCTGTCGTCCAGCAACAGCGGGTCGTCCAAGGCGCCGGGGCCGGCGTAGATGTCACCGGCGTCCAGCGGGTCACCGATCAATATCTGCAAACGGCAAGTATGAACGCGGGCTCCGACGCCAGCCGCTTCAGCGCCTATGCCGTCCAACTCAATAATGCTCAGGGCCTTTTCGGGGACCCATCGGGTAGCAATTACTTCTTTAACCTGCCGAACAACATTTTCGCCGACTTCGCCAGCGCCGCGAACGATCCTTCGTCGACACTCCAGCGTAGCCAGGCGGTGAATTCGGTAAGCAGTTTCCTGAGTGCAGCCGACCAGATCAACGCTCAGCTGTCGACGCTGACCCGCACCGTCGACAGCAAGTTGAGCGACGATGTCACTCAGGCGAATGGCCTGCTCTCGCAGATCGATAAGTTGAACTCCGACATCCAACGCGCCCAGATCACCGGAGGCGACGCCACCGGTTCGCAAAACATCCAGGGTCAGCTGGTCAACCAGCTCTCAACGCTGATGAATGTGCGCGTGAGCGAAAAGGCGCAGGGCGGGATCGAAGTCCGCTCGACCGAAGGAGTCTTATTGGCCGGTAATGGTGCGTCGACGCTGACTTACAACTCCACCGGCGCCACGCCAGGCTACATAACGGCCACGACCCCAGGGGGCGTGCCGACACCCCAGACAATTACCATGTCGAGCGGCGAGATGCGGGGTCTCTTGGACCTGCGCAACACCAAGTTGCCAGGGATCTCTGATCAATTGGGCGAGTTTGTCTCGCGCACGGCTCAGGATCTGAACGCAGCCAGCAACGCCTCGAGCGCTTCACCTCCGCCGACGACCCTTTCGGGCCGAAACACAGGCCTAGACCTGCCGACTGCGGTCAGCAACTTCAGCGGTCAATCGACGGTGGCGATCACCAATGCGTCGGGCGTCGTTCAGCGGACGGTGGCGATCGATTTCACCGGCGGCACAATGAGCGTCAATGCGGGTCCAGCCACCGCGTTCACTACGGCCACGTTCCTGAGCCAGCTGAACACCAGCCTCGGTGCCGCGGGCTCGGCAGCGTTTACCAATGGCGCCTTGTCGATTTCCGCCACCGGCGCCAACGGCGTCGCGATCGACAAAGGCACGGCTCAAAAGGCTGGCCAAGGGTTCTCACAGTTCTTCGGCCTGAACGACCTTGTCACCTCGACAGGCGTCTCGACCTACGACACCGGTCTCACGGGCACGGACGCCAATGGCTTTGCGCCCGGATCTCAGATGACGCTGCGGCTCTCGACGCCCGGCGGCAATCCGATCCGTGATGTGACGATTACTGTGCCGCCGGCCGGCACTCCGACCATGAGCGATCTGGTCAACACGCTGAACAACAATGTCAACGGGGTCGGCCTCTATGGCGCCTTCACCCTGGACGCCCAGGGCGGCCTAGCCTTTAGCGGCAACGCACCGCAGAACGCCCAGGTCTCCGTCGTTGCCGACAATACCCAGCGTGGCGTTGGCGGCCCGTCAATCAGCCAGCTTTTTGGGATCGGCGTCCAGGCGCGCTCGACGCGGGCCGGTGCCTACCAAGTCAATCCGACCCTCGCCGCCAATCCGACCCTTTTGCCCTTGGGCACCCTCAACCTCGGCGTTGCAGCCGGTCAGCCCGCGATCACACCAGGTGACGGGTCTGGTGCGCTCACGCTTTCCCAGGCGGGCCAAGCCACCACGCTGTTCAAGACCGCCGGCGATCTTGGCAGCGTTAGCATGACCCTGAATGACTATGCCGCCCAGCTCGGCGGCTTGATTGGCCGCGATGCCCAGACCGCCCAGAGTCAGTCCACCAGCGCCACCGCCGTCCAGACTGCGGCCGATGCACAGCGTCAGTCGGTTGAAGGCGTCAACATTGACGAAGAACTGATCCATCTGACGACTTACCAGCAGGCCTATACTGCCAACGCCCGAATGATCCAGGCCACGAAGGACCTCTTTACGGTCCTGGACAGCCTAATCCCCTGACCAGACCCTTTAGCTGGCCAGTCTTTTAAGAGGACCTGATCGATGGTCGATCGTATCTCCACAGCCGGCGGCTATTCGGCGATCCTCGCCAACCTGATGGCCGCCGAAAACCGTCAGACAGACGCCGAAAACCGCGTCTCGACCCAGAAAAATGGCGTAGACCTGAAGGCCTATGCCAATCAGGTCGAGACCCTGACCGCCATGCAGGCTGTCGACGCGCGGATCACCAACTATCAGACCCAGAACGGTCAGATCGCCGCCAAATTGACGATTCAGGATCAAGGTCTCAGTGCGATCGCCGGATCTGCGACGGGCGTTCGCCAAGCCATTGCTGATGCCCTAGCCAGCGGCAACGCAGACGCGCTCATGCAGAGCGTGCAGGGTCAGTTCCAGACGGCTGTGAGTGGGCTCAACACGCAATATGACGGAAAGTATGTCTTCGCCGGCGGCCAGATCAACACGCCGCCGTTTAGCGCAAACCAGCTCAGCACGCTGACCTCAGGCCCTGCGATCGCCAGCTTCTTCCAAAATGACAATCTTCAAGTCCAGGCCAAGCTGGACGACAACACCACAGTCGCCACCGGCCAGCTGGCGAGCAATCTCGCCACACCTATGATGACCGAGTTCCAGGCGCTGCAAGCCTTCGATCAGGGGGCCGGCGGCCCGCTCAGTGGCCCGCTCACCGCAGCTCAGACAGCTTTCCTGACCACGCAGATGCAGACTTGGGCCGGCATCGCCACGAACTTGACGACGCAAACAGCCCAGAACGGCATGGTTCAGAAGCAAGTGGATGATGTGGCTTCCGGCCTGACCACGCAGCATAATTCTCTGGCGAGTATGATGGGCAACATCACAGACGCCGACATGGCAAAGGCCGCGACAGACCTTGCCAGCGCCCAATTGGCTGTTCAGGCGACGGCAAAGGTCCTGGCGGGGCTTCAGAGTGACTCGCTGCTCACCATCTTGCCCGTGGCCTAGCGTCTTTGGGTGAAATCTACGGTTCCATAAGAGGCCGGTGGCGTTGGTGAGCGGCTTTCGCGGGTTCAGTTTGGCTCTAAATGATCCGACACCGGGTTGATCTGCGCTTTCACGAAGGGACCCACCCCTCGCAAAATAAGGGTCGAGCGGTTAGACATGCGCCTATGGACGCGCCTGTTCTTACTCCGGCTAACCTGAGCGACGGCCTTATTGAAGCCGTGCGTGAGAGCATGCGCCTGCCCGTCGGCGCGCGGATCGTGGCCGCCATGTCGGGCGGCGTGGACTCCACCGTGACCGCGGCCCTCCTGGCCAAGGCCGGCTACGACGTGGTCGGCGTGACGCTGCAGCTCTACGACCACGGTGCGGCGATTCAGAAGAAAGGCGCCTGCTGCGCCGGTCAGGACATTCACGACGCGCGCACCGCAGCCGAAGGGCTCGCCATCCCGCACTACGTCCTCGACTATGAAAGTCGCTTCAAGGCGCAAGTCATCGAAGATTTCGCTGACGCCTACCTGCGTGGCGAGACACCGATCCCTTGCATTCGCTGCAATCAGACCGTGAAATTTCGCGACCTGTTGGACGTCGCCCGCGATCTGGGCGCTGAAGCCATGGCCACTGGCCACTATGTCCGCCGCCACGTCGGTGAGGCCGGGCCGGAGCTACACCGCGCCACCGACGCCAACCGCGACCAGTCCTATTTTCTGTTCGCGACCACGGCCGACCAGCTCGACTACCTGCGCTTCCCGCTTGGGGGATTTCCTAAACCGGTCGTCCGCGCCGCGGCTGCGCAACTGGGTCTAGCTGTGGCAGACAAGCCGGATAGCCAGGACATTTGCTTCGTCCCTGAGGGGCGCTACACCACAGTCATCGACCGTCTGCGCCCGCATGGTGCAGAGCCGGGCGATATTGTTCATATCGACGGCCGCGTCCTTGGCCGCCACGAGGGTGTCACCCGCTACACGATCGGCCAAAGGCGTGGACTCAACGTTGCGGTGGGCGATCCTCTGTTTGTGGTCCGCATCGATGCGGACGCGCGGCAAGTTCTTGTCGGGCCCCGAGAAGCGCTGCTCACCCGTGCGCTTGTTCTGGGCGAGACGAACTGGATCGGGGATGGCGTCTCAATCCTTGCTGCCTGCGAGGCGGCGCGTCCGGTCCTTGCTCGTGTCCGCTCTACCCGCGAGCCGGTCGCAGGCCGTATGACGCTCTTCGATGGCCAGCCGGGCGTCACCTTCGATCTTCCGGAAGAAGGCGTCGCTCCGGGCCAAGCGTGCGCTCTCTATGCGCCGGAAGCCAAAACGCGAGTGCTGGGAGGCGGATTCATCGCGCGCGCGCTGAGAGCTAGCCTCCAACCCTGATCTTCGCCCTCGGCTGCGTGATGGGATGGGATGGGATGACGATGTCGGGCGAGCGTCCTATATGCGTGGCATGACCCAGACCTCTGACCCCGTCGTCATCGCAAGTTACGCCCGCACGCCGATAGGCGGCTTCCAGGGGGTGTTCGCCCCCGTAAAGGCCACCGAGCTCGGCGCCTGCGCCGTTCGTGCTGCCGTCGAGCGCTCGGGTGCGCCTGCCGATGCCGTCGAGCAGATCATCATGGGCTGCGTCCTGCCCGCCGGGCTTGGTCAGGCGCCTGCGCGTCAGGCGGCCATCGGCGCAGGGCTTCCGAAGTCGGTACAGGCCACGACGGTCAACAAGATGTGCGGCTCGGGTATGCAAGCCGCGATCCTGGCGCACGATGCGCTGGCCGCCGGGACCGCTGACATCATCATCGCAGGTGGCATGGAAAGCATGTCCAACGCGCCGTATCTTCTTACCAAGCATCGCGCCGGAGCTCGCATCGGCCACGATACGTCCTACGACAGCATGTACCTTGACGGCCTTGAGGATGCCTATGAGCCAGGGCGTCTTATGGGGTCGTTTGCAGAGGAGACCGCCAAACAGTACCAGTTCACCCGCGAGGCCATGGACGAGTTTGCCATTCGCTCCTTGAGCAATGCCAAGGCGGCCACAGGAAATGGGGCCTTCACCCGCGAGATCGTGGCCATCGACGTGGTCACTCGCAAGGGCACGGTGCTGATTGCCGATGACGAACAGCCCGCAAAGGCTGATCCCGCTAAGATCGCAACGTTGAAGCCGGCTTTTTCCAAAGACGGCGCGATCACGGCTGCGAACGCCAGCTCGATCAGCGACGGCGCAGCGGCCCTTGTCATGACCCGCGAGAGCGTTGCACGGAACCTTGGGATGACCATTGTCGCCCGTGTCGCAGCCCACGCTGCCCATGCCCACGAGCCTGGCCTGTTCACGACAGCGCCTGTGCCCGCCATCCAAAAGTGCCTGAAGCGTGCCGGTTGGAGCGTGGCTGATGTCGATCTTTTTGAAGTCAACGAGGCCTTTGCCGTGGTCGCCATGATCGCCGAGCGAGACCTCGGCCTCGACCGCGACAAACTGAATGTCAACGGCGGCGCATGTGCGCTTGGCCACCCCATCGGAGCGTCCGGTGCCAGGATCCTCGCCACCCTGCTGTCGGCGCTGGAAGCCCGAGGGGGTAAGCGCGGTGTCGCCAGCCTCTGCATCGGCGGCGGCGAGGCCACGGCGATGGCGGTGGAGTTGGTCTAGCCCAAAAGATTCTGCGCGTTCCCGCCGGAACGGTTCCGCACGGAATTTTGGCGCAGGCTCGAAAACCTACCTCCCGTCCTGGGGCTTCATGGACTTGGCCATCTCCATGGCCTGAGCCCGCATCTTGGCAATGTCATTTGAGGTGACGTGGCCGCCCGCGCCCAAGCCCGCAGGCATTCCACTGCCCGACATGCCACCCATGGCGTTTATCCTCATTCCACCCGGGAGGTCCATGTCGCCGGCCTTCATATCGGCTGGACAAGGGCCGTTCCAGGTCGCCTCGATGGTGACCTTATGGGTCCCATTGGCCTGAGATATTGGCGAGCCACTTGTTACGGAATTCACTTCAACTTTGTAGTGCGAGCCAAAATCTCCCGTCGCTGAGCCGTCAGACGTCACCGTCCCGCTTTCGCCCATGTTGCAGACCGAGTGAAAATCCCACCCTCCGCCCAGATGGGGGGTGACCTTCTCCTCGTTACAATTTGACGGGCTGCCATGCTGGCTGGAGCCCCACCACTTCATCTTGGCATCGGCCGCGGCATCTAGGCACATCTTGATCGTCTGGTTCATTTGGCCGGTGGCGATGGTCTGGGTCCAAAGCCCCGCCTTGCGCGATGGGGGCGCGGCTGGCGCTGTTGCCGCAGCCGTCGCGGTCTGACCGGTTGCAGCCGTCTGCGTCGTCTTCGCGCACGCCGTTAGCGCCAGTAGAACGACCGCCGAAATCCCGATTGCGTGTTTCATCTTGAACCTCCCTGCCGAATGCTCAGTTTGGGACAGGCTAGCTCTGAACCCGCGCCAGGAGAACATGATATGACAGCGTTACGTGACACCGGTTCGCGCTACGAGATGGACGAACAGGGGCTGACCTCTTGGGCCGACTACCGCCGCCTCGGCGACCGTCTGTTCATCGACCACGTCGAGGCTCCCACACCCTTGCGTGGAACCGGCGCCGCAGGTCGCCTCATGGCCGCTCTTAGCGCCGAGGCCAGGGCAAAGTCCCTTCGGATTACCCCGATCTGCGGTTACGCCGCCGCCTGGCTGAAGCGGAGCAAGGATTTTGGAAGTCTGGTGGGCTAGGGGATGAAATCGAACACTTGATGCCACTTGCCAACGGACCGGCAGAGCCGTGGATTGCGATCGAGGCATTCCTAGGAGCGGACATTCTCAACCGGTGAGATGGGGGAGGCTTCTCTCGCCATCTGGACGTCGGACAGCTAGCATCAACTGAAGGATTGCCGGTTAGTGGGCGGCGTCACTTGACCACCACGATAACCGCCTTTGAACGATCCCCGGACGGCGGCTGGGGTTTGGCCCATGATATGCGCGTCCGCTGGGCGCTGGAGGAGGTGAGCCAACCCTACGAAATTCTCCTCGTTTCGTTCGCCGATATAAAAGAACCTGCCCATCCGGCGCTCAATCCGTTCGGACAGATTCGGATCGATGGGGATCGTGATCTTGCCCTGTTTGGGGCGGAGCGAGCTTGCTCCATATCGCGCAATGCTATCCCGGCCCATTTCCAGCTGAAGCGAACGTCCGAGCACGCGCGACCCAATGGATGTTCGGTGCGCTTAACACGGTGGAGCCGCCGAGCCTTGAGCTGACGATCGTCAGGCTCTTAGAGGGCGACATGCCCTGGGCCGTTGGGCGCACGCCTTTCAGTGCGGATCGACACCGTGGCCCGCTAGGCCAGCTAGCCCATCATATCGGCAACGCTGGCTGGCTCCACGGCGCCTTCAATACGGGCGATGTGATGCTGGTTTCGGTGCTTCTGAGGTTCAGAGCCTGGCGCATGTTGGACGATTATGCGCACCCCTCCACTTATTTCCACCGAGGCCAAGCGCGCCCCGCCTACAGGCGTGCTTTCGCCGCTCAATTGGCGGCCTTCAGTCCCTTGCGGGCCGCCTTCACCTCGTTGCCGCGGTGGATGGCCTCCACCACTTGATCGGCCCCAGCGCGATCAGCATCTTGATCATGATGGGCCCGATCTCCTTCAGGAACTCCAGCCAGCCATGCCGGGGTTTGGGTTTGTGGATTTGATGTGGCGGGCAGCTGAATTGGCGCGCGCTTATGCCTACCGGGCTATTGACCACACTCCTTAAGCGAACGTGAACACGCAGGTTGCAGACTTCGCGGAAGGTTTTCGGAAACGGGAGGCCGTTTGAATGAGCATCCAGGCGTATGACGCCGACATGGTCGAGCCGCCCGGCATCGAGGCTCTTGCCGCCGCCGGCATCGGCAATCTGTGGCGCTCGCTGGGCGGGATTTGGCCGCTGTGGTCGCTTCTGACGTTCGTTTATGCGATCAGCGTCTCGGTCCTGCAAAGCCAGGGCGCTCCAGGGGTCGGGGGTGGATTTTCAGGGGGGCTCACGTCCGGGGTCCTGGCGAGCTCTGCCGGCTCGAGCTTGGCGGCTGGCCTCGTGACCGGGGTCGCCGTGCGCACATTTCTTTATCGCCAAGGCGCGTGGAAGCCAGACCTGGGCCTGATGGCCTACGCTGCCATCATTGCCCTGCTGGGGACCGTGCCTGCCGCGCTCGTCACCGTGGCGATAGCTCAGGTCCATGCCGGCGGACAGGTATCGCTGATGGGGGATGCCGGCATGACCGCCGGGGGTCTCGCCTTCGGTCTGTTGGTGCTTTGGGCGGCATTGCGCCTTACGTTGTGGCCGATCAGTGCTCTGGTGGGCGATTGTGAAATGAGCCCAGGCAAATCCTGGCAGCTGATGCGAGGCGCGGTCCTGCGCTATGTTTTGGCGGTGATCCTGCTGAGCGCGCCGGTGTTCATCCTGCAACTCGTCGTTGTGATGCTGATGCAGCCCCAGGGGCAGATGTTAGGCCAGCTCGCAGCGGCGCCGTTCAACAGCTTGATGGCGCTCTTGGCCGCCGCTGTGGGCGCCGAGATCTACCGTCTACGCGTACAGTTGCACCCCAGCGCGCCCGTCGTCGAGGGCGAGGCCTAGGCGCGCCCACATGCATCGCAGCCTGAGCCTGATGGCTTCAAGGTGGCCGAAGGCTAGGTGTTGGGTGGCCGCGCGTTCGTATCGGGTTGCGAAGCGCTGTCAGGACCGGAGCTTGTTGAAGCCGCGCTCGATGGGGGTCTTGAGTTTGTCGACGCTACGGGTCGCAGGGGATGGCCGTTTTGCCAAAGCGGTCGGGAGGGATGGCGACCTCAGCGTCGATCTGGTCCAAGGGCTGGCGCAGGCTTTTGGCGTCCTGGGTGCGCCCCGGCGAGGACAGCCATTTGCCTTTCGATCTTCCGGCGAGGTCAGGCCTGTGCGCAGGTCGTGGCACTGACTTGGGCCAACCCGACGCAACTTTCTAAGCCAACGCCGTGGTCTAAGAATGCTGCGCCCTGCACGAAGTCGCAGTCTTCGTCGGCTGCAATGAAGAGAAGAGTATCGAGTATCCAATTCCCAAATAAATATCTGATTTTTCATCGAAAATAATTCGAAATTTAGGTTCATAAAAATCTTTTGACTGACTAAATTTCGCAAAAACATAATAATAATGTTGGAAAAAATACAATAGTTTTAGATCTAAGCCGCGCGACGTAATTTTTAATCGTGGGGTTTAGTTTTGGTCGCGCACAAGGGATTTCTGTTGACGTTCGCGTCAGTGATTCCACTTCTCGTTATTGCGTCTCAAGCCTGGGCTGCGACAGAGGAGACGTCCAAAGACCTCGAGCAATTGACGGTGATCGGATCGCGCGCCCTTCCCCGCACGGCGCTTGAAAGTCTTGCCCCCGTGGACGTTATTTCCCGCGAAGAAATCGATCATACGGCCTCGGGCGAACTGGTCGAAACCCTTGCCGCGCTTGTCCCGTCTTTTGACGTGCAGTCCCTTCCGGCGCTCGACGCCACAATCTTTGTTCGGCCCGCCCGGCTTCGCAATCTGTCCCCAGACCAGACCTTGGTGCTGTTGAACGGAAAGCGGGTTCATCGCTCGGCGATGATGATGAACCCCAGCTACGGCAGCGCCTTTCAAGCCCCAGACCTCGACCAGATCGCCGGGTCGGCGCTTGGCTCCATTGATGTTTTGCGTGATGGCGCGGCGGCTCAGTACGGCTCGGACGCCATCGCCGGGGTCATCAACTTAAACCTCGACGATAGCGCTGCGCCTCGGGCGTTCGCCCAGTATGGCCAGTATCGCCCCGGCGACGGCGAAGGCCCCCGGATCGGCCTACATTGGGGCTACAAGGCCGATGACGTCTTCATTGCCCTGACCGGCGAATATGTGAACACCGGCCTTACCTCGCGTTCTCAGCCCGGCACCAATCAGATAGCCTCTCAGGCGGCGTACCCGAGCCTGACCTTTCCCAAGCTCGAGGTGAACTGGGGCCAACCTTCGCGGGAAGCCACGCGCCTTGCCATGACCTCCGGCGCCGAGATCATGGGCGTCTCGCTTTACAGCTTCGGGACCTGGGGCCAGGGCCATGGCGTCGGCGACTTCAACTATCGCGGGCCTGTCGGCAGCTACGCCAGCGTCTTCAAGACCAGCGCCGCCTTCCCAGGCTGGGATCTGAGATCCATCTATCCCACGGGCTTCACGCCACATTTCGGGTCCAATGACCAGGACGTCAACCTTATCGCGGGCGCGAAGAAGGCGTTTGCCAACGGCCTGAAACTCGATTTCAGCATCGACTATGGTCGCAACCATATCGCCTATTCGATGACCAACTCCATCAACGCCTCGCTCGGCCCGAACAGCCCGACCAGCTTCAATGACGGCGCGGTTGAGCAGACGGAAATGAACTACAACCTTGATGGGTCGATTCCGCTCAATGTGCCGCAAATGGCCAAGCCGGTCGTCCTGGCCTTCGGCGCCGAGCAGCGCTCCGAGCGCTATGTCATTAGCGCCGGAGATAAAGCCTCCTACGCGATCGGTCCGGGCGCACCAGGTCTAGCCTGCTGCTCCAGCGGATTCCCGGGCTATACGCCGGCAAATGCCGGGGCCTGGAGCCAGACCACGTCAGCGGCCTATATCGACGTCGATACAACGCCAACAAAGGGCTGGAGCCTCGACGGCGCGGTGCGTTACGAGGATTACAATACGTTCGGCGGGACGACGAATTGGAAGCTGGCGAGCCGTTACGAGGTCTCCGACCAGTTTGCCTTGCGGGGCTCTGTTTCAAGTGGTTTCCGCGCGCCCACGCCAGCCCAGCTTTACAGTGAGGGCCTCTCGCAGTTCCTGCCGTCCGCGACCGCGTCCATCACCACATCGGGGCGGTTCAGTCCTGTGGGGCCCGTCGCGAAAATCCTGAACGCTCGTCCAGGGGTGAATATCCAGGCTCTGCGACCGGAAACCTCGCATAACCTGTCCGGGGGGCTCGTCTGGCATTCCGGATTTGGTCTTGAAACCACCCTGGATGTCTACAAGATCGACATCGACCATCGCCTCAATAACTCGACGACCTACGTCCTGACGCCGGCCGAAACCGCCGCTCTCACGGCCTTGAATATTCCGAACCTGCAAGCCATTTCCCAGGCCAATTTCCTACAAAACGACTTCAACACCACCAACAGTGGCGTGGATCTGGTCTCGGCCTACCGTCAGACGTTGGGCGGTGGCCAGATGGTTCTCACCACGGCGATCAGCTATATGGAAACCCGCGTGACCGGCGGCTCCAAATCGCTGAACCCCTACAGTAAGAAGGTCTACGAAGACGCTCTGCCAAAGCTGCGCGGTACGATCTCGGCAGACTATAAGCTTCAGGCCTTCGCCTTGAATGGACGGGTCCGCTACTATGGCAGCTGGTCGGATTTCACCGACACCTTCCCTGCCTCGGCCACCCCCAGTGCAGCTTATCCGACCTATCAAGCTCAGGTTTTTTCGCCGATCGGCTTCCTTGATCTGTCGGCGACCTACCAAGCCACCTCGAAGGTGACCTTGAGACTTGGTGCCGATAACGTTTTGGACACCTATCCCAATCGCGCGCAGTCCCAAGCCTTCCGGGGCCTGATCTACTCGCGTAACACCCCCTACAGCACCGACGGGGCCTACTACTACGCCAGGATCGAAGCCAAGTTCTAAGCTCAGATCTCGTGGGGCCTGTGGTACTGCGGCTGCGATGACGTCTGGCAAAACAGCCTGGGACGAGGCCACATTCATCGCGGCCAGAGCAGGATGACGTCCAGGTGGCCGAAGGCTAGGTGATGGGTGGCCGCGCGTTCGTATCGGGTTGCGAAGCGCTGTCAGGACCGGAGCTTCTTGAAGTCGCGCTCGATTGGGGTCTTGAGTTTGAAGGCGCTCGTGTCGTGGGGGATCGCCGACTTGCGTGAGCGATCGCGAGGGATGGCGATCTCAGCATCGATCTGGTCCAAGGGCTGGCGCAGGCTGGCGATCGCATAGCGATGACGAAATAGCTTCAGCCAACCCACATTTAGAACTTTGTTCGGCGGCGTCGCGCGCACGCCGCCGGTTAGAGTTTGAACCGTTTGAAATCCCTAGACAGGTGCCGGTTTAGGGGGCTTTTGCACCTGCAGGGTGCCAACGGCTTTGGTGGATCGTTTGTGGTGAGGCTCGAGCGAGCCCAGGTGAATTCGCCACCCTGCCGAGCGACGTTGGGGATCTCTAGAGCCGCCCTTTGCGGAACCGCTCCGCCGCTTCTGCGCGCGCCTCCGACTTCACCCGCCGAACCGCGCCTCGGTCGACCTCTTCGCCGGGCGCGGTCAAAATCTCGTTAGCGAACTCGAGGTCGAGCATCTTCAACCGTTTGATCTCGTCGCGCAGCCGCGCGGCCTCTTCGAATTCAAGGTTTGAGGCGGCGGTCCGCATGCGCCCTTCCAGATCGCGCAAGGTGGCTTTGAAATTATCGCCCAAGAAGGGCTTCGAGCCGTCCTGCGCCACGCCCACGGGCACGGTGACCCGGTCCTTCTCGTAGGGGCTGGCAAGGATATCCTTGATGCGGCTTTTGATGCTGGCCGGCGTGATGCCGTGTTCGGTGTTGTAGCTTTCCTGCTTTTCCCGTCGCCGCTGGGTCTCGGCCATGGCCCGTTCCATCGAACCCGTGATGGTGTCAGCGTAAAGGATCACCCGCCCGTCCACGTTGCGCGCTGCGCGCCCGATGGTCTGGATCAACGAAGTCTCTGATCGCAGGAAGCCTTCTTTATCGGCATCCAGGATGGCGACCAGTCCGCACTCTGGAATGTCCAGACCTTCGCGCAGCAGGTTGATGCCCACCAGCGCATCGAAGGCACCAAGCCGCAGATCGCGGATGATCTCGATCCGCTCCAGGGTGTCGACGTCGGAGTGCATGTAGCGAACCCTCAGGCCCTGCTCGTGCATGTACTCGGTCAGATCCTCAGCCATCTTTTTGGTCAGGACGGTGATCAAGGCGCGGTAGCCTTGAGCTGCGACCTGCCGGACCTGGTCGATCACATCGTCGACCTGACTGAATCCGTCCTTGCTGACCGGTTTGATCTCCACTGGTGGGTCGATCAGGCCTGTTGGACGGATTACCTGCTCAGTAAAAACGCCCTTGGTGCGCTCCATTTCCCAGGTGCCAGGGGTGGCTGAGACGTGCACCGTGTCCGGCCGCATGGCGTCCCACTCCTCGAACTTGAGCGGGCGGTTATCGATGGCCGAGGGCAAGCGGAAGCCATACTCGGCCAGCGTGAATTTCCGCCGATAGTCTCCCCGGTACATGCCGCCGATCTGCGGCACGGTCTGGTGGCTCTCGTCAACGAACAGCAAGGCGTTGTCGGGGATGTATTCGAAGAAGGTCGGCGGTGGCTCGCCGGCCCGGCGCCCCGTCAGGTATCGGCTGTAGTTTTCGATACCAGCGCACGAGCCCGTCGCCTGGATCATTTCCATGTCAAAAGTTGTCCGCTGTTCCAGCCTTTGGGCTTCCAGCAGCTTGCCCTCAGCCACCATCCAGTCGAGCCGCTCCTTCAGCTCCTCTTTGATGTGGGTGATCGCCTGATTGAGCGTTGGGCGCGGCGTCACATAGTGGCTGTTGGCGTAGATTTTTACGCCTTTGAGGTCTGCTGTCTTCTTGCCGGTCAGCGGGTCGAATTCGGTGATGGCTTCGATCTCGTCGCCGAACAGGCTGATACGCCAGGCGCGGTCCTCGTAGTGGGCGGGGAAGATCTCGATGGTGTCGCCACGCCGGCGGAAGGTCCCGCGCTCGAAGGCTTGGTCGTTGCGCTTGTATTGTTGGGCTACGAGGTCGCCCATCAGCTTCTTTTCGTCGATCCGCTGGCCCGGCTCGAGTGTGAAGGTCATCGCCGTGTAGGTCTCGACCGAGCCTATCCCGTAGATGCACGAGACGGACGCCACGACGATCACGTCGTCGCGCTCCAGGATCGCGCGGGTGGCAGAGTGCCTCATCCGGTCGATCTGCTCGTTAATCGATGAGTCCTTTTCGATGTAGGTGTCGGTGCGCGGTACGTAGGCCTCAGGCTGGTAGTAGTCGTAGTAGGATACGAAGAACTCCACCGCGTTCTGCGGGAAGAAGCTTTTGAACTCGCTATAGAGCTGAGCGGCGAGCGTCTTGTTGGGCGCCAAGATCAAGGCCGGTCGCTGGGTGAGTTCGATGATCTTGGCCATCGTGAACGTCTTGCCGGACCCGGTGACGCCGAGCAGCACTTGATCATGCTCGCGGGCGTTAACGCCTTCCACGAGCTCTGGGATCGCGGTTAGCTGGTCGCCGGCCGGCTCATAGTCGCTGACGAGTTTGAAGAGTTGGCCGCCTTCGGACTTGGCGGGTCGGTCTGGCCGGTGCGGCTTCCAGAGCATCGGCATCGTGTTCTCGTCATAGTCGAACGAGGCGGCGATATCAGCGACGTTGGTGACAGGTGCTGGAGAACGGGCCATGACCCGCAAGGTAGGTTTTCAGGAGGCCCAGCGCCACCCCATGGAACGCTGTTGCTGACAATGGGTTGGCAGGCGCAAGGTGCAAAAAACCGGAGGACCCATGGCAAAAGACCACCTCGATGCAGAGGCCATTCGCGCTGCCCAGGGCGTGCTCGACGCGTTCATGACGGCGTTCAACGCGCGCGACATCCCAGCCTTCGAGGCGACCTTCAATTTCCCAAGCGTGCGGTTGGCAAGCCAGGGGTTGGTGATCATAAACGCCGGCGACATGAAATCGGAGCGCTTCACCAGCGGCGCGCTGGTCGATTGGCATCACTCAGCTTGGGATCGCCGCCACGTCATCCACGCCAGCTCCGACAAGGTGCATATCGACACTCGCTTCACCCGCTACCGCAAAGACGGCTCGGTGATCGGCGGGTTCGATTCGATCTATGTCGTCACTCGCCAGGACGGCCACTGGGGCGTGAAGGTCAGGTCGAGCTTCGCGCCTTAGTTCTTGCGCCGAGCATTCAGCCAATCCTTGATCGTTCGGTCGACCAGATCTTGGGCGTCGTGCTGCACAAAATGTCCTGCCGACGGGATCATCAGGATGGTCGAGTCGGCGGCAACGTAATTCCAGGTCCCCGCATGGCCAGCCGCGTTGAGTGCTGTGTCCTTCATTCCGTGGATCACCAGCACGGGAACTTTGATTGACGGATAGGTCTGCGCGGGCGGCGGCGGCTCGCCAGGCGTGATCTTGGGATAGTTGGCGCGATAGTAATTCATCATCGCGGCGAAGTCGGAACGCTTGAAGGCCTCGACATACCCAGCCTTCTCCGCTGGGTCCTTATTGGCCATTGAGGCTAGGCGCTCAGCCGTCAAGTTCTTCTCGGACCCTTCTTTTTGGAAGTCGCGCGCGTATTGGCTGTTGGACTGCTGATCCTTGTTGGTCGCCAGCTCTCGGGCCATGCCCGCTGGGTGGGGTACGGCCATAATGACGAGCTTGTTTACGAGATCGGGGCGGGTCAATACCGTCTGCCAACTGATCGCCGCACCCCAGTCGTGGCCAATCAGTATGGTCGAGGTCTGCCCCTCCGCCTTGATCACGGCGTCAATATCGCCGATCAGGTTGGGCATGGCGTAGGCGGCAACGCCCTGAGGTTTATCGGAGAGGTTGTAGCCCCGAGTGTCCATGGCCGCGACGCGGTAGCCGGCCGCCGACAGTGTGGCCATCAAAGGTTTCCAGGTCGCCCAATAGTCGGGAAAGCCGTGTACGAGCACAACCAGCGGACCCTTGCCTTCAACCACGTAGTGGATCTTCACTCCGCTGTTATTGGCGTACTTGTCCTGAGACTTGACGCTGGGCGCGCCGTGCGCGGCGAAGGCCAGGGTCATCGCAACGGCGACGAGACCGGCCAGGGTCAGTTTGCGCATCTTTGGAAGCCTCCTGTTTCGCTGACCATAACACCGCTTACGGTGTAAGCGACAAGAGCCCTCGGCCTCGGTGCGCGGCCGTCTTCGTCAAATAGTCTGCCTTCTGAGGGTGAGATGTTCGATGCCCTTTGACTGAAACTGCGCTGCCGATCGCCCATCGCGGCCCCGCTTGGGCAAATCGACGCGAAGATTCCTGACCCGCGGGAAGTCGGGAGGAGCCGTGCGTCCCTGTCGCCGTTCCCAGGGTGGGCGCTTCGTCCTGACCCGCCTTGCCCAAACGTTGGACGGGGGTAACGCCTCGGTTGCTGGAATTCAAAAGGGCGAGCGCAATGGACCTCATCTCGCGCCGTCCAGCCGCCGTTGGCCGTCAGTCACCCGGCTCGTCAGGCCTCCGTTATGGGGTGTGAGTTGCGGGGCGTACGGCTGTCTCGCTGACAAGGGCCTGAGGCTTTCCGCAGCTGACCAATGAGCGGATGCGCGGGGTCCATCTTGCCCAAAATCACCGCTAAGCGCCCGTGCGAGCCGCGGCTTTAGCTTTTGTGGTCAAGGGTGTGGCTTGGATTCTTCCTGGACTTTACCCACGACGGCACCCGCTGCGCCGCCGAGCGCTGCGCCTACCGGGCCCGCGACGACGGCACCTACGACGGCCCCTGTGGCGGCCTTCTGTTCGGTCGTCGTGCTGCACGCGCCAAGCGCCAGGAACACGCTGGCGATCGCCAGCAAGCTAAGCGTCTTGCGCACGGTGGATCTCCAATTCGGGGGGCGTCGCAAAGCACAACGTGACGGCTCGGCTCGAGGTTCCGCGCAACGATAAATAGGGCCGCGCTCAGCGGTTGAATCGTGTCCGAAACAACCGAAAAAACAGTCATTAACACCTGTGCGGCAACGCCCCATTTCATGTTGCAATGCAAGATAGACTTGCCAAGTCGGCCTAATTTGTTCATAGACGCTTCACAAATTGCCGTCGCCCACCCCCATGAGTCCCGGGGTTGGCCAGCCAGCGGTCACTGCCAGCAAGAGCAGGGGCGACCGTGGCGACAATGTCGGGGGGCAGTTCGCCCTCGTCGTGTAGGACATGCTCATTTTGCCATCTGCAACACAGGCTCGCGCCGATCGGCGCGTGCTGTTCAGCGCCGCGTTGAT
Organism: uncultured Alphaproteobacteria bacterium; assembly: GCA_903860975.1. Lineage (GTDB taxonomy): Bacteria > Pseudomonadota > Alphaproteobacteria > Caulobacterales > Caulobacteraceae > Phenylobacterium. Next base: position 73,448 of record CAIOSI010000024.1, read on the forward strand.
GGGTTCCGGCATCGGCCTGGCCCTCGGCGTCAGTTATCTTTCGGCAGGGATGGCGCAAGCCTCCGCTGACCACCTTAGAGCCGCCCGGATCGCGCAAGCCGCACAGGGTGGATTCTCCGAAGCCATGCTGCGGCGCGAAATGAATCGCATGGATCCGGCTGCCTTACGCGTGGCCCGGGCCCATGATGGTCTGGCCGCCCACAGCGAGCGGGATCTGGCCCAAGCATGGCGCTCGCCAATCGATGAGCGGTCCGCCGTGGGCCATCGCGTTTCACCCCTCGAAAGCGCCCGGCAACTCGATTGTCTGACGCAAGCTGTCTATTTCGAAGCACGTGGCGAGACCCCCCGCGGTCAGGCCGCAGTTGCTCAGGTCGTGATGAACCGGGTGAATAGTCCGTCCTTCCCAAAGACGGTTTGCGGTGTCGTCTTCCAAGGCGCCGCCAGCCACGGCTGCCAGTTCAGCTTCGCCTGCGACGGCTCGATGCGCCACGGCGTTGAGGTCGATGCCTGGGACCGTGCGCGATTGATCGCTGAACGGTCTTTGTCGGGGGTTGTGCTGGCGGATATCGGCAGTGCGACCCACTTCCACACAACCGCCGTTCAGCCCAATTGGGGATCGCAGATGCTGCGTGTCGCTCAGGTTGGCCTGCACGTCTTCTATCGCCTCAATCCGCATTCTCAGGTGGTGCAACCTGATGTCGATCGACGCGCCGTTTTCGTGAGCCTGCCGATTGGATCTGGCGGTAACTTTCGTGTGGCCGCCGCGATTTTGGAAAAAGCCGCCGACGCAACCGCTGTCGCAGCGGGGCTTTCGTCTGTTGAATCCAAGGCTGCGCCGCTCAAGCCCACCGAGGCACCTTCTGGCCTCTCGAAGGCGTCCGAACCGCCGAGCTCGGGGCAACCTACCGATATTGCCGCGTCCTGACGGCCTGCGACTTGCACGCGTGGGCGTCCCAGCCAGGCTTGCCGGCCTGAGCCCATTTCTGGGCCCTTGCCGCAGATCGTGCCCGGCGAGTCGACCAAAGCCTTCCACTGGCGAGGGGTACACGATAGGAAAACCCCCTGCATAACAGTGGAATGGAGCCTGGCGATGAGTGTTAAGCATAGGACGGCAGCAGCCGTCGGGCTCGGATCAGCACTGCTGTTGGCTCTTGGCGCGACATTTTCCGTTCAGGCTCAACCGAAGGCTCCCTCAGCCAAGGCCGCGGCTTGCCCGGGCGGCGATATGGGCATCACCCTGCCACCCGGCTTCTGCGCGACCATTTTCGCCGACAACCTCGGCAATACCCGCCATATCGTCGTCGCGGCCGATGGTACGCTCTATGCCAACACCTGGAACGGCTCGTCTTATTTCCGGGGCACGATGGCAAACCCGACCGGCTTCCTGGTCGCCGTCCAGGATACCCTTCACTCAGGCAAGGCCGATAAGGTCACCTATTTTGGCGTGACGTCCGCCGAGGGCTCGAAGGGCGGCACCGGTGTCGGCCTCTACAAGGGTTTCGTCTATGCGGAAATGAACGATCAAATCGTCCGCTATCGGCTGACCGCGGGCTCGGATATCCCGACCGGCAGGCCTCAGGTTGTGCTCTCAGGAATGCCGCTGGGCGGAGACCACCCGATGCATCCCTTCGCGATCAACGCCAAGGGCCAGATGTTCGTCGACATGGGTAGCGCGACCAATTCTTGCCAGCCGAAAAACCGCCAGCCGGGCGTGCCGGGTGCTGAGCCCTGCGTCGAGAAAGAGACTCGCGGTGGAACCTGGCTCTATTCTGCCGACAAGCTGGACCAGAAATTCTCGCCAGCCGAACGCTATGCCACCGGAATCCGCAATGGGATGGGTCTGTCGTTCGACGCGTCTGGGCGCCTCTTCGCCACCCAGCATGGGCGCGACCAGCTGATCCAGAATTGGGGTAAGCTTTACCCGGACGTAAAAGCGACGACCGAGCTCCCAGCAGAGGAGCTGATGCTGGTCAAGCAGGGCGGCGACTACGGATGGCCCAATTGTTATTATGACAACGTCCAACAAAAGCTGGTGCTCGCCCCGGAATACGGCGGTGACGGTGGCAAGACGCTCGGTGTCTGCGCCGACAAGACCCCTCCCGTGGCGGCCTTTCCGGCCCACTGGGCACCCAACGGCATGCAGATCTACAACGCCAAGGCCTTCCCGGCAGCTTATCAAGGTGGCGCTTTCATCGCCTTCCACGGCTCGTGGAACCGGACGCCCGCGGTACAAGATGGCTTCAACGTGGTCTTCCAACCTCTGAAGGACGGCAAGGCCAGCGGGAACTATTTGGTGTTCGCTGACGGCTTTGCAGGGCCAGGCAAGGCCACGGGAAAGGCGGTTTTCCGTCCAACCGGCATCGCGGTCGGTCCAGATGGGGCGCTCTACATCTCTGAGGATACCAAGGGCCGCATCTGGAAGGTGACCTATCAGGGCCCTGCGAATGCCCCGGCCTCGGCTGCGCCGCAACCGACCTATGAAACCCAGACGACCGCCGCTGGCGACACCTCGGTCCTGCCTGTTCCCAGCGGCACCACCGCAGCCCAGGTCGCCCACGGTCAAGCGGTGTTCAAAGCCGGCTCCTGCGGCGCCTGCCATGGGCCAGACGCGACGGGCGGCCCGCTCGGTCCGCCACTCAACACCGGCAGCCCGCTCTGGACCGACGGTGGATTGGCTTCGATCACGGATCTGATCACCAAGGGTGTGCCGACGCCAAAGCAATATCGCAGTCCCATGCCGCCGATGGGAGGCGCACAGCTTTCGTCAGACGATTTGTCCGCCGTCGCCGCCTACGTCTGGGCGGTCGGCCACCAGAAGAAGTGACAAGAAGACTTGGGACAGAGGCAAATGAATCCGCCTTTCCGCAGCGCGGTCTGCGTCATGCTGCTCAGCCTTGCCGCTGCGCCAGCGCTCGCCCAGGTGTCCCGCTCGACGCCTGGCCAGCCAGAGGCTCGCACGACCTTTGAGTTGATGCCGGCAAAGGTGAAGCTCACCGTCACCACGCCGGCCTTCAAGGATGGCGGTGACATCCCCTTCGAGAACACCCAATACCGGACCAACATCTTCCCAGGTCTGACTTGGACGAAGGGGCCGAAGGAAACCAAGTCCTACGTCCTGATCATGCAGGACAATGATCTTCTGGTGCGTGGCGCGCCGGTCCTGCACTGGACGATGTTTAATATCCCGCCGAGTGTCACCAGACTTGAAGTCGGCATGACAACGCCACCTGCGGGCGCTGGATATGGCCCCAACTACAAGGGCGCCGCTCAGTCTTATGCCGGCCCCAAAACGCCGCCGGGGCCAAAGGACCACTATCACTTCGAAATCTTCGCGCTCGACACGACCGTCTCTGATCCGGGTCGGGACTATGCTGCTTTGATCACCGCGATGGCGGGTCATGTCCTGGCGAGCGGCGAGGTGGTGGGTCTTGGTGAAAAAGATCCGATGGCGCCTGGTCCGGTGCCTGCGGCCGCGCCGAAATAGCTGCCAGGTCGCATAACGTGGCGCTCGCCTCTGGCTGGTCCTTCGCGCTATGCAGGGCCTGCGAGTCTGGGGGGCGCGTTTGTGAGCACTGAATTTACCGAGACGGAAAAACGCGTCACGCTTTGGGGTGTCGCGATCGTCTTTCTGCTTTCGGCCTTGGATCAGACCATCGTCGCCACGGCCATGCCGCGGATCATCGCCGAGCTGAACGGCCTGGCGCTCTATTCTTGGGTCACCACAGCCTACCTGTTGTCCTCGACTGTCATGGTGCCGATCTGGGGTAAACTGGGCGACCTCTTCGGCCGCAAACCCGTGCTGCTGGCCGGGATCAGTATCTTCGTGGCAGGCTCATGGCTTTCCGGTCTATCGGGTGAGTTCGGGGACCTTCCTCTGATCGGCGGCGGTATGGTCCAGCTGATCGTCTTCCGCGCCATTCAGGGGATCGGCGGCGGGGCGCTTTTTACGACCGCATTTGCGATCATCGGCGACCTCTATCCACCCCGGGAACGTGGCAAGATCGGCGGCATGTTCGGCGCGGTCTTCGGGCTTTCCAGCACGGTTGGCCCGCTGATTGGCGGCTACTTCACCGACCACGGCACGGTTACGCTTGCGGGCCAGGTGATCGCAGGTTGGCGCTGGGTTTTCTACCTGAACCTGCCGCTTTCGCTGCTCTCGCTGTTTATGATCCTCGTGAAAATGCCCACGATGTCCCACCATGCGAAGGGCAAGATCGACTTCGTTGGCGCGGCCCTGATCATCGCGACGGTCGTGCCGTTGCTGCTGGCTCTCACCTTCGGGGGTCACCAGTACGCCTGGACATCCATGACCGAAATCGGGCTGTTCGTAGGCTCGGCCCTGGGTCTGGTGCTCTACATCTTCGCCGAACGCTTTGCCTCAGATCCCATATTACCGCTCGAGCTTTTCAAGAACCCGGTGTTTTCCACCGCCAATCTCGCAGGCTTCCTGGTGTCCATGTCGTTCATGAGCACAGTGGCGTTCCTGCCTTTGTTCCAGCAGCTGGGTCAGGGTGTCGCGGCGACCACAAGCGGTCTGGCGCAGTTGCCGCTGATGTTGGGTCTTTTCAGCTCCTCGATCCTCTGCGGTCGGCTGGTCAGTAAGCACGGAAAGTACAAGGCCTTCATGATCGGTGGTGTCGTGGTGACCTTTGTCGGCATCTGGTTGTTGAGCCGCATGCATGCCGAAACCACGCGCCTGGACCTCGCCTGGAGAATGCTCGTCCTTGGGATCGGTCTGGGGCCTGGCCAGAGCCTCTTCAGCATCGCCATCCAAAACGCCATGCCGATCGAACGGCTCGGCGTCGTGACCAGCTCCAGCCAGTTCTTCCGTCAGATCGGCTCGACGATGGGTGTGGCGATCTTCGGCACATTGCTGACCGCCAATCTGAACCATGGACTTGGCAAGATCATGCCCGGTGTCGATGTGGGCAAGCTCAGGGCCATGGGCGGCATGACGCACTCAGGCGCCGCCCCGATGCTTCCGCCGTTCATCAAAGATATCATTTCAGACGCTATTACCGACGTCTTCGCCCTGGGTCTCTACGTCGTGGCCGCGGCCTTGTTGGTCACCTTGTTGATCCCCAACCTACCGATGCGCGAGCGCAGCCTGATGGGCGCTCAGGCCTCGCCCGAAAAGGACGGCGACACCGTTATCCCCGCGGAGGCGCACCTCTAGGCGGCGTCAGGGTTTGAGCTGGCCCGCCAGGAATTTCTTGACGCCCGCGCCATAGGGCGGACGCAGCGCCTTCATAGGCCCCAGGTCCTTTTTGAGCTGGCGATAGATGGACTTTCGATGGCTGAACTCACGAAAGCCGTCAACGCCGTGATAGCTGCCCATGCCGGAAGGCCCGACGCCTCCGAACGGCAGGTCCTCCATGGCGATGTGGAAGATCACGTCGTTCACAGTCACGCCACCTGACGTGGTCTGGCTCAGCACCTTTGCCTCCTCAGCGGCGTCGGCGCCGAAGTAGTAAAGGCCCAGCGGTCGGTCGTGGGCGTTCACATAGGCGATCGCTTCGTCGACATTCTTGTACGTCAGAACCGGCAGGAGGGGCCCAAAGATTTCCTCCTGCATCACCTGCATTTCCTCGGTGGGATTGATGATCAGCGTGGGCGGGATTTTGCGGTGCTCTTGTTGGCTGAAGTCCTCTGCAGCCGGATTGATCTCGATGATCTCGGCCCCCTTGGCGCGAGCGTCATCCACATAGCCCTTGATCCGCTCGAAATGCCGCTCGGCGATCACCGCGGTATAGTCCGGATTGTCCTTGATGGTCGGGAACATGGCGTGCACCGCAGCGGTGGCCGCCTTGACGAAGGTCTCAAGTTGGTCGGCTGGGGCCAGCAGATAGTCAGGGGCCAGGCAGATCTGGCCGGCGTTCATGGTTTTGCCAGCCATGATCCGCGCCGCAGATGTCGCATAGTCCGCCGAGCGGCCTAGGATCACGGGGCTTTTGCCGCCGAGTTCCAGTGTCAGCGGCACGAGGTTCGTCGAGGCGGCCTTCATCACATGCCGCGCGATCGACGTCGCGCCGGTGAAGACCAGATGGTCGAATGCAAGTGCTGAGAAAGCCTGGCCAACCTCGGGCCCTCCGGGGAAGACGGCGATCTCGTCCTCGTCGAAGGCCTCGGACAACATCTGCTTCATCAGATCTGAGGTGGCAGGCGTAAACTCCGAGGGCTTAATCATCGCGCGATTGCCTGCGGCCAAGACGCCCGCCAGCGGCGCGAATGTCAGGTTCACCGGGAAGTTCCAGGGGCTGATGATGCCGATCACGCCTTTCGGCTGGAATTGGACTTCAGCCTTGGCGCCCAGAAGACCGAGGAGGGCAGGCGTGGTCTTGCGTTTTTCAGGCTTGATCCACGCCTTCAGATGCGCCTTTGCGTGCTTCAGGGGCCCGAGCGAGGCGCCGATATCGGTGATGCCGCTGACCGCAGGCGCACGAGACCCAAAGTCCTGGGTTAGGGCGTTGACGATGGCGGTTTCGTTCTTGATCAAGACACCGATGGCGCGGTCCAGTCTCCCGATCCTGGTCTCTAGGCTGGGTGCGCCCTCGCCGATGTTTGCGGCCTTCTGACGAAGAAGCACGCCAGCCATTCGCTCTTGTCCATTGGCCTGCTCGATCTTCGGCGCCACGTTCATGATCTACGCTTCCCCTGTTTTCAGCACGGTGGCCCGCTCGCCAACGGCAAGCAAGCGTGCCCCTACGTCAAGCGGCGTCCAGGCCGATATCCAGCACACGGGCCGAGTGCGTGAGGGCGCCGACGCTGATGACGTCAACGCCCGTCTGGGCGATGGCCCTGACGCTCTCAAGCGTCACGCCGCCCGAAGCCTCAAGCACAGCTCGGCCGGCGTTTCGGCGGACCGCCTCGACCAGATCGTCCAGGCTGAAGTTGTCCAACATCAACACGTCTGGGCCGTGTTGCAGAGCCTCTTCCAACTGGCCAAGGCCGTCGATCTCGACCTCCACCTTCATCAGGTGACCCGCGGCGTCTTTGGCGCGCCGCACGGCCTCTGCGACCGAGCCGCAAGCGGCGATATGATTGTCCTTGATCAAGATCGCGTCATCCAGGCCAAAGCGGTGGTTCGCCCCGCCGCCGCAACGCACAGCGTATTTCTCCAGGGCCCGCAGGCCAGGTGTGGTCTTGCGGGTATCCACGATCGTTGCGCCGGTTCCATCGATGGCCTCAACGTAGGCTCGCGTCAGTGTGGCCACGCCTGAGAGGTGGCCCAGCAGGTTCAGGCCAATCCGTTCGGCGCCGAGAAGGGCGCGGGCGTTGGCATCGACCCAGGCGAGTTTCTCGCCGGCCTTGATGCGAGTTCCGTCTTCGACGATGACCCTGAAATCGGCAGACGGATCAAGCTCGGTGATCGCCAGGCGTGCGCAGGCAAGGCCTGCCACGACCCCGGCTTGGCGTGCCGCGAAGACGCAGCTCAGCCGGGCCTGGGCGGGCACGCAGATCTGGGAGGTGACGTCGCCGGCGCGCCCGAGATCCTCCGCTAATGCGGCGCGGACGATCGGGGTGATAAGAAAATCAGCTAAGGGCTCGGTCATTCGGCGGCGTGCTTCCAGGACGTGCGGGTTGGCAGATCAGTCCAGCGAACAAGCGTCCGGCGAGGGGATGCGTCAGGCTCGGTGGCGTCGGACCGGAAATGACCGCCGCGACTTTCCGTTCGCCCAAGCGCACAAGCCGTCACCAGACGGGCTGTGACCAGGGACGCGGCCCGTCCGTGCGCAGCCTCCAGCGCGTCGATCTGATTGAGCAAGCGCTGCAGGCCATCGGCTGATCGCACCACGCCCGCGTCGCGCGTCATTGCTTGGCGCAAGACCCTGACCGCCGAAGTCGGAAGCTCGGGAGGAAGCAGGCGGACCAATCCGTCGGCATCAAGCTCGTTTGCTTGCGCAGCGCTGCGTCCGGCCCGAGCCCCGAAAACCGCCGCCTCGAGAAGGGAATTCGACGCCAGACGGTTTGCGCCGTGTACACCCGTCGAGGCGCACTCTCCGGCGGCGTAGAGCCCTGGAAGCGAGGCCCGTCCCTCCGCGTCTGTCGCGATTCCGCCCATGTGATAGTGGCAGGCTGGCGCCACCGGGATCGGCTTGATGCGAGGATCGATCCCACCGGCCATGCAGGCTGCGAACACCACTGGAAATGTCTTGGGGAATTGCGCGCCCACCGCCTCGCGGGCGTCCAAATAGACGCTGCGGCCGGCCTGCCGCTCGGCCTGGATGGCGCGTGCGACCACGTCTCGTGGCGCCAACTCGGCATCGGGATGGTAGCGCGCCATAAACCGCTCGCCGCGCGCGTTTATCAGGACGGCGCCTTCGCCACGCAAGGCCTCCGTGGCCAGTGGAGCTGGGTCGAGGGGGATGTCGATTGCGGTCGGGTGGAACTGGACGAACTCGGGGTCACCGATGAGCGCGCCTGCTAGGGCCGCGAGTCCAAGGCCTTCACCTAAGAGCTCGGCTGGTGCGGTGGTGACGGCATAAAGTCCGCCCAGGCCCCCTGTCGCCAAAATTGTCGCAGCCGCGGTAATTTCGACCTGAGCGCCTTGCCGCTCAGCCACCACACCGCACACGCGACCGGATGGGTCTTGCAGGAGGCCCCGCAGCCGATAGCCGGTGCAGACCTTGATGTGCGGGGAGGCCAGAGCGGCGATCATCACGGCCTGCATGATTGCAGCGCCGGCCTGGTCGCCCTTGACCCGGGCGACCCGTGGCCGCGAATGCGCCGCCTCAAGGCTCTGAGCAAAGCCGCCATCGGCCGTTCGGTCGAAAGGTGCGCCGAGGTTCGCCAAGTTGCGAACCGCCGCTGGGCCCTCCTTGGTCAACAGGTGCGCCATTTCAGAAACCACCAATCCCGCACCTGCTGCAATCGTATCGGCGGCGTGGATCTCGGCGCTATCGCCCTCAGAAAGCGCTGCGGCCATGCCGCCCTGCGCCCAGGCCGATGAGCAGCCCTGGCCGAGTGGCGCGTACGTCAGCACCAACGCCTTCCGCGGCGAGGCGGCGAGGGCTGCGCAAAGTCCCGCGAGGCCAGCGCCCACAACAAGCACGCCGTCATGGGCGATGCGCGGCATCAGATCAGCTCCACATTCACATGGTGGCGCGCCTTTATCAGGTCATAGCGTGCAGGGACCGTCGGGGGCGGGAGGTCGATCATCCGTTGCACAGCCCTTCGCGCGCGCTCGGCGATGGACGCCTCCACGGTCACCTCATGGCGGCCGTAGAGAAGGGTTTCGTAGATATTCTCAAGTGTGATCCGCTTCATATGCGGACAAAGGTTACACGGCCGCAGGAACTCCGTGTCGGGAGCATCAGCAGCGATATTGTCTGCCATGGAGCATTCCGTGATCAGCACCACGCGCTTCGGTTTCCGCTTCAGCACATAATCGTTCATCGCCTGGGTCGAACCGGCGAAGTCGGACACTTCGAGAACCTCGGCCGGACATTCAGGGTGCGCCAGGACCTCGGCACCCGGGTAAGCGGCTTTGATTTCCAGGATATCGGCGGCGGTGAAGCGTTCGTGAACCTCACATCGGCCCTGCCACGCGATAATTTTAATGCGGGTCTGTCTGGCGACGTTACGGGCCAGGAATTCGTCAGGGATCAGGATCACGCGGTCTGTTCCCCAGAGCCGGGCGGCTTCTTCCACGACCTGCACCGCGTTGGCGCTGGTGCAGCAGATGTCGGTCTCGGCCTTCACGTCTGCGGTGGTGTTGACGTAGGTGACGACCGGCACGCCTGGATAGCGTTGTTTGATCAGGCGCATGTCTGCCCCGGTAATCGAGGCCGCAAGCGAGCAGCCGGCTTGAAGGTCTGAGATCAACACAGTCTTGTCCGGCGACAGGATCTTTGAGGTTTCGGCCATGAAGTGCACGCCGGCCTGGACGATCACCCGGGCTTTCGACTTTGCGGCTTCCTTGGCCAGCCCAAGGCTGTCGCCGACATAGTCGCCAACCCCATGGAAAATCTCGGGCGTCATGTAGTTGTGCGCCAGGATCACCGCGTCCTTCTCGGCTTTCAGCTGGTTGATCGCGGCAATCAGCGGGGCCTGAGCGCGCCATTCCAGGGGCGTGACGTGATGTTTCACCTTTTCCCAGATGGGTGCGGTCAGAGTTTCGACGCGCGAAGTGAAGGCAAACTGGAACCCGTCAGCGGCCAATGTACGCCTCCTTATGCTCAAAATGAGCATTTCATCGGCTTAAAAAGACGCCAGACGAGAGCCCGGCTGGCGCACGATCTATATTTATGCTCAATAAGAGCAAAAGTGCCTTTCAAGATATAATCCAATCCCCGGCGAGCGCAAGTCACGCAAGCCGGGTTATCTGGGTGCAGGCCGGATCAATGGGAGCGGTGTGGAGGTCCTTGATCCGGGTGAGGTTGGCCTGAGCCGCCTTGGCATGGCTTATGTCCTAGCTCGCCCCGATAAAGCCATTGACCCGGCACGCGATCTGCAGGTCCAAAGCCCGAAGGCTCAAAATGGGAGTGCTGGAGATGAGGTTTAACCCGGGATAAAAGCCTGGACCGCTTGCCGCGATGTCTCGTTTCGGTGCGGCTTCATCATCTTTTGGCCCGTTTGTGGCCTAACCCCCGCCCTGGGCGTTCACTAAGGGATTTCGGCCAAGCCGACGGGTTGAGACAAGAAAGACGGACAAGATACGAGCTTCAATCGACAGATGGCGTCGCGCCAGTTTGGCCGTGGCTTTCGCGGTCGTCGCGCTTAGCGGATGCGCGCCGGCAACTCAACATTCTGCCGCTGCGGAAGTCCGAACGACGTCGGCGCATAATCTGTCAGATCCAGCGTTGCTGGCCATCACCGCTAACTTCGATTTCGCCGCCCGAGATCTTGCGCGGCGGCACGATCCGGCTTTGCGGCGTGCGGACCTTTGGGGTCGGCCTCTTGGTTGGTCCAATTTCGATCTTCGCCAGGCACCCGATCTCGGCATTCCGCGTGAGCAGGGAGACGCCGCCGTCGCCCTCAATAAGCTTCGCCCTTTCGCCGGGCTGCCGATCCGCGCCATGCGGCCTTTCATGCTGGAAGCCGGCGCTGACGACAGCGCGCGTGCTCTGCACTGCATGACGCAAGCGATCTACTTTGAGGCGGCCCGTGAGCCGGTCCGTGGCCAACAGGCGGTTGCGCAGGTGGTGTTGAACCGGGTGCGCCACCCGGCTTATCCGAAGTCTATCTGCGGTGTGGTCTACCAAGGCTCCGCCCGACCAACCGGCTGTCAGTTCACCTTTACCTGTGATGGATCGCTTCGCTGGACGCCACAGCCAGCCCTTTGGCGACAGGCCCAGGATGTCGCCAGGCGCGCCTTGGCGGGTTACGTCGATAAGGATGTAGGTTCAGCCACGCACTATCACGCGGCCTATGTCATCCCTTATTGGGCCCCGACACTTGTGAAAATGACACAGGTTGGTCAGCACATCTTCTATCGCTGGATGGGCTCCTGGGGCGAGCCGCCGGCGTTCAGCGGTCATTATGCAGGCCGTGAATCGGAGCTTTCACCGGCGTTGTTGGCCAGCCTCGATCCTCTAACGCAAGGTCGGCTCGTCGTGCAGGATCAAGGCCCGCCGGTCGAACGCAAGGTGACGCTCGCCGTCGCAGGCGAGGTGCGGACCTATAGCATTATCGATCCGCCGGCCTCCGCCGGTGACCGAGCGCGCGCCGGATCGATCACAACAGCGCGCCGCCAGCCGACGCCAGACGAGATCAATCGGATCAATGAGAGCTTGGCGGCCATGGATCGGGGCTCCGAGGCGTCTGCAGCTGTGCCTGGGTCTGGCAAGACCGGTCCTTAAGTTGGCACCATGGGCTTGGGATGAAATGCATCCGGATAGGTGACGCTCATCGCGCTGGCGAACGCATCTTCCTCCAAGGCTAGGGCCTGGAAGGCGGCTAGGCCCGCGTAGGGCGCGCGCACCAAGCGCGTGGCCTCGGCGGTGAAGCCGAAGCGCCCGTAAAAGACGGGATCGCCCAGAACCAGTATGCCAAAGCAGCCGAACTCACGCGCGCTCTCCAGCCCGGAGCGGATCAGCCGCGAGCCCAGGCCCTGCCGATGCCAGTCGGGGCGCACTGCCACCGGGGCGAGGGCGCTATAGAGCTCGAAGACGTCGGCCCAAAGGCGGCTGAAGAGAATGTGCCCCACCACCTCACCGGCTTCCTCAGCGACCATCTCGAAGATGCAATCTTCATCCGCACGCAACTGAGCGACCAAATCGGCCTCGTCCTGTCGGCCAAAGGCGGCCACTAAGGTGGCCTCGATTGCGGCGTGGTCGCTCGTGCGAGCGTAGCGGATCATGCGGTAAGGGCGCCGTTCACCAGACCCCGATCGTCTCGGCGTCTTGGTGGCTGATCGAGTGATGGGCCTTGCGGTGATCTTCTTCGGCGAGGAAGCGCACGGCTTCCAGTGCGGCCATGCAGCCCATTCCGGCGGCTGTGACCGCTTGGCGGTAGATGTCGTCTGTAACGTCACCAGCTGCATAGACACCATCGATAGCGGTCGACGCTGATCCGGCCTTGACCTTTAGGTAGCCCGCGGCGTCCATCTCCAGCTGGTCCTTGAAAAGCTGCGAGGCTGGGGCATGCCCGATGGCGATAAAGACGCCATCGCAAGGGAGGTCCTGGGTTTCGCCAGTCGTGACGTTTTTCAACCGTACGCCTGTTACGCCCATCGGGTTGGAAGTGCCTGTCACCTCGTCTACGGCGCTGTCCCAGATCACCTCTATTTTGGCATGCGCAAAGAGGCGCTCCTGCAAAATCTTCTCGGCACGAAATTCGTCCTTACGGTGGACGACGGTGACTTTCGAGGCGAAGTTTGTCAGGAACAGGGCTTCTTCGACCGCGGTATTACCACCGCCCACGACGACGACCTCTTTGCCGCGATAGAAGAAGCCGTCGCACGTGGCGCACGCGGACACCCCGAAGCCTTGAAATTTCTGCTCGGACTCGAGCCCAAGCCACTTGGCTTGGGCTCCGGTGGCGATGATCAGGGTCTCGGCGAGCCATTCCTGGCCGCTGTCCGTCGTCAACCGGAAGGGTCTTTTGGACAGATCAGCGGAGAGTACAATGTCGTTGACGATCTCAGTGCCGACATGCTCGGCCTGGGCCTGCATCTGCTCCATCAACCATGGACCTTGGATAACCTCGGCAAAGCCTGGATAGTTTTCCACGTCGGTCGTGATGGTGAGCTGGCCGCCGGGCTGAATGCCTTGGATCAGCACCGGGTTCAGCAGCGCGCGCGCTGCATAGACAGCTGCTGTGTAGCCTGCTGGACCCGATCCAATGATCAGGCAGCGGACCTGCCGCGGTTCAGGGGGGGTGTTGGAACGATCATCGGACATGGCCCTTATGTAAGTGAGATTCTGGAGCGGCGCATGCAAGACGAGTTGAAAACTGCCGGCGTGGTCGTTTTGGTCGGTGCAGCGCTTGGGGCCGGCGTCGCGCTGGGCCTGGGACTGCGCTTCTATTCGTCGATCGCCATGGTCGGTCTGGGCGCGGGTGTCGCGATAGGCCTAGTCGCCGGCACCACGCCCAGGATCGCGACCATGGCACCCAGCCCAGAGTTCCTCTGATCGCCAGCTTCAGTTAACGCCCGTTTTAGCCACGGGGTTTAGACTACGCTGCAATGAACTCGGTCTCCAACCTTCCAGAAATTGAGATCGCCGGCCGCAAGATCGGCGCGGCCTATCCGCCCTATGTGATCTGCGAGCTCTCCGCAAACCACAATGGAAGCCTGGAACGTGCGCTCATCATGATCGATGCCGCCGCCGCGACCGGCTGCGATGCGATCAAGATCCAGACCTATACCGCCGACACCATTACCCTCGATGTCGACCGGCCCGAGTTCAAGATCACGGGCGGCCTTTGGGACGGGCGAAGCCTGCATGAGCTCTATCGTGAAGCCCAGACGCCCTATGAATGGCATGCCGCGCTGTTCTCCCGGGCCGCCGAGCGCGGCGTCACCTTGTTCTCCAGCCCCTTTGATGAGACCGCCGTCGATTTGCTGAGCGGCCTGGATGCACCGGCCTACAAAATCGCCTCGTTCGAAGCCGTCGACCTGCCGCTGATCCGCTACGCGGCAAGGCAGGGCAAGCCGCTGATCATCTCAACCGGTATGGCCAACCTGGCTGAGATCGAAGCCGCCCGCACAGCGGCGCTGAAGGCGGGGGCGGCGGGGGTGGTTCTGCTGCATTGTGTCTCCAGCTATCCAGCAGACCTCTGCGATGCCAACGTCCGCACGGTCGCAGATATGGCGCAACGGTTTGCTTCGCCCATTGGTCTGTCTGATCACACCCACGGTGCAGCCGCCTCGATCGCGGCGATCGCGATGGGCGCCTGCGTCATCGAAAAACACTTCACTCTGGCCCGCTCCGACGGCGGCCCGGATGCCGCTTTCAGTCTGGAACCTGCGGAATTCACGGGCCTGGTCGGCGACTGCAAAGACGCCTGGACTGCGCTTGGCCGCGCCCACTACGACCTTCTAGGGTCTGAACGCGCCAATCGACAGTTCCGCCGTTCGCTCTACATCACAGCCGACATAAAGGCGGGCGAGGCGCTGACCCGGGCTAATTTCCGATCGGTACGCCCCGGTAATGGCTTGGCCCCAGATCACTTCGATGAGGTGCTTGGCCGTGCGGCATCGCGCGACCTGAAGCGCGGCGAACCGCTTGCCTGGGATATGCTGGCTTAGAGCGAATAACGCTGCGGCCACGATCGGCCGCGAGATCCAAGACCTAAAACGCCGAAACATGCCCGCCTTGCATGCGTCCACATCTGTCGAGACATCGACAGCCAGGAAACGATCTTGAAGGGTGACGGAAGAGATCTATCACCAGACGTTCGATCACCTCTCTTCGGGGCGTCGGGACTAGGCCTTCGACATGAACGCCAGGCCCTGACGGTCGACGGCGCACGCGACCCAAACAGCGACAGCCATCACATCAGAGCCGCTAGTCCTGGCCCGGTTTATAGAGCCGCGTCTCCGTCGGTTGGTACCACTCGTCAAGGCTCGCCGGCGTGCGTGCATCCCAGCCGAGCATCTGACGCAGCCGCGGATCCATTTTCGCCACCCGATCTTCGCCGAAGAAGCGAATGTAATCGAACTGCGGCTTGACCAACCCTTTGCTGAACGTAAGCGTGATCGCCCGTCGCGGCATGTTCGTCAGGTTCTGGCCCGCAGCGTGCCACAGGTTGGAGTCGAAAAGGCAGATCGTGCCGGCCGTCCCGGTTAAGCGGTAGGCCTCTTGCTCAAAGGTATGCGGCGAAGGTCGCTCTGGATGGGAGTGGGAGCCGCTTAAAAGATAGGTTGCGCCGTTCTCGAGCGTAAAGTCGTCAAGCATGAGCAACAGGTTCATAATCAGCTTGAATTCGCCGGTGAATGTCCTGACGTCGCGATGCAGGTTCATCGCATAGGAAGTGGCCTCTTTGTGGGTCACGACCGCACCGAAGCTGTTTAGGATGTACTTGCTCTGGAAGAAGGCCTCGATCTGGGCGTCGAGGTAATATCGCGCGAGGAAGTCCATGAACGGACCTTCGAACATCAAGACATGGTGGGCCGTGCCTTCGATGTTGGTGAGTCCCTTCCGCTGCTGAACTTCGCCGCAGAGCCTACAGGCCTCATCGAGCGCCTCTCGCAGCCGTCCTAACTCGTCCTGCGGGACGATCGAATCGAACCGCGACCAGCCTTGGGTTCGCATCTCCTGAAGAAACTCTGATGTGCCCCTTGTTTTACCGGTGAGCATGTTCTTCCCTGGACGCGGCGGAGATAATGGAAAAAAGACCATGGCCCTAAATCCAGCATAACGTCTGAAGTTCGATGAAAAAGAAAATCGTCTTCATCGGCAATCGCACGCAGGTCTTGGACGTTTGCCTGAACGAGCCTGACTGGAAGGTGGTCGCGATATTCGCGCACCGAGGCGGGTTTCTCGCACCAGACTTGGCCGCGCGTCAGATTGCCCATTTTTCGTTCGCCTTCGCCGAGAAGGAAGACGTGCTGCAGCGGCTGGAAGCGTGCGACTTCGACATCCTCGTGTCCAACGGTTGTCCCTTCATACTGCCGATCTCGCGGCTAAGCCGACAGGAGCGCCTCTTCATCAACACCCATCCTTCGGTGCTGCCGGACCTCAAGGGACCCCATCCCGTCAACGGGCTCTTCTTGCAAGGCCGCCAGGAATTCGGCGCGACAACCCACTACATGGACGAAGCGGTGGACGCTGGAGACGTCCTCGCCCAGCAGCGGGTTCGTCTTACGGCGGACCTCGACGCCGGATTGGTCTACCGCCTTTCGTTCCAGCTTGAGGCCGAAGCCTTCCGACAAGCCGTGGCGGTGCTGAAGGAGGCTGGCTACCGACGAGCCGGTCGGCCTCAGGAGGCGGGTGGTTCTACCTACAAACGCACCGCAGCTGATCAATTTGCCGACGCCACGCTGGAACCCGCATTGGATATCGAAAAAAAATTTCGGGCCTTCGGAATCCGCTCACTGGGAACGATCTTGACTACGAAGCAGGGTGCCTATCGCGTCTTTGAAGGCTGCGCTGTGACCCACGAGGAAGCCAAACAGCGTTTTGGTCGAGGCGAGCCTGGCGCGATCGTATTGGAGTATGATGGAAAGCTTCTGGTCGAAACACCGGAAGGCCTTCTTAAGCTGGTGGTTTATGAGAAGCTGGATGGTCCGCCGGTTTGACTTGGATCAAAGACCGCTCCAGACATCAGCAATGAGCTCGCGCGACTACAACCAAGAACATCGTGATACGGCCGATAAGAAGTATTTCTACGACTTTGATGCGATCTTGCGTCGATACATGATGAAGGCGTTTGAGCCGCTGTTGCTTCCTGGCAAGGCTCTTGAACTCGGCTGCTACAAAGGCGACTTCACGGAAATCCTTGTCGAACGTCTATCCGATCTCACTGTGGTCGAGGCCTCCGACGAGCTGATCGAATACGCGCGTGCGCGCCTGAGTCAGAAGCCCACGTTCATCCACTCCACGTTCGAGGCTTTCAAACCTACCGAGCACTACGATTCCATCTTCCTCGTTCATACGCTTGAGCACCTCGATCACCCTGTTGAAGTCCTCAGCGCGATCAACGGCTGGCTGTCTGAACACGGCCGGCTCTTCCTTGCCGTCCCAAATGCGAACGCTGCGTCCCGCCAAATCGCGGTGAAGATGGGGCTCATTTCGCATAATGCTGCGGTCACTGACAGCGAGCGGACCCATGGTCACCGTTGCACCTATTCCCTTGACACGCTGGAGCGCGACACAAAGGAAGCGGGATTGCGGGTGGTGCAGCGCGGCGGGGTGATTTTCAAGCCACTCGCCAACTTCCAGTTCGATGCAGCCCTTGCGGCAGGAACGATTAGCGCGGACTACATCGAAGGCTGCTACCAACTTGGGATGGTCTACCCTGATCTTTGCGCGAGTGTTTACCTGGTCTGCGAAAAGGGCTGATCGCGCGGGAGCCGAGAAACGTGGCTTTTGGTCGTTGGCGCGCTTGTGCGTCGGACTCGTCTGACGTTTCACATGCGTCACGCGGTTAACCGGTCCTTTAGCGGGCGCACGTCAGCCTTGGCTCCGTGAGCTCACTTTGCGCCATCGGCAGCGTTCTGCCCTTCCCCGAGGTTGAAGGTCCATTGGCAACAAGCCTCTGGAGCGTCTGGGCCGCGGGCCGAGCGACCGCGACGTACCAGACAGCCCGTGCCGCATTCGCCGCTTTGCTAAGGGCCCGCGATGTGCGGCGTCTGTGGCTTCCCGCCTATGTCTGCGATGCCTTGGCGCAAGCCTGTATCTTCGCCGGCGTCGAGGCATGCTGGTATGGCGTCGACCATCGCCTGGAGCCAGACATCGCCGGCTTGTCGCAAGGCTTGAAGCCCAGCGATGCAGCTCTCGTCGTCGCCTATTTCGGCCGCTCGCCCCCGGTGGCGCTGCAGGACCTCGCACTGCGCCGCGCCGATGTCCTCTGGATCGAAGACCGCGCCCAGGCGCTCGCCCCCGACGGTCCATCCTGGGCAGGGGTCGAGCTCTATAGCCCTCGCAAGCTGATCGGGGTTCCTGACGGGGGTCTTCTGGTGGGGGAGGGATCGCTTCCGCCGACTTTGGAGCCGGGCGTCGCCGATGCCGCGCCGCAGCGAGCCCGCGCCGCTGACCTCGACGGCGTGGATCCGCAAACCTGGTATCCAGCTTTTCAAACCCAGGAGGCCCATTTCGACGCAAGGCCCCTAGGGATGAGTGCGCTCACCCGTGATCTGCTCACCCAAATCGATCCCGTACCCTTGGCCGCGCGAAGGCGGACGAACTATGCCATTTTGGCCCGCGCGCTCCCCCAGTTTGCTTTGTGGCCGCAGGTCGAACCTGCCTTCGCGCCGCTCGCCTTTCCGGTGCGGGTGAAGGATCGCGACGGCGTGGTGGCGCGCATGGCCGCCGAGCGCATTTACTGTCCCCACCATTGGCCGGATCTGCCGAGCTCTGCTGCGGATTTCCCCGAAGTTCACGCGCTAAACGCGGAATTGCTGTCTGTCCCCTGTGACCATCGCTACGGCGCCCAGGACATGGCCCGGGTGATAGAAAAACTGACTTCGCTTGCGCGTCCCGCTTAGGCCGCCTGAGCGGGTGCGCGATAGGCGGGGAAGAAATCGGTCGTTGCCCGGCCTGCGCTGAGGCTTTCGTAGGAGGCCGGATCCAGAATTGCGCCACAGACGTGGGCCTGTACCTCGCTGTTGGCAAAGCCTCGCTTAAATGCCGTCAGGCCGTCAGAGCCGCCAGCCGCGCCCGCGCCGCCGCCCAGGTGGATCACACCTTGGCCGGCAAAGTGATCGACCGCGGCGCCGACAAGGCTGTAGGCGGCACCCATGGCATAGCCTGCCGGGCTGACCGCGGAGAGGTGGTAGTAGACGACACCCTCTGCGGCGAACCAGATCGACATTCCGACGATCTCATCGCCCGCAAAAGCCGCGAAGGCTTGCATGGTCGGTTCGGCGGCCAATGCGTCGAAATAGGCGGGTGTGAAATCAGCTGTACCGGTGACCGCGCGACGCGAAACAAGTCCGGCGTAGAGCTGTCGCCAGACGTCCAAATGCTGAAACAGCGAAACCCGTTCGACCCGACAACGGCGCGCGGCGCGACGCAATTCCTGCTTGTGGTGGCGGCTAGGTGCAAATAGCCCCCGCGCAGGATCGATCAAGTAGTGTGTCTTGAACGGACGGCAGATCTGGAACAGCCGCTCCAGGTCGCCGGCGATGGCGTGCAGCGGGTCGGGAACGCACACGGCAGAAACCAGCCCCCCCGAAGCCAGCCGCTCCAAACCGGCTGCGATATCAGCGCCGCTTGCGAAAACCTGCAGCGGATAGATGCCCACTGCGTCGTAGAGCCCATCATCAATGGGTCGTCGGATTAAGTGGGAGCCCCATTCGGGTACCGAGATCACAGCCGAGGCCGACGCCAGCCCCTCAGCGTAGCGCGCGCTAGCGAAAGGATGGGCCGAGGCCATCAGCCGTGACTCAGCGCTCGGTCTAGGGCTGCAGCGGTGCGCGCGATTGCGTGGGCGTCCATGTCGATGGAAAAGGGTAGTCCAATTACAGAACTCGCCAGCGCTTGGGTCACCGGTAGCGGTTCGCGGCGGCAGTCGGTGAAAGCGCGGTTTGTGTGGCACCCGCGGCCCCACCACTGGCGTGTGTCGACACCGTCTTGGCGCAAACTGTTCGCAACCTGATCGGCTGAGCCCAGCGGGAGGGCGACCGAGCACACGCTCGTGGCCCAATCGGTTCCCCAACCCTCTTGGAACCTGACGTCGGGACGGCCAATCAGGGCAATCCGCAGGTGCTGAGCCGTCCGAAGAAAGCGGAGACGATCGGCGGGCCAGCTGTCGAGTGCGGCCAGGCCAATGGCGGCGGCATATTCCGAGAGCTTGGCGTTGGTCGCGGGTATCAGGCTATCGCGACACCCGTTGAACCCGAAGGTCGTCAGCTGCTGCACCTTGCCGGCGAATTCGGCGTCTTCAGTCGCGAGATAGCCGCCTTCGCCGAGTCCCAGAACTTTTGTGGCATGCAGGCTCACAACGGCGGGCAGCCGTGCGTCGTGCAGGGTATCGAAGGCCGCCGCCGCGTCGATCAACACCGGAATGCCAGTGGCTTGGCGGAACGCCACCCAACGATCCAGGTCCGGCATTGCCCCGAAGGCGCAAACCGGGATCACGGCGACGACTTCGCCCTGCAGGTTCAGCGCCAGGTCTTCGATCTCTGCGACGTCAAGCATCCATGTCACAGGGTCGACATCCACGAACCAGGGCGTGAGCCCGGCTTGGATGACGGCGTGGGCGGTCGCCACAAAGGTCCATGCCGGCAAGACAACGTAGCCGCCAGGCATCAGATCCATCGCCTGCAGACCCAGCGTCAGCGCCTGGGTGGCGTTGGCGACCGTGACGACCTTTGTCGTCCGCGCGAAGCGGTCTGCCAGCCGCTGTTCCAGTTCATTGATAAGCGGCCCGAAGTTAGAATACCAACGCGCCGCGTCGATCCGATGCAGGTACGGAAGAATGGCCTCGGCGTTCGGCAGGCGCGGGCGTGCGACAGCGACGGGCGCGATCATCGCTGCCGGGCTTGCTTCGTGCGGTACTGCGCGCGCCTGCGCCAAACCTTGGCCCTCCAGAATCATTGAAAGATAAGGGCAACACGTTTGAGGTTAACGGCGGATTAGGCTGATGCGCGATTGCGACCCTTTGGCTCAACCGCGCGCAGCAATCAGCTTCAAGAAGGTCTCAGCGACGCGGGGCGCGCCTTGTCCATCGCAGAGTTCGGCGCTCGCCGCGGCGAGCTGGCGGCGCAAGGCTGCGTCGGTGGTCAGCCGCATGAGCGCGCGGTCGAAGGCGCTCTCGAAATTAGAAGCTGCAGGATCAAGGACGATAGCGGCGTTGCGTTCAGCGAGCGTTCGCGCCGCGGCGCGCTGATTGTCTGCCAACACCAGCATCAATGTCGGAAGGCCAAGCGTGCAGCGCTCCCAGGTCGAGGATCCGGCTGCGCCGATGGCGATGTCGGCCTCCGCTGTGAGGCGAGCCATATGGGGACTGTCGATATGCAACTGGATGCGGGTGTCCCGCTTTGCGATCTTCGCAAGGCTGGGAAGGCTTGGGGCCTCGGCACCCAGTACCACATCGATGCCGACATCGCTGACCCTCGGTCGAAGCCGCTCGACGACACGGCCGGTAATGGCATCAACATCGGTGAGACCTAACGAGACGAGGATGCGGCGCACGGGCTCACCGCGCCAGGACAGTGCGGTCTCGCGCAAGGCGGCGAACTCGGCGCGCACAGGTGCGTATTGCGGGCCAAGCAACAGGCGCGCTCCATCTGGGATTAGACCGTCGTAGTCCTCGGCCCGCCGCGCAGGCCCGCTGTCCAGAACAAGGTTTGCGCCAAGCTGGCGGTCGGCCAGATCGTCAAGCACAAGCGCAGGCTTGTTTCGACCTATCAGCCGATGGTCCGGCTCGGCGAGGCCATAGTGATCGAACACGACAGCATCGAACCGCTCGCTCTTAAGCGCCGCAGACAGGTCATCTGTCGCACTCGAGGCTGCCGAGATCTGCGGTGTATCGGGAGCGAAGGCCGCCAGGATCGCCCCAACAGCGGGCGGCGCCGCAAAGCAGACGCTCGCCCCTTGCGTCGCCAAAGCTTGCGCCAGGGTCAAGGATCGCATGACGTGTCCGCCACCGACCGCGGCACCGGCGTCTACAACAAACAGGATGCTGGGGCCGCTCATGACCGCAACTTGGCCTCCCGACGACTCAATCGCCGGCACCCTAGGCTCAAACGCCAAGTGCTGCGCTGAACAGCGGCCCCGGCGGCAGCGGATGTGCAACGATTTCTCATCTGGTCTTTCGTGCGTCTAGACGGCGTAGGAGTTCTGTCGCTGCACGGCTTGTCTCATCGAGCGGCGGGTAGCTCCAGGCCTCAAGGATTCCTGAGAAGAGGCGTTCGATGCCTCGGCGCCGAAGATCTTCGTGGAAAAGATCGAATTTACGTCTGCCGCCGGCCAAGGTCAGCGTGTAGATTGGCTTGCCGGTGGTGGCCGCATCCGTCGCGAGATTGGTCGAGTCATCGGTGATCAGGATAATGTCAGCGGCGGCAAGGAAGGCGGCGTAGGGGTTTTCGCCCTGGTTGTCCCAAATCCAACCAGGGATTTCCTTCAAGCCCTCCGTCAAGATCTGCTGGGCAGACGCTGGCGTACGGCGGGTGAAGCTCACCATTAACGAGCCGCCCATCGTGCGAACGGCGTTGCTGACCTCGGCGGCTATGACCTTGGCTCGTGCTGGCGGTAGATCGTGAGAGTTGGATTTTCCTCCAACAATCAGCGCGACCCGTGGCCTAGGCAAGGGGTCGATCCGTGACCTGAACCGCGCCAGATCGTGTTGGAATTTCTCGGCGCTCATGCGGTTTGGAGAGCCGATAATCGGTACGACGTTTGGGCCAGTGACGTCATCATGCGCCGGTGGGATGACGAGGTCGAAGGCTTCAAGCCCGCCTCGAGGGGCCTGGGTCTGGACGACAAAAGTCTCGCCTCCCGACCAGCGGCGTACGCGCCTCGAGAGCGGAAGGCTCGCGCGTCCTGAACTAATCCAGACGTTGGGCCAGGGCGGGCCAAGCGGGCTATCGGCCTGTGCTGTCAGCCGCGGAAACGGTATCAACGGCCAAGGCAGAAGACCCAACCCCCAGCGCCACCCAATCTTCTTTGCGACGATCGTCGCTGGACGCTGGCGTGCCAAGGCTTCGGCAAGGCCCAGGACCTGGGCCTCGATTCCGGCGCGGCCATCCGAAACGGCCCAGATGGTCAGGCGAGGGGATCGTTCCTCAGCCATTGGGAGTGGGTCAGACCCACTCCACCTTGGTGATCTCGTAAGCTTTGACGCCGCTGGGGGTGTTCACCTCGACGGTTTCGCCACTTTCCTTACCGATCATCGCGCGCGCGATCGGAGAGGTTATCGAAACCCGCCCGCTTTTTACGTCGGCTTCGTGTTCGCCGACGATCTGGTAGCGGGCCTGTTCCTCAGTGTCCTCGTCAATTACCGAGACGGTGGCACCGAACTTCACCTGACTGCCCGATAATTTGGACACGTCGATAACCTGGGCGCGGGCCATCTTGTCTTCGATCTCGGCGATCTGGCCTTCGATCCAGCCTTGGCGGTCTTTGGCGGCGTGATACTCGGCGTTCTCGGAGAGGTCGCCGTGCAGACGCGCTTCTCCGATCGCGGCGGTTACGGCAGGCCGCTCCACGGTCTTCAAACGCTTCAGTTCTTCGTCGAGGGCATGGTAGCCCTCGGCGGTCATCGGGACTTTATCCATTGAGATGGTGACTCGAGTTCGCCCTAGTTTGAAGTTCGCAGTTTCCGGCCGCGGGCGCATTCGTCCGGGGGCGAAGAGGATAGAATTGTGCGCCGCAAAAAGCAAGGTGCAGAAACCCGCGCTACGCGGACGCGATTTCAGCCGGCATCGTGCAGTGTCGCTGAGCGGAGTGTCGCTGACCATTGCGACTTCATCATGTCAACAAGTCATGTCCAACCCTTGGCTGCATTTGCCGTGGATTCAAGAAGAACTTCACCGCAGTCATCCTGCGACCTGCCCAGCCTCGCCGCAGTAACGCTTTCATCGGCTAGGGGGAGTTTCGCCTGATGACCACAAACCGACGGTGCCGATCGCGACGCCGACCTGACGTGGATTAACTTTTTTTCCAGCGCGGCGGTGGTCGCCGAGGCGACCTTGCGTGAGGAGGGGATCGATTTTCCGACTGAGCGCACCGGGCGCGCCGTGCTGCCGAGGCGGCTTGGCCCAGTCCACCCTGCCCGAGCGCCCAGTTAGTGACGGTTCAATGGCGGCAGGTGCGGCCCGTCCTTTGGCGCGGCCACCTGGGCGGTGTTCAAGGTCATCGAGACCAGGTCGTAGTAGCCACTGAGCGCCACCAGATCGACGATACCTTGATCGCCCAGCACGAGCTGTGCAGCGGCGTAGGTCGGGTCGCTGACCCGGTGGGTGCGACGAAGCTCAGTGACAAAATCGTATACGGCGGTCTCGTCGGAGGCCATATCGGCGGGGCGCTTGTCGGAGGCCAACGCCGCGGCGATTGCGGGCTTGAGGCCGGCCTTCATTGCAAGCGGATAGTGCGCTGACCACTCATAATCGGCGTCCCAGGCGCGTGCCGTCAGCAGGATCGCAAACTCATTCAAGCGTGGCGGCAGGCTGGAATGGAAGCGCACATGTTCGCCGACCTGTTGCAGTTTGTCGGCGAGCTCGGGGCTCCGCATCCAGGTGTTGAAGGGCCCGCCCAGGCTTTTACGTGGGCCGGCCATAATGGTGCTTGCGACTTTTCGTTGATCCGGCGTCATCTGATCAAGCGTAAGCGTTGGAAAACGCTCTGCCGATTGTGCCGACGAGGCTGCGGCCATCCCCACGCCAAGGGCCAAAGCGACGATCTTGCCCGAAGTCCTGGCCATAGCGTTTTCTCCCTAGTCGCTGACGCTGATCATTGCGCCCACAAGTTCGTCAGGTTCTGGCGGTTCGTAGACACCCTCGATAAATTCGAAGAGGTCAGGTGTCACCTCGATTGCAAAGCTTTCGCCACGCACGACGTTGCGGTCCAAAACGCGGGACCGGCGCACGCCTTGCGGCGCATCGACAAAGTGGAACTGCAGTCCAAGACCGGTCGCCTCTGCGATCTGTCGCACGCGAGCCCGATCGGAGACGCGCATCAGTCCGATATCCAAGATCACGGACGTCCCTGCTGCGATGGTCGCCGCAGCCACAGACCAGATCTGTGCCTCGCACCGGGCGACGCGCTCCAGCATCCATTCGTATTGCATCGGCTCAGGCATATCGGGTCCGAACATCTGCGCCATCCAGTCATCCAGGATGAAGGCCACGGCCTTCTCCCTTCGGGCAAAGCCGTGCGCATAGGTCGTTTTGCCTGCGCCGCAAGGACCGAAAATAACGTTCAGGGGCGCGCTCATGGTGGGTTTGCTAGCGGACCGACAGCCCGCCGTCGATCACCAGTTCTGCGCCGGTGACATAGCGGCTTTCGTCGCTTGCCAGCCACAGCACGCCGTTTGCGATATCCTCCGGATAGCCCTTAACCCCCAGCGGTACGGCCATGTTCGACATGGCGTCGAGATCCGGCGGGGCGTTCGTACCCGTTGCGCCAGGATTGAGGATCGACAGCCAGATCGGCGTCTCGATGATGCCGGGGTGCACGGAGTTCACCCGGATGCCGTCTTTCGCGTTGGCGCATTCCATGGCGACCGCCTTGGTAAAGAGCCGCACCCCGCCTTTTGTCGCGCAGTAGCCTGCCAGGATTGCAGATCCCTTCAGGCCTGCGACAGACGACATGTTGATGATGCTGCCGCCATCGCCCGATAGACGCATGAGCGGAATGGAATGTTTGGTCCCCAGGAAGACGCCATCAAGATTGATCGCGGTCTGCTTGCGCCAGTCGGCCAGGGACATTTCGATGACTGAGCCTGGAATGGCAATCCCGGCATTGTTGACGAGAATGTCCAGGCGACCATGACGCGCCTTCAGTTGAGCGATCACGCTTTCCCAGGCGGCCTCGTCGGTTGCGTCGTGGTGTAGATATTCAGCGTGGCCGCCGGATTTAGCGATAGCGACGACCGTTTCGGCACCTTTGTCATCCTGCATGTCGGTCACGACGACCGTTGCCCCTTCGGCGGCCAATTTCTCGGCGCAACCGCGACCGATGCCGCTTGCGCCTCCGGTGACCAACGCAACCTTGCCCTCAACGCGACCCGCCATGGCGCTCTCCCCTAAATCCCGTTCGTGGGATCATCTGGGCGAGGCCTAGCGCAGAGCACAGCCAGCCGCCAGTCGCGAAGCGGCGTTCACATGGCAATCAAGTCCTGCGCCGACGTTTGATCAGACGCCGACGCCTGTGACGTCAATGGAAGTAGGCGGGTGGCGTGTCGCCGGTGGCAATGGCGTAAGCCAGCCCGATCGCCAGGATGACGATGGCGACGAACATTAAGGGCCCAAGCATCCCCTCGAGCTGTTGCATCGCAGGCTTTTTGTGGTGCCGAATTTCCGGGTGATCGGAATGCATAGAACGTCCTTCCCAATCTGTTGGGGGGTCTTCGCCCCTGCCAGACTGCTGCAGACGCCACGTGGCTTTGACCCGGCCGTCTCTATCTGGGGCCGCCGGAACGTACCCGTGAGCCTTCAACACTCAGGCTTCTGCCATCGAATCTGCGCCTTCAAATAACATCGGTCAATGAAAAGGTTGGTCGCAAATTGTATCGAGGGGCGAACGCAAAAACGGGCGCCCCGTCGCCAGCGGTACACGCCCGCTCGATGAGCGGCCGCGCGCTCGACAGGATTTTTGTATGCCCGTCACAGCCTCCTGTTTTGCCGAAGGCTAGTCGATGCGCATGCCTCAGCCGTAGCTTTGCAGGGGCCGCACTTCGAGGGTATCTTCCACGGTCGCCACGATCGCCTGTGCGGCGGCGAGCGCCCCGGCTGCGGTTGTGTAGTAGGGCGTCTTCATCATCAGGGCCGTCCGTCGCAGCTCGAAGCTGTCAGCCAGAGACTGGCGGCCTTCCGTGGTGTTGAAGACCAACTGGACCTCGCCATTCTTCATTGCGTCGACAATGTGTGGACGGCCCTCCAGGACTTTTTTCACCTGCTCCACCGGCAAACCTTCGTCCTGCAGGAAACCTGCGGTGCCAGATGTGGCGACGACCCGAAATCCGAGGCCAAGCAGCAGCTTCACGGGCTCCAGGATCCACGGCTTGTCAGCGTCTTTAACGGAAACGAAGACGCAGCCGCTTTTGGGCAGGACCGTGCCGCCACCGAGCTGACTTTTGGCGAAGGCGCGCGCAAAGGCCGGCGCGAGCGTTTCACCGGGTCGAACCCAGTCGAGACCCATGACCTCTCCTGTGGAGCGCATTTCTGGGCCCAGTACAGTGTCGACACCCGGGAACCGCGCGAACGGGAAGACAGCTTCCTTCACCGCAATGTGGTTGTAAGGCGTCTCGGTCAGGTCGAATTCAGAAAGCTTCATGCCTGCCATTATCTTGGCGGCAATCGCCGCAAGCGGTCGGCCGATGGTCTTGGCGACAAACGGCACCGTGCGGCTCGCCCGCGGATTGACTTCCAGCACAAATATGCGCGGCGCCGCGGAGTGTGGCTCTTCGATTGCGAATTGCACATTCATCAGGCCGCGCACTTCCAGGGCGCGCGCCATAGCCTCCGTCTGCCGCTTGAGCTCAGCGATGGTCTCCGGCTTCAGAGAGAAGGGCGGTAGGGAGCAGGCGCTGTCACCGGAGTGTACGCCGGCCTCCTCAATGTGCTCCATGACGCCGGCGACGAACACCGCCCCATCGGCGTCGCAGAGCGCATCAACGTCCACCTCGGTTGCGCGCGACAGGTACTGGTCGATCAGCACGGGGCTATCGCCACTGACCTTCACCGCGTTGGTGATGTAACGCTCCAGTTGCTCGTCATCGCGTACGATCTCCATCGCGCGACCGCCAAGGACGTAAGACGGCCGGATCACCACGGGGTAGCCCACCTGATGGGCGCCGGCGAAGGCCTCGTCGCGGGACCGGGCGATGGCGTTGATCGGCTGGGCGATCTTTAAGCGATGCAGCAGTTGCTGGAACCGTTCCCGGTCTTCTGCCAGGTCGATAGCGTCAGGTGTGGTGCCAAGGATCGGGATGCCCGCGTCGGCCAGAGGTTGGGCCAATTTCAGAGGCGTCTGGCCGCCGAACTGGACGATCACCCCGAGCAACGTGCCCTTCGTCTGCTCGACGTGGATCAACTCGAGCACATCTTCGGCCGTCAACGGCTCGAAATAGAGCCGGTCGGAGGTGTCGTAGTCCGTGGAGACGGTCTCCGGGTTGCAGTTGACCATGATGGATTCTACGCCGATCTGGTCGAGCGCAAACGCGGCGTGGCAGCAGCAGTAGTCGAACTCGATCCCTTGGCCGATCCGGTTTGGTCCGCCGCCCAGAATGATCGCCTTCCTGGCTTCTGACGGATCGCTCTCGCAATCGGGTATTTGGCCCAACACACCGGTCTCATAGGTCGAATACATATAGGGCGTTTCGGCCCGGAACTCGCCAGCGCAGGTGTCAACGCGCTTGAAAACCGGCCGCACACCCAGCGCCTGGCGGTCGCTGCGAACACGGGCTTCTGTGGAGCCTGTCAGCACGGCCAAGCGGGCATCAGAGAAGCCCTGCGCCTTCAAGGCCTGGAATCTCTGTGCGGTCTTGGGCAGCCCATCGAAGCGTACGCGCGCCTCTTCGTCCACCAGGGTCTGGATCTGGCGCAGGAACCAAGGCTCATAAGAACAGGCGGCGTAGATGTCCTCGACACTCAAGCCATGACGGAAGGCCTGGGCGATGACGCGCAGGCGGTCTGGCGTTGGCTGTCCTAAAGCGCGAACCACGGCGGCGTGGCCCATCTCCGGATTGCTGGCGTTTTCGATCTCGACCTCGTCGAGGCCGCACAGTCCAGTCTCCAGCCCGCGCAAGGCTTTCTGCAGGCTTTCGGCGAAGGTTCGCCCGATCGCCATAACCTCGCCCACTGACTTCATCGAGGTTGTCAGGTGGGGCTCTGAGCCTGGATATTTCTCAAAAGCAAAGCGGGGGATCTTGGTGACGACGTAGTCGATGGTGGGCTCGAACGCGGCGGGCGTAGCGCCGGTGATGTCGTTCATCAGTTCGTCGAGGGTGTAGCCCACGGCGAGACGTGCGGCGACCTTGGCGATTGGGAAGCCCGTGGCTTTAGACGCTAGAGCCGAGGATCGCGACACCCGCGGGTTCATCTCGATGACCACCATGCGTCCATCGGCCGGATTGATCGCAAACTGCACGTTGGATCCGCCGGTTTCGACGCCGATCTCTCGCAGCACGGCGATCGAGGCCGCGCGCATCACCTGGTATTCCTTATCGGTCAGCGTCAGCGCAGGGGCGACCGTGATGGAGTCGCCGGTGTGTACGCCCATCGGGTCGATGTTTTCGATCGAGCAGACAATGATGCAGTTGTCCGCCTTGTCGCGGACAACTTCCATTTCGTACTCCTTCCAACCGAGCACGCTCTCTTCGATGAGCACCTCTGTGGTCGGCGAAAGGTCCAAGCCGCGTTCGACGATCTCACGGAATTCCTTGGCGTTGTAGGCGATGCCGCCGCCGGTGCCGGCGAGCGTGAAGCTCGGTCGAACGATGGCGGGCAGACCCACGAACTCAAGCCCCTCTAGGGCCTCGTCTATGTTGTGCGCGGCCTTGGACTTGGGGCTTTCGAGGCCCAGCTTGTCCATGGCGTTGCGGAATTTCTGACGGTCTTCGGCTTTGTCGATGACGTCGGCCTTGGCCCCGATCATTTCGACGCCGTACTTTTTCAGGACTCCCGATGCGTCGAGTGCAAGCGCGGTGTTCAGCGCAGTCTGGCCGCCCATGGTGGGCAACAGCGCGTCAGGCCGCTCTTTGGCGATGATCTTCTCGACCATCTCCGGCGTGATCGGTTCGATGTAGGTGGCGTCTGCGACGTCCGGATCGGTCATGATCGTCGCCGGGTTGGAGTTCACCAGCACGATCCGGTAGCCCTCGGCACGAAGCGCCTTGCAGGCCTGAACCCCCGAATAGTCAAACTCGCAGGCTTGGCCGATCACGATCGGCCCCGCACCAATGATCAGGATCGAGGAAATATCGGTACGTCTGGGCATCTCGTCTCGCGCACGAGGGCTCACACGTGCTCGCACGCGCTGGCCCAGCCAAATCTGCAGGTTAAGCCGTCCGTTTAGAGACGGAGTCGAGGCGGCGCAACCCATCGGCTCTGCGGCTTGGTTCGTGCGTCGGGAAAAAAAGGGTCAAAAAACAAGATGGGCCGGTGTGAACACCGGCCCATCTGTCGTGGCTTGGCAGGGTTTTAAACCCGCAAATCTCTAATCTTAAGCCTGCAGTTGGCCCGCGGCGGACTTGCCGCTGCGTGGATCCTTCTCGAGCTCGTAGGTGATCTTCTGACCTTCGTTCAAGGAACGCAGGCCTGCACGCTCGACCGCGGAGATGTGCACGAACACGTCAGGACCGCCTTCATCCGGTTGGATGAAGCCGAAGCCCTTGGCGCCATTGAACCATTTGACGGTGCCGGTAGCCATGTAAATTCCAGTCCTTCGAAAGGTTATTGCCGACCGGCCCAAGTATTTGTGCCGACGATCAAACTTCGATCGGGGTCGGGAGGCAGGTCCAGCGCCTGTGAAACAGGGCTGGGAAAGTCGGCCGAGCCGTGGCGAATTCGATGGATTCAACCGTGGAGGATTTCCAAACGCGAGGCAATACGGGCTAAAAAATTGCGAAAACCTCGAAACCAATACGGCGCTTGGACATATAGTCCTTGTGAGGTTGCGCTTGTCGCGTGGCCATATTTTGGAGGGGTGTCCATGACCCTCATCGAAAAAATCCCCACGATGACTGATGTTGAGGTGGTCAATCTGTTGACCAACGCACGTCGCCTTCATGAGTCGGGCGATGAGCGTCAGCAGGCCGCTGCTGGCGAATTGCTGCCGGCTCTGGAAGTGGTCGCCACAGAGCGCAAGGCCGAACGCCTGGCGCTCGCCCAGGCCAAGCGCTCGGCCGCCCGAAAGCCCAAGGCCATCGCTGCTTAGCCTGTGATTGCAAAGGTTCCGCCAGCAAGGCGATGCGTGTAGACACGGTCCACTGTTTCGCGACGCGGCTTGCGTTCGCGTCCCTGCTTCGCGAGATTTGAGCCCGCAAAATTGGCTGCTGCGACAACCCCCGAAGATCTCGCTCACCTGATGGCCCGTGTCGCAGCCGGCGAGCGTGCGGCGCTGCGGCAGCTTTATGACGCCACCTGCGCGAAGCTTTTCGGCGTTTGCCTCCGTATCCTATCCGATCGCGAGGAATCTGAGGACGTGTTGCAAGAGGTCTATGTCACGATCTGGCGGCGCGCGGACCGGTTCGATGTGTCCCGTGCAAGCGTAATGACATGGATTTCCACCATCGCGCGTAACCGAGCGATCGATCGCCTGCGCGCCCGCGGCCCCCTGGCCTATGCTGACCAGGTTGAGGATCTTGAAATTCCTGACGGCTCTGTCAGCGCCGAAGCCTTGCTTGTCACGGCGGGCGAAGTGGGTCGACTGCATGATTGCCTGGGTGCACTCGATGATCGGACCCAGACGGCAATCCGAACGGCCTTCTTCGATGGCGTTACCTATGAGGCGCTGGGCCATCGCATGGGCGTGCCCCTGGGTACGGTGAAAAGTTGGGTCCGCCGTGGCCTTGCCAAGCTCAAGGGATGTCTCTCCCAATGAGTGAACGTCCTGAACTCTCGGAGGCCGAAGCCTTTGCGGCGGAACATGCCTTGGGCCTGCTGACCTCTGCCGAGCGTCGCCAGGCCGAGACGCGTATGGCGAGGGACGCCGTATTCGCCGGTCTGGTCGAGGCCTGGCGCAACCGGCTGGATTCACTGATCGATGCGATCATGCCGATCACGCCGTCGCATGGGGTCTGGGCGGGGATTGAGCAGACGCTGCCGGTCAACGACAACGCCGCCGACTCCAGAGGATTACGCTTCTGGCGCGCGGCCACCGTTGGGTCGCTCACGCTTGCGGCCGCCAGTCTCACGGCAGCGGTCTTCCTTGCAAACCAGCCGCCGGTGATTATCCACCCGGTGCCGGTCGGTCAGCTTCTGAACGCAAGCCTTATCAGCCCCTCGGGCGCGCCAGTCCCGCTGTTCGTCGCAGCTTACGACCCGGTTCGAAAGGCGCTGATCGTCACCTCTCTTGTGCAACCTGGCAAGGATCCGGCGCACGTGCATGAGCTCTGGGTGATCCCTGCGGACGGCAAGCCTCGGCCGCTCGGCTTCATCGAGCCTGGCAAAACCAAGACCATGCCCATGCCTGAGGCCTTGCGAAATTCATTGGCCTTGGGCTCGGCTATCGCGGTCACTGTGGAGCCGCCGGGCGGTTCGCCGAAGATTGATGCGCCGAGCGGCCCGGTCGCCGCTGTCGGGAAACTCGTCAAGATTTGATTTTCTAAATAGAATATAATTTCCTGAAATTCTGTTCTGGTCGTCTATAAATTTTCCGAATTCTCAAAATTCAGACGCCAATTTTCACGCGAAATCGGCTTGGATTGATCCCATTTATTGAATTCAGGATTTCATGAGCGGGTGGAAATTTTTTCCTAAATCAATTCAGAAATATATCTGATTTTTTCGGGGTCGGTGGCGCTTCGATATAATAATCGAAGAATATCAGCTTCAATGTGATGAGCTCAAAGGGTCACGCCGCGCGCGGTGCGGCCGTCAAGGGCGAGGGAAGGGTGTAGATCCTTGAAGGTCGTGGCCCGTTCACAGTCTTTGCGTCGAACATCACGGCCTTGGGTAAACTTGCGGCGGGCGTCGTCGCGACGCTGCCTGTTGCGGCCAAGGACCTCACGGTCTGGCTCACCCACCCCAGGCGCGGCAGGTCCAGTATGAACATCCCCAACCTGGCCCCGTCCAACGGCGTGATCCACTTCGTCGGGGTCTGCACCAGGCCAAGGGGCAAGGGGCCGGCCGTTTGTGGCCGGCTCCAGCCTGATTGCGCGTGGCTTTCCTGTGGCGGGCTACCTATCTAGGGGGCATGGCCACTCCGCTCTGTCCAAACTGCAAGGCTGCGATCAACCGGGTCAGGCCAGTCCGCATTGTGACCGACCCGGATTCGCCGCGATGGACGGGACGGGTTCCATCTGCGCTGGGCTTCGTGTGCCCGAACTGTGATGTCCTTTTGCCGCTTAGTCCGACGGGCCCGCGCGACGACGCTTAGGCAACTTTGGTGGCGTCCATTAGCCGCGCGAACCGCTCGAAGAGATAGAGGCTGTCGGTCGGCCCTGGCGAGGCCTCCGGGTGATACTGCACCGAGAACACCGGATGGTCCTTCAGAGCGATGCCGGCATTGGTGCCGTCGAAGAGCGAGACATGGGTTTCCACCACAGGCTCGGGCAGGCTTGAACGATCCACCGTAAAGCCGTGGTTCATCGAGACGATCTCAACCTTGCCCGTCGTCAGGTCCTTCACCGGGTGGTTCGCCCCGTGGTGGCCTTGCTCCATTTTCACGGTCTTGGCGCCCACCGCCAACGACAACATCTGATGGCCCAGGCAAATGCCGAAAATCGGCAGGCCGCTGTCGATCAGTTTCTTGATTTCCGGCACGGCGTATTCGCCAGTGGCAGCCGGGTCGCCGGGGCCGTTCGAGAGCAGTATACCGTCAGGATGACGCGCCAGGATGCTTTCTGCGCTCGTCGATGCCGGCACAACAGTGGCGCGAGCACCAACGCTGGTCAGCGCCCGCAAGATGTTCCGTTTCACGCCGTAGTCGACGACGACCACCTCATACTTGGGTGGGCCAGGCGATGCGTAACCTTCCGGCCAGGTCCAAAGCCCCTCGTCGTAGACGAACGTTTGGAGGCAAGAAGCCTCTTTGGCGAGGTCCAGACCGTCAAGACCGGCCCAGGCCTTGGCCTTTGCAACAAGGGCGTCGAGATCGAACTGGCCATCTGGTGAATGTGCGATCACCGCATGGGGCATGCCATGTTCGCGGATCGAGCGTGTCAGGGCGCGGGTATCGACACCCGCCAGGCCCACCACACCGCGTCGCGTCATCCATGTCGCCAGATCGCTATCGGCTCGCCAATTTGCAGGCGGCGTTGGCAAGTCGCGAAAGATTGCGCCTCGCGCGGCTGTCTTCGCCGAGCCCGATATTTGCTCAATGTCTTCCGCGTTCGTGCCGGTGTTTCCGACATGGGGGAAGGTGAAGGCGACGATCTGAGCCATGTAGGAAGGGTCGGTCAGGATTTCCTGGTAGCCGGTCATCGCGGTGTTGAAGCAGACTTCACCCACGGCCTCGCCGACTGCGCCGACGCCGAGCCCTTGCAATATTGTCCCATCGGCGAGGGCCAGCACGCCAGTGCAGCCGGGCAGCAGATCGCGGCTCATGACGAAGGACTCCTTTTGGGCAAACGGCGGCGTAGTTAGTGAGTCCCACTTGCGGGGTCAATGTGCGCATATCGCACAGGAACGAAACGGAGGGCGCCCCTGATGACCGACGGCTTTATCGATCCAGACCGTCAGGCCTGGGAAATCTTCAAGTCATTGCCGCGCGATCAGCCGATCCACATGTTGAACCTGATCCGTCTGCGTGAAAATGC
This sequence comes from uncultured Alphaproteobacteria bacterium, assembly GCA_903860975.1. GTDB lineage: Bacteria > Pseudomonadota > Alphaproteobacteria > Caulobacterales > Caulobacteraceae > Phenylobacterium. The sequence continues at coordinate 107,639 of CAIOSI010000024.1, forward strand.
GTCGTACCCTGAAGGCCATCCGAACCACGGCAAGGTGATTTCTGGACTCGAAGCCTATCGCGAATACGGCCGTACGATCGCCCCGCACCTTGCGCGGTTGAACAGCCGCCAGGTTTGGGCCGGCGCGCCGCAGGTCATGGTCACAGGACCGATCGCTGAGGCCTGGGACCTTGCCTTTATCGTCGAATATCCGGGATCGCAGGCCTTCATCGACATGGTTCGCGATCCCGATTATCGCGCCAACGTTGTGCCGCATCGGACGGCAGCCGTCGCGGACTCTCGCCTGCTACGCCTGGCGCCGCTTGGCCATGACCAGGAACTTGGTCACTAGCTGCGTATGTCGAGGCAACCCGGTCGGGTTCTCGAGCTGAAGGCAGGCGCAGGTTCTGCCAATGCTGATCCTCAAGCCAAACTGCGAGTGCTGTGACCGCGACCTGGCACCCGATGACGCCCAGACCCGCATCTGCACGTTGGAATGCACCTTCTGCGCTGAGTGTGCCGAAACCCGGTTTGGCAACGCTTGCCCAAACTGCGGCGGGAACTTCGTCGCCCGACCGATCCGTCCGGCCACGATGCTGCTGAAGTACAAGGCTTCAACCGACCGGGTCACTAGGGCCCATGCGGCCCGTGCAGTCTAGGCGATCAACGGACTGGACTTCGAACGCGCAGCGGGGGCTGCTAAAGGCGGCTTTATGCGTATCACCACGGTCGGTCTCGATGCCGACGACACCCTTTGGCACAACGAGACGATCTTTCGGCTGACGCAGGATCGGTTCCGGAACTTGATGACCGATGTGGCTCCCGCCCAGGTGCTCGACGAGCGTCTGGCGGCTGTCGAGCAGCGCAACCTGGCGCTCTACGGCTACGGCGTTAAAGGTTTCACCCTATCCCTTATCGAGACCGCCATGGAGCTTACCGGCGGCGAGCCTTCCGGGCGAGTCATAGCGGGCATCCTAGAGGCCGGGCGCGAAATGCTGGTCCATCCAGTTGAACCGCTGCCGGGTGTCGAGCATGCGCTCGTGGAACTTTCGCGAGACTACAAGCTCGTCCTGGTCACCAAGGGCGATTTGTTGCATCAGGAGCAAAAGTTGGCGGCGTCCGGTCTTGGCGAGCTCTTCGTCGGGGTTGAGATCGTCAGCGAGAAGGATGCGGCGACCTACGCCGGCGCTTTCGCACGCCATGGAACCGGACCCGCAGAAGCTGCGATGGTCGGTAACTCTCTGCGTTCCGACATCTTGCCTGCGCTGCAGGCTGGCTCCTTTGCCGCATACATTCCCTATCACGTGACCTGGGCCCACGAAGTGGCCGACCCACCGACGGACCATCCGAGGTTCACGGAGCTTGCCGCGATCGGGGATCTGCCCGAATGGGTCAGAGGTCTGGGCTAAGTCCCAAAAGTGCCGGTGGTGATTGTTAGCCGCGCGGTGGCCGTGCCAGGGCCCGCTTTAGGTGAGCCGCCCAGCGACGAGCCGCCGCCAGCAATGACGTCGCCATGACCACAAAGAAGATCAATAGCCAGAAGATCTCTCGGCTGGGGCCATAGGCAGCTGAAGGCGCGTCGTCAGGCGCACGCGCGCCAAGCAGCCGGCTGACGCCAAAGTACTCCAGAGCACCGATCGCGGCCAACGTCACCAAAAGGGCGCCTGCAAGGCGGAGCCACATGATCAAACGGGCACCCCCCAAATCGACGCACCAAAAGAGCTGCGACCATCGGCCCTGACGGGCGTTTCGTCAAATCCGCACCACCGGACGATCATGAAGAGGGTCGCTTGCCACGCCCTTTGACGTCGCATCGGAATCGACTAGAACAAAAATAGAACTCACAGCTTATCAACAGTCTTGCGTGATCCACCTACAAGCTTCGATTGCGCTGGGTGAAAAGTCTGTAGAAGCGTCGACAGATTGTCTCGCGCGCAGGGGTCGCCTGTTTATAGGGAACCCGGCGGGCTGCGCCGCAGTTGGTAGCGAATTCGGCCCGGGTGCTTTTTGAATGGTCGGACGATTTGACGAGCGTTTCCTAGACGAAATCAAGACACGCCTGCGCCCGTCCGACGTCATCGGTAAGACGGTGAAGTTGCGACGGCAGGGGCGCGAATACGTCGGCCTTTCGCCCTTCTCGAAGGAGAAAACGCCTTCCTTCTATGTCAACGACGACAAGGGGCAGTTCTTCGATTTTTCCTCCGGTAAGACCGGTGACATTATCTCGTTTCTGCAGGAGAGCGAGCGGCTGACCTTTGTCGAAGCCGTCGAGCGGCTGGCCGCCGAGGCGGGTGTCGCGCTTCCCGCGGTCGATCCCCGCGCTGCCGAGCAGGAGAGGGTCCGTCAGGGCCTTGGCGAATGGCTGGAAACCGCGGCCCATTGGTTCGAGGCCGAGCTGCGTCGCCCATCTGGCCGCGAGGCCCGCGCTTATTTGGAAAAGCGCGGCCTACCCGAAAAGGACTGGGCTCGCTTTCGCCTGGGTTTCTCACCGCCCGGCCGGACGGCGCTCAAGGACTACCTTATTGCCAAGGGCGCACGGCCCGGCGAACTGATCGAAGCGGGTATGCTGATCGCCCCGGAAGACGGCGGAGCGCCCTACGACCGCTTTCGCGACAGGATCATCTTTCCGATCGCCGATGCGCGGGGCCGCGTGATCTCGTTCGGTGGTCGGGCCATGGATCCGCAGGCTCGTGCGAAGTACTTGAATGGTCCGGAGACCAGCGTCTTCCACAAGGGCCACCAGCTCTATGGCCTGGCCGAAGCTCGAAAGATTATCGCTGCGGCGCCAGCAGGCGAAACGCCACCACTGGTCGTCGTCGAAGGCTACATGGACGTGATCGCCTGCCAGCGTGCGGGTCTGCCGGCCGTTGCCGCGATGGGCACCGCGCTTGGCGAGGACCAGATGGAGGTCCTTTGGCGCCACCACCCCGAGCCTTCGATCTGTCTCGATAGCGATCGTGCCGGCCGCCAGGCAGCCCATCGGCTGTTGGATCGCGCCCTGCCGCTGCTGAAGCCCGGGAGGAGCTTCAAGTTCGTCCTTATCGAGAGCGGCAAAGATCCGGACGAGGTGTTGCGTGAACAGGGCCCTGCCGCGCTGAAAGCGCAGCTGACCCAGGCAACGCCCTTTGTGGAAGCCCTCTTCCTGCGTGAGCGTGACGCCGATCCATCGGATACCCCCGAGCGCAGAACCGCGCTCAAGGTGCGCCTGCGTAAACTTGCGGCCACGATCGCGGACCCCGATCTCGCACAGGCTTATAAGGAAGACCTGCTGAGCCGCTATGAACAGCTGTGGCCAACCCAACAGCCGGTATTCACTGTCGGGGCTGCGGCGCGCGAGATGTCTCGTCGGCGCTGGGACAAGGAAAAATCAGGTATATCGCAGGCTGGATCGACGCCTGAGGCTAAAGACGCGAGCCGCCGCTTGAGGGTCTCCCCGCGTCCTCTTGCCGCCGCGCTGGCCCTGGCGGCGGTTCGCGACCCAGCGGTTATTGATGAAAAGATCGAGCTGATCGGAGCTCGCGGCTTCGGCGACGAAAAACTGGATGGCCTCGCCCAAGCGCTGGTGCGCCTAAGGTATGAGGCTGACGGCCAGGAATTCGACGGCGCGCTCCAAGCCAGGGGGTTCGATCCTGCCATGTTGACGTTGTTGGAACAGGACGCGCGGCGCGCCGGCGTTAGCGCCCCGTTCCTCCAGGAGAGCGGTGAGCACGCGCGCGAGCTCTGGTGCCAAGCCTTCGATCTCCTCATGCAGCTGGAGAGTTTGGAGCGCGCGGTGGAGGCCGCCGCACGCGATCTCGATCGCGAGCGCGACTCAACGGCGTTGAATGCCCTGAAGGCTGAGCGGGATCATCTTCGCAAGCGTCTGAACAGCGACTGGGCGCACCCGGAAGAGACGGTGGCCGTTCTGCCCCATTGAAGTGTGCGACAAAATAGCTTCATAAAAACAGAGAGTAGGCTGACGGTTCGGCAGTTCAGAGAGAACTTCCCTGCCATCTGTCCACAGCTCATCTTGACATCCGCCGTCTTCGACGCCATCTGGCCGTTGCGGATTTAGCGCGCTGTTGACAGGCATTCGATCGGGCCGCCGCGAGGATTCGGGCGCGCCCATAAAATCAGATGATGCCTCCCTCGATGCGCGGTGATCCCAGTGGTCGCGCCTCTTCGCGGACTCTTTTAAAGGGTCGGCAGCTTGTGACGATGCCACCGACGCCTAGGGGGTAGACCTTGGGTGATCGCGGTGTGGCGCGTTTGAGAAGCCCGGAGGTGAAGTGCGGCGCACTGACGCAAAGCCGATAACATACCGACCAATTTGGGGTGGGCGACAGGTTGCGATGCTTCGGCATTGGCCTTTCCGTCCGCAAGAAATTCTTTCCGGCCCATGCCTTGCTGGGGCTTAGCGCCGAATTCGGAGAACTCGATGAGTACGAACACCGCTGAAGCTGAAGCGCCAGAAACCACAGGCAGCGACGGCCCTTTGCTTGATCTGACGGACGCGGCGGTCAAGAAATTCATCAAACAAGCCAAGGCTCGCGGCTATGTCACGATGGACGAGCTGAACAAGGTCCTGCCGTCAGAGGAGGTCACCTCCGAGGCAATCGAAGACACCTTGGCTATGCTTTCCGAGATGGGCGTCAACGTCGTTGAGGCCGAAGAGGACGCCGAGGGCGGCGGCGAAGTCGCAGTTCGGGAAGAGACCTCGGTCGTCGAGACCACCAAGGAAGCGGCCTACGATCGCACGGACGATCCGGTACGCATGTACCTACGCGAGATGGGCTCAGTGGAGCTGCTGTCGCGCGAGGGCGAAATCGCGATCGCCAAGCGCATTGAGGCTGGCCGCGACACGATGATCCGCGGGCTCTGCGAAAGCGCGCTGACGTTTGAAGCTATCATGGTCTGGCGCGAAGAGCTGGGCTCAGGCCGCATCCTGTTGCGCGAGGTCATCGACCTTGAGCAGACTTACGGCGGCGTCAATGCCGCGGCCGCCGAGGAGCTGGCCGCGAACGCGCCGACGCCCGCCGAAGTCGAAGAAGATGCCGAGCCCGAGTTAAACGCCGATGGCGAGGCGATCGCCAAGAGCGATGATGACGATGATTTCGACGATGGGGCTGGTCCGACCATCAGCGCGATGGAGAGCGAGCTGCGCGAAGGCGTGATGCTCACGCTGGATGCGATCGCCTTGGAGTTCGAGAGCTTCCGCTTGCTGCAGGAGAAATTGGTCGGTCAGCGCCTGAAGGGCGAGGACCTATCGGAAAAGGACCGTGCAGCCTACGTCACGGCGACGGGCGCGATCGTCTTGCATCTGAAGACGCTGAAGCTGAACAACAACCGCATCGAGGCGCTGGTCGAGCAGCTCTACGCCATCAACAAACGCTTGATGGGTCTAGAGGGCCGCCTTCTACGCCTCGCCGACAGCTACGGAATCAGCCGGGGCGAGTTTTTGAAGGCCTACTTTGGCTCCGAATTGCGTCCCGACTGGACCGACCAAGTGAAGGCATTGGGCGTACGGTGGACAAAGTTCTCCGAGAACGACAACGGCCAGATTGGCGACATCCGCACCGAGATCGCCGCTCTGGCGACTGAGACGGGCGTGCCGATCGATGACTACCGACGCATAGTCCAGACGGTCCAAAAAGGTGAACGAGAGGCACGGCAGGCCAAGAAGGAAATGGTTGAGGCCAACCTTCGTCTCGTAATCTCGATCGCCAAAAAATACACCAACCGCGGTCTGCAGTTCCTGGATCTCATTCAGGAAGGCAACATTGGTCTGATGAAGGCGGTTGATAAGTTCGAATACCGCCGCGGCTACAAGTTCTCGACCTACGCCACCTGGTGGATTCGTCAGGCCATCACCCGTTCGATCGCCGACCAGGCGCGCACCATCCGAATTCCGGTGCACATGATCGAGACGATCAACAAGATCGTCCGGACGAGCCGCCAGATGCTGCACGAAATCGGCCGCGAGCCGACACCGGAAGAGCTGGCCGAAAAATTGGCAATGCCTTTGGAAAAGGTCCGCAAGGTCCTGAAGATCGCCAAGGAGCCAATCAGTCTCGAGACACCGATCGGCGACGAAGAAGACAGCCACCTTGGTGACTTTATCGAAGACAAGAATGCGATCCTGCCGATTGATGCGGCAATCCAGTCGAACCTGCGGGAGACCACCACTCGTGTGCTCGCGTCTCTGACGCCCCGCGAAGAACGCGTGCTGCGCATGCGCTTTGGTATCGGCATGAATACCGACCATACCCTCGAGGAAGTCGGCCAGCAGTTCAGCGTCACCCGCGAGCGCATTCGTCAGATCGAAGCCAAGGCGCTGCGCAAGCTCAAGCATCCGAGCCGCTCGCGCAAGCTGCGCAGCTTCCTGGACAGCTGAGAACGGTCAGGGCCCCGCTCCTTGCGGGGCCTTTTCGTTCTGCGCTTAGCGCCAGCCGTAGTTGAAACTAATCGAGATCCGCTCCGTCTTGGCGCGGTTGGCGGGCACTTCGTGGCGCAGCCAACTTTCCCACATGAACACTGTGCCCGCCTCCGGGGTCAGATAGACGAACGCCTGGTCATCTTGCGGTGCGTCGCGTCTTCGCGGCGGGGCGGCCATCATCATCGGCAGGCGCGGGTCCTCGAGCTTGAGAGCACTCGAGCCTGGCGGCGTTGTCACATAGATCGTCCCCGACAATACGCTGTGAGGATGAATGTGCCCTGAGTGGGTCGCTCCCGGTTTCAGCAGGTTGGCCCAAAGGCTGTCGAGCTTCAGCCGGCCACGGCCCAGGTCAAACGCCAGGTCCTTGGCGAAGGTGGCGGCATGCTTGTCGAGTTTGGTCTTCAACTCCCCAAAGACGCTTGCCCGCGTCGTCAGGTCGTTCAGCGAGGCATAGGAGGTGTAACCGTCATAGTTGTTGGCCTTGCACCAAGCTCGTCCTGCGATATCCTCACGCGCCAGCATGCGACAAGCGCCTTCCAATTCGGCCCTGAAATTTTCGAAGTTCCGGTCTGTGCTAAGTGATGCATTATAGATCGGAGTCGCGAACAGGTGACGTATCGCCATAGGGGGGCGCTAATCGTCTCTGCGCCGAAAGTCAAAAGTTGGTGCGTCTGGCGCTTCGCTTAAAGGTCCGCTAGGAATTTCAGCAAATACGACTCCGTCGGTTTTTGAGATGGAGATTTGGGGAGCGAATGATGATTAGGACTTTGGTTGCGCTGGCGTTGGCTGGCGCGGTTGTTGGCGGTCAGGCTCAAGCCCAGACCGCTCCCGCCAAGGCAAAGCCGGCGGCTACAGCGACGAAGGGTGCCTCGAAGGCTTCGGCCTACCGTGCGCCCCGCGGTCCGGATGGCAAGCATCCCGACCTGAACGGTGTTTGGCAGGTGATGAACACTGCCAATTGGAACATCGAGCCCCATGCGGCGAGCGCCGCGCTTCAAATGCGTCCTGGTCCCGTGGTTCCAGTGCCAGCCAAGGACGTGTTGGCGCTTGGAGCGGTTGGCTCAGTGCCCGCCGGTCTTGGCGTCGTCGAAGGCGGCGCGATCCCTTACACGCCAGCGGCTTTGAAGCAGCGCGACGCCAACAAGTCTGACTGGATCCACAAAGATCCGGAGATCAAGTGCTACCTGCCAGGCGTACCACGCGCCAACTACATGTCGCTGCCGTTCCAGATCTTCCAGTCTGAGAGCGCGACCTTGATCGCCTACGAATATGCAGGGGCCGTGCGCAATCTGCAGTTCAAGGACCCAGGTCCGGCCCCCGTCGACAGCTGGATGGGTCAGTCGGTCGCTCACTGGGAAGGCGATAGCTTGGTGGTGGTTGTGACCGGCATGCTCGACTCGACCTGGTTCGATCGCGCAGGCAATTTCCACACCGGCGATGTCAAGGTTGTTGAGCGTTGGACCCCTACCGGTCCTGGCGTGATGCGCTATGAGGCCACGATCGAGGATCCCAGCATCTTCACGCGTCCTTGGAAGATGAGCATGAATCTTTATAAGCACGTTGGCGAAGACGCTCGCCTTCAACAGTTCAAGTGTGTCGAGTTCGTCGAAGAATTGATGTACGGTCACTTGCGCAAAGAGCCGCTTAAGTAACGACTACTCCCGCCCTGTCTTCCTGCGCCCGTTTTGTGGTCACCATGGCCTCAATGTGGTCGCAGAAAGATGAAAAGATAGCAGCATCCTCCGCTGGAGACGCCCAATGAATTTCCGTAGTTTTATTATCCCAACGATGATTTCCGCCGGCCTTTTGGCCGCTGCGACGATCGGCGTCACGCAGGCTTCGGCCCACCACGCCTTCGCCGCTGAATTTGACGGCAAGGCCCCGGTTCTGCTCCGCGGCAAGGTCGTCAAGGTCGAATGGATCAACCCGCACGCGTGGGTGCACGTCAATGTGATCGCCGCTGATGGCACAGCGACGGAGTGGATGGTTGAGGGCGGCACGCCCAACACCCTGCTGCGTGCTGGCATTGACCGTAACTCGCTGAAGGTCGGCACGGACATCGTCGTCCGCGGCTATCAGTCGAAAGACAAGGCCTGTACGCCGATCTGTAAGGCGAACGGCCGCGATGTGACCTTCCCGGACGGCCGCAAGCTGTTCATGGGCTCGTCCGGCACTGGCGCGCCGAAGGATGGTTCCGACGCGACCGAGAAATAGGCATTAGCCAGGATTTATTAGGGGGGCGCATAGCCCCCCTTTTTTCTGGGCGCGCTGAGTGCTGTGAGCCGGCGTCGTCGCGCGTGATGATATCGAGCGAAGCGGCTGGGCCGCTTTGGCCCTGACGTCTTCCGTTCGGTACGACAGCGTGCCTCGGACAGTCTAAGACGTTCAGACTGTAACCAAGGTGTAACAGCGCTGGAACCGTTGGTTGCTTGATTGTCGGGCTATGGCGGGTGCGTATGAGCAGGCGACGCGATCACGATCGCTGCTTGAGGTGGGGAACAGGATGGACGGACTAAGGGAGCTGCGCCAATGATTGGCGCATTCTTAAACTGGCTTCAGCACGGCTTTGGAAAAGGTCCGACGCCGGATGGCCAATCCTTCAGCGAATTGCTTCTAGGCTCGCTCAATTTCTGGAATCTTCTGGAAGGCACCCACCTCATCGCGCTGATGTTGTTTGCGGGCACAATCTTGGTGGTCGATCTGCGGCTTCTGGGCGTAACGTTTCGGAAAACAAAGGTATCGGTGGTCAGCAATGCAATCCTGCCGCTGACGGTGTTCAGTTTCATCTTTGTGGTGATCACGGGGACGGGCCTGCTTTTCGCCAAGCCGATTTTCTACTACCACGACATCTGGTTCCGAGCGAAAATGGTCTTCTTGGCCATCGCGCTGATCAACATCTTGGTCTTCCATGGCCAGACCCAGAAGACGCAAGGCTCGTGGGACGCCGATGAACTCCCACCGCGCACAGCGCGCTTGGCTGCGGCCGGTTCGCTGTTTATGTGGCTTCTGGTTATCGCAACCGGCCGGTTCATTCCCTACAACTGGTATGAGTGCGGCAAGCCTCAGCCGGCCTTCATCAACTGGGTGGAGGAGTGCAAGACCTCCGATAAGGGCGAAATGAACCTCGCGGGGCAGCACTTATGAGCAGCATAAACCTCGAGTACTTTTTCCCCCATGCCAAGCCTTGGGTAGAGAGCCTCGCGAACATTCCCCCGGCGACGTGGGTCAACGGACCCACCTTCGGCTACGCCTCATGGGAGGTCGGGCATATCGTTTCCCTGGTTCTGCTGGGCGGAACCACAATCCTGATGAACCTGCGCATGCTGGATGCGGGCATGACCGAGGAGCCACCGGCGGAAATCTACCGGAATCTGAGATTTTGGCAGAACCTCGGCATCGTTGGCATCGTCATTACCGGTGTGCTGATCGGCTCAGCCAACGCCGTTAAACTCTACGACAGCTCTGCCTTCGTCGTGAAAATGATGGCGCTGCTTGCTGGGGTCATCCTGACCTATGGCGTGAGCCGCCCCGTCGCTGCGGCCAATGGCGCCGTGGCGCTCCTGCCGAAGATCTGGTTCGCGATCGGAGGCGCCATATTCCTGGCCGGAATTTGGATCTTTTCGACAACGGAACTGATCGACGTGGGCATCTACCATTTGATCACGGCCGCAGCGCTGATCCTAATCCCCGTGACGCGTGGCCGGCTACGATGGGCTTATCTCGCTGGCATGATCGCGCTGATCTTAGCGCAGTTCATCCACACTCACATCGTGATCAAGCCGGATGACTACGCACATCTGGACCCGGTCAACAAAGTCTACACCGGTCTTTACGTCGCCTGGGTTCTCGGCACGGGAATGGTCACCCTGTTCCGCGGTTCGGGCGAGGGGGGCGGGCCGCTGACCAAGCTCGTGGCTTATTCGACGATGCTGGTCTGGGTGCTTGGCGCCGCAGCCGGACGCTGGATCGCCTTCCAATAGGGACGGCGCGAAGGTCCTTAGCGCGCCTGGAGGCCGAGCAACGACTGCCACATTTCGTTGGCGACCTTGATCACGCCTGCATCCGCCGTGAAGGCCTGCTTGGCTTGGATCTGGCTGACGGCTTCTGCCGGGTAGTCGCCGTTGACGCCATTGGCGGCGACGCGGTTGGCTGAGGCTGTGAGCTGCTGGGTCGCTGCCATCATGCCGTAGCGGGCGGTTGAGATCGGATCCATTTCGCCACTGTGAACGGGCCGCAGTTAAGCAATCGCAAGGCGACGTGGTGAATTGCCGCTAAGCTTATCTTGCCTATCGTCCTTTCGGCGATTGACGCTCCTAGCCGATGTGCGGCTGAATGGGCTGGCTGGGGGACGCGACGGAGAAATGCCATCAAGCCTTTGAGTCTGCTTGGCGCTGCAGCCTTGGTCTTCGGAGCTGGCCTCGCCGGCGCCACACCCCTGTCGCTGAGCCCTCCAAAGTCTGCCACGATCTGCCTGGACGGCGGCGGTCATCAGATGCCGGTCGATTGCCGCACGGCCGAGTCCAGCCGTCTCGTCGCGCGCGAGGACGTTTGCACTTGCCCCGGAGCCACCTTGCAGGTGACTGCGCCCGTCTGCGGGCCTGGCGTGAAGCCCCCCGGCGAGAACGCCGCTTATGAGAAAGAACGCCTCAAAGCTGTGAGCCATGGCAGCTTGATGAATGCGAGCTGGCGGGGCCAACCCATGTGTGTCGCGCCCCACAACCGCTAGCGGCGGCCGAATGATCGTCGCGTTGAATACGTCGAACTTCCTGCGTATTGGGTGAGGATGTTCGCCCGCCAAATCGCTGTGGCCTGTCTTGCCGCCGAGGCTCTTACAGCTTGCGCGCCCGAGGCGCCAAAGGGCGTCGAGCGGGAGGCCCTCGATGCGGCGATTTCGCGGGCGATCGGCGATCCACAATCTTGTGTTCTGATCGCCGAACTGGACAGCGGCAAGCTCGTCTATCGCTACAATACGCACTCTGCTTGCGACCGGCAGCTTCCCGCTTGCGCCGGACCTGGCTCCGCAATGCAGACCATCGACGATCTTCTCAAGGTCACCCGCAAGGATGGTCAGGCGAGGGCGATGAGCTGTAATTCCCTGGCGGATGCCTCGCGCGGAGTAGGCTGGGCGTCCGGGGCTATTGCGGGCAAAGGCCTCGTCTACGCCGCGATGATGGAGGGGGACCGCGCCTTTCCAGGCCGGGTGATGGCCGACCGGCTTTCGCAGGCTTTCAAGGATGCTGGCCACTAGCCCTTTAAGGTGCTTAGCACCCGTGCTAACCGCCATTGATGCGTCGCTGCTGGGGCCTGTAGCTCAATGGTTAGAGCCGGCCGCTCATAACGGTCTGGTTGCAGGTTCGAGTCCTGCCGGGCCCACCAGCGAGGCTCCACTGACGTCCACTGGCGGCCAATGCGTCATTGAATCTGCTAGTGAATACGGATTGCCGATGCCGGGGAGTGTCAGTGGACGTGCCGGTGTCCACGAAAATTGGTGCTAGATCCAGGCCGGTATACCAACACCCATTTTCGAGATACCAACCACACGCCCCTTACGGACGCCAAGCTTCGAACGCTCAAGCCGGCGACGAAGCCTTACAAGGTCAGCGATTCTGAGGGCCTCCATGTCCTCGTGACCACCACAGGCTCCGTGTTGTGGCGCTTTGCCTAC
>CAIOSI010000025.1 GCA_903860975.1 uncultured Alphaproteobacteria bacterium
GCGACGACGCAGGTTTGCTGCGATCGCCGGTCCGAACTTGATCACCCAGGACCGCGCCGCCTTGCGACTGACCTCGATGCCGCGCTGGGCCAGCACCTCCTCAACGTCACGAATGCTCAGCGTGAAGCGGAAAAAGAGCCAGACCGCAGAGCCGATCACGTCCGGCGCGAAGCGGCGCCGCTTGAAAGAGATTGGATCGACGCCGTCGCCCCCGCAGATGCCCACCGCTTGGGCCATATCGGAGACAAGTTAGAGTTAGACTGCCAGCATCCGCACGACGACACGCCTTGCCGGCGGCGACCCAGTTAGCTATGTACTTAGCTAAGGAGGCCCCATGGCCCAGTTCTCGGTCCACGACGCCAAGACCAACCTGTCTCGACTGATCGCCGACGCTCTTGCGGGCGGCGAGGTGGTGATCGCGCGAGGCAGCGTGCCGGTGGTGCGTCTGGTGCCGGTCGCGCAGCGCGGGCGTCGATGCTTCGGGGCGCTCAAAGGCCGGATCGCCATTGATGCGCGCTTCGATGAGCCGCTGCCCGATGAAGATCTGAGCGGATGGAATATCGATTGAAGCTCCTGCTCGACACCCATGCGCTGATCTGGTGGCTTGCGGGTGACGAGACGCTGAGCTGCCTCGCGCGCGAAGCCATTGGCGACGAGGCGAACAGCATCGCCGTCAGCGCCGCTTCGGCCATGGAGGTGGCCACCAAGTTCCGCATCGGCAAGCTGCCTGACGCGGCGTTGCTGGCGCAGGATTTCGAAGCAATCGTCGCCAATCAGGGGTTCGCAGAACTGGCGATTACGGTCCGTCATGCACGAATGGCAGGTGAGATGAATATCGCCCACAAGGATCCCTTCGACCGCCTGTTGATCGCCCAGGCGCAGGCCGAGGACATGGTGCTGGTCTCGAATGAGGCGCTGTTCGACGGTTTCGCGGTGAAGCGCATCTGGTAGGTCGAAGGGCGTCGTCGGGGCGCTAGCCTAGCTAGAGGCGCGCGCCCAGCGCCTCGACCGCGAAGAGCATCTCGGACGCGGCCGGGCGGAGGTGGAGACGAATAACCGGCGGACTGGTGCTTACAAGTTAACCTGGCCGAGCCCAAAATGGGCCCTCCCCCTTCCCCTTCAATCACGCCGCCACGGTGGCGAGCGCCCACGCCCGGTGAGCCCGGGCTCGCAGGGTTCGAAGTCCGGGTCGAGAGATCAGATGCGGCTGGGTATTGAAGGTGTTGTTGACAGCTGCGTAGCTGGACAGGAGCCTCTGGGCTGAACTTCTGTTGCTTCCGCTCTCGTCGTCGGATGGCCAGGTGAGCGTTTTCAGCGCCGCGTGCTTGTTGCGACGCTTCTGGACCAGGACGTCCAGGGCCTCCCCCGCATCATCGACCGCACGCCACAGGTACATACCGCCCGCCGATCCGCACGACCATTTCGTCCAAGTGCCATCGGCCGGTCGGCGCAGACCGGCGACGACGCAGGTTTGCTGCGATCGCCGGTCCGAACTTGATCACCCAGGAC
>CAIOSI010000026.1 GCA_903860975.1 uncultured Alphaproteobacteria bacterium
CTTCGTCCCGCGCAGCGGCGGCATCGTGCCATGGGCAAGCGCGCCAGCCGTTGAGGGCGCGCGCTCACCCACCCCAAACATGGCGTTAGAGACCGCCGTGCACTAACATTGAAACCGGATCACCCCAAAGGGGCAGGCCATTTTACGCTGTCGCGCTAAGTCATTGAAATTACTAGGGCCATGACATGCATCTTTTACAGGCAACGACTTGAAACGTTTGTCAAAATCCCAGTTTACAAAACCACTGCTCTACCAACTGAGCTAATCCGGCGGCCAAAGGCGCTTATGAAATGAAGCGCTCCTTGAGCGCAAGGGGCTGACGTTCAGGCATGGTTGGTTCTGCGGCCCAGCTGTGCTTGCCTACGCCTGTAACAGGAGAGGTGACCCAATGAATTTCGAGGACTATCGCGGCCACGATGCGGTGGGCTTGGCGGCCCTGGTCGCCCGTCGCGAAGTGAGCGCCGGGGAACTCCTGAACACCGCTGTTTCGCGGATGGCCGAGGTCAATCCAAAGATCAACGCCGTGACCATGGATCTGAGCGAGCGCGCGCGCTCAGAGCCGGCTGTTCAAGGCGCCTTCAGCGGTGTGCCATTTCTGCTCAAGGACCTCGGCGCAAACCTGGCGGGGACGCCGACCACCATGGGCTCGCGGCTGTTCGCCGAAGTCGTGGTGCCAACCGACAGCGCGCTCACGATCGCCTACAAGGCTGCCGGAATGTCGATCTTCGGAAAGACCAACACACCCGAGTTCGGCCTTTGGCCCTTTACAGAGTCCGACTTGCTCGGTGTCTGCCGCAATCCTTGGGATCTTTCCCGAACGCCTGGCGGTTCATCGGGCGGGGCAGCGGCGGCCGTTGCGGCGGGGATTGTGCCTGCAGCCCATGCAAGTGACGGCGGCGGCTCGATCCGCACGCCGGCCTCCTGTTGCGGCCTGTTCGGTATGAAGCCGTCGCGGGGGCGGGTGTCCTTCGCCCCAGCCGGGGAAGGGTGGGGCGGTGCCTCGATCCAGCACGCCGTGACGCGCTCGGTGCGCGATAGCGCCCATCTCCTTGATATTGCCTGCCATCCACAACCTGGTGATCCCTACTTCATGGCTATGCCCGAGCGTCCGTTTATCGAAGAAGCGGCGCTTGAGCCTGGCCGGCTAAAGATCGGGTTTACGCTTGCCGCCATGCAAGCGCCTGGGCTCGATCCGGAGTGCGAGGCGGCCGTGCGTGAGACGGCGCGGCTTTGTGAAGAGCTCGGACACGATGTCGAGGAGGTGCGGATCCCTGGCGATGTGGCGGCCATGCAGGCGGCTGCCGGTACAGTGATCGCCGCAAGTATCGCGGCCAATCTCGACGCAGAGGCCGAGCGGCGAGGCCGGCCCATCGAAGCCGGAGAGATCGAAGGCCTAACGATGGCGACCTATCGGCGGGGGGCGGCAATTGGTGGGGCCGCCTATGTGCGCGCCCTGCAGACGCTGCACGCTTACGCGCGCCTCGAGGCGCAGCTTTTCGAAACCTATGACGTTGTGCTGCTCTCAACCCTGGGCTCGCCGGCGATCCCGATTGGCTGGGTCCTTGAGGATACCAAGCTGATTTCAGAGCGGCTGTTCGCCTTCATGCCCAACACTCAGGCCTTCAACAACACAGGCCAGCCCGCCATGAGCGTGCCGCTGGCCTGGAGCAAGGGCGGTCTTCCGATTGGTCTGCAGTTTGTCGCCCGAATGGGCGCGGAGGCGACTTTGTTCCGGCTGGCCGGTCAGCTTGAACAGGCCAAACCCTGGTTCGATCACGTTCCTCGCTTATGAGGTCATTTTAGAATTAACGCGTCCCGGAATGAGTGAATTTCGGTGACAATAATCATGGTGAATTCATGCCGCCGACCCAAAGTGCGGGCGTTCATCGTTAACTGACCGCTTAATAAAGCGCGATTTTGGACGATCTTGCACGATCATTGCTCTGTTCGTTCTATGTCCAATAAGCGTCCCAATTCGAGACAGGCGAAGCGACTATTGTTGACGCTCGTGTCGATCTGCCTCTTAGCGGCCGTATGGTCCGACACGACCGACGGGACCCGGCGCCTTCATTTGAATAATGCGCCAACGCATTTTCAGGTGGCGAGTAACGGTGCCTCGAGCGGCGGCGGGCGAGGGGGCGCGGCTTCCATTGAGGGGGCGGATACCAGCATCGGCGTCGGCGTCAGCGTCAGCGACTTCGCAGGCGCCAGTGAGGCCTATTCAGTTGGCCAGCAGAACACTGAGAGAGGTTCCCACAGCATCTTTGGGCCGGGTGAGGACCGCGATGTGTCTCATTCTGGCGACTTCATGCCGAACGGTGAAGACGGCCTGATGATCTTGGCAGACTACGCCCAATCCGGGGCCGGCGGTCATGACAACGCGAATAACAATAGCGACCACGCGCCGGGTAAGGTGCCGAATATCGTGGCTGGCGTCTCTGGCTTTGGAGGATTGGACGGGTTTGGCGTGCCGACGGATGGCGACGCCGGAGCTAACGATCGTTTCTTTGTCCACAATGTCGCCAATTCGGGGGGCCTGGGTGGCGTTGGATTGGGTGGTTCTGGCGGCGGCACTGCGGGCTTTTTCGGCGGCGGCGGTAACGGCGGCGGTAACGTCGGCGCCAGCGACGGGACCAGCGGTGCCGGCGGGGGTAACGGCGACAATGGCGGCGGCTCCGGCGGTGTTTCGATTGGAGCCCCGACTGGCGGCGGAACTTTCCCTGACATTGGCGTCGGCTCGACTGGCCCGCTAACAGGTGACGGTTTAGGCGCGGGCTCCGGTGGCGTTGGCGGCATCTGTGTGCCCAACCTGCTTGACAGTTGCGGCCAACCGCTCGCGAGCATCAAACCGGTCCCGAACAGCAAACCACCAACCAACAGCCAACCCCTCCCCATCAGCCAGCCGCTAGACGATCGGCCGATTGTCGAGAACATTGTGAACGGCTCCGACAGTATCCCACAGCTTGGTGGTGCTGCGGCTGCCGTGCCAGAAGCGTCAACCTGGCTGATGATGATCCTTGGCTTTGCGTTCGTCGGATCCACCCTGCGTGCTCAGCGCAGTAGAGCGCGGCCTAAGCTGACTTAAGGCGACGGCGCTGGATCAATCCAGCCGCCACCACGCCTGCCGAAACCACAGCAATCAAGAGTGTCGAGACGGCATTGATCTCCGGATTTACGCCAAGCCGAATCTGGCTGTAGAGGCGCATAGGCAAGGTCGTTGCGCCCGGTCCCGAGGTGAAGCTAGCGATCACGAGGTCGTCGAGTGACAGTGTGAAAGCCAGCATCCAGGCCGCTGCGACAGCGGGAGCGATGTTCGGTAAAGTGACCTTCAGGAATGCGCTCAGTGGCGGGCAGCCCAGGTCCCGCGCGGCTTCCTCCAGGCTGATGTCGAACCTCGCCAGCCGGGCCTGGATCACCACGGTCGCATAGCAAAGCGTCACGGTCGCGTGGCTGAGCGTCACAGTCCAGAAGCCTCTCGGAATTCCCATAGCCACGAACAGCAACAGCAAAGACAGACCCAAGATCACCTCAGGCATCGCAAGGGGCGCGTAGATCATGGCCGAAAATAACGTCCGGCCGCGGAACTTTCCCGAGCGGGCCAAGGCGACCGCCGCCAGAATTCCCAGCCCGGTCGCCACAGTCGCAGATATCAGGCCAACCCGCAGGGTGACCCAGATTGCGTCCAGTATCTGGCTGTCCTCAAGCACAGCTGCGTACCAGCGGATCGAGAACCCACCCCACACCGTGACCAGTCGGCTGGCGTTGAAGGAATAGACCACCAGCAGAACGATCGGCGCATAGAGGAAGCCCAGACCCAAGCAGACACTGATCCTGTTAAAAGCCGAGGGGCCGGACCTCACGAGAGTACCTTTGCTTGTTGACGTTGGAAGAGCGCGATAGGCACAGCAAGCGTGCCTAGCAGCACAACGGCGACCGCGCAGGCGGCGGGCCAATCACGGTCTGCGAAGAATTCCGTCCATAGGGTGCGACCGAGCATCAGGGTATCGGAACCGCCGAGAAGATCGGGGATCACGAACTCTCCAACCATCGGGATGAAGCAAAGCAGCGCGCCCGCCGCAACCCCTGGCCAGGAGAGCGGAAACGTCACCCGCCAGAAGGCCTGGGTCGGCGTACAGCCAAGATCCTGCGCCGCCTCGATCAAGCTTTCGTCCTGCCTGTCCAACACGGCGTAGATCGGCAGAACCATGAACGGCAGGTATGCGTAGACAAGGCCAATGATCACGGCTGTCTGGGAATTGAGGAGGTTGAGCGGCCCCAGATGGAACGCGGCCAGCACTTGGTTGAGCAGGCCTGTTGGATTGAGGATCGCGATCCACGCATAGATGCGGATCAAGAAGCTCGTCCAGAATGGCACGATCACCGCTATCAACAGTGTCTGGCGCGCAAACGCCCCATAGCGGCTCATTCCGTAGGCCATGGGATAACCGATCGCGAGCAGGATGGCGGTGCCGATCGCGGCAAACTTGAGGCTGGAGAGATAGGCCAGGAGGTAAAGCCGGTCTGCCGCCAACCTGGTGTAGGTCGCGAAATTCAGCTCGCGGACGAAGCCGATAAGCCCGGCGGCTCCCCGCGACAGGTCGAGCCGTGGCGCATAAGGCGGTATCGCCAGCACCGCGTGTGACAGCGAAAGCTTCGCCACCAGGAAAAAGGGGAGGGCGAAGAAGACAAGGAGCCAGGCAAAGGGCGCAGCACCGGCGGGCCAGGAGCGTTTCATGAGGCGAGTGTCACTGCGCTGTCCGGCGCGAAGGACGCCCACACCGCATCTCCCACCTCCAGCGATAGCGGCGGCCCCAGGTTCACGCGACTAATCCGCAGCACTTGGCCGTGGGGGCGCTTCACGACATAGCGCGTACGATCCCCGAAATAGGCGATTTCCATGACCTCGCCGGCCATGCCGCCAGGTGTGGCAGTCGCCGAGAGGGTCATCTTTTCTGGTCGTACGAGATGCCAGTGCGCCCCATCGGGGAACAGGTTCGCCTCGCCAAGGAATTCCGCCACAAAGCGACTGGCAGGCTGCTCATAGACCTCATGCGGCGCGCCAATCTGGGCGATCTTGCCCTCGTTCATCACCGCGATCCGGTCGGACACGACCATAGCCTCATCCTGATCATGGGTAACGATCAGGAAGGTGACACCGAGCGTCCGCTGGATCGCTTTGAGTTCCAACTGGGTTTCTTCGCGCAGCTTTCGGTCGAGCGCGGCAAGAGGCTCATCCAACAGCAGGATCTTCGGCTGCACAGCGAGCGCTCGGGCCAGCGCAACGCGTTGCTTCTGGCCCCCGGAAAGCTGATCAGGGCGTCGAAGGTTGAGCCCCTCAAGACGCACAACGCGAAGCATCTCTTCCACACGTGCAGACGCCCGGTCCTTGTTCCAACCCCGCTGTTTCAGCCCAAAGCTGATATTTTTCTCCACATTCAGGTGCGGGAAAAGGGCGTAGGTCTGAAACATCATGCTCGACGGCCGGCGATGGGGCGGCAGGCCCGCGATGTCTTCTCCGTTCAGCAGGATGCGACCTTCATCGGGTTCGGCGAACCCCGCCAGAAGGCGCATCAGGGTGGTTTTCCCGCAGCCGGAGGGTCCAAGCAGGGCAAAGAATTCTCCCGGGGCGATCTCCAGGTTCACGCCGTCAACGGCCGTCAAAGCGCCAAAGCGTTTGGAGACGTCCTCGAAACGGACGAGCGGGGTTGCGCCAGCTGAACTCACTGGCCAGTCAATACATGAGACCATTGGCGGTTCACCACGCGCAAAAGCGACTGATCTTTGCTGGTGGTGACGAAGAGGCGCTTGGCGAGTTCAGGTGGCGGATAGGCGCCGGGATCGTTCCGCACAATGGAGTCGACGAAGCCGGTCGCCGCGCCATTAGCGTTCGCATATTTGGTGTAGTTGGAGGCTCGAGCAATGACCTGCGGCTGCAGCATGAAATTCAGGAATGCATAAGCGGCGGCTGGATTCGGCGCGTCGGCCGCGATGGTGAACAGGTCGTACCAAACCTGGCTGCCTTCCTTGGGAATGACATAGGCGAGATGGACGCCATTCTTGGCCTCTGCGGCTCGAGCCTTGGCCTGCAGCACATCGCCGGAATAGCCGATCGCCAAGCAGATATCACCATTGGCGAGCGCGCCAATGTACTCCGAAGAATGGAATTTTCGCACGAAGGGGCGAACCTTCAGCAGAAGATCGGTCGCTTCGGCGTAGTCCCGCGGATCGCGCGAATTGGGGTCCTTGCCAAGGTAGTTCAATACGACGGCGTACATGTCTTCCGAGGCGTCTAGAAAGTAGACGCCGCAGTCTTTGAGTTTGGCCAGGGTCTGAGGGTCGAATACCACCGCCCAGCTGTCGATCTTCACGCCGGGCAAACGCTTGGCCACGGCTTCGACGTTGTAGCCAAGGCCAATGGTGCCTTGCATGTAGGGCACTGCGTATTTCGCGCCAGGATCGAAGGGCTCCATATGGGTTCTAACCCCGGCCTCGATGTTGTCGAGGCCTGCGAGTTTCGCCGTGTCCAGGGGTTGGATCGCCAGGGCGATGATATCGCGCGGGAGGTTGTGGTTTGACGGAACGACGATGTCGTAGCCGGTATGTCCCTGGAGCATCTTGGTTTCCAGCACTTCGTTGGAATCAAAGGTGTCGTACCGAACCTTGATCCCCGTTTGAGCGGTGAACTCTTTGAGCAGAGCTGGATCGATGTAGTCGGACCAGTTGTAGATGTTCAGCGTACCTGCGGTCGCCTTGGACGGCCCTTTGGCAGGGGCGCAAGCTGTCAAGGCGATGACCCCGGCCGCCGCAACGATCAGAGGCCTCATCCACTTTAGCATATGGCCTGTCTCTCCTGCTGGTGGCGCGTTTATAGGGCTGGCGGTGTTCACCTCAACGCCAAAGCTCCCGGAGTCGCTTTATGCCGCTCATCTGGACTTCGTTGACGCCTGTGTTGCTGCTGTTCGCCTCGAACATCTTCATGACGTTTGCCTGGTATGGACAGTTGAACGTGCGCCACCGGGCCCTGTGGCTGATCGTGTTGATCAGCTGGGGGATAGCTTTCTTTGAATACTGCCTGGCCGTGCCTGCAAACCGCATCGGTCGGGCGGTCTATGATCCTGCGGAGCTCAAGGCGATGCAGGAGGTGATCACGCTGGCGGTCTTCGCCATTTTTTCCGTCATCTGGTTGAAGGAGCCCTTCACTCTTAATCACGGCATCGGTTTCGCCTTGATCGCAACTGGCGCCTTCTTTGTCTTCAAGGGTCCCTTCCGCTGAATTCTCGCCTATAAGCCGCGCCTTCTCCTCATCTCGAGAGACGTCATGTCCCGCATTCTGATCACCTCCGCTCTGCCCTACATCAATGGGATCAAGCACCTTGGGACGCTCGCAGGCTCCATGCTGCCGGCAGACGTTTATGCCCGTTTCCAGCGCTCGCGCGGCCGCGAAACCCTATACATCTGCGCCACAGACGAACACGGCACGCCGACCGAATTGGCCGCCGCTGAGAAGGGCCAGGACCCGGCGACCTTTTGCGCCGAGCAGCATCAGGTCCAGCATGACCTTGGTCGCGCCTTTGGCCTGTCATGGGACCACTTTGGCCGCTCGTCATCACCCCAGAATCACAAGCTCACGCAGCGGTTCGCCCAACAGCTGTGGGAGGCGGGCTTCATCGAGGAGCGGGTGACCCAGCAGGTCTACTCCAACGCCGACAAGCGCTTCCTGCCTGACCGTTATGTCATCGGCACATGCCCGCATTGCGGTTATGGGGCCGCGCGAGGCGATCAGTGCGAGAACTGTACGAGGGTGCTTGACCCAGCCGATTTGTTGCAGCCGCGATCTGCGATCTCCGGCTCGAGCGACATTGAGATCCGCGGTTCCAAGCACCTGTTCCTGCGTCAGAGCCTTTTTTCTCAGAAGCTCCGTGTTTGGATCGAAGAAAAGCGCGATCGCTGGCCGCTGCTCGTCACCTCGATTGCGCTGAAGTGGTTAGATGAGGGGCTTCAGGACCGCGGTATCACGCGCGACCTGGAATGGGGCGTGCCGGTCAACGCCCATCAGTGGGGCCCGAACCCCGACGGCCAGACGCCGGATATCGAGGGCCTGGCCGGCAAGGTCTTCTACGTCTGGTTCGATGCGCCGATTGAATATATCGCGGCCACCTGGGAGTGGGCCGACGCACGAGCTGCCGAGGCCGGCACATTGACCCCCGCCGATGAGGCTGATTGGGAACGGTGGTGGCGCACGCCGGCGGCTGCGGACGTGACCTACGTGGAGTTTATGGGAAAGGACAACGTGCCCTTTCACACGGTGGGCTTCCCCTGCACCCTGATCGGGTTGAACGAAACGCGGTCTGCCGATGGCGAATGGACGCCAAACGCTGACCCGCCGTGGAAGCTGGTGGATCAGCTCAAAGGCTTCAACTGGCTCGACTACTATGGAGGCAAATTCTCGACGTCTCAGAAGCGCGGCGTCTTCATGGACCACGCTCTGGAGTTGCTGCCTGCTGATTATTGGCGATGGTGGATCAGCGCCAACACGCCGGAGACCTCCGACGCCACCTTCACCTGGGAGCAATTTCAGGCGCAGGTGAACGCCGATCTCGCCGACGTGCTCGGCAATTTCGTCAACCGCATCCTGAAGTTTACCGAGACGCGTTTTGAGGGTCTGGTTCCGGCCGGCGGCGCCTCGGGGCCCCTCGAGGCCAAGCTGGAGATCGATGTTCTGGCAAAGCTGCGCGAACTCACCGAGAACCTTGAGAACCGCGAGTTCCGCAAGGCTACCGCCTCGCTGCGCCAGCTATGGGTTTTGGGCAACGGCTATCTAACCGAAGCTGCGCCTTGGACGGCTTTTAAGGTCGATCCAGCGCGCGCAGCGGTTGCAGTGCGAACGGGCCTCAATCTGGTGGCGTTATTCGCCAAGGTCTCTGAGCCCTTCATTCCGTTTGCCTCCGAGACCATCGCTCTGTCGGTTGGCGAGGCCTTCCCCGGAAACTGGCCAAACCTCGAGGGGCAGGGGATTTTGGAGGTTCTGCCTCTTGGCCGCGGGGTGAAAGCTCCCGATGTGCTCTTCCGAAAGGTCGATGATACGCAGACTGCCGAATGGTGCGAACGGTTCGGCGGGCCTGAGGCGCAAGCTTAGAGTTGCGTTCGCTTGGCGATCTCGTGGGGTTTGATGTTGAGCCCGCCTGGCATCACGTTGTTGTAGATCTGCGTCTGTCCGGTATCGATGACAACTGTCCGCACGCCGTCCCAGATCATGTGCAACGACACATAGAGGACGATCATCAGGCCCAGGTAGGCCACCCAGCGAAATCGGTGCAACAGTTTGGCAACAAAGCTGGCGACTAGGCCCGTGATGGTGATCGACAAGAGCAGGCCGCCGACCAATACCCAGGGGTGATGGCGCGCAGCGCCAGCGACTGCGAGCACATTGTCCAGCGACATGGCGAGGTCAGCGAACAGAATCTGGACCAGGGCTTGGCGCATGGTCTTGGCCTGCGGCGCACGTTTTGGATGCGCGTCGATCTCGACGCCAGTTGCATCGGCCAGGGCAACTTCCCCCTCGGCGTAAGGCTCCCCATTTTGTCGCAAATCGCGCCACATGCGCCAGCTGACCCCAAGCAGCAAAATCCCGCCGGCCAGCAGGAGGCCCACCACCTTAAGGAGCTGGGTGGTGAGCAGCGCGAAGCTGATCAACATCACCACGGCCGCGCCGAGCCCTAGAAAGATGGCCCGCCTGCGTTGCGCGCTTGGCAAACCTGCGGCGGCCATTCCCACCGCCACGGCGTTATCGCCTGCAAGCGCCAGGTCGATGAATACCACCTGGAAAAAAGCGGCAAAGGCACCGGCGCTCACGACGGGGGTGAAATTCATAGCGTATTAAATGCCGCGCAGAACCATCAGCTGCAAAGCGAATTCACCGAGGACGTGATGCCTCATAGAGCGCTACGGCCGCTGCGGCCGAGACGTTGAGACTTTCGAATCCGCCTGGCATCTGTATGCGGGCAAGCTCGTCACAATGGTCGGCGACCAAGCGGCGGAGGCCTTCGCCTTCAGACCCCATCACCAGCACCGTGGGCGTCGCGTCCAGCACCTGGTCAAGCGTTTGCTCCGCCTCGCCAGCCAGGCCAATGGCTCGCCAGCCGGCCGTGGTCAGTTCGTCGAGTGCGCGCGACAGGTTCACCACCCTTGCAACGGGAACCTTGTCGACCGCGCCAGCTGCGGCCTTGGCCAAGGCTCCTGTAAAGCGCGGCGCATGGCGCTCTTGCAGAACCATTCCTGCTGCACCGAACGCTGCGGCAGATCGCAGCATCGCGCCGACATTTTGTGGGTCGGTGACTTGATCTAGCATGAGAAGAATGGAGCCGGGCTTAGGCTCAAAGTCAGTCAGCGCGACGTCTTCCAGAAGCGCGCCTCGCACAGCGATTCCCTGGTGTACGGCGCCCTGGGGAAGCCGTTGTGCGATCTGCTGATTGTCGGCCTGTTGCACGACCGGCAGTCGCCCGAATCGCGTTTCGAGCTGCTTGATCCGCTCCGGCGTCGCGAGGATTAATTCGGCAGGTCCCCGCAGCGGATTGGCAAGCGCGGCCTCCACAACGTGCCAACCCCAAATCCAGTCGTCAGCGACCGCCTCAGGACGCCTGGAAAAGTGTCCTTGGGGTCGCTTATTGCGACCTCGCCTGGCGTCGTTGCGTTCGGGGATCGAGGCCACTATAAGACGCGCTCCAAATTGGGGCCCCGGACGGGTTTCCGCCTTTGGGACCATGCATTGGGCCGCTCTTAGGCCTCGCGCATCCCTATGCGGAAGCCTTTTGTTTGATGGCTCTGATCTGGCTCCGAGCGCGAGGGGGAATGTCCCGAGCGGCAAAGGGGGGGGACTGTAAATCCCCTGGCGTACGCCTTCGTAGGTTCGAGTCCTACTTCCCCCACCACGCTCGGCGGCCTTGAGTAGATAGATCACCCCGGGCGTTTTCTCGGAAACGCCCAAACCTTTTTTTGAAACTGGGCCGGATTCGTCTGGTTCAGGGCGGGTATAGCACAATGGTAGTGCAGCAGCCTTCCAAGCTGAATATGCGGGTTCGATTCCCGCTACCCGCTCCAGGTTCCCCTTCCACTTGAAACAACGCCCGTAGGACCCCGATGGCCAAGGAAAAATTCGAACGCACGAAGCCGCATTGCAACATCGGCACGATTGGTCACGTTGACCACGGCAAGACGACGCTGACGGCGGCGATTACGTACACGCTGGCCAAGACCGGCGGAGCCAAGTCGATGGCCTATGC
>CAIOSI010000027.1 GCA_903860975.1 uncultured Alphaproteobacteria bacterium
CCGCGAGATTGCCTCGGCTCTGATGATCAGCCCTTCGTGCGTTTCGAAATGGACGAAGCGGAAGCGGGAAGCGGGGTCTTTGGTGCCGGCTCAGATTGGTGGCTTCAAGCCCCGGACGCTTTCGGGCGGATGCGCCGAGTGACTCCGCGAGCGGATTGCCTCAGGACCGGTCACGCTGCGCGGCCTGACGGCGGAGTTGGCGGAGCGGGGGCTCCTCGCGGCGTTTGTTCGTCCAACGGTCCGGCTCCACTGGTGATGGGATGCAGCGCCCCGGCAATCGCAGAACGCGCCAAATGACTGGCATCACGCGCCAAATGGGGCTGCCCGTTGGCCTCATCCGACATTGCCCGGATGAACCTGGCCTGGAGCAGACATTGTGGCGTTCTTGACGCCGCCGGACGCTTGCAAAGTGTTTGGTGGTCAGATCAGAGAGCTTCCCGCGCCGTTTCGAGCTGTCGCAGACGGCCCGTCATCGCATTGACGATCGACGTGTGGATGTCGGCATGGAAATCCTGAGGCATCAGGCCGAGGGCCCTTTCTGCCGCAGGCAGTGCGTCTTGGAAGACCTCATCCAGAACCTGTTTGATTATCGTCGAGCCCAAGCCTGCTTCCTTGGCCGTCTCGACAAAATGCTGGCCGTGCACATCCAGGATTTTGTAGTGCCGGCTCGTGCCGACTGACATCGCCAGCTTGTACTTGTTGTGTGGAATGCGTTTAGCATCAAAGGCTGGTTGCGCGCTCAGGACGTCATAGAATGGCGTCAGTTCGAAGCGCCCTCCGGGCCGCAGGAAGACGCTGAAATTCTTACCGTGGCCGTCGGTCGCGCCGATGAGCCAGAAGATGATCTGACTTTTGAAGAAGGCCGCTTGGTCCGTGTTCGGGTTATCGCTTCCCTTGAGTAGCGTCATGATATCGACGGCGCTCGGGCCTTGCTGGTTTTGATATTTGCGGCTCGACGGGATCGAGAGCGCTTGGCAGCAATCTTCTTGTGGAAGACGCAGGAGTTGGTCGTTGCTCCGCCAGCGACGATCGAAACGCTCGACGACAAGGACGCGGCGCGCCCCGAACCTTGCGATCTCGGTCTTCGCGATTGGCAACCGAAACCCTTCGAGAAGTTTCAGGCAATAGTGCTCGTTCTCGACGCTGTTCGAGAGGTCGATCATGCCCCAGGGCGTCGGGATTTCTCCCAATTGCGGCTTAAGGATGTGCGTGGTTGGTGTGGCGCCGATGGGGCGTTTCCAGCGCCCGTCATGGAAGAGTAGCGCCGTCTTTTCCTGGGCGCCGGCGACTGAAATCCGGAACTCCTGTTCGGTGTCGATACCGAGCGGCGTGCTGGCGAGATTAGCGAGGATCGCCTCGATCTCCTCGTCGCTGACAGGCGCGCCTTCAATCGGCTGGAGGGCGTTGACCACCGTGCCGTCGGGCAGAAACTGCATCGCGCCTGCGCAGTCACGGCCGATCTGCTCCAGCAGGCTGTAGGAGTCTGTCCCCTGCGCGCCCGTTTTCTCTGCTACGAGGCCGCGGACCATCGGATTATCGGGCAGCAGGTTGTCGAAGACCGCGACCACCGGCTCGCCCCGGAAAGTGGCCTTCCTTGGTGGCAGAGATAGCGATATCGGGAAATGGGGTGGCCAATCCAGCCAGCTCTGATCGTACTGAAACTCGATCGCCCCACCGGGCTCTTTCTCCAACCGCCCCACAAGACGATTGTTGATCAGGACCTTGAGCGGTGCATGGGTCTTGCGGCGGCCCATCAGAATATGTCCTCGATATCAGCCGACGAGCTTTTCGTTCGGGGACCGATCGTCATCTCCAGATCGAGCGTGGCAAGGAGATCGCAGATCGACGAGATTTTTGCGCCGTTGTGACCGCTTTCGATTTTTGAGATGAGTTCTTGGCGCATGCCAGACCGCTCAGCCAGTTCAGTCTGACTCATTCCCTTTAGTTTCCTGAATTTTTGGATGAGGTTGCCGACTTGGCTCGGGGAGCGTGCAATCTGGATCATGAGAATCTCCTTCTCACGGTTATGTTCTAAATCGCATAAAATAGCAATATGCGATTTTAGGCATAATGAGGTAATATTCGAGAAAGAGCATAAGGTAATATTATGCGTTTTTTCGCATAAGCGGCTCGGTGTTGATTTTCACTGAGAACTGACCCGCCTGTGATGGTGGGTTAGCTTGTTTTGATGGCCCAGACCGACCCCTGGGGCTGCCGCAATCGCGCATCGAACAGGAACTGGAACCGATGGCGCAGCTCTCCTTGGACTAGGTTCGGCGGCGCGCATGCGCGGCGATGGAAACGCACTCCATCAACGACCTGGAAGGGGAGGATCCCGAGGTCGAGTTCAAACCGCTGCTTAAGAAGGTCGGAAAGGCTCGCTCGGTGACGAAAATCTACGACCTGCTTCTGCCGGATACTTTCGAGCCGCACTAGGGACGGAAGTTCGCGGCGCCGCTTCGGGATTTTACACGGCCTCAACCTAAAGCGGACTCTAGCGCCGACCCCCGCGGCCAGCGTTTGAGGTCGCATTTTGCCATCTCAAAGCCGTGGATTCCACGGCGGTCCGCGGGAAGGCGTAACCTAGCTGCGATCGGTTGGCCTAAGGCGACCAGGCCGCATCATCTGGGCGGCCCATTTGCACACGAATTCGCGTAAGTACTTGAAAATGCTATCGAGTCCGCCCAGTCCGACATCGGCCCAATCGCATCGAGGATTTCATCTGTTAGAACAATGATGTAGCCATCTGAGGCGACCTCCAAAACACAAGCTTGCTGGATAAATTGTTGAATAAAAACAATATATTAGCCGTTGCTCCCATGATGGACTGGACGGATATATCAATAAAAACCGATAGTTAGCCGACATGTGGTGCACGAATGGTGCACCGATGTTCGCGCTTTCTTTCGCTTGCGTTCACGCGCCTGCGCTCGTCTACGCCCGCTGTCGCCGTCTTTGGCTCACCCAGGGCTGCTGAATTCTCGCTAGGGTTTCCGTTCCTTCGCGGCAGGCCGATCACGAGCGCTGCTACGAGTCTACCCGCCTTACTAAGCGGCGGACAGCAGGACGCACGCGTGGCGACCCAGCGCTTGCTTGCCGTCGCCGAGGCTGACTCTTCGTAGCTGCACTGCGGACTCGGCGCTGAGGGCTTCGAATCTGTCCGCGCTAAAACTGCGCGTGCAGGCGCGCCGCCACAACGGACACCGGCCCCCGGTCACGGTTGTACGCAGGGTGATTGACGACCTGATAATCGACGCTGATGTGCGCTGGGCCGTAGGCGGCAAAGTCATAATAGGTCTCGAGGATCTGCTCGGGTCCGGCGTGCGGGAGGCGGCCGTCGCCGACCAGGATGCCGGTCCCGCCGGCGGCCAGGAACCGTTCGTGGGCGCCTGAGATTTCATTGACGACTCCGGCGAGGCCAATCGTGTCGTTGGCCCGGCCCCAGCGCCCGCCCTTAATCGATGCGCCGACGGCAAGGGTGCGGTCGATGTCCGAGAACTCGTAAGGCTCTACGTTTCCACCGGCCACGCCGCCGTGGGCGAAGACGCCGACCCCATCCGCCACCTCCTGTTCCAGGTTGAAGCTCACGCCGTCGCGGCTGCGGTAGCGCCGAACCGCGGCGATGTCGGCGGGCTGACCGGTGGCCTGCGACAGCGCCACGGCGTCAGCGAAAGCGCCCATGCGGCCCCGGCTCAGAAAGCCGGTGATCTTCAGCTTTCCGGGTCGGCCGCCAAGTTGATGGCGTTCCTCGATTTCCGCGACGCCCTGGAACTGGCTGAAATCGTATTCCAGATGTTCGCTGTTCGGCACCTTTGAAAGGTTGAAGACGCCACCGCGCAGGGTCCAGCGGCCAACATACCATTCTGCCGCGGCGCCCACCGTGTAGCCCCACGCGTCGGCGGCATAGTCAAAGCTGCCGCTGTCGATCAGCGACCAGTTGAGGAAGTCGCCGCGCGGATCGTGGGCGTAGCTGTTGGTGTCGAATATGTCCGGCACGCCCAGCTTGCCCGCGGTGATCACCAGGCGATCGGCGGTGCGCGATCCGCCGAGCTGGTTGAGATCGGCGTCGACGTTTTCGCGCTCGCCCCCGAGGTCGATGGTCTGGCGCACGAACAGGCGCTGCAGTCGGAAGTACGGCTTCGCCATCCCGACTTTGTAGGCCTCTCCGCTGGGGAAACCCGCGACGCCTAGCGTGTTGCTAAGCCCAAAGCCCTGGTCGAGCTCTGGATTAATCCACACCTCCAAGCCGGGCCACGCCCGCACGCCGGCGTACAGCGTGACGTCGGCGGTTTCCTTTCCGCGCGTGCCCGGGTCGAGGCTATTTGGGCCGCGATAGGGAGACCGGAATGCGAAGGTGGCCTGCTCCACCACGGTTGCCTGGGCATGGAGAGCCCAGGATTGCGTAGGGGGAGGGGACGCCTCTTGCACAGCCTCTGCGGCTGCTGGGCCTACAAGCGCGCCGCTCAGGACTGAGGCGGCGAGGAGCGTCGCAACCCTATCGAATTTGTGTTCCGCCCAATACATCGCCGGCCCCTCAAGTCACGCTTCCAAATCCGCCAAGCCATCCGCCCCAAGATTTCGGCCGCGTGCCACATCGCCCAGGCCGCCCATCGGCACCGCCAACGGAGCAATCGTCGCGCGCTCCACGTCAGGGCCGTGGCCCCGCGAAGCAACATTTGTGCTTCCCTGGCCGCAGCCTCGCGCTGGCCCTGCTCCATGCTGGTAGCGATCCATTTCAGCATCGTCATTCTGCGCTGCGGATTGATGACGGAGTATCCTCCGGGGGAGGATGCAACAGTCTTGACCTATCCCCCCTGGGAGGATAGGTCAAGAGACATGGCTCACGTCGTGCATCCGACCCACCCTGACATCGTCAAGCGGCTGAAACGCGCCGAAGGACACCTACGAAACGTCATCGGTATGATGGAGGCCGAACGGCCCTGCATGGACATTGTCCAGCAGCTGCATGCGGTTGAGCGCGCCGTGGCGGCCGCGAAGAAGACGCTCATTCACGATCACATCGACCACTGCCTGGCGCACGCGGTGGAGGACGAGGCGCGAGCGCCGCAGACGACGCTCGAAGAGTTCAAAGAGATTACAAAATACCTCTAGGCTCAAAGGCGGTCCCGTTGCTGCAGGGGATCCCGAGCGGATATGTAGGCGCTCCCGGCTAGTGCCCGCGCGCCGCGGGGTCCCGGTTCGTGAACCTCCTGTGACGACGTGACAAAACACCTTGACAGGCGATGCCTGCGGGATCATTTCGCCGACTGTTCTCCATCCTCCCCTGGGGGATGGCGGATTGCGACGGAACCCAACCCAATGCCCAGCGACAGTAGTCGATCTAACGCGCCGTTGAGGGCGTCCCGCTAGGGCCTGGGCGCCAGGCTTTTCGGAGACGCGCTCGGCGGCGCGTCACGAGGTGAGCCATGGTATTTCTCTCCGGAGATAGGCCCGGATCCCGGCCGCTCGCGCGCTTCTTGCGCGTTGGCGTCGCCCCGTCCTGGGCTGATCTCATCGCCTTCCTGCTGCTCGCCGCGACTGCGGTCTTGATCGTTCGTGGCGCGGGCGAAATGAGCGAGCCGTTGTCGCGGCTGCGCACGACGCCGGTCACTCTCGACGTCGCCCGCCTCCCGGAATACGCGCTGCTAACGACCCTGCGCATGTTCGCAGCGCTTGGCGCCTCGCTTCTCTTCACCTTCACAGTTGCGACTCTGGCGGCCAAGAACCGCAAGGCCGAGCTTCTGATCGTGCCGGCGCTCGACATCCTGCAGTCGGTGCCGATCCTCGGCTTCCTGACCTTCACGGTCACCTTTTTCATGGGGCTGTTCCCCGGCCGCCAGCTGGGCGTCGAGTGCGCCGCGATCTTCGCCATCTTCACTAGCCAGGCCTGGAACATGGCCTTCAGCTTCTACCAGTCGCTGCGGACCATCCCGAACGACCTGGATGAGGTCAGCCGCCAGTTCGGCTTCTCGCCTTGGCGCAGGTTCGTGCGGCTGGAGCTTCCCTTCGCGACACCCGGTCTCGTTTGGAACGTGATGATGTCCATGTCGGGGGGCTGGTTCTTTGTCGTGGCGTCAGAGGCCATCACCGTGGGCAATACGACGATCGCCTTGCCGGGGATCGGCTCTTGGCTGGCGCTGGCCATCGAGCGGCAGGACATGAAGGCCGTCGCCATCGGGGTCGGCGCCATGGCTGTTGTGATCCTGCTCTACGACCAGCTGGTCTTTCGGCCCTTCGTCGCGTGGGCCGACAAGTTCCGCTTTGAGCAGACCGCTTCGCAGGATCGGCCCGGCTCGTGGGTATATGATCTGGTGCGCCGTGTGCGCTGGTTGCGGCTGGCGGTCGCGCCATTGGGCTGGCCCGCACGCGCGATGACCGCCATCGACTGGCCAATTCCACGCCTTGCCCTTCAGCCGGTTCGGCTAGGGCCGCAGACCTCCCGGGTCATCGACGGGCTCTGGATAGCCGTACTCGCCGCGGCCTCTGTTGCGGCTGTGTGGTTCCTGTGGACCTTCCTGGCCCGCACCCTGAACCTGCAAGACGCCTTCGTGGCGTTTGGGTACGGGCTCGCGACCCTCGTGCGCGTGGTCGTCCTGATCGCACTCACCAGCCTGATCTGGGTGCCGATCGGCGTCTGGATCGGACTGCGACCTGCCTGGGCCGAGCGCCTGCAGCCCATCGCCCAGTTCCTGGCGGCATTCCCCGCGAACGTCCTGTTTCCCTTTGTTGTCGTGGTCATCGTGGCGTTGCACGCGGATCCGAACGTCTGGCTGTCCCCGCTGATGGTGCTGGGCACCCAGTGGTACATCCTCTTCAACGTGATCGCTGGGGCCAGCGCTATTCCGAGCGACCTCAAGGAAGCCGCCGGCATCTTCGGGATGCGAGGCTGGCAATGGTGGCGTCAGGTCGCGCTGCCAGGGATCTTTCCCTACTACGTGACGGGCGCCATCACCGCGTCCGGCGGCTCCTGGAACGCCAGCATCGTCGCCGAGGCGGTGACCTGGGGCGATAAACATCTCGAGGCCGTGGGGCTGGGCTCCTACATCGCCAAGGCCACCGCGGCGGGCGATTACGGCCGCGTGGCGCTGGGCGTCGCGGTCATGTCCATTTTCGTCATCGCCTTCAACCGCATGCTCTGGCGGCCGATGTACCGGTTCGCCGAGCGTCGCCTGCGTCTCGACTAAAGGAGGCGACAATGGCCGCCATCGACGACCGTCATCTGCTGGACGTCAAGAACGTCCGTCACCTCTACGGGAAGCCGGGGGGCGGGGGTCAGCTCGTCCTGGACGACGTGGACCTGACTCTTTTCGACAACGAGATCGTTGGCCTGCTGGGCCGGTCGGGTTCGGGTAAGTCCACTCTGCTTCGGTCCATCGCGGGTCTGATCCAGCCGACGGCCGGCGAGATCAGCTTTC
This sequence comes from uncultured Alphaproteobacteria bacterium, assembly GCA_903860975.1. Lineage (GTDB taxonomy): Bacteria > Pseudomonadota > Alphaproteobacteria > Caulobacterales > Caulobacteraceae > Phenylobacterium. The sequence continues at coordinate 7,416 of CAIOSI010000027.1, forward strand.
CCCGTGGAGATGCGGCGTCTCCTACCCGGGTCAGCATGGTCTTTCAGAGCTTTGCTCTCTTCCCCTGGCTCACCGTCCAGGAGAACGTCGAGGTGGGCCTCGAGGCCAAGCGCGTCTCCCCGGAAATTCGACGCAGCCGGGCCCTGGCTGCAATCGACCTGATCGGCCTCGACGGATTTGAGAACGCCTATCCCAAGGAGCTCTCAGGCGGCATGCGCCAGCGCGTGGGCCTGGCCCGCGCCCTGGTGGTCGATCCCACGATCCTCCTGATGGACGAGCCATTTTCGGCGCTGGATGTTCTGACCGCTGAGACGTTGCGCACGGACCTTCTCGACCTCTGGTGCGAAGGACGAATGGGTATCCAGTCGATCCTGATGGTCACGCACAACATCGAGGAGGCCGTGCTGATGTGCGACCGCATCCTGGTTTTCTCGTCAAACCCCGGACGCATCGTCGCGGAGATCAAGGTCGATCTCCCCCAGCCGCGGAACCGGCAGAACCCCGCCTTCCGAAAAATGGTCGACGACATCTATGCGCGGATGACCCAGCGCAACCCCGCAGACGAGCGTAAAGGAGATGGTCTATTTCCCGGGATGGGGATCGGCATGGTTCTGCCGCAGGTCTCCACCAACGTCATGGCCGGCCTGATGGAAACGGTGAGCGGCGGGCCTTTTGACGGCAAGGCGCACTTGCCTGACCTCGCAGAGGCCCTCCAATACGAGGCTGACGAGTTGTTTCCCATCGCCGAGACGCTTCAACTCCTGCGGCTGGCCGAACTGGAGGGCGGCGACATCAAGCTGACGCAGGATGCTCAGCGCTACGTGGCAGCCGATGTGGATACGCGAAAGCAGATTTTCGCTCAGCATCTGATCGCCTACGTGCCGCTTGCCGGCCATATCCGCCGGGTCCTCGACGAGCGCACTTCACACAAAGCGCCCGCTGGTCGGTTCCGGGATGAGTTGGAGGACCTTATGTCAGAGGAGGATGCGGACCAGACGCTGAAGGGGGTGATCACCTGGGCACGCTACGCCGAGGCGTTTGCCTACGACGAAAGCGCCGATCTGTTTACGCTGGATGATCCGAGTTGAAGCTAGCGGCCACGATAACCTAAAGGTTATCCGTGGCCGCAGATTTTATAATCTGTAGATTATCGCCAACCTGGAGCTGGGTCCGTCAGCTCTCTGGCAGGGCGTACCGGCGAATGGTGATCTCCTGATCGCCGACGACTTCCAAGGTTACCTCAAGCACTTGGTTGATGAGGTCCCGGTCGCGGTCCAGTTCGTCCAACGCCAGCTCGAACAGCTCCAACTGCGTCTCCAACGTGAATCCGTCGGCGGGCCCGTTGAGGCAGATCAGGCCGGCGTGAAGATCAACTTTCGCGTACTCGCCCTTCGCGCCGGGAGCGCCTGGCGCGCCACGGAAATCGTAGGCGTTGCGGGTAACGAAGGTCCAATCACCGTCGAGGATGACCGGCATCAGGTTCCAATCCTTGACGCCGCCTTTGCCGATCCACCGGACGTGCGAACTGCCGACATAGCCGCGCTCGACGGCTAGGTCGACCAGTTCGGTGCTCAGGCACTCGTCGATCAACGCCTTCACGCGCGGGCGCGCCTGAGCACCTTCCGCTCGGAAACCAACTTCAGGCAGGCGTCGGCCGGGGCTCGGCCGCGGGGTCTGCCTCGTGGAGGATTGGCTTGCGCGTAGAGGCTTGCCAGTTCGATGTGCTCATCGTTGAGGCCGGGGTAGGCGACTTTCAGACGCTCGACGCCATCGCTGGCGGCGATCGAGGCGGCGACATCGTAGACTGCAATGCGCGTACCCCGGATCACGGGCGTACCGCCGAGGATTTCCGGGTCTTCGATTACCATTTCTCGGGCCCGCAGGAGCGCCGCGTGGCGAGCTTGGGTTTCCTCGAAAAAGCCATCGAGCTTCACAGTGAGAAACTCGTGATGAAAGGTCCAGCTACGGCGTTTCAGGGACGAAAGCGTGCGGATCACATGCGTGCGCTCGTCGGAGGTCAGGACCTTGGCGGCATGAAAATAGAACCGCACATAGGTGCAGGCATGCGACCGAAGCCACCGACCGTCTTTGAGGCTGTAGAGCGCCTCCGGGACGATGTGCTCATCGATCACGCGGTTGACGTCGCGCACGGTGACGCCGGCGACAACGGCCGCCTCTGAGGGTGTGAGTAGTTCGCCTATGGCAGCCATTGCGACCCATAAAGTTTCCGATCTGTCGGAATATATAAGCGCTGCTGACTGACAATGGAAGGCTAACGACCACGTCTCCCATGCTTTCGTCCATAAGCTGGCGGCGCGGGACGTGACGGTGGCCGAGTGGGCAGTGATGCGCGCGCTCGATGAGCGGCGGCCCATGCCCTAGCCCTTCAACCTGTTCACACGTTCACCTGCGCACATGCACACCTGTACGCCGTCGTGCGGCCTCACTGGGATTTGCACGCGGACTCCTTTAAGCATCCGAAATATCTACAGAATCCGTCCAATCCAACATGGGGACCATTTTGGACGAAAATCATGAATAAAATCAACAAGTTATCCATTGCGCCCATGATGGACTGGATATACTTTTCAATAAAATCAAATACTTACTTACAGTTGCGTGCAAATCCCGTGCACTCGGCTTTCGTGAAATCTCGCATTTGTTCGCAGTTTCGGCCGGCCAATGCCCCTGAACGCGCCGACAACGACATCTTTGGACCAATTCACCGCGGCGCGGCCTGATAGGCCGTGCGGGTGACCGTGTAGAACTCGCGCGCGGCGCGGCCCTGTTCGCGCGCGCCGAAGCTTGAAGCTTTCAGCCCGCCGAACGGCGCGTGGTAGTCGACGCCGGCGGTGGGCAGGTTGACCATCGCTATGCCCACGCGGGCGTGGCGCTTGAAGTGTTCGGCGCGGGCGAGCGAGGTGGTGTAGAGGCCGCCGCACAGTCCGAACCGGACCGCGTTCAGGGCCTCAAGGGCCTCTTCGTAGCTGTCGACGACCATCAAGCCGGCGACCGGCCCGAAGATCTCTTCGCGCATGACAAGGTCACCGGGATCCATGTCGGTGAACAACAGCGGGTTGACGAAGCAGGCCGGGGCGCCTTCACCACGGCGCCCATCCAGAGCCTTGCGGCCTTCCGCGCGCATCGCCGCAGTCGCCGCTGCGACAGCCGCCTTCTGCCGTGGGGACACCAGCGGTCCGATCTGGGTTTCACGGCGCCTGGGATCGCCGATACGCAGCGCCGCCATCCGCGACTCGATCCGCTGGGTCAGCGCCGTGGCCGCCGCGCGCTCGACGATGATCCGCGAGGTCGCCGTACACCGCTGGCCGGCGGCGAAAAAGGCGCCGTTGATCGCGCCGTCGGCGGCGGCGTCAAGGTCGGCGTCGGCCAGGACGATCAGCCCGTTCACCCCACCCATCTCGGCCTGCACGCGCGCGCCGCGCCGGGTCGCGGCGCCGATGACCGAGCGCCCCGTGGTTTCCGATCCCGTGAAGGAGATGGCGTCGATCGCGGGGTCGGCGACCAGGGCCTCGCCGGCGTTTCGCGCACCGAGCAGCATATTGACCGCGCCCTCGGGAAGCCCGGCGCTCGCGATGATCTCCATCAGGGCGGAGGCCGTCGCCGAGGCGTGCTCCGAAGGCTTCCAGACGACAGCGTTGCCGTAGGCCAGCGCCGGCGCGATCTTCCAGGCCGGGATGGCGACTGGGAAGTTCCAGGGCGTGATCGCGCCGATCACCCCGACTGGGTCATAGCTCACCTCCACCGTCACGCCGGGGCGTGTCGAGGCGAACCGTTCGCCGACGATCCGCAACGCCTCGCCGCCAAAGAACCGGAACAGCCGGCCGGCGCGTACGACCTCGCCCTCCGCGTCGCCGACCGTCTTGCCGGTCTCGCGAGCGATCAGGTCGGCCAGGGCGCTTCGCTGTTCGAGCAGCGCGTCCCCGATCCGATCCAGGGCGTCGGCGCGCGCTTCGACCCCGGCGGTCAAGGGGCCCAGCGCGCCAGCGGCCGCGGCCGCCGCCTCGGCGGCAAGGTCCTCGCCAGCGTCCGGCAGACGCGCCACCACCTCGTCAAGGTCGGCGGGGTTGCGTTGCTCGAGGCTTGGCGCGAGTTCGCGCCGCCGGCCGGCGATGTGACAGGCCAGATCCTGGCTCATGAGACTCCCCTACATCACCGCGCCGAGTTGCCAGGGCACGAATTCGGCCCCGCCATAGCCCAGCTCTTCGCTCTTGGTCCGCGCGCCCGAGGCGACCTCGAGCATGAGGTCGAAGATCTCGGCGCCCTTCTCGCCCACCGTCGCACCGCCCGAGGCGATGGCGCCGCAGTCGATGTCGATGTCGTCGCGCATGCGCTCGTAGATCGCCGTGTTCGAGGACAGCTTGAGGGACGGGGACGGCTTGCATCCGAAGGCCGAGCCGCGGCCGGTGGTGAAGGCGATCATGGTGGCGCCGGAGGCCACCTGGCCGGTGGCCGAGCAGGGATCGAAGCCCGGGCTATCCATGAACACCAGGCCTCGCTTCCGCAGCGGCTCGGCGTATTCGATCACGTCCTCCAGCGGGGAACTGCCGCTCTTGGCGACCGCGCCTAAGGACTTCTCCAGGATGGTGGTCAGGCCGCCCGCGAGATTTCCGGGCGAGGGATTGTTGTTCATCTGAGCGCCGTGGCGGGCCGTGTAGGCCTCCCACCACTCGAGCCGTTCCTTGAGCCTGGCGGCCACCTGCGGCGAGGTGGTGCGCTGGAGGAGAAGATGTTCCGCCCCGTAGATCTCCGGGGTCTCGGACAGGATGACCGTGCCGCCGAGCTCGACCAGCCGGTCCGCCGCATCGCCCAGCGCCGGGTTGGAGGTCAGGCCCGACCACGAGTCCGATCCGCCGCATTGCAGGCCCAGGCGCAATTCCGAGGCCGGGGTTTCCGTGCGCTGGGCCGCGCCGGCGATCGGCAACAGGGCTTCAAGCTGAGCCAGTCCCGCGTCCACCGCCTTGCGGGTGCCGCCCACCTCCTGGATCGTGAAGACCCTGAAATCCTCGCGGCCGGCCAGGCCGTAGTCGGCGGCGAGCCGGCCGACCTGGATCACTTCGCAACCCAGTCCGACGAGCAGGATCGCCCCGAAATTGGGATTGGCCGCCGTGCCCCAGAGCGTGCGCCGCAGGAGATCGAAGCCCTCGCCGGAATCGGCCATGCCGCAGCCGCCGGTGTGGGTGATCGGCACGATGCCATCGATCGTGGGATAGGCGTCCAGCATGCCCGACCGCTGGGCGGTGTCGGCGATCAGCCTGGCCACGGTCGCCGAGCAATTCACCGATGTCAGCACCCCGAGGTAGTTGCGCACGCCGACGGCGCCGTTGGCACGGTGGAAGCCCCGAAAGGTCCGGGGCGTCACGCCACGGGCGGCTTGTGGGCGCTTCGCCTCCGCCCCGCGGCGGAGCTCGCTGACCGCGAGGTTGTGCACATGAACATGCGCGCCCGGCGCGATGTCGATCAGGGCTTCGCCGATGACCTGACCGTATTTCAGGACGGGCGTCCCGGCCGCGATCGGCGCGGTGGCCATCTTGTGTCCAGGGGGAATGGTTTCGACGGCGCGGGTGGCTTCACCGCCGACGCTCGTCCCAGCGGCAAGACGCTGGGTAGTGACAACGACATTGTCGCTGGGATGCAGCCGGACAACCGCCGGCGCTGCTGCTGCGCCACTCGCCACGCCTGATGGCCTCCGCTCTAGTCGATGCAATTATCCGATACAAAGAGCCGCCGGAGGGTGCAAGGAATGCTTGGAAACGTTTCTATGGCGCACGGGCGACGTCGTTTGCCCGGGACGCCCCCGACACGGGAGGCTGAGAAGCCATGCTGAAGGGTATCGATCCGCGACTGGGGCCGGATCTCCTCGCCATCCTGCGCGGCATGGGGCACGGCGACGAGATCGCGCTCGTGGACGCCAACTTTCCCGCCCAGGCGGTGGCGCGACGCCTCTGCCGCGCCGATGGGATCGATGTGGTGGCCATGACGCGCGCGGTCGTCTCGCTGATGCCGCTCGACGATTTCGTCGCGGCCGCGGCCTTCTCGATGGCGGTGGTCGATGCGCCCTCGGAAACGCCGCCCGTCGTCGCCGAACTCGGCGTGGTCCTGCGCGCGGCGGACTACCGGGGCGAGATCGTCGCCCTGGAACGCCACGCCTTCTATGAGCGCGCGCGCGGGGCCTTCGCCGTCGTCGCGACGGGCGAGCTGCGTCTCTACGGCAACGTGATCCTGATCAAGGGCGTGGTGCGGCCCAGCTGAGCTGGTGCGGCGGGCGGACCCGCCCATCCGGCGGCGGTAGCCCTCTGGAACGCCTCGGCCGATCCTACCAGATCCGCACGCGCTGGTCGGGGGCGACGTAGAGCCTGTCACCCGGCTTGACCCCGAAGGCGGCGTACCAGGCGTCGAGGTTCCGCACCGGGCCGTTGACCCGATACGGGTTCGGAGGGTGCGGGTTGCTGATCACCTGCTGGCGGACCGCCTCGTCGCGAGCCTTGGCCCGCCAGGCCTGGGCCCAGCCCAGGAAGACGCGCTGGTCGCCCGTCAGGCCGTCGATGACCGGAGCAGGCTTTCCGTGCAGGGACGCGTGATAGGCGGCGAGGCCCAAGGTCAGGCCGCCCAGGTCGGCGAGGTTTTCGCCCATGGTCAGGTCGCCGTTCACGTGCAGGCCGGGGAAGGGTTCGTAGGCCGAGAACTGGGCGCCCAGCACCTTGGCGCGGGCCTCGAAGGTCTTGGCGTCGGCGGGCGTCCACCAGTCGCGCCGCTGCCCGGTCGAGTCGAACTTGCGGCCCTGGTCGTCGAAGCCGTGGGTGAGTTCGTGGCCGATCACCCCGCCGACCGCGCCGTAGTTGATCGCCGGGTCGGCGGAGGGGTCGAAGATCGGGGGCTGCAGGATCACGGCCGGGAAGACGATATCGATGAGGCCGCCGCTGTAGGCGTCGTTGGTCTGGGGCGTCATGGCCCAATCGCCGCGGTCCACAGGCCCGTTCAGGCGGTTCGCGTGGAAGGCCCAGTCGGCTTCCGCGGCCGCGCGCACATCGCCCACCAGGTCATCGTCGCGGATGACCACCTTCGAATAGTCGCGAGGCTTGTCCGGGTAGCCGACCTTGACGTTGTAGGCGGCGAGCTTCTTGAGCGCCTCGGCCTTGGTGGCCGGGCTCATCCAGTCGAGGTTGCGGATCCGCGCGGCGTAGGCGGTCTTGATGTCCGCGACCAGGGCCTGGATCTTGGCCTTGGCGGCGGGGGGAAAATAGCGGGCGGTGTAGAGCTCGCCCACCGCCCAGCCCAGGTTGCCGAACCGATCGAAGCGGCCGCCGGCCAGGTAGTCGCCGCCGCTCACCGCGTTGACGCCGCGCTTCCAGCGAACCCGCTGCTCGGCCTGGCCGGACAGGGTCTTCAGGCGCATCTCGAAGTGGGCGTCGGTGAAGGGCTTGGAAAGATAGGGCGCGGCGTTGTCCGCCACGGTGAACGCCAGCCAGGCCTGCAGGACGTCAACCGGGGTCTCGGCGAAGATGGTCGCGATCTTCGGGAAGGCGGTGTTTTGCGCCACCACCAGCTTGGCCGGAACGCCGAGGCCGGCCTGCGCCAGGAAGGCGCGCCAGGGAAAGCCCGGGGCGGCGGCTTCCAGCTGGCCCAGGGTGTAGGGATTGTAGGTGGCGTCGGCGTTGCGGTTCTGGACCCCGGTCCAGCTCACCTCGGCGATCCTGGTCTCCAGCGCCACTATGGCGGCGGCCTTGCCGGCGGGGTCGGGCCAGCCTTCCAGGCGCAGCAGCTTTTCCGCATAGGCCTGGTAGGCGGCCTTCCTCTCGGCGAGAGCGGGCTTCAGGTAGGAGTCGCGGTCGCCCAGGCCCAGGCCCGCCTGGCCCAGGAAGATCGTGTAGTGGGCGGTGTCCTTGGAATCGACGCCGGGGTAGACGCCGAAGACCGATCCCTCGAAATCCTTCACATGGCGGCCCATCAGGGCGCCGATCTGGTCGTGGGTCGCGGCCGCGCGAATGGCGTCGAGCTCGGGCGCGATGGGTTTGGCGCCGGCCGCCTCGATGCGGCCCTCGTCCATGAAGGCCTTGTAGAAGGCGCCGACCTTGCCCCCGATGGTCTTGGGCTCATGACCGGCTTTGACGGCGCTCTCCTCCAGGATGGTGCGCAGCCGCGCCTCGGCCAGGTCGCTTTCATAGAAGCGCAGGGAAACGGCGGACCTGTCGGCGGGGATCGGCGTGCGGTCGAGCCAGGCGCCGTTGGCGTAGCGGAAGAAGTCGTCGCCCGGCCGGGTCTTCAGGTCGCGGGCGGTGAGGTCGAAGCCCCAGGCGCCGTACTTCAGCTTCGCAGGCTCATCGGCGCGAACCGCCCCTGCCGTGACGATCAGCGCGACGACGGCCGCTGCGGTAAGCCTCGACATGGACGATCCTTCCCCCCGAAAGGGTTCTTGCTAAGACTAGTGGTCCGTGGAACCGTTTCCAACTTGACGACCGCTGTCAAGAAAGCACGCCCCGCGCGGGCTGCTGACGCGGCGAATGTGCACACCGGGTTGCAGCCCATCGCAGGCTGAGCCCGAACCGAAACGGGGGCCTTCCATGCGAAGACTGACCATCGCCTTGCTCACAGGAGCCGCCGTCGCGGTTCTTGCCACGGGCGCGCAAGCCTCGCCCTCGGACGCCGAGATCGCCGCCCGCGTCGCCAAGGTGCTGAAGACCACCCCGCTGATCGACGGCCACAACGACTTCCCCTGGGAGGTGCGCGAGCGCTTCGCCCAGAAGACCACGGGCTTCGATTTCAAGTCCGACCTGTCGCACCAGCCGCCGGTTCCGGGCGGCGAAGGGCAGGGCGGGCTGATGACCGACATCCCGCGCCTGCACTTAGGCGGCGTCGGCGGCCAGTTCTGGAGCGTCTACATCCCGGTCAGCGTCACCGGGCCGGCGGCCGTGCAGACCACCATCGAGCAGATCGACATCGTCAAGCGCCTGGCCGCCCGCTACCCGGCCGACCTCGGCATGGCCTATAGCGCCGACGATATCGTGCGCCTGCACAAGGAGGGCCGCGTGGCCTCCCTGATCGGGGTCGAGGGCGGCCATCAGATCGACGATTCCATGGCGGTGCTGCGCGCCTACTATGCGCTCGGCGCGCGCTACATGACCCTGGCGCATTTCACCGACAACGACTTCGCGGACTCGGCCACCGACGATCCGAAGCACCACGGCCTCTCGCCGTTCGGCAAGGCGGTGGTGGGCGAGATGAACCGGCTGGGGATGCTGGTGGATCTGAGCCACGTCTCGGCTGAGACCATGCGCGCCGCGATCTCGGTCAGCCAGGCGCCGGTGATCTTCTCCCACTCCGGCGCGCGGGCGATCAGCGACCATCCGCGCAATGTGCCCGACGACGTCCTGGCCATGGTCGCGAAGAACCACGGCGTCGTGATGGCCGATTTCGCCACGGGCTACGTCTCCGACGCGCGGCGGCGATGGAACGCCGCCCAGGCGGAAGAGACGGCGCTCGAGGCCAGCCTCTTCGTGGGTCAGCCCGAGCGGCGCAAGGCGGCCATGGCCGGCTGGACCGCCGCCCACCCGATGCCGCGCGTGACGCTGGCCCAGGTGGCCGACCACATCGAGTACATCCGCAAGGTCTGCGGCGTCGACTGCGTGGGCCTGGGCGCCGACTTCGATGGCATGGGCGACACGCCCGAGGGTCTGGAAGGCGTGGACAAGTATCCGGCCCTGTTGGCGGAACTCGCCCGGCGCGGCTGGTCGGACGAGAATCTGGCGAAGGTCGCCGGCGGCAATCTGCTACGCGCGCTGCGCGAAGCCGAGGCCACGGCCAGGCGCCTGCAGGCCGTACCGCCCTCGGAGGCGACCATCGCCGAGCTGGACAAGTAGCGTTCCGTTCAACCGCAGCTGTTGGGGCGCGTCATGCAGTTGGTGCAGGCGACGGACGACGGTCGGTGGGGACTTCTCGGGAAACGCCCGATGGCGGCGGCGCTCGTCGCCGGCGGGCTCGACGCCTGGGCGCCGCGGATCGCCAATGGCGAGGGCGCGCGGGCTTTGCCCCTGACCGGCCAATGGGCGGACTCTGAACCGCCGCGCCATATCGATCCGGCAAAGATGTTCCGGCGCCTGATCTGGAGCCCGGACCTATGTCTGGGCGAAGATGTCGGTATCGCTGCCGTCGTCGGCGCGCCGCTTGAGGGGAGGCGCAATCCGTTCCGCAGCGTTCTGGGCTACGTCGGCGTGTCGAGGGTCTCTCGGGACCGGCCAGCCGCCTGGGGCCCGATCCTGCTGACCCGGGAGGAAGTCGGCGACGATCCGCCGACGCTCCTGTCGAGCAACGCCTCAAAGCCGATCGACGCCATCGCGCGATTGCGGGCCGCAGACGAGGCTCATCTCCTTGCCACGGGCGACGTCGTGGTGCTGGGCGTCCCGGGACCGGGATGGGCCTGGCTGTCGAAGGCGCCGGTGAGGACCATCCGGTGAAGCTCGGCGCGACGCTGTTGGGTGACAACCACGGCCCCTAAGGGGCGGGCGCGGATCAACGAATGGGGCGGATTCGGCGTTCCGGACGGGTGGCGACGGACTCCAGCCGCACGTCATTTCACCAGAATCCAGACCGGACCGTTGACCTAGGTCGACAGTGTACGCCTTGACACCCGCCGGCGTTCCCGGGAAAGTGGAAACGTTTCCAAGTCGATCTTCGCGCTTCGAGAAATCTGTTCCCAGGGCGACCGCCCGGAACGCGCGTGGACCCCGGAAGGATTTATTGAGGACCGGATGAAGGACCTTCGCATCAAGCGACTGACCGTGCGGCAGTACAACTGGACGTTTCGCGAGATAGGGTCCGACTACAACGGCTTCAATCAGGTCTATCTCAAGGGCGCGACCTGCAACGAGATTTGGTACGCGCTCACCATCGAGACCGAGGCCGGGATCACCGGCGAGTACATCGGCGCCGTGGGCGGCGTCTGGGCGGCCCAGGTCGCCATGGTGGCGCACTACCTGATCGGCCGGAACGCCCTGGAGCGCGAGCTGATCTGGAACGATATCAAGCGCGCACTGCGCCAGATCGACGGCTACGGCCTCGCGCCCATCGACTGCGCGCTCTGGGACATCGCGGGCAAGGCCTATGGCGTGCCGGTCCACCAGCTCCTGGGCGGCTGGCGCAAAACGCTGCCCGCCTATGCTTCGACGCTCCACGGGGACGAGAACGGCGGCCTCGATTCACCCGAGGCCTTCGGTGACTTCGCGGTGCAGTGCAAGGAGCTCGGCTATCCCGCCTTCAAGGTCCACGGCTGGGGCAATGGCCCCATCGAGCGCGAGGTCGCGACGGTCCTGGCGACGCGCAAGGCGGTCGGCGACCAGATGAACCTGATGCTCGACCCCGCCTGCGAATACAACACATGGGGTGACGCCCTGCGCGTCGGCCGCGCCTGCGATGAGGCGAATTACTTCTGGTACGAGGACCCCTACAAGGACGGTGGCCATTCGGCCTTCGCGCACAAGAAGCTGCGCCAGTTCATCAAGACCCCGATCCTGATGGGCGAGCATATCCGCGGCATAGAGGTGAAGGTCGACGGGATCATCGCGGAAGGCACCGACTTCATCCGCGCCGGCATCCATTCCGAAGGCGGCATCACGGGGGTCATGAAGCTGGCCCATGTGGCGGAGGGCTTTGGTCTTGACGTCGAGCTGCATGGGCCCGGCGCGGCGACGCGCCAGTGCTTGGCGTCGATCCGTAACTCCAACTACTACGAACTCGGCCTCGTCCATCCCAAGGTGCCGGGCCGCCACGCCCAGGTCCCGATCTATGGCGACGCCTATTCGGATGACCTGGAGGCCGTCGACGCGAACGGCTGCGTGCCCGTCCCGGACGGCCCGGGCCTCGGCGTCACCATCAACTGGGATTGGCTGGCGAAGCATGAGACCGGAAAAGTCGTCTATGGCTGAGGCGGGCGGGGCCGAGCGATGCTCCTAGCGGCCCTTTTGCTGTCGGCCGCCGTGCTCGATGCGGGCAGCGGACAGGGCGGGGCCCATCAGCCTCCCGCGGCCGTCGCGCGGCCCACCGCGCCGTCCGCCAAGGCGGCCGAGGCCGAAACCGCGCGGCTGAACGCGTGGTTCGATGCGCGCAATGACGAGACGCTCGCCCTCAGCCCGATGGCCCGGAGCGGACTTGGCGACAAGCGCGACTACGACAAGATCGATGACATGTCCGAGGCGGCCCAGGACAGGTCGCTCGAATGGCGCCGCCGCACGGTCGAGGACCTGAAGGCCCACTTCAATCGCGCGAAGCTGACGCCGGATGGACAGCTGTCTTACGACCTCTGGATCGATCAGTACCAGCGCGCGGCGGAGGCGGCGAAGTTCCGCCGCAACGAATATATCTTCACCCAACAACAAGGGCCTCAGGCGTCCCTGGCCCAGTTCCTGATCTCCACCCACCGGGTCAGCGAAGCGTCGGACATGGACGCCTATGTCGCGCGGATCGGCGGCATTTCACGCGCGCTCGGACAACTTCAGGCGCGGGCGAAGCTGAACGCGGAGGCCGGAAGCCGTCCGCCGCTGTTTGCCTATGACGGCGTCATCCAGCAGGCGCGGGCCCTGATCACCGGCGCACCCTTTGGCGGCGACGGCGACAGCCCGATCTGGGCCGACGCGAAGGCGAAAATCGACGCGCTCGCCAAGGCCGGCAAGATCGATCAGCCGAGAGCCGAGACGCTAAAGGAAAGCACGAAAGCCGCGCTGCTGACGCAGTGGGGCCCAGCGTATCAAGGCCTCATCGACTGGCTCGAAGCCGACAAGGTCAACGCCGACAAGATCGCCACCGGCGTCGGCAAGAATCCCAACGGCGCGGCCTATTTCGCCATGCGGCTGCGGAACATGACGACGACCGATCTGACGCCGGAGCAGGTCCACCAGTTCGGGCTCAGTGAAGTCGCGCGCATCCACGCCGAGATGGCGGTGATCCAGCAGAAGGTCGGCTTCAAGGGGTCCCTGCAGGAGTTCTTCGCCTTCGTCCGTGAGAACCCGAAGTTCTACTATCCCAACACCGACGAAGGGCGTCAGGCCTACATCGACGCCGCGACCGCGGACCTCGACGCCATGAAGGCGAAGCTGCCCGCCTATTTCGGAATCCTGCCCAAGGCGGACCTGATCGTGAAGCGGGTGGAGCCCTACCGTGAACAGGCTGGCGCGGTGCAGTTCTATGCCAACGGCACGGCGGACGGCTCACGGCCCGGCGTCTTCTACATGCATCTGATCGACATGAAGGCGATGCCGATCCCCCAGCTCGAGGTCGCCGCCTATCACGAGGGGATTCCGGGGCATCACATGCAGATCTCGATCGCCCAGGAACTCACCAACGTCCCGAAGTTCCGCTCGCGGCTGGTGTTCGCCGCCTTCCTGGAAGGCTGGGGCCTCTACGCCGAACAGCTCGCCAAGGAGATGGGCGCCTACCAGGACCCCTATTCGGACTTCGGGCGCCTGACCCTGGAAGAGTGGCGCGCAATCCGGTGCGTCCTGGACACCGGAATCCACGCGAAGGGTTGGACCGAAGAGCAGGCGGTCCAGTACATGCATGAGAACGCACCGCTCGCCGATGCGCAGATCCGCACGGAGGTGAGGCGTTATATCGTTTCACCGGGGGTGGCCTCTTCCTACAAGATCGGCATGCGGAAGATCCTGGAGCTGCGCCAGAAGGCCAAGACCGAGCTCGGCGACAAGTTCGATATCCGCAAGTTTCACGATGTGGTGCTGGGCGGCGGCGCCTTGCCGCTCGATCTGCTCGAACGCCGGGTCGACGAATGGATCGCAACGGAAAAGGCCGGCAAGAGCAACCGGGCCTCCGTCCACTAGCCGCCCCGCGCCGTCCAGGCGTCAGCCTGGGATCGTGATCCCAAGGCCGCGCTGAAGCGCATTGATCTTGGCGCGTTCGAAGGTCTGCGCCGCGGCGCTCTCCGGCGCGAAGATGTCGAAGCCATGGAAGCCGCCGGGAACGACGATCAGCTCCGTGGCGACGCCGGCGTTGATAAGCCGCGAGGCGTATTCGATGTTCTCCTCGACGAAGAGGTCGATGGCCCCCACGCCAATGAAGGCCGGCGGCAGGTTCCGCAGGTCCTTTCGCCGGCTTGGAACGGCGATCGCGGGCGAGTCCTCGCCGCCGGCCGGCATGCCCAGGAAGCATTCCCAGCACAGGGCGTTCCAGTCGGCCGTCCAGGCGTACCGTCCGATGTGTTCGGGCACGCGCCGTGTCGAGCCGGTCCGATCGTCCAGCATCGGATAGATCAGGCATTGAAAGGCGACAGGAAACTCACCGCGGTCGGTCGCCAGGTTGGCGAGGATGGCGGCATGCCCCCCGCCCGCGCTCTCGCCGAAGACCGCGACCCGCTCCGCGGCGACGCCAAGCTCGTCGGCATGCGTATGGAGCCACCGCAATCCGGCGTAGTTGTCCTCGATCGAGGCTTCGAAGGTCGACTCCGGAGCCAGGCGGTATTCCACGGTGACGATGACGCAGTCGAGCTGACTGGCGAGCCCCTGCAGCCGGCGAACCTCATTCTTCGCCGTGCCGGCGACCTGGCCGCCGCCATGGATGTGCAGGATGGCCGGCCGCCGGCCGCCGGGTTTGGCGTTGATGACGTAGAGCAGCACGTCCGGATGGCCCTCGCCGACGGGCGCATGGCTTTCGAAATATTCGACATCGGGCAGCGGTTCGATGTCGGCGAAGAAGGGGGAGTTGCGGAGTTGGGGAATACTCGCCCGGATCGCGGGCGGATTGGCCGATTCCCGCAGCTCTATCTCGGCGGCGGCCGCGCGGAACTCCGGAGCCACCAGGGACATGGGGTCGATCTCGATTTCCATCGGCGGCAAAGCTCCCTGTCGCCCGGTTTCAGACGCGGCGCCGAAGGCCGCGCGTTTGCGCCGGTCAGATGCGATCTTCAATATGTGGTTCGCCCGCCGGAGGTGTCGAATGTCGCCCCGGTCGTGAAGCTGCAGTCTTCGCTGGCCATGAAGCAGATCATCGCGGCGCTCTCACGGGCCTCGCCGAGGCGGCCCATGGGAATGCGAGAGCGCATGTATTCGACCTGACTGGCCGGAAGCTGGTCGAGGATGGGGCTTTCGAACGTGGCCGGGGTGATGGCGTTGGCCAGGACGCCGGTGCCGGCAAGCTCCTTGCCCAAGGATTTGGTGAACCCCAGCACCGCGGCCTTCGACGCGGAATAGGCCGAAGCGTTCGGGTTCCCTTCCTTGCCGGCGACGGATGAAACATTGACGATGCGGCCGTATCCGTTCGTCAGCATGTAGGGCGTGATCTCGCGGCAGCAGTAGAACAGCCCATTGAGATTGACGTCGATCGTCCTGCGCCAGCTTTCGATGGGGAATTCATGGACGGGACTGGTCGCGCCGGTGATGCCGGCGGAGGCCACCAGGATGTCGATGGAGCCCAGCGCCGCGTAGGATTGGGCCGCCGCCTTACGGACCGCCTCATAGTCCGAAACGTCGACAACCATGACGGTCGCCTCGAATTCTCGCTGGGTCTCTTGGAGCGCGTCCCGCTCGATGTCCCAAAGGCAGACGCGGCCGCCCTCCTGGACGATCCGCCGCGCGGTCTCGCGGGCGAGGCCCGACCCGCCACCGGTCAGCACCGCGCATCGTCCGGCGAACCTGTCCTTGTAGGGACTCATGACAGTTCCTTTTGATCAAGGTGTCGCCAGGCGACGACCTGGTGGGTCTGTTCGCCGAGTTGTTCGATGCCGAACCGCATCTCGTCGCCGGCCTTCAGGTAGATCGGGTCGGGCTTGATCCCTTCGCCGACGCCCGGCGGCGTGCCGGTGATCACCAGGTCCCCCGGATGCAGGGTGATGTAGCGGCTCACGTAGGCGATGATCTGAGGCACGTTGAAGATCATCGTTCGCGTGTTGCCGACCTGCCTGCGCACGCCGTTGACATAGAGATACATGGCCAGGTCATTCGCATTGGCGACTTCGTCGGCGGTGACGAGCCATGGGCCGACGGGGCAGAAGGTGTCGGCGCCCTTGCCCTTCGACCACTGGCTGCCGCGCTGCTTCTGGTTGAAGCGCTCCGAAAGGTCGTTGACCACGCAATAGCCAGCGATGTGGCCCGGCGCTTCGGCTTCGGTCACGTAGCGCGCGGTCTTGCCGATGAAGACGCCGAGCTCGAGTTCCCAGTCCGAATGCTCCGAGTCTTTCGGCAGCATGACATCGTCGTAGGGCCCGTTCAGGCTGGAGACGGACTTCAGGAAGGTCGCGGGTTCGGCCGGGATCGGCAGGTTCGCCTCGATGGCGTGGTCTTCGTAGTTGAGGCCGATCGCGACGATCTGGGGAATCCGGGCCACCGGCACGCCGAGCCGGACGTCGCCGCCGACCTCGGGCAGGGACTCCAAGTCCAGGCCGCTCAGCCTGTGGAGGCTTTCGCGCGACAGCTCCGCTGGCCCGAAATCGGAGATGACGCCGGACAGGTCACGCAGCTTTCCGGCCTTATCGTAGAGGCCCGGTTTCTCAGCGCCGCGAGGCCCGAAACGACATAACTTCATGAGAATGCGGGCTCGTTAGTGTTCATAGGGCCTGGACAATTTGATGTCGGCGTTGAGCTCCACGCCGAAGCCCGGCTTATCGAGCGCCGAGACGCGCATCCGCCCGTTCTGCGGAACCGGCTCGCCGAGAAGCTGCGGCGCGAACATGGGCTGCACGCGGTCCGCCTCCGGAGCCATCATCAGGAACTCGGCGAAGGGGCTGTTCTGTCGCGTGACGACGAAATGGTAGCTGTAGACCGACGATCCGTGGGGGATGCACAGCACCGACCGCGCGTCCGCCAGGGCGGAGATCTTGATCAATTCCGTAAGGCCGCCACACCAGCCCACGTCGGGCTGGATGATGTCGCAGCACTCCATCTCGAGCAGCAGCCGGAAGCCCCATCGGGTAGCCTCGTGCTCCCCGGTGGAGACCAGCATGCCCGGGGGCGCCTGGGCGCGAAGATCGCGATAGCTCCAGTAGTCGTCCGGCGGAAACGCTTCCTCCAGCCACTTCAGGCCCAGCTCGGTGGCTTTCAGCGACAGCCGCCGCGCGTAGTCCAGGTCGAGGCTCATCCAGCAATCGAGCATCAGCCAGAAGTCGTCGCCCACCCGCGCGCGCATATCCGCGAGCGCCGCGATGTTCTTCGCCAGCCCGGCCTCGCCCTCGGCTGGCCCGTGCTTCAGAGGCAGCTTGCCGCCGATGAAGCCGAGGTCCTTGGCGATGTCGGGACGCACGCCGGTCGCATAGAACTGGATCTCGTCGCGCACGGCGCCGCCCAGCAGTTCGTGCACGGGCTCGTCGCGCAGCTTGCCGATCAGGTCCCAGAGGGCCAGGTCGATGACGCTGATGGTGTTGAGCACCAGGCCCTTGCGGCCGTAGTGCAGCGTCGAAAGGAACATCTGGTCCCAGATCTTCTCGACGTGGCCGGGGTCGGCGCCTTCGAGAAACCGGCTCAGATGCTTTTCCACAATCCAGGCGGCGGGCTCCCCGCCGGTGGTGACGGCGAAGCCCGTCACGCCGTTCTCCGCCTCGATCTCGACAATCAGGGTGCCGAGCACACCGAGGCCGAACTTCTGCCGGCTCTGGCGATAGCCTTCGTACTTGGCCATCGGGCTGGCGATGTGATCGTCGATCCAGTGCGGCCCGGGCTGGTCGGCGTAGTCAGCCCCACCGCCACGCACGGTGAAGGCCCGGACATGCTTGATCTTGCTGAGGCCCATTCCCGCCCGAACTCCTCGTTTTTCCGCCCGTGCGGGCCCGGCGGGGACGGGCTGCCGCTTGGACAAGATTATCTTACAATCTGAGACAAAGAGTTAGACTGTGGGAATAAACGCGTCAATGTCGTGAGGCGACGGCGGGCGCTCCCTGTTTCCAGGCGCGGAGGCGGCGAACGCAGCGGGGCGGCTGGCGCCTTGACTCCGGGCGCCGTTCAGCAAGAATGGAAACGTTTCCACAAATGCCTCGGCTTTGACGGATCGTCGAAGCTGGCGTCCCCGGTGCTGGAGGCCCCATGACTGCGGATCGGATCGAAGGCGTCGTGCCGATCCTGCTTTCGCCGTTCCTCGACGACGGGCGCCTCGATGTCGAAAGCATGGAGCGTCAGGTCGAGTTCAACCTGGCGGCGGGCGTGCACGGTCTTGGTCTCGCGATCGGATCGGAGATGTTCAAATTCAACGAGGCCGAACGCGGCGAGATCATCTCGGTCACCGCCGCGGCGATCAACAAGCGCACGCCGCTGATCGTCAATGTAAGCGCGGCAGGGTCGGACCTCGCCGCCCACTACGCGAAGCTCGCTGAGCAGCAGGGGGCGGATGTCCTGATGATCTATCCCCCGACCTTTCTGCCGGCCGGGGTTGAAGAGATCGTCGACTACTATGGCCGCATCGCCCGGGCGGTCGGAATTCCGATCGTCCTCCAGGACGTGGTCCAGGCGCCGATCTCGGCGGCGGTGGCGCTGCGGATCGCCGACGCCTGCGAGAACGTGAAGTACATCAAGGTGGAATCCACCCCGGTCACGGCGAAGGTCGCGGCCATGAAGGCCGCGGCGGGAGACCGGCTCACGGTCTTCGGCGGCGCCGGCGGCGGCTATTTCATCGAGGAGATGCGGCGTGGAGCGAGGGGCACAATGCCGTTCTCCACCCAGCCGTCGGAATTCCTGGAGGTCTGGAGCCTGTTCCAGGCCGGCGACCAGGCCCGAGCGCGGCAGGTCTTCGATTCCCGCATCATGGCGGTCAACCGCTTGGCGCTGCAGGAGGCGGATGTCTTCTACCACCTCCACAAGCGGCTGTTCGTGCGCATGGGCGTCTTCACCACCGCCCATGTGCGCAGTCCGACGATGGTCCTCGACGAAGCCACGCGCTGGGAGATCGAGGACATCATCGACGGCATCCTGGCCAGGGGGGCATAGCCGATGGAACCCTTCAGGACACGTCAGCTGGGTAAGACCTCCGTCTTCCTGCCGCAGTTCGGCTTCGGCGGCGCGGGTCTTGGCAATCTGTTCGACGATATCGCTGAGCCGACGGCGGATGAGACGCTTGCTGCGGCGTGGGATGAGGGCGTCAGGTACTACGACACCTCGCCGTGGTACGGCCGTGGCCTTAGCGAGCACCGGTTCGGCCGGGCGCTATATCGCAAGCCGCGGGACGAATTCATCCTCTCGACCAAAGTCGGACGCCTGTTCAGCGCGCCGCAAGACATAGGCGCCTTCGCCGCCAGCGAGCGCGCCTGGCGGCACGGTCTCGAATTCGAACACCGCCACGACTACTCCTACGAGGGCGTGATGCGCTCGTTCGAGGACAGCCTTCAGCGGCTTCGTCTCAACCGCATCGATCTGCTCATCATCCACGACCTGGACTCGCTGGTCCTGGGGTCGGAGCGGCTGGTCGATGCGCATCTCAATCAGCTCGCCACCGGCGGCATCATGGCGCTTCAGGACCTGAAGGCGGCGGGGAAGATCAAGGCCATCGGCGCCGGGGTGAACCAGACAGGCACCATCGCCAAGTTCCTGGATGTCCTCGATCTCGACTTCTTCCTGGTGGCGCTGCCCTACACCCTGGCCGAACAGCCCGTACTCGAGTCCGAGTTTCCGCTCTGCGAGAAGCGCGGCGTTGGCGTGATCATCGGCGCGGTCTTCGCGTCGGGAATCCTGGCGACCGGCGCCGTTCCCGGGGCTCACCTCAACTACCGCGATCCGACGGCCGAGGAGGCCGACCGCATCCGGCGGATCGAAGCGGTGTGCCGGAAGTTTGAGACGCCGCTCGCCGCGGCGGCGCTGCAGTTCACCCTGCATCATCCGGTGGTCGCCTCGATCATCCCGGGCGCGATCGACCCGTCGCACTTGACGCGGAACCTCGAGCTCTTTCGCCACGACACGCCGGTGGAGCTGTGGGCCGAGCTGAAACAACAGGGCCTGCTGCGGGGCGACGCGCCCACGCCCTGACCCGGCGCCTCACAGGGAGCGTGGCCTGCAGACAAGGGGGAGAAGACCATGTCGCCGCTGAGGATTATCGACCCGCACATCCACCTGTGGGACCTGTCGAGCGGGCTCTATCCGCATTTCGAAACGCCGTCGGTTTCCTTCATTGGCGACAACACCGCGATCGCGCGAAGCTATCTGCTGCCTGAGTTCCTGGAAGAGGGTGAGGGCAGCGTCGTCATCGAGGGCGCGGTCCACGTCGAGGCGCTGCCCACCGACGCCTTGCGTGAGCTGGAAGTCCTCCAGCAGGTCGCCTCGAGCGCGCCCATCCCGATCGGGGTCATCTCCGGCGGAGACCTTACCGATCCCCAGTTCGGCGCCTTCCTCGATCGGTGCGAGGCGTCCCCCGCCTTTCGCGGGGTGCGTCAGGTCCTCAATCGTCACCCGGTGGCGGAGTTCAACTATGTCGCCACCGACTTCATGGCGGATCCCCAGTTTTCGAAGGGCCTGATCGAGCTCGGCCGACGAGGCGGTGTCTTCGACCTGCAGATCTATCCGCACCAGATGGACGCCGCCGCGCGGCAGGCGGCCGACGCGGGCGGGACGCAGATCGTGCTCAACCACGCCGGCATGTGGGTCGATCGCAATGGGGCCGGCTGGCGGCAATACAAGCAGGGCCTGAGGACACTGGCGGCCGAGCCCAACGTTACGGTCAAGATCAGCGGTCTCGGCATGTTCGACCTGGACTGGACGACGGAAAGCATCCGACCGCTGGTCCTCGAGACGTTTGAGGCCTTCGGCCCCGAGCGGTCCATGTTCGCGTCGAACTTCCCGGTCGACAAACTCTTCTCAAGCTATGCGGCCGTCTGGACCGCCTTCGACGCCATCACCTCCGATCTCTCGGAAGGCGATCGGGCCCAACTCTTCCGAGGGACGGCCAAACGCGTCTACCGCCTGTAGCCGCCGTCAGTTGTGGATATCCAGCGCGCGCCGCAGGGCGTCGTACAGGTCCGCCTCGTAGAGCTTTGAGATCGCGGCGCCGGGCGCGAGCATGTTGAAGCCGTGGTAACCGCCCCGGAAGACGTGGAGCTCCACCGGAACGCCGGCCTCGATCAGCCGGTGCGCATAGGTGACGTCCTCCTCCACGAAGAGATCGATGTCGCCCACGGCGATGTAGGCGGGCGGCAAGCCGGCAAGGGTCTTTGTGCGCGCGGGCACGGCTTCGGTCGGGACCTTGTCGGTCCCTGGCTCCATGCCCAGGAACGCACGCCAGCCGAGACGGTTGTTCGGGGCGGTCCAGACGAACCGCCCGGCATAGGGTGCCGCCGGCCTGGTCGAGCCGGTGCGGTCGTCCAGCATCGGATAGAGCAGCACCTGATAGGCCAGCGGGATCTCGCCGCGCCGGCGGGCTTCCAGGGCCAGCAGCGCGGCGTGCCCGCCGCCGGCGCTTTCACCCATCACCGCAAGCCGCTTGCGATCGACGCCCAGTTCGGAGGCGTGGTCGTAGAGCCATTTCAGGCCGGCGTAGTTGTCCGCCACCGAGCCCTTGTAGGTCGTCTCGGGCGCCAGCCGGTAGTCGACGGAGACGATCGTCACGTCGAGGGCTTTGGCGATCGGCTGAATGAGCCACAGATACTGCTTCGCCGAGCCCAGCACATAGCCGCCGCCATGGGTGTGGAGGATGCCGGGCCGCGACGCGCCGGGCTTGGCATTCACGACAAAGATCGAGACGTCCGGCTGACCCTCCAGGCCCCTGATCGTCTTCTCGAAGAAGGGAGGATCCTGAGCGGGCGTCGGTGGGGGCGGTAGTGCACGGGCTTTCTTCACCAGCTCATCGGTGAGCACGGTGGGGCGGTTCGCCAGCGCGCGAAGTTGCGGATCGACGTGCTGCAGGGCGTCGGCCGGAAGGGCGGCCTGGGCATGGGCCCTGTGGCCAGGCGCGGCGGCGATCAGCAGGGCCAGGAGGAGCGCTACCGACCGTCCAGCGCGGCCTAGGGTGAAGGTGGTCATTGTGTGGGCCCTCCTCAGGCGCTCTGGCCGGCCTTGTCGGGTCGGAAGGTGTAGTGCGCGACGGAGTCCGCCTTCATCTCCGAGCTGAAGCCGGGCGAAAGCGGGGCGCGATAGCGTCCCCGTTCCATGGTGATCGGATCGACGAAGTGCTCATGCAGGTGCCCTGCGTGCTCGGTCATCGCCTCGTCCCAGGCGCCGCTGACGGCGATGAAGTCGATCATCGAGACGTGCTGGACCAGCTCGCAAAGGCCCACGCCGCCCGCATGCGGGCAGACCGGCTTCCCAAATTTGGCGGCGAGCAGCAGGACCGCCAGCGCCTCATTAAGCCCGCCGAGGCGGCAGACATCGACCTGCACGACATCCATCCCATCCGCCTGCAGGAACTGTTTGAACATGACCCGGTTGTGGGCGTGCTCGCCCGTCGCGACACGTGTGGGGCGCACCGCCTTGGCGACGCGGGCGTGACCCAGGATATCGTCGGGGCTCAGGGGCTCCTCGATCCACCAGGGCCGGAATTCGGCCAGCGCATTGGTCCATTCGATCGCCTGGTCGACCTCCCAGACCTGGTTGGCGTCGATCATGAAGCGCCGCGCGGGCCCGATCTCCTCGCGGATCAGGGCGCAGCGGCGGATGTCCTCGTCCAGGTCGCGCCCGACCTTGATCTTGAAGCTCTCCCAGCCCTCCGCGAGGTACTGGCGGCAAAGGCGGCGCAGCTTTTCGTCCTCATAGCCGAGCCAGCCGACCGAGGTCGTGTAGGCCGGATAGCCCTCGGCCAGCAGACGCGCCTCGCGCGCCGCCTTTCCCGGCGCCTGGCGCCGCAGGATCTCGAGCGCTTCGGCCGGTGTGAGCGCATCGTGGATGTGGCGGAAGTCGATCAGCGAGACGAATTCCCCGGGCGACAGATCGGCGACGAGCTTCCACACCGGCTTGCCCTCGGCCTTGGCCCAGAGGTCCCAGATGGCGTTGATCACCGCCGCCAGGCCGAGATGGATGACGCCCTTTTCCGGACCCACCCACCGCAGCTGGCTCTCGCCGGCGAGTTCGCGCCAGAAGCCGCCCATGTTCGCGATGATGTCGTCGAGCCGTCGGCCCAGGACAAACGGCTTGAACGCCTCGATGGCCGCCACACAAAGCTCGTTGCCGCGGCCTATGGTGAAGGTGAGGCCGTGCCCCGTAGCGCCTTCCCGGGTTTCCAGAACCACATAGGCGGCTGAATAGTCGGGGTCCGGGTTCATGGCGTCGGAGCCGTCCAGGAATTCCGATGTCGGAAAGCGGACGTCGGAAACGCGCAGGTCGACAATCGTCAGGGATTTTCTCATACGTAAGTCCATCTTGTGAGCGTAACATTCATCATGTGGGAATTCAGCACCAGGAGATAGTTCAGCCGATCTCCCAGGCGTGCAACGGAAAGCGAGGGCCGATGCGGCTCCAAAATAAGAGGGCGCTCGTCACCGCCGCGGGCGCGGGGATTGGCCGCTCGGTCGCGCTGGCCCTGGCGCGGGAAGGCGCACAGGTGACCGCAGCCGACATTGACGAGGCGGCGCTGGCGCGGCTCGGCGCGGCGGAAGCTTCCCTTTGCACTGAGGTGCTGGACGTCACCGACCTCAGCGCCATCGACGCGCTGCACGCGCGCCGCCCGGGGTTCGACGTCATCGTCAACGCGGTTGGCTACGTGCACCATGGAACGATCCTCGAATGCGACGAGGGTGATTGGTCGCGGTCGATCGAGCTCAACCTCACGTCCATGTACCGCGTCATCCGCGCGTGGCTTCCGGACATGGTCGCCGCCGGCGGCGGATCCATCGTCAACATCGCCTCGGTGGCGTCGAGCATCCGCGGCGTGCCAAACCGCTTTGTGTATGGCGCGACGAAGGCGGGGGTCATCGGCCTGACCAAGGCGGTCGCGGCGGATTTCGTCTCCGCGGGCGTCCGGTGCAATGCCATCTGCCCCGGCACCGTGGACTCACCGTCCCTGGCGCAGAGGCTGCGCGATACCGGCGACGAGGCCGCAGCGCGCGCCGCCTTCGTCGCGCGCCAGCCTATGGGACGGATCGGACGACCCGAAGAGATTGCGGCGCTCGCGGCCCATCTCGCCAGCGACGAAGCCGCCTTCACGACCGGCGCCATCCACGTCATCGACGGGGGGTGGACGATGTGAAGGCGCACTAGGGTGGGCCGACCTTGGTGGGGTAGGGCGGCGACTTCGGGGACACTCCACGCGGCGGCGGGCTGGCCGCCAGCATCCGTTTGACTTCGGCGATCGCCGCCTGAAGCTGGGTGTCGCGACCGTTGTTGGTCGCGACGGGATCCAGTTCGACCCGAATGTCCGGCGAGATTCCTACGCCCTCGATGGTCCAGTTTCCGTCGGCGTCGAAGACGCGATACCAGGGCACCAGCGCCAGGCCGCCGTCGATCAGGGTCGGGTTTCCGGAGACGGCGATGAGACCACCCCAGGTCCGCGTGCCGATCTCCGGTCCGATCTTCCGTTGCTTGAAGGCGTAGGCCAGGAAGTCGCCGCCCGACTGGGCGTCTTGGTCGATCAACATCACCTTCGGCCCGAACATCGCCCCGCCGGGCGTGTTGAAGGTGTCGCCGGCGAAGCCTCTCCAGCCGGAAAGCGGGGTCTGGCCCAAGACGTCGACGATATAGTTCGCCGCGCTGCCGCCATCGTTCGAGCGGTCGTCGATGATCAACGCGTCCTTGTCGATCTGGGCATAGAACATCCGGTTGAAGGCCGTGAAGCCGGCCTCCTGGGTGTTCGGCACATAGACGTAGCCCACGCGCCCGTTCGTCGCCTTGGTCACGGCGCGGCGGTTATCCTCGACCCAGGCCGCAATCCGCAGCTCGCCCTCGGAGGCGATCGGCTCGACCGTGATTGTCCGGGCGTCGTGGCCATCGGGAGTGGACGCGACCCGCAGCGCCGTCTGCTTGCCTGCCGTCCCCTGCAGATACTCCCAGATCTCGTCGCCGGCGCCCAAGACGCGGCCGTTAACCGCCAGGATGTAATCGCCTTCCCGGACGTTGAGCCCCATCGCCGCCAACGGCGCGTGGGAGGACGGGTTCCAGGTCTCGCCGGTGTAGATGCGCTTGATCCGGGTATGGCCGTTCTCAGGCGCAAGGTCGGCGCCCAATAGGCCGGTGTTGGCGCTCGGCTCCTTGGGCGAGTCGCCGCCATAGACGAACTGATGGCCGACCTGCGTCTCGCCCAGCATTTCGCGCAGCAGGGTGTTCAAATCCTCGCGCCGGCCGACATAGGCGAGGAGCGGAGCGTAGCGGTCGTGGATCGCCTGCCAGTCGAGGCCGTGCAGGTTCGGGTCGTAGAACCACTCCTTCTCCATAAGCCAGGCTTCATCGAACATCTGGCGCCATTCCTTGCGCGGATCGATGAACACCTTGAGGTTGGAGACGTTCAGCGGCTTGGCCGCCGTGGGGTTTCGGACATCCAGGGTCGTCAGCCCAATTCGCGTCTGGGCGAGCATGTGCCAGCCATCCGCGCTCATCTTCGCGGCCATGACCCCAGGCATGACCTGCTCGTCCTTCTTCGTCGCGAAATTGAAGCGCATCAGCGCGTGGTCGGCGGGATCGGCGCCGGCCAGCGGGCCGCTCGCGGCGCCCGGCTGTGGCCGGCGAAGGAAGTAGAGGTCGCCGCTCTTCGCCACCACGAGGTTGCCGTAGTTGCGCTCGGCCACCGGCAGGGCCTCGATGCGTCGCTCGAGGCCCTCGATGTCGACGCGTGTGGGGCTTGGCTTGGCGGCGGGCTCACCGGCTGGCGCCTCGTCGCCGGACTTCGGCCTCAAGGGGGATTCGCCGTCCGCGGCCAACACCGCGACGTACAGGGCCGCGCGGTAGGGTTTCTCCATCGACGACATGTCGAGCCCCGCCTGCGACGGGCCTGAATTCGTCGACGCCGCGAAGTAGAGATACTTGCCGTCCTTGCTGAACGCCGGCGAGGAGATGTCCGCCATTTCGTCGAGGACGGGATAGGACTTTTTGGTCGTGAAATCATAGAGGCGCAGGGCGCGATGGGAGTTCGCCCGCGGCTCGGTATAGGCCAGCCAACGCCCGTCGGGCGAGGTGTCCACCTGTTCGAAATGGCGGCGCCGGCTCTTCGAGATCAGGGTGCGCTCGCCGTTCGACACGTTGATGGCGTAGAGCTCGAGCAGCTGGTTGGAATAGATGATCCGCGAGCCGTCACCGCCCCAGTCGAGCAGCTGGTTGAACGCCACGCCCAGCGGAAAATGGGTGTCTTGTCCAAGCCCCGTCTGATCCCTGATCACCAGCTCCTGGGCGGCCTTGGAGGCGTCGACGTAGGCGATGCGGGAGCCGTCCGGCGACCAGAGCGCGGTGTATTCGCGCGCGGCCCCTTCGGTCATGGTGAGGTTGCGCGTCGAGCCATCCTCGACCGGCACGGTGAAAACCTCTCCACGCGCGGTGATGGCGGCGCGTTTGCCGGTGGGCGACGGCGCGAAGCTCTGGATCATCGTGGACGCGTCCTTCATCTGCGGACGCGTTTGCGGCAGATCCGGGTGGATCGAGATCGGAATCTCGGAGGTCGCGCCGCTCGCCGTATCGAGCGTCTTCAGCCGACCGCCGGCCTCATAGATGATCATGCTCTTGTAGGCGTAGGCCGCGCGGATATCCCAGACGTCCTCGTGGCTGACCTTGGTGACCGCCTTGGACGACGGATCGTAGTGGAAGAGATTGAGGGTCCGCTTGTCTCGGTCGGACAGGAAATAGACCTGATCGCCCACCCACATGGGTTCGAGGTCGTTGACCCCGTCGCCGGGGATCTTGACCGTCGTCTTCGACGTCATGTCCATGATCGAGATCGAAGGCGTGCGTCCCCCGCGATAGCCGCGCCAGCCGAAGAAGCCCCCATAGAGCGCGTCATAGGCGGGGGAGATCTGGTCATAGGCGAAGCGGCGCCCGCTGGCGTCGAACCGTCCGCGAAAGACCCGCGTTTCCATCTGCTTCTGGGGCAGGCCGCCGTTGATCGAGACGCGATAGAGCTGCGCCGAGCGCCCCCGGTTGAATTCGCGCGCCGAGGCGAAATAGAGGGCCGATCCGTCGGGCGCCCAGTCGAGCACATTGTCGTCGCCGGGATGCCAGGTCAGCCGCTTGGGCTGACCGCCGTTCACCGGGACGACATAGACGTCCTTGTTCTCGTTGTGGGTGGCGGAAAAGGCGATCATCGAGCCGTCCGGCGAGAACAGCGGATTGCTCCCATCCGCCCCGTCCGTCGTCAGCTGGCGCGGATTGGCGCCGTTGCGGTCCGCGACCCAGATGTCGCCCGCGTAGACGAAGGCGATATGCGAGGCCGACAGGGCCGGGTCGCGCAGCAACAAGGTCTGCGCCTGCGCATGGGCCGCGCCGAACAGGGCCCCCGCCAGGCTGGCGGCGGCCAGGATGGATCGCTTCACTGGGTTCGTTGCTCCGCGTTTTGTCGCTAGCCGCATGTCTTACTTGTCCGGCAGATAGGTCGAGAAGAACCGGATGGCGTTCTCGCCCATGACCATGCGGACGGTTTTCTCGTCGAGCCCGGCGTCGAGAAGCGAGCTGGTCAGGGCGGCCATTTCAGAGGCGTCGAACGGCATCGGAACGCCGCCATCGAAGTCCGAGCCCAGGGCGACATGCTCGGGGCCTAAAAGCTTGACGGCATAGACGATCGCCTCGGTGACGTTCTTCAGCGTCGGCTTGCAGACCGCGGCGTCCCAATAACCGATGCCGACGAGGCCGCCGTGATCGGCGATGGCCTTGAGCGTGGCGTCGGAGACGTTGCGGGGCGTGTCGCAGTAGCCCTTCACGCCGGTGTGGGAGAGGATGATCGGCCGTTTCGAGATCGCCAGGGTGTCGCGCACGGTCGCTTCGGACGCATGGGCGACGTCGATCACCATGCCCTTGGCCTCGGCCGCAGGGATGACCTGCCGGCCGAACGCCGTCAGGCCGCTTTGGGAGACCCCGTGCAGGGAGCCGGCGACTTCGTTGTCGAAGAAGTGCGTGAGGCCCAGCACGCGGAAGCCCGCGTCGTACATGACCGGGATGTTCGAGAGCTTGCCCTCAAGTGGGTGCGCGCCCTCCGACAGCAGGATGCCGGCGATGACGTGGTCCTGGCGCGCCCGGCGAAGGTCGTCCTTGGTGCGCACGATGCGCATGGCGCCATCCGAGCGCTTCTCCACATCCTTCAGCTTGTCGGCCAGGTAGAGGGCCCGTTGGAGGATGCTGTTCCAGGTCCGGGGCGGCCAGCCGTCGCGCTTGATGCGATCCGTCAGGCCGTCACTGTCGCCGGTGTTCTTGACGTAGTTTTCGCCCTTCGGCGACTTTGAGACGACCGAGAACAGCTGCAGCGCGTAGCCGCCTTCCCGCAGGCGCGGAATGTCGATGTGGCCGATATTGTTGCGCTTCACGAGGTCGCGCTTCCACAGCAGCGGGTCGGCGTGGAGGTCGGCAACCGGGATGCTGGCGTGCAGCGCCCTGGCCCTGGCGCTGACCGGATAGGGCGCGTGCGGGATGACGGTGTTGATCTCGTCGGAGATCAGTTTTTCCTGGGCGCGCGCCGGCGGCGAAAGGAACACCAGCAGGGCGGCGAAGCTGACGGCCGCGATGACGCCGCCGATAGCCCAGCCCAAAGGGACCGCCGCACGCGCGCCGCCGGCGGAGTTCGAAGTGAATCGCTTCATCTGCGTCTCTGCTCCCCGTTTGCCGCAGACCTGTCGGCCTTATTTGCTGGGCAGATAGGTCGAGAAGAACCGGATGGCGTTTTCGCCCATGACCATCTTGACCGTCTTTTCGTCGAGACCGGCGTCGAGCAGGGAGCTGGTGAGACCGGCCATCTCCGAAGCATCGAACGGCATCGCCACGCCGCCGTCGAAGTCCGACCCCAGGGCGACATGTTCCGCGCCCAGGAGCTTGACGGCGTAGACGATCGCCTCGGTGACATTCTTCATCGTCGGCTCGCAGACTGCGGCATCCCAATAGCCAACGCCGATCAGGCCGCCGTGGTCGGCGACGGCTTTGAGCGCCGCGTCGGAAACGTTTCGAGGTGTGTCGCAATAGCCCTTGATGCCGGTGTGCGACACGATGATCGGCCGCTTGGCGATCGCCACAGTGTCGAACACGACGGCTTCCGACGAGTGCGCGACGTCGATGATCAGGCCCTGTTTTTCGGCCCGGGGGATGACGGCCTTGCCGAACGGCGTCAGCCCGCCGTGGGACTCTCCATGCAGCGAGCCGCCGAGCTCATTGTCGAAGAAATGCTGCAGGCCGAGGACGCGGAACCCGCCATCGTACATCACCTTGATGTTCGAGAGCTTGCCCTCGAGCGGGTGGGCGCCTTCGGACAGAAGAATGCCGGCGATCACGTGGTCATGCAGCGACCGGCGCAGATCGCCTTTGGTGCGCACAATCCGCAAGCGGCCATGGGAACGCTTCTCGATGCCCTTGAGCTTGTCGGCCCCATAGAGCGCCCTCTGCAGGACGCTGTTCCAGGTCTTGCGCGGCCAGTGCTCGCGCCGGGCGCGATCGGCCATGACGTCGCCGTCGCTGGCGTCGGTTTTGACGTAGTTGGCGCTCCGTGGCGACTTCGACACCACGGAGAAGTCCTGCAGCGCGAAGCCGCCTTCCTCCAGGCGCGGGATGTCGATGTGGCCGATGTTGTTGCGTATCAGCAGATCGCGGTTCCACAGCAGCGGGTCGGCGTGGAGGTCGGCCACGGGGATCGTGGCGTGGAGCGCCCTGGCCCTCGCGCTCACCGGATAGGGGGCGTGCGGGATGACGCGGTTCACCGAGTCTGGCGTGGGCGGCCGTTCATCGGCGGCGCGCGCGGGCGCCGCCAAGGAGACGGACAACGCAGCGATGGTCGCCGTCATGGCGACGCCACCGAGGACCCGGCGCAAGGACTTCATCGCTATCCCCCTTAGTTTTCCCAAATCGTGGAAACGATTTCCGCATAGTGAGGAAACGTTTCCACGTCTGTCAAGGCGGGGTCGGGCAAGCGCGGTGCTCGGGCCGATGTCACAGGAAATCCCGCTCGCGGCGTTTCCCGACGGTGGGCGACGTCGCCGGTGGCCTCAGCGCCGCCGGCGCGGAAGCGGCAATGTCAAACGGGGCTGGCTAACGGACCGGCTTCTTGGCGCCGCCGCTCGATTTGCGGCGCGGCGGTTCCGCCTCTTTCCCCGTAAAGCCCAGGGCGCGGCTGATGGCGTTCGCCGTATTCTGGACTTCGCCAATCAACCCATACATCCGCGTTTCGCTCATGTACTGCTCTGCACTCGCCACGCTGAGGGCGGCGACGATTTGGCCCGACACATCGCGGATCGGCGCGGCGATGCATCGGATCCGATCCTCATTTTCCCCAAGGTCGAACGCATAGCCGTTCTTGGCGTACTCGCGCATGCGTTCGAGCCAGATAGACAGGCGCACATCGTAGCTGTGTCCCAGCCGTGCCTCGTAGTCGTAATAGGCCCGCCATTCGGCTTCGCTAGCATCTAGGATCAGCGCCTTTCCGAGGCCCGTGGACCGCAGCGGCTGCATCTCGCCGATGCGCGCGATGATTTCGACCCGTCGTCGTCCGGGAATCTTGTCGAGATAGAGCGCGCGAGATCCTTCGAGCACGCCGAGATGAACGGTATCGCCGGTCAGGCCTGCAAGATTTTCGAGATGTTCGACGGCGACCCGCTGAAGACTGGTCTGGCGGCTAGCGACGTGTCCGAGTTCCAAAAGCCGCGGCCCCAGGGAGTAGCCGAAGCCGCGAACGAATTTCAGGTATCGACGTTCCACCAACGCCGAGGCCAGCCGGTGCGCGGTGCTGCGCGGCAGGTCGAGCTGGGTGGCCAGGTCTTGAAGCACCGTGCTGCCTTGAGACACGACATCAATGACGTCGAGGCCGCGGGTCAATGTCCGCGTGCCGGAGGGAGAGTCACCTTCTGAACGCGCCGCAGTCCTCTTCTTGGGCGCATCGAAGGGTCTAGCGGCGCCTCGTTTGGCCGCTGCTGCTTTGGTCGCCATGATCCTACCTTGAGACATGGGACTCAACGGTCACGCTACGTAAGGGCGAGTCCCACTTTGTGGACTATCGACATTTTCGCGGCCGATCAACACACCACCCCAAATAGGGGCGCCGGCCAAAGTCGGCCTTCGGTTGGTGTTGAATCGGCGACCGGCCCGGTCACTTGCGGCCAGCGCCAAGCAGGATTTCCCGGGCGCGTTTGGCGACGATGACCTCCTCGCCGTCGTTTAGATACCCCGCGTACAGGGCCGGTCCGTTGACCTTGCCGAAGTAGGCGGTCGGCCCGCTCGCGACGAGTACGGAAATCGGCCGCTCGCTTTCGTGCATCTGCTTCACGAAGTCTCCGTAGGAAAGGCGAATGTCCGCCTGGTCCCACATCAAGACCAGGCCCGGACCGAAGTAGAGGTCATCATAGTCCAATCGGACACCCGGGATGTCGCTCACATACTTCTTCATCGTGTCGACCCGCTGGCGGTCGCGCCTATAGAGCGCGTCGGCGTCCCGGGTGAGGAATTGTTCGATCGCGGCCATGAGGCCCACGACCCCCTCCTTGTCGACCTTCATGCCTCGGCCAAGGGCGGGAACATTCGGCGACGCCATCCTGCGGGCAGCCGCGATGAGATCGGCGCGTCCCGCCAGGATGCCGGTGGCCTGCGGGCCGTGCAGCCCCTTGCCGCCGCTGATGCCGACGAGGTCCGCCCCCATCTGGGTGTATCGCCAAAGGCTGGACGGCGGCGAATTGTGGGTCACGGAAAATGAGGCATCGAAGTAGACCGGTACGCCAGCGCTCTTGCCGATAGAGACCAGCTGCTTCAGCGGAATGATGCCGGGCAGGTCCATCTTCTCGGTGTTGATGAGGCCTGCGATCATAGCGGTCCGATCGCTGATGGCGGCCCGCATCTGCTCTTCCGTATCGACGTAGACGAGGTTCATTCCGGCGTCGCGGTAGGCCTGCTCGTAGGCCGTGGAGTGGGCGCGCTGGATGATCGTCTCGCGACGGGGCCAGGTCGGCTGCGGCAGCGCAGCCATCCGATCCTTGTCATCGCCGGCCAGGCACGCGGCCGCCGCCAGGGTCATCGCGGCCGAGGCGCCGGAGGTGACCATGGCGGCCTCGCTCCTGAGGATTTTCGCCAGCCGGGCTCCGGCCACTGAATACAGTTCATTGAGATCGACGAAGTCGCGGGAAGCCGCCGCCATCGCGTCGGTGACTTCCTTCGACAGCAGGGTCCCGCCCAGCGAGGTGACGGGCCCGGCGGCGTTGATGAGCGGTCGCACGCCAAACATCCGCTCGTAGACGTTGTCGTGCGATCTTTCATGGGATCGGGCGTCCGAGGGCTTCCGCGATGGCTTCGGGACTGGGGAAGCCTGCAGGCTGCTGGACCAGGTCAGCAAGGGCGCCGCGCCGCTCAGGCCCGCGAGCCTCAGAAAGTTCCGGCGGCCGACCGGGTTCTCGCCGGCGCGGGTTGGGTGTTCTTCAGGCAGCGCCATGTCATTCGCCCTCCAGTGTCGCGAGACGATGCGGTCCCAAGGGCCGAAGGCTTCAACGCACGAGGTTCCGCCCCGGGCGGGCGCCCGGACGTCCAAAGGCTCCGTGTCTTCGCGGACCCGTCAGTCGCCGCCGAAGTCGCTCTCCCTACTTCTGAGACTCTGTCCCAATAACAGGGATAACCCTAGAACCACGGCGGCATCAATCCCGCGGCGGCCAGCGGCGCGTTGAGGCCTATGCCGGCCGGAACGAACGGCCGATGCCGCAAGTCTAAGGACCGCCGTGCTTGACGTGATTATTCGAGAAGAGTCACCCGGATCGGAGGGCGTTGTACAGTCTTGAATTCCATGAACCAGCTGCCAATCGCGCCTGGGCGAAGTTGCACCGCCTCGCCATCCTTTACCGGGCGAGGCTTGTCTCTCGTCTCGCTCTTCCAGATCTCACCATTGGTGAGCGCGATAAAGTAGTCGCCGTTTCCGGACTGCCATGCGCGCAGCACGATGGCGCCGTAACCTTGGCGCGCCTGGTCGCCTTGTTCATCGCCTTTGCGCCGTCTCGCCTTGACGACGGCGCGCTGCTCGGACGCTGTCACCGGCGTCTTGTCGGCGGCCGGAGCGGCGGCCTTAGGGGCCGGCCCGCTTTCTCCCGACGCTGACGACTTCGCCAGGTCCTCGAAGCAGGTGAGGCGAGCCGCGGGATCCGGTAGACGCGCGCAGACCTGGAGTGCGTCCTTGAGCGATTGCAGCTTGGTGTCCGTGTGCCCGATCCCAAGAATCAGGGCGACGGAAGCGGCGGAAATCGTTGTGGAAAACCCCATATCTTGCTCCTAACACTTGGCTTTGGGTGCAAGGCCGACGCCCAACTCAACACCCCCTCGACCAAGAAAGCTGGCGCGCATTTGCGGCCGGCGCCCGCGTCTGCGCAACGGTAAATCGCCGGGGCATGTCACCTGTGAAGCCTTGGTGACACACCAAGTTGCAACCGTTTCCACATAGCATTGACAGCCGCTTTGAACTCTCATTTTATAAGCGCTGGTCTCAAGATATGGAATTCGATCTCATGATCGGATGCCGGTGGGTTGGGGGTCGCGCCATGGAAAACTCAGCGATCGCGATCCCAAGGGACCGATCTCGGCGGGGCCGCACGGGGCGAGCGAATACCTAGGCTGACAACAGAGGGGGATTGGACTTGGAGAATAGAGAACAGAACAAGGCGCGCTGGCTCGCCTGCCGCGCAGCCCTGGCGGCCAGCGCCTCGATCGTCGCGCTGACCGCTTCGACGGCGGTGTTTGCGCAGGACATCGCTCAGCTGCCCACGGCCTCCAAGGACAAGGCCTCCAAGGAGGTGGATGAGGTCATCGTCACAGGCTCGCGCATCGCGCGGACCGAAGTGGAAACGGTTCGCCCGGTGACCGCGGTCGGCGCCGACGACCTCGACAAGCGCGCCCTGGTGAACGTGGGCGAAGCCCTCAAGGAACTGCCGGCGGTCGGCCAGGGCATCGGCCCCTATGGCGCCCAAAACGCCTTCACGGTCGGCCAGAACTACGTCGATCTGTTCAACCTCGGCTCACAGCGCACCCTGACCCTCGTCAACGGACGCCGCTTCGTCTCCTCGAACGTGCCGACGAACTTCTCATCCGCGGCGGGTCTCCAGGTCGACTACAATGTGCTCCCCGTCGCCCTGCTTGACCGCGTCGAGGTCGTGCCGCTCGCCGGCGCCGCCGTCTACGGTTCGGACGCCATCGCCGGCACGATCAACGTGATTCTGAAGGACCACTACCAAGGCTTCGAGATGTCCGCTCAGCAGGGCATGTCGGAGAAAAACGACTTGGCCCAGCGGCAGATTTCAGGGGTCATGGGCGCGAACTTCGCCGAGGACCGCGGGAACGTCACCTTCTCGATCGAATACAACAAGGCCGACGGCGCGCTGGCGAGCGCACGTCCCGACTGGAACAACAACCGGCCGCTCGCGATCCCCTTCGGCGCCCGGCTTGACGCCAATGGCAACGGCACGCCGGATCAGGAATATCGCGTCTATTTTGGCCAGAACCTGCAGGTCGCGGGACCTTACGGTTCGGTGTCTCCAACTTCGCTCATGCTGCCGTCCCTTGGGCTCGGCAAGATCGGCGGAAGCTACTACCAGTTCACAAAGACGGGCGACCTGGCGACCTGTGCCCCCGGCATCACGCCGGGCGCATCCTCGGCCCTCTTCACGATGGGCGGCGGCTGCGGCTTCGATCTGGTCGGTTCCACGACGCAGATCCGATCGCCGGTGACGGTGCTCAACGCCACGATGCTGGGTCACTACGACATCACCGACGACATCCGCTTCTCCACGGAGGCGATGTTCTCCCAATCCCAAGCGACCCAACTGATCAAGCAGGGCGGCTACAACCTGCTCGCGTTCGGCGGGACGTCCGGTCCGCTGACGATGAACACCAGCAATCCGTTCCTTGACGCCCAGGCCAAGTCGATCCTCGAGAGCGGGCTCGGCCCGAACTCGAACTTCGTCATCAACCGCTTCGACAACGACCTCGTCGGCGGCGGTCCGGACATGGATCAGAACTACACCGGGCGCATCGCCACGATCCTTGATGGCAAGTTCGATCTGGACGACCGCAAGTTCAAGTGGAACGTCTCTGGCGTCTTCGGCAAGGCCCACCTGCAGAACAAGACCTCGGGCATCATCGACGGCCGGCTCTTCGACGCCCTCGACGCGGTGAGGCTCGACACCACCTACCTGAACGGCCTGGTGTCCCAAACCGGCAGCACCATCAAGGACCTCAACGGAGACGGGAAGGTCGATTCGAACGACGCCCTGCTCGCCATCCAGAAGAGCGGTCAAAGCGGCGTGCAGAATATCGGGCTCGGCTCGATCATCTGTAACGTCAACGGGCACATCGCCAACGGAACCGTCGGCGGCTACAACACGCCGGCAGGCGGCAGCGGCACTGTCGGGACCGCATTCCCCTTCGCCACCAAGTGCCAGCCGCTGAACATTTTCGGCGACGCGCGGGCGGTCAACTCGGCTTCGACGCTCAACTTCATCACCGGTGGGCCGCGTGTGAACACGGCTGACAATGAAGAGCGCGTCCTGACGGCCAGCATCACCGGCGATCTCATCAAACTCCCCGCGGGTTGGTTGAGCGCGAACGTTGGTATCGAGGGCCGCCGCGAGCGCGCGGTCTTCACGCCGGACCTCGGCTCTTCGCTGACCATCACGCGTGGTGCGTTCGCGACCTTCATCACCACAGGCGGTCAGCAGGAGACGAAGGAGTACTTCGGCGAGTTGTTCGCGCCGGTGTTCGGCAAGGATTTCACCCTGCCGCTGATGGAACTGCTCGAGTTCAACGGGTCGGTGCGGAAGGTCAACGAAAAGAGCAGGGATATCAACAATCTCGGCAATGGATCGAACGACTCGACGGCGTTCGAGTACGGCGGCCGCTGGTCGCCGGTGAAAGACCTGATCTTCCGCGGGTCCTACACCCAGGCCATCCGCTCGCCGTCTCTGGTCGAACTCTACACGCCCCAGGTCGGGTCGTTCTCGATGGCCAACGACCCCTGCGACCAGCGCTTCGTCAACGGCGGCGTCTCCCCGACGATTCGTCGCGCGAACTGCATCGCGGCCGGGATCAATCCGGCGACCTTCACCTCAAACGCAGTGAACGCGACGATCCCGATCATCACCTCGGGCAACCCGAACCTGGTGCCGGAAGAATCCAAGTCCTACACCTTCGGCGTGGTCGTCCAGCCCCACTGGGTCGATCGCCTGGCGCTGACGCTGGACTACTTCCACATCCGGATTCAGAACCGCATCTCACCGCTGTCCCTGACCCAGGTGCTCAACGCCTGCTACGACAGCCCGAGTTTCCCGAATACGCCGGCCTGCAGCGGGGCCCTGTTCACGCGGGATGCGACGGGTCAGATCATCTCCGGCACGACCACCAGCCTCAATGCGGCGAATTCCTTGTTCGAGGCTGTCCAGGGCCATCTGACCTACGGCGTCGACGTGGCTGACGCGCTGAAGCTCACGCACATCCGTCAGGACGGTGGCGACTTCGGCGATCTCACCTTCGGCATTACGCTCCTGAAGACCATGCAGAACGAGCTTCAGGTCCTCAACGAGCTGCCGAGCAACCCCGTCGGCACCTTCGCGCAGCCGAAGTGGAAGGGCACGTTCGACGTGACCTACAACTGGCACAACCTGCGTGTGTTCTGGCGGACGCTCTACCAGTCCAGCCCGGTGTTCCTCGATACAACCGGTTCCAGCTATCTGGTGAACCTTGGACCTGGTCAGGAAACCACGGCGGCAACGAGCGCCAACATCGTCAATCACTTCGACCCGTATTGGATGTCCAACGTGTCGATCCAGTACAATCTGTTCGAAAAGACCTCGATTCAGTTCTCTGTCAACAACGTCTTCAACAAGATGCCGAGTATCTACAATCGTGCTGACGGAGCGTTCTATACCAGCGATGAAATTGGACGGTACTTCGTCCTGCGGGTTCGTCAGCAGTTCTAGCGGTTGCAAGCCGAAGATGAGGAGAAAGCGGGACGCCCTGGCGGCCCGCTTTCTCATCTCGGCCAATCGCCCCGCCGCCCTGACGGCGCAGCTCGCGCAAAATCGTGACGCCAGGTCTCAGACCAGATGACGATCTCCTTCCGGGCCGGCGCCGTTCCAAGCCGCGTCCGGGGCATGATTCGCAGTCCGTCCGGGATTCAAGTTCGGAGTTCGATGACGTGATCCAATCCCTGGTCCAGTTTCGCAAGGGCGGCGCACGCGGTTTGCTCGCCCTTGACGAGGGCGGCGTCGCCAGGCGGGTCGGTGCGGCCGACACGACGCTCGCGCTCGCGCAATTGGCCCTGAAGCAACGGTTGGCCCTTGCGGCGCTCGCCGCTGAATCTTGCGGGGAAACCATCGATCTCGAAGACATCGAGCTGCTTGGCCCGATCGATCATCCTGATCCGGCGCATCTGATCGTCAGCGGCACGGGACTGACGCATCTGGGTTCGGCCGAGGGACGTGACGCCATGCACAAGGCTGTGGCGTCCGGCCAGGCCAGCGACTCCATGCGGATGTTTATGATGGGGCTGGAGGGTGGCAAGCCTGACCCCGGGCGCGTCGGGGCTCAGCCCGAGTGGTTCTACAAGGGTGACGGCGGCATTCTCGTCAATCCGGGCGAACCGCTTCACGCGCCGGCCTTCGCGGGCGATGGCGGTGAGGAAACCGAGATTGCCGGCGTCTACATGATCGACGACGGCGGTGCTCCGGTACGGCTAGGCCATGTGCTCGGCAATGAGTTTTCCGACCACGTCATGGAAAGCGTCAACTACCTCTGGCTCGCGCATTCGAAGCTCCGGCAAGCCGCCCTGGGGCCGGAGCTGCGTCTCGGCGAGCTGCCCGCCGATGTCCACGGCATCAGCCGCATCAGGCACCTCGGCCGAACCGTCTGGGAGAAGGCGTTCCGGTCGGGCGAGAGCAACATGGCCCACTCCATCGGCAATCTCGAACACCATCACTTCAAGTACGCCCAGTTCCGGCGGCCAGGCGACGTCCACGTCCACTTCTTCGGCGCGGCGAGCCTCTCCTATGCCGCAGGCATCGAGGTCGAGCCCGGCGACGAGTTCGAGATAACCTCCGACGCCTTTCATCTGCCCCTCCGCAATAGGATGGTGCGGGAGGATGGCGGCGCTCCGATTTCGGTCCACGCCGCCTAGGTGGCGGGCAGGTGGCGTCGCAGCCGCAAAGCGATCCGCAGGGAGGTTGATTTCTTGACAGCAGTCGTCGAATTGGAAACGGTTCCACGGGTGGCCTACGCTCGGCATGAAACGTTGACACGAGGACCCGCTGCTGGTCCGAAGGGTCCGGACCAATTGGCGTCGGGGCGGTCGGAGTGCTGACTTTCGTCATAGTCAGGATGTTTCAGATGATCCCCATCCTGATCGGGATCAGCCTCACCATATTCGTCCTGGTCCGCGCGGTGCCCGGTGATCCGGCGGCCATGTCCCTTGGCGTCTACGCTTCGGCCCAAAGGGTCGCGGAGCTGCGGGCCCACTGGGGGCTCGATCGGCCCTTGATAGTTCAGTACTGGATCTTCCTGAAGCAGCTGCTCAAGGGCGATTTCGGCTATTCCTACTTCTATGGCCGGCCGGCTATCGCGCTCGTCCTCGACCGGCTCGCACCCGAACTGTTCCTCGTCGCCTATTCGATCGTGCTCACGATCCTGATCAGCGTTCCCCTGGCCATCTGGGCGGCGCTGAGGCGCACAGGCATCGCCGAGGTGACCGTGCGCGCCGTGATCGTCTTGGGCCTGGGCCTGCCGCCCTATTGGATCGGGCTCCTGCTCCTGCTGCTCTTCGGCATCTGGTGGCCCATCCTTCCAGTGGGCGGATTTGGCGCGACCTTCGGCGAGCAACTCAGATCCCTGCTCCTGCCGTCGTTCACGCTGGCGCTGGGACTCTGCCCATTGGTCATCCGCTCGCTGCGGGCCAGCCTGCTCGAGACCCTGAGGGCGGATCACGTCGACATGGCGCGCTCCAAGGGGCTTCCGGGGAATGTCGTCTTCTTCCGCCATGTCTTCCGGCCGGCCCTGATCCCGGCGGTGACCATTCTTGGGCTGCACATCGGATTGCTGATCGGCGCGACCGTGATCGTCGAGTCCGTGTTCTCCGTGCCCGGCCTCGGCCAGCTGATGCTCACGGCCATCACAACCCGAGACTATCCGACGGTGGTGGCCGTGACGCTGGTCTTCGCCGTCTTTGTCATGGTCATCAATCTCCTGACCGACCTGCTTGTGGCCTTTATCGACCCGCGGGCCCGCGACGCGATGGTAGGCGCCCGGTGAGCGCGGCCTCGATCGAGCGCCCCGTCGCGCCATCTGCCTGGATCGCCAGGCTTCCGGTCCCGCTGGTCGCGGGAACGGTGATGATCCTCCTGGCGGTCATCGTCGCCACCTTCGGGCCGATGCTGGCGCCTGACCCGCTGGAATTGAACCTGGGTGCGACCCTCCAGGCGCCGGGCGCCGGGCATTGGCTCGGCACCGACAATTTTGGCCGCGACGTCCTCGCCCGGATCATCGCGGCGACGTCCGTCGACCTCCAGTTCGGTTTCTTTTCCGTGCTCCCGACCTTCGTTATGGGAACGGCGCTCGGAGTCCTGGCGGGGACGAACCGCTGGATGGACGCCGTACTCATGCGCGTCCTCGATCTGGTCGTCGCCTTCCCGTTCTATGTGCTGATCATCGCCATCGTGGCGACGCTCGGCCCCGGCGTCTTCAACATGTACATCGCGGTCATGCTCGTCGGCTGGGCGAGCTATGCCCGCCTCGTGCGGAGCGAGGTCCTGGTCGTCGCCAAGCACCAATATATCGAGGCGGCCAGGGCGCTCGGCTTTTCATCGTCCCGCGTACTTTGGCGCCACGTGCTGCCGAATGTGATCGTGCAACCGGTGTTGTTGGCGACGACCAATTTCATCGCCTGGATCCTGGTCGGCAGCGCGCTGGGGTTCCTGGGACTTGGGGTGCAGCCGCCGGCGCCGGAGTGGGGCGTCATGATCGGGGAGGGGCGCGTCTACCTCTATCAGGCGCCCTGGATGGCCATATTCCCGGGGTTCGCGATCTTCTACGTGAGCTTCGCCGCCATCCTCGTCGGGGACGGCCTGTCCGAAGTCTTGCGGCCGGACGTTTCGTGATGGGCAAGGCGGTTCAGAACGACACGCTGGCGCCGCCCATCTTGCAGGTCGATGGGCTGAACATCGAATACCAGGGCGGTCCCCATGCCGCCGTCGCGGCTCGCGATGTCTCCTTCACGATTCGGCGCGGAGAAATCTTCGGCCTGGTCGGCGAAACGGGCAGCGGCAAGAGCACGATTCTTCGCTCGATCATCGGGCTTCTGCACCAGAAGGCCAAGGTGGTGAGCGGTGCGATCCGCGTCGC
Organism: uncultured Alphaproteobacteria bacterium; assembly: GCA_903860975.1. Lineage (GTDB taxonomy): Bacteria > Pseudomonadota > Alphaproteobacteria > Caulobacterales > Caulobacteraceae > Phenylobacterium. Next base: position 47,780 of record CAIOSI010000027.1, read on the forward strand.
TGGGCACGAGGTGACCGGCCTGGATCAGGCTGGGCTTTCCGACCTGAGGCGCGAGCACGTCGCGATGATCTTCCAGGACCCGCTGCGCGCGCTCAATCCGGTCATGACGATCGGCGCGCAACTGGCGGAGGTCATGCACGCGGCGGGCTTACGTGACCGCGATGCGGTCCAGCGGCTGATCGTTGGCGCCCTGGAGCGTGTGGGCGTCGCGGACGCGGCGCTCCGCATGCGGGCCTATCCCCACGAATTGTCCGGTGGACTGCGCCAGCGGGTGGCGATTGCGGCGGCCATGATCCGATCGCCGGAGCTGATCCTGGCCGACGAGCCGACCACCGCGCTGGATGTGACCATCCAGGACCAGATCCTGACCCTGCTTTACGACCTCTGCCGCGACACGGGCATGAGCGTGCTGCTTGTCACCCACGACCTCGGCGTTGTCGCCGAGATCTGCGACCGGGTCGGGGTGCTCTATGCCGGAAGATTGGTCGAGACCGGCGACGTCGCCCGCGTTCTGACCGCGCCGTCGCATCCCTACACCGCCGCCCTGCTGGCCTCCATGCCGCGGATCGGCGAGCGCCAGAGCCGGCTGCGGGTGATCCCGGGACGGCCACCGGAGCTTTCGGTTCCAGGCTGCCCGTTCGCGCCGCGCTGCGCCTACGCGCTCGCCGAGTGCGGGACGATCAGGCCTGTTCTTGAACCTGCCGGCGCGGACCAGGCGTCGGCATGCTGGCGTCGCGATCAACTGCGGACCTGCCTCGCAGAGGAGGTGTCCGTTGGGTAGCGGGCCGATCCTGCAATTGAGCGGCGTCTCCAAGTCCTTCCGGGTGGGCCCGAGGACGATCGGGCGACCGCGTGCGCAACTGCGCGCCCTGGACCACATCGATCTGCGGGTCGAAGCGGGAAAGACCCTGGGGATTGTCGGCGAATCCGGCTGCGGCAAGTCCACCCTCGCGCGCATCATCGTGGGCCTGACCCGGCCGGACGCGGGCACGGTCGCCTATGAGGGAGCGGACCTCTCGCGGGCGCGCCGGCGGCCGCTGGCCGCGGCGCTTGGCCTGCAGATGGTGTTTCAGGACCCCTATTCGGCCCTCAATCCGCGCATGCGCATCGGCGACGCCATCCTGGAGCCCTTGCTCGTCCACCAGATCGTGCCGCGCGCCGAGGCCCCCGGCGAGCGCGATCGGCTGCTGGACGTTGTCGGTCTTTCGCCTTCGCTCGCGAGCCGATACCCGCACGAACTTTCCGGAGGCCAGCGCCAACGCGTGAATATCGCACGCGCGCTTTCGGTCCGCCCGAGGCTCATCGTGGCTGACGAGGCGGCCTCCAGCCTGGATGTCTCCGTGCAGGGGCAGATCCTCAACCTGTTCTCGGACCTTCGCGACCAGCTCGGATTGACGCTGATTTTCGTCAGTCACGACCTCAACGTTGTCGATCACCTGTGTGACCGCGTCGCCGTCATGTACCTCGGGCGCATCATCGAGGAGGGCCGGCCTTCGATCCTGCGCGAAGGCGCCCTGCATCACTACACGCACGGTCTCGCCTCAGCGATTCCACAGCCCATTCCCGGACGGCGACGCGCCCAGCCCGCGATCAGCGGAGAATTGCCGAGCCCGACCAATCCACCGTCGGGATGCCATTTCCGCACCCGCTGTCCGGCCCGGCAGCCTCTCTGCGCTGAAGCATCGCCTCCCCTGAATCCGGCCGCGCCCGACCATCGGGTAGCCTGTCATTTCCCCCGCGTTTCCACACCCGAAGCCGTCGGCCGCAATCACGCCGCTGATGATCTGACCGTGAGCCCATCGTCATGACCCGGACCTCCAGCGACGAAGACTTCTTTGCCTCCATGGGCCTGCGACCCATCATCAACGCCGCGTCGCATGCCAGCCGGCTCGGCGGCACGCGGCTGGCGCGACCCGTCGTCGATGCGATGGTCGCCGCCTCCCAGACCTTCGTGCCGATCGCCGAGATGCAGGCGCGGGCGTCGGAGCTGATCACGGACTTCATGGGCGCCGAAGCCGGTTGGGTGGCCTCCGGCGCGGACGCTTGCCTGACGCTCGCCGCGGCCGCCTGCATGACCGGCGACAGCCTGGCGGCGATGGACCAGCTTCCCGATACGACGGGCCTGAAGAACGAGATCGTCGTGCACCGCGCGCACCGGATGGGGTTCGACCACGCGCTGCGCCTCACCGGCGCGCGCTTCGTCGAGTTCGGATATCTCACGCCCTCGAGCGGCGCGGGCGCCTATCGCTGGCAGATGGAAGCGGCCATTACCGAGAAGACCGCCGCCTGCTTCTACGTCGGCATGACCCTGGACTCGACGCTCGACTTCAAGACCTTCGTGGACATCTCGCATAGCCGCGGCGTGCCGGTGATCGTCGACGCCGCCCCGACTCAGGTCCCGCCTGAGAACTTCCGCCGCTGGATCGATCTCGGCGCCGACCTTGTCGCCTGCGCAGGCGGGAAATATGTCGGCGGGCCGGCGGCCACCGGCTTCCTGGCCGGGCGGCGCGATCTGGTGCGGGCCGCCGCGCTGCAGCAGCAGGACGCCTTCGTCCACCCGGAGGTCTACACCGAACCCTTTGGCGCCGCGGAGGGCCTGGCCGAGCCGCCCCACCAGGGGATCGGCCGTGTGCTCAAGGTGGGACGCGAGGAGCTGGCGGGGCTGATGGCCGCGCTGAAGCTTTGCGGATCGCGCGACTACCCGGCGGAGCAAGGCGACAGGATCGCGCTTTCCCAACGCCTGGCCCGCGCGATCAACCAGCGGAATTTCGAGGCCGTGACGGTCAAGGCCGACGACCCCGTCAATGCGATCACCATCGTCTTTGGAACGGTCCAGCAAGCCGCCAAGACCGTGCGTGAACTGCAGGAGGGAAGCCCGCGCGTCTTCGTCCTCAACGCCCGGATCGGTCAGCGCGAGATCATGGTGCTTCCGCATTGCGTCCTGCCCGGGGAGGTGGAGCCCCTCGAGAGCCGCTTGCTGCAATCCATCGCCGTGGCGGTGGCGGAGGCCTAGATGCTCGACGCCCATCAGCACTTCTGGGAAGTCGCCCGGGGCGACCACGAGTGGGTGTCGCCCGACTATCCCGCGCTCTTTGGCGACTTCGGGCCCAAGGAGCTCGCGCCCCTGATGACGGAGGCCGGCGTCACCCACACCGTCCTGGTCCAGGCCGCCGAGACGGAAGACGAGACCGACTATCTGCTGGGGATCGCGGACCGAACGGAGTTCATCCGAGGCGTCGTCGGCTGGCTGGATATGCTGGCGCCGAATTTTGGCGATCGGCTCGACCACTACCGCGCGAAGTCGAAGTGGGTCGGGCTGCGGCCGATGCTTCAGTCGCATGACCCGTCCCTGATCGCCGATCCGCGCTTCGGGCAGGCGCTAGAGCTGGTCGCGCAGCACAACGTCCCCTTCGACATCCTGACCTTTCCGCGCCACCTGCCGGCGATGGTCGAGGCCCTGCGCGCCGCGCCCGGCGTGCACGGCATCGTCGACCACATCTCCAAGCCCGACATGACCGGCCCGCTCGACGCCGCATGGTGCGCGGGCATGGAAGCCCTTGCCGCGATGCCCGACATCCATTGCAAGATTTCCGGCCTGCCGACCGAGGCGGGCGCCGACTGGACCGCGGATCGTATCCGACCGTTCGTCGAATTCGTCGCCCGGGCCTTTGGCCCCGAGCGACTGGTCTTCGGATCCGACTGGCCGGTCTGCCGGCTCGCCGCGTCTTACGCCCAGGTCGTCGAATTGGCGAAGGACATCCTCGGCAATCTCTACGGGCCCGAGGACATGCGCGCGATCATGGAGACCAATGGCGTGGCGTTCTATCGGCTCAACGCGGCGGGCGCGCGATGAGCCGGATCAACTACCTCACCCGCATCGAATTCGGTGAAGGCGAGATCGCGCGCTTGCCGGAATTCCTGGCGGGCCTCGGCGTGAAGCGGCCCCTGATCGCCACTGACAAAGGACTGGTCGCCAGTGGGCTGGTGGCCCGCGTCGGCGGTCTGATCGGACCGGGCGCCGTCGTCTTCGACGAGACGCCGGCCAACCCCACCGAAGAGGCCGTCGTCGCGGCGAAGCGGCTCTACGACGACGCCGGATGCGACGGGATCGTCGGCCTGGGCGGCGGGTCGTCTATGGACCTGGCCAAGGCCGTCCGCCTTCTGACGGGCCACGACGGGCCGCTGGAACACTACGCCGCCATCGCCGGCGGCGTCGGTCGGATCCATGGCGACATCTGCCCCCTGATCGCCGTGCCCACCACCTCGGGCACCGGCTCGGAGGTCGGGCGCGCCGCGGTCATCGTCACGGCCGGTGGGCGCAAGCTCGGCATCATCTCCGACTTCATGTTCCCGAGCCTGGCGCTGTGCGATCCCGAGCTCACCTACGGTCTGCCGCCGCCGCTCACCGCGGCCACCGGCATGGACGCCATCGCCCATTGCCTGGAGACCTTCATGGCGCCGGCCTTCAATCCGCCGGCGGAGGCGATCGCGCTGCATGGGCTGAGCTGCGGGTTCGGCGCCATCCGGGCCGCCGTCGCCGACGGTGCGGACCGCACCGCCCGCCGCGAGATGATGGTGGCCGCGCTCGAGGGGGCGCTGGCATTCCAGAAGGGACTGGGCACCGTCCACGCGCTCTCCCATCCGCTGGGCGCCATCCGTGAGCCCATCCTGCACCACGGCACGCTGAACGCCGTCCTGATGCCGGCGGTGCTGCGCTTCAACCGCGACGCCATCGGGCCGAAGTGGGACGAACTCGCCCGGCGTCTGGGCGGCGCGCCCGACCAGGTGATCGCATCGCTGAACGCCGAGATCGGCATGCCTTCAGGCCTCCGCGCGATGGGGGTGACCGAGGCGATGATGGAGGCGGTGTCGCATGCGGCGCTTGAGGACCATTGCCACCTGACCAACCCGCGCCTCGCGAGTCGGAGCGACTACCTGGGGATACTGATGGACGCCGCATAGCCGATCGCGGCCAAGGGGAAGCACGATGCAGAGAATGGGCATGGTCCTGGGCGTGAAGCCCGAGGGGATCGCGGAATACAAGCGCCTGCACGCCGAGGTCTGGCCGGACTTCCTGGCGCTGCTCTCCGATCACGGCATCACCAACTACAGCATCTTCCTGCGGGAGCCCGAGAACCTGCTGTTCGGGTATTGGGAGTACGTCGGCAGCGGTTTCGACGCCGACATGGGGATCATGGCCGCCAGCCCGCTGACCGAGCAGTGGAACCTGCTCTGCATGCCCCTGCAGCAGCCGCTGGCGAGCATCAAACCAGGGGAATGGTGGGCCCCGATGGAGGGCGTTTTCCACCTCGACTGAGCCGTCACATGCCCAACGACATCGAAAGGGAAGGGAACACCAATGGCGCACTACGCATGGATCCTCGAGGTCCGTCCGGGCTACGAGGAGGAATACAAGAAGCGGCACGACGAGATCTGGCCGGAGCTGTCGCAGGACATCCGCGCCGCCGGCATGCTGAACTACTCGATCTTCCGCTACGGGCTGACGCTGTTCGGCTATTTCGAGGCCGAGGACCTGGACGCCACCCTCGCCACACTTTCAAAGAGCGACGCCAACCGGCGCTGGGGCGAATACATGGCGCCGATCATGAAGTCCGAAATCGACACCTCCCGGAATTTCCCCTTCCTGCTGCCGCTGCAATGGCATCAGGACTGATCGGGGATTTCCGTCTCGATAAGAAGCCCGGCCGCCCGATCAGGTCGGACGGCCGGGCAGGTCTCGGCCAGGGGAGGAAGGCCGAGGGAGGCTTGGCCTAGCGGAACAGCTTCAGGTCGACCGCCTCGCCCATGACGCGGTAGCCGGCGTCGCTGGGGTGCAGCCAGTCCCCGGACTGCCATTCGGCCTTCATGGTCAGCGGGTCCGCCGGGTCACGGATCGCGGCGTCCAAGTCGATGAAGCCGTCCGCCTCCTTGTTCGAGCGGATCCAGGCGTTGATCGCGTCGCGGGTCTTGTAGGGCTCGACCGGATGGCTCCCCGGCCCGCCGAAGGGCAAGATCGTCGCCAGGATGACCTTGACGCCGTGGGCCTGCGCCCGGGCGATCATCTGCCGGTAGCCCGCGATCATCTGGGCCGCTGTAGGCCCACCTCGTCCGGCGATGTCGTTGACCCCCTCCAGCACGATGAGATGGGTCGCGCCCGGGATCGCGAGCACATCGCGGTCGAAGCGGCTGAGCGCACCTTCGCCCTGATAGGCGAGGTAGCCGTTGGAGAGTACGCGGTTGCCGCTGATGCCGGCGTTGACCACGGCGGCCTTGCCCTTCAGCCGCTCCGCCAGCACATCGGGCCAGCGCCGGTTGGCGTCCACGGTCGAGCCGTGGCCGTCGGTGATGGAATCGCCGAATGCGACGATCACCGGCTGGGTGGCCGCGCCCTCCACCTCCACCGCGGTAAGGTAAGGCCGGAAGGTCGTGGTCGAGACCGGCGCAAAGGCGCCGCTCGTGTGGTCGCCCGGCGGCGAGAGCTGCACGGTCCCGAGGCCCAGCGGATGGCAGGTGCAGAGGCCGGCGTCGCCGGGCAGGTAGATGGCGACCCTCAGGCTCGCCATCGGCGCGGTCGCCAGGTCCACCGGATCGGAGACCAGCGGCGCATGTGGCAGGATCGTCGCCTTGCCCTCGCCGGCGAAGGTCACCACGCGGTCCGGGCCGGCCCTGCCGTCAGGGCCGATGACCGCGATCCGCACCGCGCCGATGTCCAGCGCCTTGGCGCCGTACTCATTGGAGAGGCGCAGACGCAGCCGGTGGCCGGCGGCGGTCAACCGCACGGTCTGGACAAGGGTCTGGTCCTTAAAGCTGGGCGTCGGGTTGAGGTTCGCCGGCGCGCCCGGCGGCGGCACGAAGGACGGCGTCGGCGGCGCGGCCCAGGTCGCGATCCAGGGCGCGGGGGCCGCGGCCGCCGGGGCGGCGAGCAAGAGCGCGGCCAGCGCCGCGGCGAATATCCACATGGCCCTAGGCGAACGCCACCCGCCAGCCGGGCGAACCGTTGTTGAGGATCCGCTGCGGGCGGCCGAAGAAGGGGGTGTCGAAACGGACCCGCTCCGGCGACCAGTCCGGGCCGGCGCGATAGTCGCCGTTGCCGATTGGGACCAGCTTCTCGCGGTTGCCGCGCCATAGCGCCCCGTCGCGCGCATAGATCCGCGTCCCGTCGTAGCGGCCGGCCAGCAGCGCGAGTTCGGGCGAGGCCTTCGGCTTGTAGCTCGCGGCGGGATTGGCGGCGTATTCGACATCGCCGGCCCAGGCGCGCACGGCCTTGCCGCCCTCGACCTCGAAGAGGAGGCCGGTGATCTGGAACTCGGCGGCCTCGCAGGCGAACATGCCGCCGGCGGCGTCCTGCATCCGGCTGTCCGCGCCGCGATGGCGCAGGGTGAGTGTGTCGGCGCCCGGGATGACCTCGATCTTGTCGCCATTGGCCGCAGTGTAGACACCCGCGTAGAGCTTCGGGTTCTCGACCACCGGACGCGGCGGCCGGGGCGCGGGCGGCGGTGCGCCGGCGTTCAGCGACCGCAGCAGATTGCAGGCGTGGAGGGAGACGTCCTTCGGGCGGTAGTTGGAGGCCGCATAGCCGATGTTGGTCGAGACGAAGGCCGCGACGCCGGCTTCGGGATCGACGTGCAGCGAGGACACCACCGAGACCATGCCGCCGGTGTGGTGGAAGTAGCTCCGCCCATCGATCGGGTAGTGGCCGATGCCGTTGCCGTAGGTCACGCCCTTGCCGTCGGCCGGCGCGTCCGCGGGATTGGACAGGAACTTCACCGCGCTCGCGTCGCTGATGACGTCCGAGCCCTTGCCCTGGGCGAGCGCGAGCAGGAAGCGCAGGAACTTCGCCATGTCGGCGGCGGTCGCCGCGTTGGAGCCGGCGGCGTTGTCGACGTCGCCCCAGGCCGCCGGCGCGACCGGACTTGGCCGCAGGGTCATGCGGTCGGTGACATAGGGCAGGTAGCCCACTGGATAGCGGTGACGGTCGGTGTTGCGGATCGCGCCGACGGAATCCTTCATGCCGAGCTTGTCGAACACGCGCGCCTTGACCGCGTCTTCGAAGGGCCGGCCGTCATGTTCGGCGATGATCAGGCCCAGCAGGGCGTAGCCGATGTTGCAGTAGTTCCAGTGGGTTCCCGGCGTGTAGCTGGACCACAGGCCGCCCAGCTCCGAGACATAGGGCGCGATGTTCGGCATGCCGGAGGTGTGGTTGAGCAGGTGCTGCAGGCGGATGCCTTCGCCGTTCGTCACCTTGATGCCGGGCAGGGCCTTGAGGAACGGCGTGTCGGGCGAGAGCTTGCCCTCGTCGAACATCGACCACAGCGTCAGCGCCACCATCATCTTGGTGATCGAGCCGACCTGCCACAGGTGGTCGGGCCCGACCGGGATCTTCTTGTCGATGTCGGCCCAGCCGGTCCGGACATAGCCCGTGAAGCCCTGCCGATCGACCACGGCGATGGTCATCCCCGGCAGACCCCAGTTGGCACGGTGCTGCTCCGCGTAGGCCTCAAGGGCCTTGAGCATCGCGTCGTGGCCGGCCCCGCCGCCCGACCTGTTCGTCGCGGCGAGGGCGGGGCCCGCGTCCGTCGCCAAGGCGGCGGCCAGGGTGGCCGTCACGCCGATCATGTTTCTACGACTGATGGACAACTCGCCGCCCCCCTTCGAAAGGTTCGCAATGAGGCCCCGACCAGGTCGGCGGAGTGCCCCGCGCTGCTGCCTCTGGAAACGTTTCCACTTTCGGAAGGCGGACGTCCGATGTCAAGAGCGAGCTGCCGGGCTTGCCAAGGGTCGCCGTCAGGGCTGCGGGCCGAAGCTGTAGCTGGCGGCCTATCCCGGGATCGCGGCCGACTGCGCCTGGGCGACGTACTGTTCGACCCGGTAGGGCAGGATCACGCCGTCCTTCAGCGCGCGCGCGGCGGCCGCCTTCACGCGGTTCACATAGTCCTGATGGCTCGGATAGAGGCGTCTCAACTGGTCGGCGGTGAACGGGAAGGTCTGTCCCAGCCACGGCGAGTCCTTCGAGCTTCCGAGGGTCTGTGCGATGGGGACGTCCATCTCGGGCAGACGCACGCCGCCCACCGCATTGCCGTACTGGTCCCGTTTGATCGCCGCTGAGGCATCTGCGTTTTCGAACTCGATCCTGGGCTGGATCGGCGGCGGCGCGCCGCCGTTGATCCAGCGGTGAACATGGCGGATCGCAGCGTCGCAGGTTGGGACCCACAGGACGTCGCTGGTGTGAAGCGGCGGCCCGTCGTCGGCGATGCTGACGCCGTCGCGATCTGTGATGCGCTTGATCCGCGCTTCCTGTTCCGTGCCGCCGTGGGAGGCCCCGGCGATTTCCCAGTAGCGGAACCTGTCGGTGTCGGGTTGCCGCACGGCCCGGTAGGCGGTGACCTCGGTCTCAGAATTCAGCCCGAAGACCTTGGCGGACAGGTCGTCCCGGATCTTCGTCTGCGGCGCGGACAAGGCGGCCGAAGTCTTGGCCGAGGCGTCCACCCAGGGCGCCGAGCGGCCGGCGAACACCAGGGGCATCAGCGCATCGAAGACGTTCTCGGTCTTCTGGACGCCGTTGATGTAGCTGACCAGGCGATAGCCGGACTGGGACGCGCCGATCGCGATCAGCTTGCGGACCTTGAGGCCACCCATCGGATCCACCTTGCCGGTCCGGTGCGGCCCGACCGCGCGCGCGCCTTGGGTGAAGATGTCGTAGGAGAGAGAGTCCCCGGCAATCGAAAGCCTTCCGTAGCGCGCGGGATCCCATTGCACCAAGCCCCTGCCGGGCGGCAGCGGCGGGTGTAGCGCAGGGTCGTAACCGTGGACGCCGACGCGTTGGGCGGACACCGACACCCAGGCCAACCCGGCCTCGTACAGGCCCCTGGAATCCGCGCAGGCGATGTCATACCCAGCGCTGACGTTGATCCATTCGACGAGGACCGTCCCGTTGAATTTCGCGGGGTCGACAGGGCGGCGGACCAGCAGCCGCGTGCGATAGGGTTTCGCGCCGGCCTCCGCGACCTTGAAGCGGCCATCCGCCGGAATCTCCCCGACCAGGGCAAAGGCGCTGGCCACACCCTCCATGAAGTATTCTTCCTCGACGTAGCCGACGGCCGAGATGTCGCCGAGGTAGGCGGAAAACGGCCGGCCGTGCGCGCCGCCGGTGATCGGGCCGGTGACCCCGGGGCCGGACCCCGCCGGAACGGCGCCGCCGCTGGTCGCGCTCATCGCCACCGCGGCCGTACCTGCGATGATCTCGCGCCTGGAATTCATCGGACTCACTCCCGGCTGAGGTTGGGCGTGGGCGAGGGGGCGTCGATAAGGTATCCGGCAGGGGGCTCGCGCCTTGACAGGAGGCGACATTGCGCCAAATCTGGAAACGTTTCCATACGTGACGGTAACCTCTGGCCTGGGAGCCCGCAACGTGAATGTATCGAGGCGCGCCAGACCTTCGAGCGAGGCCTCCCATGCCGTTTGACCCCTTCGAGACCCGTCGCGTCGGCGCCACCCAGGTCGAGATACCGCGGCTCGGGCTCGGCACCGCCCCGCTTGGCGGCTGGCCCGAGGCGATCAGTCGCGAGACCGGGGCCGCCACCGTCCGGCGCGCGTGGGACCGCGGCGTCCGCTTCTTCGACACCGCGCCCTTCTATGGCGCCGGGCAGGCGGAGCTGTTCCTGGGCGAGGCGCTCGCAGACAAGCCGCGTGCAGACCTGCGGATCTCCACCAAAACGGGCCGCCGTCTTCTGCCGGGCGCGGACGAGGTGGCGTTCTTCAGGGACGCACAACCCTTCCACTCGGTGTTCGATTTCTCCGCCGATGGCGTGGCGGCGGCGATCGGGGAGAGCCGCGAACGGCTGGGCCTCGGCGCGCCGGACATCGTCCTTGTCCACGATCCCGATGAACACCATTCGGACGTGCTGCGGATGGCCTATCCGAAGCTTCGGGCAATGCGTGACGCGGGTGAGTTCGGGGCGCTGGGCGTGGGCATGAATTTCGTCGAGCCGCTGGCCCGCTTCGCCCAGGAGGCCGACTTCGACGTCTTCCTGCTCGCCGGGCGCTACACGCTTCTGGAACAGACCGCGCTCGACGAGCTCTTTCCGTTGGCGCAGGAACGCGGCATCTCGATCATCGCCGGCGGCGTGTTCAATTCGGGGCTGCTGATCGCGCCCGCGGAAGGCGCGATGTTCGACTACGCGCCGGTGAGCCGCGAAACCCTCGACAAAGCCATGGCGCTGGAGGCCGCATGCCGCGAGTTCGATGTGCCGTTGCGCGCCGCCGCCCTGCAATTCGCCGCCGCCCATTCGGCGGTGACCTCGGTCGTAATCGGCGCGCGGACGCCGCAGGAGGTCGACGACGCCTTCGCCAGCGCCGGCCTGACTATTCCCGCCGAGCTTTGGGTCGAGCTGAAGCATCGCGGGCTGGTGCGCGAGGACGCGCCTGTCCCGGGTCAAGGCCGCTGACGCCGCGCGATGGCCAAGCGTAGCCTTCTATTCCTGGCGGTGATGGCGATCGCCGCCCTGGCTTGGTTCGCCCTCAGGCTCGCAGGACCTCACCCTGACGCGGGAGCGCGCTCCGGCGGCCAGGCCGCGAGCGCCGGCGCCCAGAGCCGGCGGCCATCCGAGCAATGCCCGAAGGTCGGCGGCGTCCTCACCTTCGCCCGCAGCGCCGACGTCACCGACTGGTACTACAACCTCGACAATCCCAGCATATCGGCCTGGCCGCTAGTTAACCTGCCGCTGGTGCGCAACAACATCGACGCGACCGCGGTCGAGGGGATGGCGGCGACGTCCTGGGAAGCCAATGCCGACTCCACGGTGTTCACCTTCCACCTTCGGCCAGGGCTCAGATTCTCCACGGGGTCCGCCCTGACCTCGGCCGATGTGCTGGACAGCTTCAACCGCAACTACGCCGATCCCAGGAGCACGCTGAAGAGCCGCATCCCCCAGGCCACCTTCTCGGCGCCTGACCCAGCGACCTTCGTGATCAAGCTGTCGCAGACCTATCCGGCCTTCGTGGAGCAGCAGCTTCCGGGCGTCGGCATCTATCCCAAGGGCAGCGAGCCCCGGGCCATGATGGAAGCCCCGGTGTCCGCCGGCCCCTTCGTCCTGGCCGGCTGGCGGAAGGGGCAGGCGGCGCGGCTCGTCAGGAATCCCTACTACTGGAACCAGCCCTACCCGTGCGTCGACGAAATCAGGCTGACGGTCGTCGGCGATTCCGCCACCCAGGCGATCCAGCTGCGCGCAGGGCAGATCGACATTGTCCAGGATCCGTTGCCCTCGCAGCTGGTGGAACTGCGCCGCGCTCCGCACATCAAGATCCAGGTGTTTCCGACGCTCGCCGGATCGCTGATCCGGCTGCAACGGGTCAAGCAGCCGGCGTTCGCGGACCTGAACGTCAGGAAGGCGATGAACTATGCCATCGACAAGCAGGCGATCGCCAAGGTGGTGTTCTTCGGCACCGCGAAGGCCATGGATTCCGAGGCGCCCCGCACGAAATTCTACGTGCCGCAGGCCCCCTATGCCTATGACCTGGCGAAGGCCCGGACGCTGATGGCGGGCAGCCGATATCCCAACGGCTTTAAGACAGAGCTGCTGATCGCCTCGGGCGATCCCGTGGAGGCGGGCATTGCGACGATCGTCAAGTATCAGCTCGCCAAGATCGGGATCACCGTGAAGATCCTGCAGGTGGAAGCCGGCACCAAGTTCCAGCTTCGGGGGAACAAGCAGTTCGAGATGTTCCTGGCCTCCACCAGCGCCGATCAGATCGACCCGGAGGGCTACTGGGAATTCTGCTGCGCCGCCGGCTTTGGCTTCGACTCGGCCTGGACCGACTACCGCAACGCCGAGATGATGGATCTCTTCGCCCAGGCCAAGCGGACCTCGGGAGAACGGCGCGCGGACCTGTTCGCCAAGATGCAGAAGATCGGCTGGGACGAGGCGGCGCAGCTCTATCTCGTGTTCGTCGACGCCCCCATCGCCATGCGCGACCGCGTGCACGGCTACAGGTCAACGCCGACGCGGCACCTCTACCTGGAAACTGTGTACTTGGATTAGCAGGCGCCCGGGCCTTCATGGCCTGTCAGTCGGCCCGCGCCGCTAGGGATGCTTCGCCAGGAAGCTCGCCAGGCGCGCGTTGAAGGCCGGCGCCTGGTCATAGAACATGGCGTGCTCTCCCAGGCCCACGACCTCGGCCTCCGGCGAATTTTGGGAGAGAAAGGCCTTCGCCGCCGCGACTTTTCCTCGGCTTATGAAGTAGAGCTGCGGAACCTTGAGCTTCTTGACCGTCTCAGTACTGTTGGACATCCAGCTGTCGTAATAGAGCAGCCCGGCCACAATGTCGGGCGTCATCATGACTTCCGACTGCATCCACCGAAGCTCGGCCGGCGAAACGGGCGTCGCAAACATGGTCGGCAAAAAGCCCCGAGTCGTGGCGCCGCGGTCGCTGGCGAAGGCGTCGAAGAATTGCTTTGCCGAGGTGACGTCGCCGTCGGTCCAGGCGCCTTCGCCGGACGCCAGGGGGTTGGGCGTTTGGTCGACATCCACGACGGCCCGAACGTTGTCGGTCCCGTACATGGCCAGGTAGGCGTAGACGGTGTCCATGCCATTGGACCATCCGCCCAGAACGACATGCTTCAGACCAAGCTTATCGATGAAGGCCTTAAGGTCTCGGGCATGCTGCGCGTAGTTCGCGCCCTCGAACGTCTTGCTGGAGCGGCCCTGCGCCCTCGGATCGAACGTGATGAACCGGGTGGATTTCGAGCCTTTGAAATACTCGACCTGGCGGCTGAAATACCGCGACGTCATTGTCCATCCTGGAACGAAGACGACCGGGTCGCCGGCGCCGGACTCCTCGTAGTACAGCCTGACCTTGGTCTTGGGGTCTATGGTGACGTATTGGCCCGCCCGCGCGTCCGCGGGGAACAGCATGAAGGACAGCAGGATCAGGAACACCGCCGTCCAGAGCGCCGCGATTGACCGTCCCGCCATGTCCGTAGGACTCCCCAGCTAGATAATCCTCTGTCGCTCCAAGCGCGGACGGCGGCCTACGTCGGCCTGACCTCGTCCGCGGGTGGGGCGCAGCTTGATTTCGGGTCGAAGTTGACCGGCAACAGGTGCTTACGCATGGGCCTGCCCTCCAGCCGATCCAATAGCAACTGAGCCGCCGTGCGGCCGAAGTCGCCGCAATCGCGATCGATGGTCGCGATGGGCGGTTCTATGAACTCGAGCATCGGCGCGTGGTCGATCGTCACCAAGGAGATGTCCTCGGGGACCCGCAGCTTGTGACGGCGCAGGGACCGCAGCACGCCGATCAGGATCTGGACCGATCCGGCAATGATGGCGGTCGGACGGCTTTCGCTGCCGAGGAGGAAATCAGTCGTGCGCTCGCCGTGGTCAGGGCTGAAAGACGCATCGTATTTCGCGATATGGACCTCGGGCCGATCCTCGAACGCAGATTGCAGAGCCTGGGATCTTGCGCGGGTCGGATGAACCCGCGGATTTCCGTCGATCATCGCGATGCGCCGGTGCCCCAGATCGGCCAGGTAGGCGGCGGCGGTCTTGATGCCCGCGCCGTGATCCCAGAGCACGGAGAAATACTTGGCCTTGGAGATGTCGCGGTCGAGCAGCACGAACGGCTTGTCGAGCTGCTTCAGCGCCGAAACGGTCCCCTTGTCCGTCTCGTCGGAGAGCGAGAGCAGAAAGCCATCGACCCGCTGCCGAAGGAGTTTCAAGTGGGTGATGTCGCTGTCGGGGACGCCTTGCGAGTTGGCGATCAGCAGAGCGTAACCCGCCGCATTCAATGTGTTCTCCGCGTGGAACACGAGTTCCGAAAACAACGGGTTTGAGATGTCCGGCACGACGAGGCCAATCGTCTGCGTGGAGCCCCGACGGAGGCCTTGAGCCAGAATATTGGGCTCATAGCCGAGCGCCTCGACCGCGGCGAGCACGCGTTCTTTCATTTCGGGGCTTACGTTCGGGTGTCCTGAGATCACCCTCGACACAGAAGACGCCGCTACGGCAGCCTTGTTCGCGACGTCACGTATTCCGATAGGGCGGGACAATTCGTACCTCTTGCTAGGCGGCTCGTCGGCGTCGGCCCGGAGCCTGCGCCAATCTATGCCAACGTCCCGCCAGCGTCTTCGGGGCTCGGCTACTTATGCAAGGTGTCGGTCGGCGTCGGGGTGGAATGATCGTAGAAGTTCCGCTCCAGGAACATCACCATCCGGTCCTCGACCACCGTCCTTGCCGCGCCGAAGTCGCCGTGGCCGCCGCCGTCGACGGTCTGGAACAGCACCACGGGCGCGCCGGCCTTGCGCAGGGCCTCGTCGAGGGCGACCGACTGTTGATAGGGAACGAACGGGTCCTTGTTGCCGGCGATGATCAGGAACGGCGGCGCCTTTGCATGGACATCGAGGATGGGTGAGGCGCTGCGGGCCAGCTCCGGCTTCTCGGTGGACGTCCCGCCGAGCAACTGGGTGATGGAGTTCGATGCCCCGGCGGGCCCCGAGTTGCGCAGATCCATGGGCCCAAGCTCATCGATCACGCATTGCACACGGCTCGATTGCTTGAGGTTGGGGCCGACTTTGCCTTCGTCGGCGGCGACGCCATTGGTCAGGCCCACCTTCACCGCCATATGCGCGCCCGACGACACGCCGAACAGGCAGATCCGGTCCGGATCGAAGTTGTATTCACGCGCATGGGCCCGGATCCAGCGGATCGCGGCCTTGGCGTCGTCAATCTGTGCGGGCCAGGTCGCCTGCCAGGACAGCCGGTAGCCGATCGAGACCCCAGCATAACGGCCGCCGTCGACCATCTTCGCCAGCAGGTTGCGGCCCAGTATCCTGCTGCCGGTCGACCAGCCGCCGCCGTGGATATAGGCGATCACCGGAAGCGGGCCGCGAACGCTCGGCTGCTTGGGAAGATAGACATCCAGCGCCTGGCGCGGATCGGCGGTCCCGGCATAAGCCAGGTTGGCGGCCATCTTCACATTCGCGGGCAGCGGCGTGTGGCCCTCCGCATTGGGGTCGACGTCGAAATCGACGTACTCCGCCAGCGAGATGGCGCCGTCCTTGTCGAAGTCATGCAGCTTCAGCGCGTACGCCAGCATCGGCGGGACTTCGTCCAGCGTGACCTTGCCATCGTGGTTTTTGTCCAGCGCCTGCCAGGCCGGCTTCAGGCGGGCCTCGTCGGCGGATTGGGCGTGGGCAGTGGCGCTGACAAACAGCGCGGCCAAGGAGAACATGCCAAGCCGCAGCATTTTCATTCGGGTTCCGCTCCCGGTGTGTGGACCACCTATCCAGTATAGGCGACTTAGCGCTTCGAGACTGGAAACGATACCATCAAAGCAACCCAAATAACGGCAGAAATTTCCACAGAGAGGGATGGAGGTTCGGGAATTCGCCCGAAACCTACCGCCGACGCTGTGATAGTGACTGACCAAACGGGTTTGTCATGCCGAAGCAAAATCCTGCTCTCTCGAACGAGTTTCCTGGCGCGCATCTGCGTTCGCTGGCGCTGATCGACGAACGGCTCCGATGGCTGGCGACCTGGACGATCCATCACGCCAATCACATTCGGCCGAGCCGCGACGGGCTGAAGGTGGGAGGCCACCAAGCCTCCTGCGCGTCGATGACGACAATCATGACGGCGCTCTATTTCCACGCGCTGCGGCCACAGGACCGGGTTGCCGTGAAGCCCCACGCATCGCCGGTGTTTCACGCGGCGCAGTACCTGATGGGGCGGCAGTCCAGGGCGCAGCTGGAGGGATTCCGCAGCTTCGGCGGGGCGCAGTCCTATCCTTCGCGCACCAAGGATGCGGACGACGTGGACTTCTCCACGGGCTCTGTGGGCCTGGGGGTGGCGATCACCGCGTTCGCGTCGTTGGCGCAGGACTGGCTGGCGGGCCACCGGCTGCTGGACCCGGCGCGGAAGGGGCGGTTCGTGGCGACGCTGGGCGACGCCGAGCTCGACGAGGGCAATATCTACGAATGCCTCATCGAGGCCTACAAGCACGACATCCGCAATGTCTGGTGGATCGTCGATTACAACCGCCAGAGCCTCGATGCGACGACGGCCGATCGCATGTTCGACCGCTTCGACGATATCTTCGAGACCGCCGGCTGGCGGGTCGTGACGCTGAAATGGGGTAAGGCGCAGATGCGCGCCTTCGCGCGGCCGGGCGGGGCGGCGCTCAAGGCCTGGATAGAGCGCTGTTCCAACGCCGAGTACGCCGCGCTCACCTATCAGGGCGGGGCGGCCTGGCGGGCGCGGCTGACCCAGGACATCGGAACAAAGCCCGACGTCGCGGCGCTGCTCGCCAGCTTCTCCGACGCTGCGCTTCACGATCTGATGAACGGTCTTGGCGGCCACTGCATCGAGACCCTGACGGAAGCGTTCGACGCCTGTGCGGGCGACGAGACGCCGACCCTCTTCATCGCCTACACCGTCAAGGGCTTCGGCCTGCCGTTGCAGGGCCATAAGGACAACCACGCCGGGCTGATGACGCGGGCGCAAGTGCGGGCGCTGCGCGAGTCGATGGGCGTGCCCAAGGGCGCGGAGTGGGAGCCGCTGGCGGGGCTGTCGAAGGAGGACGCCGAGGAGGTGCGGGCGCTGATCGCGGCCGCGCCGTTCGCGCAGCCGGCTGAGCGCCGGTTCACGGCCGCGCCGGTGCCCGTGCCGCCGCGGGGCGAGTTTCCATCGCCGGAGGGGGCGGAGCAGGCGACGCAAAGCGCGTTCGGACGGATCCTGCTTGACCTCGCCAAAAGCGGCCATCCGATCGCCGACCGGATCGTGACCACTAGCCCGGACGTGACGGTCTCGACGAACCTCGGCGGCTTCGTGAACCAGCGTGGCCTGTTCCGTCGGCGGGAGTTGGCCGACGTGTTCCGGGAGGCGAAGATCCCCTCGGCGCAGAAGTGGGCGGGAGCGGCGGCGGGCCAACACGTCGAGTTGGGGATCGCCGAGCACAACCTCTTCCTGACCCTGGGCGCCTTCGGGCTGACCGCGCCGCTGTTCGGCGAGCGGCTGCTTCCGATCGGTACGGTCTACGACCCGTTCATCAGCCGCGGGTTGGATGCGCTGAACTACGCCTGCTACCAGGACGCCCGGTTCATGCTGGTGGCGACGCCGAGCGGGCTGACGCTGGGGCCTGAGGGCGGCGCACACCAGTCGATCTACACGCCACTGATCGGCATCGGGCAGCCGGGGCTGACCTACTTCGAGCCAGCGTTCGTGGACGAGCTCTCCGCGGTGATGCACTGGTCGTTCGGTCACCTGCAGGCCGATGACGGCGGATCGGTCTACCTGCGGCTGACAACGCGGGCGATCGCGCAGGTGGCGCGGGACGGCGACGCTTGGCGCGAGGGCGCCCTGAAGGGGGCCTACTGGCTGAAGGCTCCGTCGGCGGGGAGCGAGGCGGCGATCGTGTTTTGCGGGGCGGTGGCGCCCGAGGTGCTGGCGGCGGCGGAGGCGCTGAGCGACGACCTGCCGGGGTTGGGGGTGCTGAACGTGGTCTCGCCGGGCCTCCTGCATCGAAACTGGATGGCTTGCCGCCGCAGCCGCTGGCAAAATGGGGGCCGCGAGGTCAGCCACGCTGAGACCTTGCTTGGCCAACTGGGCGCCAACGGCGGCCTCGTCACCATCATCGACGGATCGCCCGCAACGCTCTCATGGCTCGGCGGCGTTCTGGGCCAGCGCGTCTCCAGTCTGGGGACCGACAGCTTCGGGCAGGTGGGAGACCTCCCGGATCTCTACCGTCACTATCGCTTGGACGCTGACGCCATCATCGAGGCGTGTGCGGATCTCTTCTTGGACCCGGCATGAGCATCGACATCCTGATGCCCGCGCTCTCTCCGACCATGGAGGAGGGCACGCTGGCCAAGTGGCACGTGAAGAAGGGCGACATGGTGAAGTCCGGCGACGTGATCGCTGAGATCGAGACCGACAAGGCCACGATGGAGGTGGAGGCCGTCGACGAGGGCGTGATCGAAGACATCCTGGTCGCCGAGGGCACGGAGGGCGTGAAGGTCAATGCCCCGATCGCTAAGCTGTCGGGTGACGATGCGGGCGGTTCCGCGGCGCCAACGCCCAGTTCCTCCCCCGAAGCGAAGACTTCGGGGGAGGGGGACCACGAAGTGGTGGAGGGGGCGCTGCCGAAGGCACAGAGCCCGGCCCCAGCGCCCCCTCCGTCGGCTTCGCCGCCACCTCCCCCGCAAGCGAGGGAGGAACTGAAGGCATCGGCTCCTGCGAAAGCCGTAGACGGCGCTCGCGTCTTCGCCTCACCGCTGGCGCGCCGGATCGCCGAACAGAAGGGGCTGGATCTCTCAGTCCTGAAGGGCTCGGGGCCGCACGGTCGTATCGTCAAGGCGGACGTCGAGAACGCGCAACCCGGTCAGGCCAAGGCGCCCTCCGCGGCTCCGGCGGGTCAGCCCTCAACCGCGCCCGCAGCCCCGCGCCAGGTCCAGTCGCTGGAGCAGCAGGGCATTCCCGCCGGCAGCTACGACCTCATCCCGCTGGACGGCATGCGCAAGACCGTCGCGCGGCGGATGACCGAGAGCTTCCGCGACGTGCCGCACTTCCCGCTCTCCATCGACCTGGAGATCGATGCCCTGCTTGCCGCGCGGGCCAAGATCAACGCCATGCTGGAGAAATCCGGCGGCAAAGTCAGCGTCAACGATATGGTGATCAAGGCCGCCGCCGTGGCCCTGATGCAGGTCAGGGAAGCCAACGCCTCCTACACGCCCGAAGGCATCGCCATGCACCACCATGCTGACATCGCCATGGCGGTCGCGGTGCCCGGCGGCCTGATCACCCCGATCATTCGCGCCGCGGAGACCAAGGGCCTGGCCCAGATCGCCCTGGAGGCCAAGGATCTGGCCGAGCGCGCCCGGACCAAGAAGCTGAAGCCCGAGGAGTTCCAGGGCGGCACCTTCTCGATCTCCAACCTCGGCATGTTCGGCATCAAGTCGTTCGCCTCGATCATCAACGAGCCGCAGGGCGCGATCCTGTCGGTGGGCGTCGGCGAGAAGCGGCCCGTGGTGCGCGGCAATGAGCTCGCCATCGCCACCGTCATGAGCGTCACGCTCACCTGCGATCACCGGGTCGTGGACGGGGCGACCGGCGCCCGCTTCCTGGCGGCCTTCAAGCCGCTGATCGAAGACCCGATCACGATGAGTGTCTGACGAGATCACGGACAGAGAGCATCCAAGCTCTATTCAAATCTATTCAAATCCGATCGACGAGCCGTTCCCAGCGTCGACCCGCTCTGCGCTGCGCCAACGCTTGTCCGACTGGCAGATCACCGCGTCCGGGGTTCCGCCAACGGACGAGGATTCGCGCGGCCGGACGCTCTCCCGGTCGCTCCGCGCCGGGTGATGCGCGCGGGCGGCTGATCACCGACCGCGCAATGGGGGGCGGCGACACTAGGGGGTCACCGCGCGCTCCAGCATCCTGGCCAGTTCCTCCGCCGCGATCTCCAGGGGTGCGCCGCTGCGTTCCACCCGCGCCTGGATGAGCGCGCCCTGCAACGCGGACACGCAGAGCGAAGCCAGCCGCGCGCTTTGTCCGGCGTTGATCCCGTCCGCAATCAGCTTGTCGCGAATGACCTCAAGCCGCGCCGCATAGGCCTTGCGGCCGGCCTCCGCCACCGCGCGCTCCCTGGGGGCGAGCTCCAGCAGCACCGTGGTGATAGGACAGCCGTCGCGAAATCCCGACTTGCGCATCCAACCGGCCAACAGCCGCGCGTGGGCGCGCAAGAGGTCTCCGGTCGAGCCGGTCTCTCGGGCCAGCTTGATCAGGGTCTCAGCGACCCGACGGCCCGCCTCCTCAACGGCCGCCACGGCGATCGAGGACTTTCCGGCGGGAAAGTAGTGGTAGAGCGAGCCCTTTGGCGCGCCGCTCATGTCGACGATGTCGTTGAGGCCGGTGCCCGCATAGCCCTGCCGCCGAAACAGCCTGACGGCCGCGTCCACAATCGGCGCGCGATGTCTGGGAACAGCCGGCATGCGCTCGCCTCCAAATTCGTCGTCGTTATATTGATTGGTCCACATCAGCCGATCAACGTCCCGCCATAACCCAGGACGGGAGATCGAAATGTCAGACCGGGTCGCCTATCGGCTCGAAGATGGCGTCGCCACGCTCACAATGGACGACGGCAAGGTGAATCTGATGTCCGCCGAGATGCTCGGCGAGTTGGATGCCGCGCTTGATCGGGCGGAGGCGGATGAGGCCATCGTCGTCTTGCGGTCAGGCCGCGACAACATTTTCTCGGCGGGATTTGACTTGAAGGTGTTCGCCGCCAACGATCCCGAGGGCAGCCTGCGGATGGTGAAGGCCGGCGCTGAATTGGCGCTTCGCCTGCTGGCGCATCCGCACCCGACGATCGGCATCCTGGAAGGCCACGCCTTTCCGATGGGGACTTTCCTTCTCCTGGCCTGCGACCTTCGCCTTGCTGCGCGGGGCGCGCACAGGATGGGGCTTAACGAGGTGGCTATCGGCATCGCGCCGCCATCCTTTGCGGTTGAACTCGCCCGTAGCCGCCTCCACCCCGCCTGGCTCAGCCGAACGGTCACGCTTGGGGAAATGTTCGAGCCCGACGACGCAGTCATCGCCGGCCTGCTGGACAAGGTGGTCGACGCCGGTGACTTGGCGGCGACGATTGAACGGTCGATCACCGGACTGCGGGGCCTTCACAGGCCTTCTCACGTCGTGGCGAAACGCCGTCTGCGGCGGCCGGTCATGGCCGCCATGGCCGAGGCGATCCAGAGCGAACTCACGATGGACGCCTATCGATCAAGGTCGGCGACGCCGAGCGCGGTGGTCCTTCCAGGCGGTGGCCGCTGAGGTCCTGTCGTTCCGGCCGGAGGGTCCGCGCTTCATCAACAGGCCCCGCCTTGCGCGGCGCGGACCGCTTCGGCGTCGAGGTGGTCTTTGGCCATCGGTTCCTCCATTTTCGGCGAGCATCGCGCGCCCGACGGAATCGTGTTGAATTTGAAGAATGGAAATTCAATGACTGAGATGGATTTGAGCCGACGCGCATCGCTCGCGGGACTGCTGGCCGCCACGGCCACGCCTGTTCTCGCAAAGCCGGCCAAGGCGCTGAAGGCCGTGGGCCGATGGTCCGAGGTCGAGGCCCAGGCGCGAAAGATGGTGGCCGACAAGCTGACGCCCGGCGTGCAGATCAGCGTCCGCCGCCACGGCGCGACCGTCTTCTCCAAGGGCTTCGGCATGGCCAACCTGGAGACCGCCACGCCGGTGACGCCCGCCTCGGTGTTCCGCGCCGGCTCGATCACCAAGCAGTTTACCGCCTCGGCCATTCTGCAGCTCGCCCAGGAGGGCAAGCTCAGCCTCGACGACACCCTGGCCAAATACCTGCCCGACTTCCCCAACGCCGAGCGGCTGGTGCTGCGCCGGATGCTCAGCCACACCTCGGGCCTGGGGAACAACACCGAGAGCAATCCGCTGCTCGCCCTGCAGGAGAGCCGCACCGACTGGACCACCACCCAGCTGTACGACCTCCAGAAGCCCGCCGGCCAGAAGCTGGCCTATGAGCCGGGGACAGCTTGGCTCTATTCCAACACCGCCTTCATCCTGCTGGGCATAATCGTTGAGAGGCTGGAAAACCAAGCCTACGCCAAGGTGGTGCAGCGCCGCTTCTTCGACCCGGTGGGCCTGACCCACACCGCGGTCGATGACGCGACCACCGTCGCGCCCAACCGCGCGTCCGGCTATTCCAGCGCGCTGAAGTCGCCCAGCGGCTTCGTCAACGCCAGCTTCATCTCCATGAGCATCACGGGCGGCGCCGGCAGCCTGCGCTCCACCGCCGAGGACCTCTGCGCCTGGCATGGCGCCTTGCTGGGCGGCAAGGTGCTGCAACCCGCCTCGCTCAAGGCCATGACCACGCCGGTCACCCTGAACGACGGCGCCCTGCCGACCCAGACCAATGCCAAGGGCGAAAAGCAGCCCGTCCGCTACGGCTTCGGCGTCTACCTCGACGTCGTCGACGGCCATCCCTCGGTGGCGCACAATGGCCACATCCAGGGCTTTATCTCCTATCTGGAGACCCTGACCGATGCCGAGGTCACCTTCGCGGTGCAGATCAACACCGACGGCTTCTATGCGCCCAAGGCTCTGGCCACAGCGCCCGACGATCTCAACAAGGCGATCCGTAAAGCCACTCTCGCGGGCTGATCTGCTGCCAACCCACTGTCAGCAACCGACCGGACCGGGTGTCGCAGAGGGTGGCGTTGGCCTCGCTGAAAACCTACCGTGCGAGGCGTGGCTCGCTCTCCTGAACCCGCTGCGAACGTCGCCGAGATGCCGGCCTCGTTCGACTATGACGAGAATGGCCTGCCGATGCTGTGGAAGCCGGGCTTCGCCAAGCAGTCGGGGGGAGAAGTCGACGTCAGGAGCCGGGCGGGCCATGGCGCCACATTCATACTCTATCTGCCGCAGCATCTCGCTCCGTTGTTGCCGCAGGAGGAAACGCCTGAGACCCCGCGACTCCGGAAGTCGATCAGGGAATCTAGCAGGCCGGCCGACACGATCCGGGCCGTGACGCAGGTGCATTACGGCGGGCCTTTGCGGGCCTGCCTTGATGTCGGCGGCGCCGAAGCTGAGTGACCGGCAGCCGTTGGAACGCCTGGGCGGAGGTCCAGGTCGCCTCATGGCCGCAGGCCTCCCAGGAGATCTTGAGCGTCGCCGCGCCGCCCATCATCCGCCGCAGGTTCTGGAACATGGTCATGGGCCACGCCTCAGTTCCGATAGAGGTTGGCGAGACGCTTGATCTCGCTGTCGGTCATGCCCGCCGGCCAGGCGAAGTCTGCCTGCCAGGTCGTGCTGCGGCAGTGCGGGCAGGGCCGGGCCCGGCGCGCCACCTGGGCAATCCGGGTGCGATGGCCCCCGGCGCGCAGCTCGCGCAGGCGATCGATGACCCGTTCGGGCGCGTACCAAAGCGGGACGAGGCTCGCCGTCGCCGATCACCGCCGATTTTACGATCGGCGCCATTATTCGGCGGCCCAGCTGGCCGCCAGCGAATGCAGGGCTTCCGGACGAAGGTGCGTGTATCGCCGCAGCATCTTCCAATCCTTGTGACCGGTGACCAGGGCGACCTGGTGGATTTGGAATCCCGCCTCGAACAGCCGGCTGGTGCCTTCATGCCGCAGGTCGTGGAAGTGCAGGTCCTCGATCCCAAGGTCCTGGCAGGCTCGCGTGAAGACGGTGCTGACCGACTTGTGCTTGAACGGGAAGATTCGGTCGTCGTCGTTGGACCGGAAGGAGCGCTGTTCCTCGATCAGCGCGTTGGCGTCGTATCCCGAGACCGAGAGCAAGGGAATGGTCTGGTCGTTGCCCTTCTTGGCTCGCGGGTCCTTGCGGTCGCGGATCGTCAGCATCTGCGTCCGCCCGTTGTGGTCAGGCCAGACGATCCGGCAGATCTCTTCCTGCCGCATGGTGCTCGCGACCGCGTACTTGATAATCCGGCCCATGGGGATGATCTGCCGCGGGTTGGAATCGAAGTGGTGGATCAGCCGGGCCAGCTCCTCCTCGGTCGGCCGGCGGTCGCGTTCGTTGCTCGGGCCGACCAGGCCCAGGCGCTTCAGCGCGATCCGCCCTAAGTCGACCGGCTCGACTTGAACAAGGAGCCCGTGCACCGCCGCGGCGTGCTGCAACACGAGCTTGATGACGCCAACGTCGATGCCGACGGTCGTGGGGCCTGCGCCCTCGCTCGATCGCTCGCGTCCAAACTTGATGATGCACTCCCGGTCGATCTCGATCATCGTCTTGCGGCCGAGGCGGCGCTTCAGCATGAGGAGCGTGGCAAGTTTGGACCGGCCCGGCGCCTTGCCGACCTCCTTCATATCGGCGATGTGCAGGTCGATGAGGTCGCCGAAGCTCTGGGCCCTGGCTATGCGCGACACGACCGGAGTCTCGCCGCGATCGATCTTGCGCTCGGACTCCACCCCCCACGACTTCGCATCGTCGTATCGAACGAACGTCTCATTGACGTACCGGCCCTTTCGCCGGACCTGGACCCGCCAGGAGCCAGATTTGAGCCTCGTGATCGACGCCATTTTCGTGTGCGCTCCGTGTGCACTGACCGGTCGAAAGGTGGCGAAAAACGGCGTGAAACGTCGTAAAACCGAGTGCACACGCCGTCACCTAACTCATTGAGACTACAATGAAAGTGCAGCAATTTCAAGCGCATAGACTAGCCATTGCCCCGATGATGGATTGGACAGACCGGCACTGCCGAAGTCTGCACCGGACACTCACATCGCAGGCGATGCTCTATACTGAGATGCTAACAACCGGCGCGATTTTATATGGCGATCGCAAGAGGCTGCTGGCGTTCGATGCCGCAGAGCATCCCGTCGCCCTTCAGCTTGGCGGCTCGGATGCGGCCGATCTCGTCACAGCGGCGAAGATTGGCGAGGCCGAAGGCTACGATGAGATCAACCTGAATGTCGGTTGTCCATCGGACCGGGTGCAGTCCGGGCGGTTCGGCGCCTGCCTGATGCGCGAGCCCGAGCTGGTGGCCGACTGCATGGCGGCCATGGGCGCGGCTGTGAAGGTTCCTGTGACGGTTAAATGCCGGATCGGCGTCGATGACCAAGATCCGGAGGAAAGTCTTTTCCGTCTGGTTGATCTCTGCGCCCGGTCGGGCGTTAGCCACTTCGTGGTGCACGCCCGCAAGGCGCTACTGAAGGGGCTTTCACCAAAGGAAAATCGCGACGTCCCACCGCTCAACTATCCGCTTGTCTACCGGCTGAAGGCTGAGCGACCTGACCTCACCATCGTTATCAACGGTGGGATCGGTACGCTGGAGGAGGCCCAGATGCATCTCGCGCACGTGGATGGGGTGATGCTGGGGCGCGCCGCCTATCACACCCCTGGCCTACTTGGCGCCGTCGATATGCGACTGTTCGGCCACGGCGAGGTCATTGCACCGGCTGAGGCGGTTTTGCGCTATCGGCCCTATATCGCGCGGGAATTGGCGGCTGGGACCCATCTGGCCGCGATGACACGACACATGCTGGGTCTTTTCCATGCCTTGCCTGGCGCCCGCGCCTGGCGTCGGATCCTCACGGTGGACAGCGTCAAGCCGGGCGCCGGTCTGGAGGTCTTAGATGCAGCCTTGGCTGCGGTGTCAGGGCTGCAGAACCAGCGTCTCGCGCGTGGCCTGGAAGCTGGTGAGGCGGCCTAGATAGGTCATGCCCAGGAGTGAGGTGTCGAGGCCCTTTTCAATGACCAGGGCATCGACATTGTCGAGCCGCGCGCCCGATACCGTCAGGCTGGCCAGTTTCACGGATGCTGCGCGGGCGCGCCCAGCGGCGGTGTCGACCCGGTTGGTGTAACTAAGGGCGTTGATGTCGAAGCCTAGGCGCTGTGCATCGGCCGGCGTCAACGCAACGGCGGTTGCACCTGTGTCGACCAAGAAGCGGACGCTCGCGCCATTAATCCGGCCGTTGGCCCAATAGTGACCGTCGCTGGATTTGACGATGGTTGCGCTGGGCCCGCCCTGGCCGCTCGAAGCCCCGCGTGCGGAGACGGCTGCCTCGGCGTTGGCGGCTCGGAACACCGGTGCCTGCTTGGCGAACAGCACCACTGTCTGGGCGCTGACCAGCGCCGAGACGCAAGCCACCGCCATCACGAAGGTGAACTTCCAGAAGTTCGAAACGGATTTCGGCCCTGCGGCGGCCCATTGCGGATCTGTCATCTTCCCAAAGCTTAGGCCGGGCGGGTTTGAGAAGCCGTGAACGGGTAGGCTTAACCAAACATGGCCAGCTTCTCTGGTCGGATCTGGCTACGCCGGGCGCGAAGCTGTGCCATGATCTGGGCGCGCGCCTCATCTGTGAGCCTCGCCCAGCCCGCCACTTCCGAGAGTTGGCGATAGCAGCCCATGCAAAGACCGCTTTCGCCGTCCACGACGCAGACCTTGATGCAAGGCGTCGCAATGGATTTTGGCGATCCGGAGGGGGGCGTAGCGTCGCTCATGATTGCGGAAGAGCGTAGGTGACCACGGCGTGCGCCGCCAGTCGCTCTTGGCTCTCAGTCCATAGCCGCACGTCACAGACTGCGTTGCGGCGGCCCAGTCGAAGCATTTCGGCCTGCGCATGCAGGTCGCCGGGCGCGGCGCCGCGCAAGAAGTTCATGGTCAGGGACGACGTCACAGCCATCAGTTGGTCGCCGATATGCGCCAGCACAAGAGCATAGGCTGCGGTGTCGCAAAGTGACATCAGGGTCGGCCCTAAGATCACACCGCCTGGTCGCAGCAGACCCTCGTGATAGGTCGCCATCACCTTTACTCGCCCAGACGAGACCTCGGTCACCGTCGGAAAAGCGGCCGGCGTAGCATCGGGAAAAGCCTTCCGCAGGAGAGCATTAACGCCTGCGGCGTCGAGTACGGAGGTCAGAAATGCCATGATTTATACTGGCATATATTATATTTTTCAGACAAGTAAATTGTAATCATGTGTCATAAAAATTTCTTACATTGCGATTTTGATCGTTAAATACTGTTTATAATTCCATTGCTATATGATTTATTATATTTAAGGCGTGTTCTTCGACGCAAAACGTAAATTTGAAAGAATCCCAATCACGAAGCCTGCGGCGATCTGGTTGGTGGCCCTGGGTTTCGCATCACCGGGTCTGCAAGGGCTCATGGGCCGGTCAACAACGCCGGCGAACTCATCGGCTAATGCATGGCCATGATGGGGTGCCAGCTGTCGTCGCGAAACCGCCGAGTTGCGCGAAATTTTCCCAGCTCGGCTGATCTGTGGCCAGCACGCTTCTTGCGAACGGAACGCTTCTTCTTGCGGACTCACGTTGGGGAACCCACCCTTGGCCTCGCGCCTTTCGATTGGGCGCGATGGAAGGGTCCGTGACGATTTGAATTCCGTTCTGAGACCCGGCGAAACCTGCTGGCTCACGGCGCGCGCCGATCGGGCGGCGTTCCTTATCGATACGGAAGCCTATTTCGCAGCGGTCTTTCATGCCCTGCAAAAAGCGCGGCGCTCCGTCATTTTGCTCGGCTGGGGGTTTGATCCACGCACCCGGTTGTTCCCCGATGGCTATGACGGCCCTGACGACGCAGACGAAGTGGGCCGCATTCTGGTGGAGATCTCCCGCGCGCGGCCGGAGCTCGACGTGCGCCTGTTGATCTGGCGCTCTGCCTTGCCGATCGCCGCCCAACAGGAATTCTTCCCGCACAAGGCGCGGAAATGGTTCAGGGGCACGCCAGTGAAGTTCCGGCTCGACGATCAGGTTCCGTTTGGGGCCTGTCACCATCAGAAGGTGCTGGTGATCGACGATCGACTGGCGTTCTGCGGCGGCGGCGACATTTCGGTGGACCGATGGGACACGCCCGGACACAACGACGAGGATCTGCGCAGGATCATGCCAGATCAGGCCTACCATGCGCCGCGACATGAAGTGATGATGATGGTCGATGGGGCGGCGGCCAAGGCGCTGGCGGACCTCGCCCGTGACCGGTGGCACCGCGCTACCGGCGAGGCGGTCGCCGCGCCCAAGGAGGCTGGCGGTGATCCATGGCCGGATTTCCAGCCGCCCGTGTTGCGCGACATCGACGTCGCAATAGCCCGCACCGTTCCGGAATGGAAGCAGCAGGCAGGGGTCGATGAGATCCGACGGCTGACGCTGGCGTGCATCGCAAAGGCCAAACACACCATCTACCTTGAGAACCAGTACTTCACTTCGCCCGTCGTAACCGAAGCCCTGGCCGCGCGATTGGCAGAGCCGGATGGGCCCGAGGTCGTGCTGGTTTCTACGGGCTATGCGCCCAGCTGGTTCGACCACCTGACGATGGATCGGGCGAGGGGGGCCATGATCTGGCGGCTTCGTTCCGCCGATATATTCGGCCGCTTCCGCGCCCTTTGGCCGCGGACCGCAAAGGGCCGCGCGGTGATTGTGCACTCCAAGACCAGCATCTTCGACGACGATATCGCCCGCGTCGGATCTGCGAATCTCAACAACCGATCAGGCGGCTTTGACACCGAGTGCGAGTTGACCGTGGAAGGCTACGACGAGGCCTCTCGGCGAGCCATTGAGATGTTCCGCGATCAGCTGGTCGGCCACTTCATGGGCCGCACGGGCGATGCTGTCGCCAAGGCCCGGGCCTCCTATGGAGGACTGGTCGGCGCTATAGATTCGCTGAACCATGAGGGACGCTTGCAACCGATCGAGCCACCTGAGGTGACGGGCTTTGGTGAGTTCGTTTTGCATTACCATTTGGGTGACCCGCAAGATCCCAAGGACTCCTGGAGCCCTGGGCGCCGACGCGAACGGCTCTACGCTGCGGTACGCGAGATGAAATCGACCTGACCTGTGACCTCGAAATCCATCACCAGCGGGAGATGATCCGACGCCAGACGGGTCAGCGGTGTAAACGGGACGAAGATGTCGGTCACCGCGATCTGGGGGCTGACGAATAGGTGGTCGATCTTCAGAACCGGCAGGGGCGAGGGGAAGGTCGCCGTCAAGGTTTTGGTTTTCGCCAGGGCTCGCGCCGACCTCAACGACTTCAGAAGAGTCCGGCCAACCACCGATCTGACGGTCGCATTGAAGTCGCCCAAAAGGATTGTTGGGCCTTGGCAATGGGGATGGCTGAGCCATGCGGGGCCGCAAAGGCAAGCGGCCTGGATCTGTTGTTCGCGCGGAACCAGGCCCAGGTGCGTATTGATGACCTGCACCGAAACGCCTTCGACCTCGATGTCGGCCCAGAGCGCGCCGCGAGGCTCCAGGGCGCGGATCGGGGCATAGCCAGGTAATGGTCCGGCCTGCACCAGTCGTTGCGGATAACACGTCAGGATGGCGTCGCCGTACTGCTCTTCTTCGACCTTCAGCGCGGCGTGGAAGTGGCAAGCCATGTCGAGGCGCTCTGCGATCTTATGAGCCTGATCTACGCCGCCGGTCCGAGCTCGCCCTACGTCTAATTCCTGCAGAGCCACGATGTCCGGCTCCAACTTCGCCAGCACATCAGCGATCCGTGACACGCTTAATCGTCGGTCGTTCCCCACGCAGCGGTGCACATTATAGGTAACGATCCTGGGCATGGGCCTGCGGCGTGCACGCCTTCCTTAGCGGTGGCAAGGCGCATTGAACGGTTGTTGGTCGCGAAAGGCCCGCGGTTTGGTTGCGTGCGACGCTGGCGGGGCAGGGCTTCAGCCAGAGTGCGGTGACCTTTTGGACCATTTTCAAGATGCGTCCGACGACGAGGCACCGCTGTCTGGTCTTGGTCGGCCAGATCAACGCTCTGATCTATTTTCGCTCCCGGAGGATCAAGCCGCACCGAGGTCGGAATTTGCCTTCCAGGGCGAGGGCGTGAGGCGTCTGTCTTGCTGACGTTGACGTAAGCGTCATCTTCCCATTATCACGGCCTCCGCGTATGATCGCAGACGAGCCGTTGCGCCGTAAACGAGGCGTGCCAGGGAGCCTGATATGAACCTCGATTTCTCACCCGAAGAGAACGCCTTCCGCCAAGAGGTCCGGGCCTTCATCAAGGACAACTACCCTGCAGAACTGCGCGCGGCGCAAGACAGTGGACGCCAGCTCACCAAGGCGGAGCAACTGGCCTGGCACAAGGTGCTGGCGAAAAAGGGTTGGGTTGCGCCGTCCTGGCCGGTCGAGTTCGGCGGCACAGGCTGGACGCCCACGCAGAAATACATCTGGTCTGAGGAATCAGCCGAAGCCGATGTGCTGCCGGTGCTGCCCTTCGGGCTCGCGATGCTGGCCCCGGTTGTCTACACGTTCGGCACGGAGGAGCAGAAAAAGAGGTTCCTGCCGGGCATCTACAACGGTGACGTCTGGTGGTGCCAGGGCTACTCAGAGCCGGGCGCAGGTTCTGATCTTGCGAGCCTGAAGACCAGGGCTGAACGGATCACCGCCGACGACGGCAAAGAGTATTACATCGTCAACGGCCAGAAGACGTGGACGACGCTGGGGCAGTACGCCGACTGGGGCTTCTTTCTGGTCCGCACCGACCCTGACGCCAAGCCGCAAGCCGGCATCTCCTTCTTGCTGATCGACATGAAGAGCCCGGGCATAGAGGTCCGCCCAATCATCACCCTTGAAGGCGGTCATGAGGTGAATGACGTCTTCCTCGACAACGTCAAGGTACCTGTCGAGAACCGCATCTTCCACGAGAACCAGGGCTGGACCTGCGCGAAGGCGTTGTTGGCCCATGAGCGTTCCGGCATCGCCGGCGTGGCGCGGTCCAAGCGCAATCTCGAAAAGCTGCGATCCATCGCCACGACGGAGCGATCCGACGCTGGCGGCTCCTTGCTTAGCGATGCCTTCTTCCGTCGCAAGGTGGCGGAGCTGGAGATTGACCTCACGGCGCTCGAGTTCACCGAACTGCGGACCCTGGCCGGAGAAAGCAGCGGCAAGGGTCCTGGTCCTGAGAGCTCGATCCTCAAGATCAAGGGCACCGAGATCCAACAACGCCTGCAGGAGCTCGCACTCGAGGCTGTTGGCCACTATGGCGCGCCGTTTCTAGGCGACCTCGGCCACAACGCGAACATCGGGCCAGACTATGCCGATGGCCTGGCCGGCGAGATGTTCAACGGTCGTAAGACTTCGATCTATGGCGGCTCGAACGAGATCCAGCGCAACATCATCGCGAAGATGGTTCTGGGCCTCTAGGCCTCGCCCCTTCACCCCATCCGCCTTTCGTTTCACGGACTGACCCGACCTATGGATTTCAGCTTTACCGACGAACAATCGATGCTGCGCGACACGGTCGCGAGCTACCTGGCGGATAACTATTCCTTCGACCAGCGGCGCGCGATGCTGGGCCAGGAGCCTGGCTGGAGCTCAGCGATCTGGAAGGCCTTCGCCGAGGAACTTGGCATCTTGGGCGCCCCGTTCTCCGAGGAACTGGGCGGGCTGGGCGGCGGGCCGGTTGAGAACATGATCGTCATGCAGGAGATGGGTAAGGCGCTGGTCGTGGAGCCTTATCTGGGCACGGTTGTGATCGCAGGTGGCTTCTTGAAGCATTCCGGCCACCCGAACGCCGAGGCCCTGATCGGTCAGATCATTGCAGGCGAAGCCATCTTCGCCTTTGCCTATGCCGAGCCGCAGGGCCGCTATAATCTTGCGGACCTAAAGACCACGGCCAAGAAGGACGGCGGGTCCTATGTGCTGAATGGCATGAAGGCCGTCGTCATCGGTGCCCCTTACGCCACTCACCTGATTGTCACGGCCCGCACCGATGCAGGCCAACGTGACGCCTCGGGCATCAGCGTCTTCATCGTTGAGACGTCTGCGCCCGGAATCACCACACGAGACTATCCGACCGTCGATGGCTTCCGCGCCTCGGAGGTCACGTTCGAGAACGTCAGGGTGGGCGCCGAGGCGCTTATCGGGCCTGAAAACCACGCCCTGCCACTGATCGAAAAAGTCGTGGACGAGGCGATCGCGGCGACCTGCGCAGAGGCCTGCGGGGTGCTGTCCAAGCTGCACGAAGGCACGTTGGAATACACCCGCCAGCGCAAGCAGTTTGGTCAGCCAATCTCAGCCTTCCAGGTGCTGCAACACCGCATGGTCGACATGTTCATCCAGGTCGAGCAGGCGGTGTCCATGACCTATATGGCGACCATCAAGCTCTCCGACGACAAGACGCGGACGAAGGCCGCCGCCGCCGCAAAAGTGCAGATCGGTAAGGCTTGCAGGTTTGTTGGCCAAAACGCCATCCAGATGCACGGCGGCATGGGCGTAACCAATGAAATGGCGATCGGCCACTACTTCAAGCGCGCCACGATGATCGAAAGCGCCTTTGGCTCCACCGACCACCACCTGGCTCGCTACGAACGCCTGAGCCTGGGCCAGGCGGCCTAAGGGGAAAGAGGGTGGCCGTCGCGAGGCAATCACCGACGGCTTGCCGGCGGGCGAGGGCCAGGTGAGCCGCAAAGGCTTCGGGTTTTGCAACGCATAGCGTCTGGAGGCCGAGGTCCATCCGACATTTTGCTGCAGCGTCGCGTTTGGCAAGGCAAACGCATTCGCAAATCATGCAGGGCTCGAGTTTCGGTTGGCCGTCTTGCCGATGCGTCTTAAGTCCGGGCTATGTCTCTGCGCGATTTCGGACTCCTGGCGCTCGTTTGCCTGCTCTGGGCGTCCAACAACATCGTCTCAAAATATGTGGTGAGCCATCTGGGCGTGCCGCCGCTATTTTATGCCGCGGTGCGTTTCGCGGTCGTGGCGCTGGCCACTGCGCCTTGGCTGCTTCCCATGCCACGGCCGCGCTGGCGATTGCTGCTTGTGGCGCTTTTGATGGGGGGCGGCAGCTTTGCCCTGTTGTTCATCGGCCTGAAGACCTCGACGCCTTCAGCCGTTGCGGTGATCAGCCAGCTGGGCGTGCCGATCACCACGCTTCTTTCGGTGTGGATGCTGGGTGAGAAGATCCATTGGCGCCGCGGACTTGGGATCATGCTCACGTTTCTGGGGGCGTTGGCGGTGATGTACGACCCCCGCGGTTTCTCGATCTCCGCCGGATTGCTCTACGTGGTGGCCGGTGCCTTTGCCGGCTCGCTGGGCGCGGTGATGATGAAGCAGATCGAGGGCGTGAAGCCTTTGCAATTCCAGGCCTGGGTGGGCTTTGCTTCCTTCTGGCCGCTGGCGATGCTGTCTGCCTGGCTGGAGCCCGGACAGCTTCAGCGCGGGCTCGTTGTCGGTTGGCCCTTTGTCCTGGCCGCCCTCTATTCCGGCCTAGTGGTCTCGGTGGGGGCTCACACGGTCTACTACCTGCTGATCGGTCGCTATGAAGCCAACCTGATCTCGCCGTTGACGCTGATGACGCCGCTGGCCACGATTGCGCTCGGCGTGGCGATCTTCGCTGATCCGTTTGGGGCCCGCATGGCCGCCGGCTCGGCGCTGGCGCTTACCGGCGCGCTCATTATCGCGCTGCGCAGGAACCAGGTCATGCCGTTGCTGCTTGCTATCCGGAACCGCGCCCAATGAATATCATCGAAGCGCCAAGCCCGAACTTCGATGCCCGCACGGCTCCGCCGGACATCGTTGTTTTGCATTACACCGGCATGCGCACCGGCCCAGAAGCGCTCGATCGGTTGCGCGATCCTGAGTCCAAGGTCTCATCGCACTACATGGTCGAGGAGGATGGCCGCATCTTCCGTCTGGTTCCCGAGGCCCGCCGCGCCTGGCATGCGGGCGTCTCCTACTGGAAGGGCGAACGTAACATCAACGGCGCTTCTATTGGCATTGAGATCGTCAACCCAGGACATGAATTCGGCTACCGGGTATTTCCCGACATCCAGATCGCGGCTGTCATCGCCCTAGTCGGCGATATTCGAACCCGCTGGCAGATCGGAAACGGGCGAATCGTTGGTCACTCCGACGTGGCCCCAGGCCGAAAGGACGATCCTGGCGAGCTTTTCCCCTGGAAGCAGATCGCTGAGGCTGGCCACGGCCTATGGGTTGAGGTGCCGGCCGCGCCGGGTCTGCCCCTCGCCGAGGGCGCGCAGGGCGTCGAGGTCTTCGCCCTCCAGGCGGGGTTCACGCGGCTAGGCTACGACCTGCCCCCATCGGGCAAATTCGACGCTGACACCAAGGCTGTGGTCACGGCCTTCCAGCGGCATTGGCGCCAAGACAAGATTGATGGGATCGCCGATGGCGAGACGCGCGCGCAGCTCATCGCTCTGTTGCGGGCGGCCGGCTGATGCACCCCGCAGCCGCGTTCAAGACTGAGGACGAGGCTGCCCTGCTAGCCCATCTGTCGCGCCATCCTTTTGCAACGATCGCTGCGTTCGCAGACGGACAGTTGCGGCTCGCCCACACCCCGATCGTTGTGCGCAGGCTCCCAGGCGACCTGTGCATCGACTTCCATCTTTCGCGCAACAATGCCCTGGCGGGCGCGCTTGATGCAGGCTTTCGCGCCGTCCTCGTGAGCCTTGGTGCGCACGCCTATATCAGCCCCGATTGGTATGGCGCGGCCGATCAGGTTCCGACCTGGAACTACGTCAGCTGTGAAGCCGAAGGCCCGGTCAAAACGATGGATGACCTTGGCTTAACCGCTCTGCTGGACGACCTTTCCGCACAAGAAGAGGCGCGTCTTGCGCCCAAGCCGCTTTGGACGCGCGCCAAGATGTCGCCAGGCCGTTTCGAGGCGATGAAGCGAGCCATCATCGGCGCTCGGCTGAAGGTCGAGCGACTGGAAGGGACAACCAAGCTAGGCCAGAACAAGTCTGAGGCCGAGCGTCTGGGCGTGGTCGCAGCTCTGGGAGATCATCCGGTCGCGGCCCTGATGCGTGCCGCAATCTCGCCACGAGGCTGAACGGCGAACAACATTGGTCTCAGATACGGTTCAGAGCGACGGGTTCAACTTAGGGACACTTGGCGCCGGTCCTCCGACGCGCAAGCGGCACTGAACCAAGGAACCACGTCATGAACCTCAAGCGCACCGCCCTGATCCTGACTTTGGGCGTCTTCGGCCTCGCCGCCATGGCCGCGACGGCTGACGCACAGCCGATCCAGCCTGCAAAACAGGAAGTCCTGGCTCGCGCGCAAAATCAGCGCCACGAGATCGGCGCTCAAGAACGCGCCGGCAAGATCAGCCTGCAAAAGGCCCACCATCTGCTCGTCGCCGAGCGCCGGATCGCGCGAAAGGCGCACATGCACGGCGCTCGTCTGACGCGCGTGGAAGCACGCAAGCTGAACCATCAAGAGAACCGCATCCAACACCACATCCGCAGCTAGTCTCGCCCGTGGTCTGCGATCTCCGGGCCGCCACGCCCCCTGGTGGCCCGGACCCTCGCCTTGACCTAGAGCTCCCAAACCCTCAGGTTCGTCGCGGACCAGATGGCTGGGCGATCGCGGTCTCTACAAAGAGGTCGAGGAAAGTCCGGGCTCCACGACGACATGGCGGCGGGTAACACCCGCCGGGGGCGACCCCAGGGATAGCGCCACAGAAAGCAAACCTCCTCTCTTCGGAGGGGTAAGGGTGAAAGGGTGGGGTAAGAGCCCACCGCGTGCCTGGTAACAGGGACGGCATGGCAAGCCCCGCCAGGAGCAAGACCGAATAGGGACCGTGCGCCCTCCTGAGCCTCGGCGAAGGAGGGCAGGGCTGTCGTAGGCCCGAGTGGTCCGGGTAGGTCGCGCGAACCGTCCCGCGAGGGGCGGTCCAGAGGAATGATCGCCAATGTCTGGGGTTTTGGCCCCAGGCGGCACAGAACCCGGCTTACAGGCCGTCTGGTCCAATGCGCTTGCCCACCCATGATCAGAAAAGTCGGGCTATTCCTGCAAGGGTAGCGGGAAATCTTCCATTGCCCGCGCCGTTCAGGCGAAGGTCAATGAGCCCTTCTGCCTTCGAGAGGATGGCGCTCGCCGCCGTTTAGCGACGGCTCATCGAAAATCGGAGAGGTCGGCGGCCAGCGCGGCTCCGCAAAGCTTAATATCTTTATGAATCAATAGGTTACGTCTATGAGGCAACGTAACATATTGAAAATTGTACACTTTCTTACCGTCGCTTTTGGCGCCGAGATTACGGAAAGGCCTCCTGCGGCCCCATCAGACATTGGAATGAGACGCCTCCATGGCTGCTAAATAGCGGCTCTGCGCCTATTTGTTCACTGTATGTTCAGTGGATAACAACTTCCGCTTAACCATATCTTCGCGCGATGCCTTGGTTTCTATAATAAAAGGTCAATTGGAGTCATTGTATCCCATTAGGGCCCATGTTATCCCGTTCTTACTTTGCTAACCAAACCGAATGCGTTGGGGCGAGCGGTTGTAGGCAAGGGAGGGGGCTGCTGGTGGGGCGGCTCGGTTCAGGGGCTTTGCGGTGTTTCTCTCGACCTTCGAGAAACAACTGGACGGGAAGCGACGCATCGTCGTGCCGCAGGATTTCCGTGCTCAGACCGCGGGCCCGTTCGACGGCGTCTTCTGTTTTCCCTCAATCGAGGCTGACTGCATCGAGGGGGGTGGAAAGTCCTTGTTCGACCGTTACGCCGGTGTGATCGAGGAGCTGGAATTCGGTGATCCGATCCGCAGCGCCCTGGAGGTCTCCGTCTTCGGCGGCATGGCGCAACTGTCATACGACACCGCTGGCCGTATTACCTTGCCTGAGATCCTCTGTGAGCAGTTCGGCCTTACCGATTGGGTTGTCATCGTGGGGCTCGGCGAACGCTTCCAAATCTGGAACCGTGAAGCCTTCCAGGCCCAGCGCTCCACCCAGCGCGACATGGCTCGCGATGGCTTGGCCAATCTGCGCGCCCAACAGCGCGCAGCTAAACTGAGCGCAGCCGGATGAGCGCACCGCACATGCCCGTCCTGCTCGACGAGGTCGTGGAAGCGATGCAACCCCGCGCCGGCAAGATCCTCGTGG
Organism: uncultured Alphaproteobacteria bacterium; assembly: GCA_903860975.1. Classification (GTDB taxonomy): domain Bacteria; phylum Pseudomonadota; class Alphaproteobacteria; order Caulobacterales; family Caulobacteraceae; genus Phenylobacterium. Next base: position 85,112 of record CAIOSI010000027.1, read on the forward strand.
ATGGAACGTTTGGCGCAGGCGGCTATACGCGCGCGCTTCTGGGCGCTGGCGCTGGCGTCGTCGCTTTTGACCGTGACCCCAGCGCTCGCCGCTTTGCCGACGGCCTTCCAGGAGACCGCTTCCGCCTCGTAGAGCGCAGGTTCTCGGAGCTTGATGAGGAGGTGGGTATCGCCGCAGTTGACGGTGTGGTGTTCGATATTGGCGTCTCTTCCATGCAGCTCGATGAGGCCGAGCGCGGGTTTTCATTTATGCGAGACGGTCCCCTCGACATGCGCATGGCCGCTGAGGGGGGCACGGCCGCTGATCTGATCAACCAGGCTGAGCCCGCAGAGATCGCCCGCATCCTCTACGTCTACGGTGAGGAGCGCGAGAGCCGCCGGATTGCGCGCGCCATCGCGCGCCGACGTGCCGAAGAGCCTTTCACTCGGACCCTGGAGTTGGCGGACTTCATCGAAAAGACGCTAGGCGGACGCCGTGGTGCCAAGGTTCACCCCGCGACCCGGTCTTTTCAGGCCATCCGCATCGCGGTGAACGAGGAGCTGGCTGAACTCGAAGCCGGTCTTGCTGCGGCCGAGCGCGCGCTGAAGACCGACGGGCGTCTTTGCGTGGTTACGTTCCATTCGCTGGAAGACAGAATCGTGAAGAACTTCTTCGCGTTGCGAGCGGGCAAGACGCCTGCGGGTTCACGCCATGCTCCGCCGGTGGAAGTCACAGCGGAGCCGAGCTTTCAGATGCTGTTCAACGGCGCTCATGCGCCGTCGGCGGTGGAGCTGGTGGCGAACCCGCGTGCGCGCTCGGCGAAACTGAGAGCGGCGGTGCGTACGGACGCGCCGACTTGGAGGGTTGCGGCATGAATTTGCTCAAGCGCAGGGTGCGTGGGTTCCGACTGGTGGATCTCGTGGCCTTGAGCCTGCTTGCGGTCCTGATCCTGGGTGTCTATCTGGCCAAGACCGTCGCAGGCGGAGAGCGCGCCAGGATCGCCAGCGTTGAGCGTCAGATCGTTGCTGAGAAGTCGCGCATCCGTCTGCTGCAGGCTGAGGTCAGCCACCTCGAACAGCCTGCGCGGATCGAGCGTCTATCGGAAACCTATCTCGGCATGGCGCCCGTCGCGTTCAAACGCCAGGCCGACGTCGAGGCATTGCCAGAGCTTGCGCGCAAACCCCTGGCGGCACCGGCCAAGCCGGTCGAGGCGACGCCCGATCCGATCGTCATCGCGCCCCCGCAGCCGGCTGCGCCGCTGGCCATGCCCACCCAGGTCGCCACGCGATGAGCCTTGGCCACCCCACATTTGGTCCCGCGCAGATTTCTCGGCGTCTTTCCGGCTTGATGTGGCAGTTCGAGCATGCGTTCGAGCGCGCCCGCGCCGCCGGTCGGGCCGAAGACGATACTCGCATTCGCATCTTCGTGGTTCTGGCGATCTTCGCCCTAGGCTTCGTGGTGCTGTCGATTGGCGCGACGCACGCAGCGCTCTTCTCCAAGGCCGGCGAGGGCGACGCCTACGCCCCACCTCAGGGCGCCGCGCGGGCCGACATCGTCGACCGCAACGGCCAGATGCTGGCGTCAGACTTGTTGCACTACGGCCTCTATATCGACCCGCGCGAGATCTGGGACACGGCCGAGACGCGACACGCGCTGAGCGCCAGCTTGCCCGACCTGACGCCCGAGCGGCTTGAGCGCGCGCTTCGTGGTGGGCGCCGCACGTTTGTCATCGGTGGTCTGACGCCGGAGGTTCGCGCCAAGGTTCACGATCTCGGCCTGCCTGGCGTCAGCTTCGAGCCGGAGCAGAAGCGGGTTTATCCGCTGGGCTATACGGCCGCCCATCTGGTGGGCTTCGCCGACACCGGAGGCCAGGGGTTGGCAGGCGCGGAAGCTGCGCTCAACGACCAGATCCGTGAGGCTGCGACCAGCAACGGCACCGTGCCTCTTTCCATCGACCTGCGGATCCAGGCCGCCCTGGAAGACGAGCTCTATAAAGCGGTGGCTCAGTTCCACCCCAAGGGCGCGGTGGGCATCGTCACCAACGTCCACACAGGCGAAATCCTGGGCCTCGCCAATTTCCCCACCTTCGATCCGAACAAGCCCGGTGCCTACAGCCTCGATGCGCGCCAGAACCGTGCAGCAGGATCGATTTATGAAATGGGCTCGACCTTCAAGGGGTTCACGGTTGCGGCAGGTCTTGACAGCGGGGTCGCCACACCGACGTCGACCTTTGATGCGACCCACCCCTTCCAGCTCGGCTACCGCACCATCACCGACTATCACGCCACCCATGCGATCCTGACCCTGGTTCAGGTCTTCCAGCACTCCTCCAACATTGGCACGGCGCGTCTGGGAGAACAGATCGGACCAGAGCGTCTCCATGACTATTTCACCCGGTTTGGCCTGACGCAGGCGGCGAAGACCGAGATGATCGAGACGGCGCGACCGCTGACGCCGCGCGTCTGGGACAATGACGCCATCGCCTCCACCTCATTTGGTCACGGCATCAATGTGAGCCCTCTGGCGATCGCCCGGGCCTATTCTGGCCTGACCAACGGCGGCGAGTTGCTGCCCCTGACCATCAAAAAACTGGCGCCAGGAACCGTCGTCCATGGCCCGCGGATGGTTTCCGAAAAAACGGCGCTCACGCTTTTGCAGATCATGCGGTCCAACGTCAGTTGCGCCTGTGGGTCGGGCAAGTCGGCCAATATTCTTGGCCTGAACATCGGCGGCAAGACGGGCACCGGCGACAAGTGGGATCCTGCGCTCAAGCACTATAGCAGCACCAAGCAAGTCTCCTCCTTTGCCGCAGCGTTTCCGACGGATGGCGCGCTGAGTGCGCCGCGCTATTTCGTTCTGGTGCTGCTTGATGAGCCCCAACGCGACAAGACCGGCGCCGACCCCACCGGCGGGATCGTCGCAGCGCCTGCCGTCGGTCACATCATTGAGCGGATCGCCCCGTTCTTAGGTGTTCAGAAGCGCGCCGAGACCAACCCCTACACGCCGCTCGATCCTAACGCCGAAGCCGGAGAGGAGCATTGATGACGATGCGTCTTTCCGAACTCGTCAAACGCGATCTGAGTTTCGATCCGCAGATCAAGGGTGTCACAGCTGACAGCCGAAAGGTTCGTCCCGGTTGGCTTTTCGCTGCCCTTCCGGGCGCAAAGGTTGACGGTCGCAGTTTCGCCCCGCGCGCGGTCGAGCAGGGAGCCGTGGCCGTCCTGGCGGGTCGCGAGATCGAGGGTATGAGCGCCCCCCTGGTGATCGCGTCCGATCCGCGCCGCGCCTACGCCTTGGCCGCCGCAGCGTTCTGGGGCGCCCAGCCAGCAACTTGCGTGGCGGTCACGGGCACCAATGGCAAGACTTCGGTCGCCGCCTTCTGCCGGCAGATGTTCGCTGCCAATGGCCTTAAGGCCGCCAGCATGGGTACGCTTGGGGTGCGCGTAAGCGGCCCAGGCACCCTTGACGAGCAGATCACGCCGCCGGGGCTTACGACGCCTGATGCTTCGGATATCGCTGAGCTGTTGGCTCGCGTGGCGCAGTCCGGTGTGACCCATTTGGCGCTGGAAGCTTCATCGCACGGCATCGACCAGCGCCGTCTGGACGGCGTAGAGCTTGCCGCCGCGGGGTTCCTAAATCTCACTCAAGACCACCTCGACTATCACGGCACTATGGGTGTCTATCGCGCCGCGAAGCTGCGTCTTTTCGAGATCCTCCTGAAGCGCGGCAAGACGGCGGTGTTGAACGCCGATTCCGACGCCTACCCAGCCTTCGCTGGAACCGCCGTTCGCGCCGGTCAGTCCGTCATGAGCGTGGGCGCCGCCGGGCAAGGCCTGAAGCTCCTGGATCGAACGGCTTTCCCGAACGGTCAGGCGCTCAAGGTCCTCCATGACGGCAAGGTCTACGCGGTCAGCTTGCCCCTGGTCGGCGCCTATCAAGCGTCCAACGCCCTGATCGCAGCGGGCCTTTGCATCGCTGCAGGTCTGAGTGCCGAGCAGGCTCTGGGAGGCCTTGAGGCGATCGAGGGTGCGCCAGGGCGTCTGCAGCGGATCGGCCAGGGCCCAAATGGTGGCGAGGCCTATGTGGATTATGCCCATACGCCGGACGGGCTTCAGACCGTGCTCGCAGCGCTTCGTCCCCATGTGCGCGGCAAGCTCATCGTTGTCTTTGGCGCTGGCGGTGACCGCGACCGTACCAAGCGCCCGCTGATGGGACGGATTGCCGCCGACTTCGCCGACATCGCGATCGTGACGGATGATAACCCGCGCAGCGAAGCGCCCGGAGCTATCCGCGCCGAGATCCTGATCGGCGCAAATACCGCCATGGAGATCGGTGACCGGCGTGAGGCGATCCGTGCCGCGGCTGGGCTGCTCGCTGATGGCGACATCCTCGTGGTGGCTGGCAAGGGCCATGAGCAGGGGCAAATCGTCGGCAATGTGACCCATCCCTTCGACGACGTGGCTGAAACAGCGAGCGCCCTGACTTGGGCGAACGACCATGGCTGAGCAGCTTTGGACGTCGCAGGAGATTGCCGATGCGACGGGCGGTAAGGCGGTCGGCAAACCCTTCATGGCGAGCGGCATTTCGATTGATACGCGCTCGCTTGAGCGCGGTGATCTCTTCGTGGCCTTGGGCGGGGTGCGCGATGGACACGAATTCGTCGAGCAAGCCCTGGCGATTGGCGCTGTCGGAGCCCTGGCCTCCAGCCAGGTTTTTGGATCGGCGGTCATGGTCGACGATGTGCTGCCCGCGTTGGAGCGTCTGGGCCTTGCAGCCCGCGAGCGCGCCGCTAGCGCGCGCCGTGGCGCTGTCACAGGTTCGGTGGGCAAGACCAGTGTCACTCAGGCGATCATGGCGGGACTTCGACGGGCGGGGCGGGCCCACTCGTCGGTCAAATCCTACAACAACCATATCGGGGTGCCTCTCACGCTGGCTCGGATGCCCCGCGATACCGAGCGTGCGGTGTTCGAGATCGGTATGAACCACGCAGACGAAATTCGTCCCCTGACGACGATGGTTCGTCCGCACGCTGTCGTTGTTACGACCGTGGGTCCTGTCCACGTCGAGAATTTCCCTGAAGGCGAGATCGGCGTGGCCAAGGCCAAGGCGGAGATTTTTGAAGGCCTCGTTTCCGGTGGGATCGCGGTGCTGAACGCCGACGACCACTGGTTTGGCGTCCTTGAGGCCGAGGCGCAGAAGGTAGGCGCACAGGTGCGCACCTTTGGGCGCGCTGAGAGCTGTGACGCGCGTCTGATCGACTTCCAAGGCCGCGACGGTCAAGCCGTCCTGAAGGCTCGCTTCCAAGGTAAGGGCCTTGAGTTTCCAATTCTGCAGACAGGCTTCCATTGGGGCCTGAACGCAATGGCCGTGCTGTTGATGCTCGAAGCGTTGGACGTCGACCTTGACGACAGCCTGGCTGCGCTCGGTGGTTTCCAGCCGCTCGAGGGCCGCGGTGCCGAAAAGACGGTAGGACTGCGTGGCGGCGATTTCACACTCATCGACGAGAGCTACAACGCAAATCCAGTCTCCATGGCCTCGGCCATTGCAACGCTGGGTGCACGCGCAACGGTTGGACGCAAACTCGTCGCGCTCACCGACATGCTGGAATTGGGCCCGCAGGGTGCGAGCTACCATGCCGCATTGGCACAATTTTTGGTTGAGGCCAGGGTTGATCTGGTGTTCGCCGCTGGTCCCTTGATGAAATCCCTTTGGGAGGCTCTTCCGTCGACTCGGCGCGGCGGTTACGCCGAACTTGCGGCGGATTTAGCGCCGATGGTCGCCCAGGCCGTAGAGCCTGGCGACGTGGTGATGGTGAAGGGCTCGAACGGGTCGAAGGCGGGGCTGATCGCCCAGGCCTTGGCTCTTCTCGACGTCCGGTCAGGAGAGGCCGGCTGATGTTTTACTGGCTTTACGAGCACCTCTCCGGCGGTGGCCATGCCCACGTCTCGGTGCTGAACCTGATCCGCTATCTGACCTTCCGCACCGCGATGTCGATCTTCACGGCGCAGCTGATCGTGGTGGCCATGGGATCGCGCTTCATCCGTTGGATGCAGGCCAAGCAGGGTAAGGGCCAGCCGATCCGCGTCGAGGGCATCCAGCGCCATATCACTGAGAAGGCCGGCACGCCGACAATGGGCGGGGTGATGATTCTGGCTGGGCTGATCATCGGCACCCTGCTGTGGGCGGACCTGTCCAACATCTATATCTGGGCCGTACTCCTGGTTACCGCGGGCTACGGCCTGCTGGGGTTCCTCGACGACTACTCGAAGGTCACTAAGCATTCCACGGACGGCATTTCGAGCGCCACGCGTCTGATCATTGAGGCCGCGATCGCGATGGCGGCGGTGACCATGATCATCCTGTTTGCCGCCAAGCCGCCTCAAGCGCCGGACCTGCTGACGTCCGTCAGCTTTCCGCTCTTCAAGCTGGCGGTGCTGAACCTGCATTGGTTCTACCTTTTCTTTGGCGCGTTCATCATCGTGGGGGCGGCCAATGCGGTGAATTTCACCGACGGCCTCGATGGCTTGGCGACGGTGCCGGCGATGATCGCAGCCTCCGCCTACGGTTTGATCGCCTATCTCGTCGGCAACTTCGTCTTCGCCAATTACCTGCAACTGCACTTCGTGCCCGGCGTCGGTGAGGTGGCGATCTACTGCGGCGCGATGATTGGAGCTGGCCTCGGGTTTCTTTGGTACAACGCCCCGCCTGCCCGGATTTTTATGGGTGATACAGGCTCGCTAGCCCTGGGCGGCGGGCTGGGCGCGGTCGCAGTGGCCACGCGGCAAGAGATCGTGCTGGGCCTCATCGGCGGCCTGTTCGTCGCCGAGACCCTTTCGGTGATTATCCAGGTGGCCTGGTTCAAGCGCACGGGCCGGCGGATCTTCCTGATGGCGCCGATCCATCACCATTTCGAGAAACTCGGCTGGTCGGAATCGACGGTCGTGATCCGCTTCTGGATCGTCTCGATCATGCTGGCCCTCCTGGGCCTGGCTACGCTGAAGCTGCGCTAGGGGAGGGCCGGAGCACGTCATGATCCCCGTCCCCGGCTTCGAAGGAAAGACGGTCGCCGTGTTTGGCCTTGCCCGCACGGGCCTGGCGGCTGCGCGCGCGCTCGTCGCCGGCGGCGCACGTGTCGCGGTCTGGGATGAGAAGCCGGCGTCGCGGGATCTGGCGGCGGCTGAGGGCTTTGCGGTTGTCGACCTGTCCACGGCCGACTGGTCGCAATTTGCCGCATTGATGCTCTCGCCAGGGGTTCCGCTGACCCATCCCGCACCGCATTGGACCGTTGAAAAAGCCAAGGCCGCCGGCGTTGAGATCGTTGGAGACATGGAGCTTTTCGCCCGTGCGGTGAACGCGGCACCCGAGCATCGCCGGCCGAAAATCGTCGCCATCACCGGGACCAACGGCAAGTCGACGACGACGGCCTTGATCGGCCACGTCTGCGCCCAGGCCGGTCGCGATGTCCGCATCGGCGGCAACATCGGCGTGGGCGTCCTGGACCTTGAAGACATGCACGGCGGGGCGGTCTACGTCCTGGAGATGAGCTCATATCAGCTCGACTTGACGTCCAGCCTGCACGCTGATGTCACGGTCATTCTCAACATCTCGCCCGACCATCTGGAGCGGCACGGCTCGATGGACGGCTACATCGCTGCCAAGCGCCGGATTCTGCTGAACCAAGGCAAAGGCGACACGGCTGTGATCGGCGTCGACGATGCTTGGGGCCAGCAGATCTGCACCGAGATCACGGCTGCCAACCGCCGCACGATCGTGCCCATCTCGGCGTCCAAGGCCATGGGCCGGGGCATCTATGTCCTGAACGGACTGCTCTATGACGCGATGGGCGAGCGCGCTTGGGAAGTCGCCGACCTCAATCAGGCGCGTTCGCTGCCGGGCCGACACAACGGGCAGAACGCTGCGGCCGCCTATGCTGCCGCAAAGGGGCTAGGCATCGCCCCGGAAGAAGCCGCCCGGTATCTGTTGACCTTCCCGGGTCTGGCCCACCGGATGGAGACGGTGGCCACTTTGGGGCGCGTGCGTTTCGTCAACGATAGCAAAGCCACCAATAGCGATGCTGCCCGCCAGGCGCTCTTGAGCTATCCGAAATTATTCTGGATCGCTGGGGGGCGAGCTAAGACCGATGGCATCGAGCCGCTTGAAGATCTCTTCCCCCGCATCGCCAAGGCCTATCTGATCGGCGAGGCTGGCCCCGAATTCGCCAAGACGCTGCAGGGCAAAACCCCGGCGGTTGAATGTGGGACGCTTGACCCCGCCGTCGCCCAGGCCTTTGCGGACGCTTCGGCCTGCGGCAAAGACGCCGTCGTACTCCTATCGCCAGCCTGCGCCTCCTTCGATCAGTTCGCTGATTTCGAAGAGCGGGGGGAGGCTTTCAGGGCGGCGGTCCAGCGCCTGGCTCACGCTGCGAAAGGCGCCGCATGACTGCCGCAACGCCACAAGCCACACACGCCTTCGCACGCTCCGATCGTTCCCCAGTCGGCGTCTGGTGGTGGACCGTTGATCACTGGATCCTGGGCGCAGTTGCCCTGCTGATCGCGATCGGCATGGTCATCGCCTTCGCCGCCAGTCCAGCGGCGGCTGCGCGGATGAATATCGGCGATCCGTTCCATTTCGCCGTGCGCCAGTGCGTCTTCGCCGGTGGCGCGTTCCTGATCTTGATTGTTGTTTCGATGCTGGAAGTGAAGGCGGTGCGACGAAGCGCCTTCATGATCTGGCTGGTGGCGATCGCGATCATGATCGCTCTGCCGGTGCTCGGGCACAACGCAAAGGGTGCCACGCGTTGGCTGGAATTCGGTGGCTTTTCCCTGCAGCCGTCGGAATTCATGAAGCCGGCCCTGGTCATTCTGGTGGCCTGGATGTTTTCGGAAGGCCAGAAGGGCAATGGCGTCCCTGGGGTTTCCATCGCCTTCTTCCTCTATTCTATTTCCGTCGCCCTGCTGCTGATACAGCCTGACATCGGCCAGACGGTGCTGATCACCGTCGCCTTCGGGGCCGCGTTTTGGATGGCCGGCGTACCGATTTCGTGGGTGATGGGGCTGGGCGCCTTAGCGATTGGCGGGCTGTCGTCGACCTATTTCCTGTTCCCCCACGTGGCCAGCCGCGTCGATAGATTCCTGTCACCCGACAAGGCTGACACCCATCAGGTGGATGCCGCCGCCGTGGCCCAGGCCGCCGGCGGGCTTTTCGGGCGCGGCCCGGGTGAGGGCGTCCTGAAGCGGGCGATTCCAGACGCCCATACCGACTTTGCCGCCTCGGTCGGTGCTGAAGAATTCGGTCTGGTCTTCTTGTTGCTCGTGATCTCGCTTTTCTGCTTCGTCGTGGTGCGGGGACTCTACCGTGCGATGAAGCTGAACGATCCCTTCGAACAGGTCGCCGCGGCAGGCCTTTTCGTGCTGGTGGGCCAGCAGGCGATCATCAACATCGCGGTAAATCTCAACATGATCCCCACGAAGGGCATGACGCTGCCCTTCATCAGCTACGGCGGCTCTTCGATGCTTGCCATGGGCCTGACGCTCGGCATGGCGCTGGCGCTCACGCGCCGTCGGCCCGGAGCTTATTCCGTAAGCGAAGGTCTCGCCAAGGCCGGCGCGTTCGCTTAGGCGCGGGACCATGCGCAAAATCGCCGTCCTCGCCGCTGGAGGCACCGGGGGCCACCTATTCCCCGCCCAGGCGCTTGCCGAAGCTCTGATCCAACGGGGCTGGTCGATCGTTTTGGCCTCCGATGAGCGCGTGGCGGGGCTGTCTCAGGATTTTCCAGCCGAACGCCGCATCGGGCTGTCGTCGGCGACCTTCAAGCCGGGTGATCCCATCGGCATGCTGCGTGCCGGTGGCGCTGTCCTGCGGGGCGCGGGCCAAGCCCGCGCACTCTATCGCGAGATCAACCCCCAGGTGGTTGTGGGCTTTGGCGGTTATCCATCGGCACCAGCGCTTTTAGGCGCGATCTTCGACCGGCGCGCCACGGTGATCCACGAGCAGAACGCGGTGATGGGCCGGGCCAACCGGTTCCTGGCGTCTCGCGTGAGCCGCGTGGCCTGCGCCTTTCCAACTTTGCTCAAAGCCCCGTCGAAGGTCGCGGCGCGCGCTGTTGTGGTCGGCAATCCCGTCCGGCCCGCGATCCGCGCCTTAGCTGATCTGCCCTATAGCCCGCCGCTTGTTGACGGGCCGATCCGCATCCTGGTCACCGGTGGAAGCCAGGGCGCGCGCCTGTTGTCGGAGTTGGTGCCCGAAGCCATCGCCGCCTTACCAGACGCCTTGCGCCAACGGTTGATCGTCCAGCAACAGACCCGCGCTGAGTCGATGGAGCGCGCGCAACGGACGTACCGAAACGCCGTGGTCGACGCCGAAGTCGCGCCCTTTTTCCGTGACCTCGCCGGTCGCCTGGGCGCCGCGCACCTGGTGATCGGCCGTTCCGGCGCAGGCTCGGTCTGCGAGTTTGCGGTCGCCGGTAAGCCGTCGATACTCGTGCCGCTGGCGATCGCCATCGACGACGACCAAGGCGAGAACGCCAAGTTCCTGGCGGACATCGGTGCCGCTGAGGTGGCCCGTGAGAACCAGCTTACCGTGGCTAGCCTTTCGGGCGCACTTGAAAAGCTGCTGACCAACCCTGCACGCCTGGCCCGCATGGCCGCCGCCGCCCGCTCCGTCGCCATCGCCGATGCTGCTGAACGTTTGGCTGACCTGGTCGAGCAGACAGCGGGCGTCTAGACACGCGCCCTCAGTTATTTCCCCGACCGCGCCAATGCGCTAGCACCGTTCCATGACTCGACGTCCCGTGCCCTTCGACATCGGCCCCGTGCATTTCATCGGCATCGGTGGGATCGGCATGAGCGGTATCGCCGAGATCATGCTGCGGATCGGCTACCAGGTGCAGGGGTCCGACGCTAAGGCTTCAGCCAATACAGAACGGCTGGAGAAGCTGGGTGCCACGATCTTCATCGGCCACGACGCCACCCATGTCGAAGGCGCGAGCGCGATCGTCTATTCGACGGCCGTTAAGAGCGACAATCCGGAGATGGTCGCCGGCCGCGAGCGGCGCCTGCCTCTCGTGCGCCGGGCCGAAATGCTGGCTGAGCTTATGCGCCTGCAGTTTTCGGTGGCGGTCGGCGGCACGCATGGCAAGACCACGACCACCTCGATGGTCGCCGCTATTCTGGACGCCGGCGGGCTGGACCCGACGGTCGTCAACGGCGGCATCATCAATGCCTATGGCACGAACGCCAAGGTTGGCGCCGGCGACTGGATCGTCGTCGAGGCCGACGAGAGCGATGGCACCTTTCTGAAGTTGCGCTCGACTGTGGCGATCGTCACCAACATCGACCCTGAACACCTCGACCACTACGGCGACTTCGACGCGGTGAAGAAGGCCTTCCGGGACTTCGTTGAGAACATCGCCTTCTATGGCTTCGCCGCGGTCTGCATTGACCATCCTGAGGTCCAGGCCATGGCGAGCCGCGTGGAAAACCGACGCCTGGTTACATATGGCGTCAATCCGCAGGCTGAGGTGCGCGCTGAGAACCTGACCATGGGGCCAGATGGCTGCCGCTTCGATGTGGTGGTCCTGCCGCATAGTCCGCTCGACGAGCACGCCGAGCCGATTCGCTATGCCGATTTGCACCTTCCAATGGCCGGACACCACAACGCGATGAATGCTCTGGCTGCTATCGCCGTGGCGCGCGAGCTGGGTGTCAGTCCTGAAGACATCCGAAAAGGTCTGGCTGGGTTTGGCGGCGTGCGTCGGCGCTTCACGACGACAGGCATGGCCAACGGCGTGCGGATCATCGACGACTACGGTCACCATCCGGTAGAGATCGCCTCGGTGCTGAAGGCCGCGCGCGCGGTCACCGCAGGGCGCGTCATCGCCGTGGTGCAGCCGCATCGCTATTCGCGTCTGCACGATCTCTTCGACGATTTCTGCCACGGCTTTAACGACGCTGACGTCGTGATCGTCGCAGACGTCTACGCAGCGGGCGAGGCACCGATCGAGGGGGCAAGCCGAGATTCTCTGGTTGAAGGCCTGCGCCGCTATGGTCATCGCCGCGCCATCGCCCTGGAAGGTCCCGCCGATCTCGCAGGTATCATCGGTGAGGAAGCCAAGCCCGGTGATTTGGTCGTCCTGCTGGGCGCAGGCGACATCACCACCTGGGCCTACGCCCTGCCGGAGCAGCTTTTGGCAATGGCGGCGGAGTGAGCGAGGCGACCAAATGAGCTGGCGCGATCGGTTGCCAAATGTTCGCGGGAAGCTGCTTGCTAACGAGCCCCTGGGCCCCTTCACGTGGTTCCGCGTTGGCGGGCCGGCTGATGTTCTCTTCCTGCCCCAGGACGAAGACGACTTGGTGGCGTTTCTGAAGGGCCTCGAGGCCAGTGCGCCGGTAACCGTACTCGGCGTCGGCTCCAACACCTTGGTGCGCGATGGCGGCGTCGAGGGTGTTGTGATCCGTCTGGGAAAAGCCTTCGGGTCTGTGGAGCCGCGCGGCGACAGCCGTATCTTCGCCGGCGCAGCGGCGCTCGACGCCGCGCTTGCGCGCGAAGCGGGGAGGGCGGGTATCGCTGGCCTTGAATTCTATCGTGGCGTCCCAGGTTCAATCGGCGGCGCTTTGGTCATGAACGCCGGCTGCTATGGATCGGAGACCAAGGATGTTCTGGTTGAGGCCTACGCGCTCAACCGCGCCGGTCAACGGCTGACCTTTAGTCAGGCTGACCTGCGCTACAGCTATCGCAAGTCAGCCCGCGCCGCCGCCGAGCCCCTGATCTTCCTGGGCGGACTTTTCCAGGGGCGGCCCGACGCGCCCTGCGCCATCGAAGCCCGCATGGACGAGATCACAGCCCGTCGCGAGCAGACCCAACCCATCCGCGAAAAGACGGGTGGCTCGACCTTCAAGAATCCGCCCGGCCACTCGTCCTGGAGGCTGGTCGACGAGGCCGGCTGGCGGGGCAAACCGTTTGGCGGGGCCATGTTTTCTCCCCTGCACGCCAACTTCCTGATCAACACGGGCGCAGCCACGGCTGCTGACCTGGAAGGTTTGGGCGAAGCCGTGCGCGCAGATGTGAAAGCCAAGCTCGGCGTGGACCTCGACTGGGAGATCAAGCGAATCGGCCGGCCCTAAGCGCCTTGCGCGCGATGGGTTGGTCTGGCTATGCGTTGCGCCCGGTCGCCTGTCGGGCTCATGCCTTGACCAGGCCTGCCGGCTCGGCCACCGCCGTGACATGCTCGCAGCCCAGCCCGTTTCGAGTCGCCCTGTTTTGATTGGCCCCCCTTTTTGAGTCGCCCATGACCGCTCCGCTTTCCGGACATCACGTCGCCGTTCTTTTGGGCGGACTTTCAGCCGAGCGTGAGGTGAGCTTGGTTTCGGGCCGCGAGTGCGCCGAGGCCCTGGTCCGCCTGGGCGCACGCGTCTCTCGCGTGGATGCCGGCCGAGACCTGGCTCAGGTGCTAAGTCAGCTGAAGCCTGACGTTTGTTTCAACGCCTTGCATGGCGAGTGGGGTGAGGACGGTTGCGTTCAGGGTGTGTTGGAGACGCTTGGCCTACGCTACACCCACTCCGGCGTTCTGGCCTCTGCGCTTGCGATGGACAAGGCCAAGGCCAAGGCCGTGCTCGCTGCGGCCGGTGTGACGGTTCCTGGCGGTGGCCTCTTCAATCGCTTCAAAGCCGCAGCCGAACACCTCATGGCGCCGCCCTATGTGGTCAAGCCAAACGCCGAAGGCTCCTCGGTTGGCGTCTTCCTGGTCTTCGATGGCGCGAACTGTCCTCCGCAGGAAATCGTCGCTCCATCCTGGACTTTTGGCGAGGAGGTCATGATCGAGCCCTACATCGCGGGCAAGGAGCTTGCGGTGGGCGTGATGGACGGCAAAGCCATGACCGTCACCGATATCATTCCGCGCACAGGATTTTACGACTATGAGGCCAAGTACGCCGACGGGGGGTCGACCCACATCGTACCGGCCAAAATCCCCCCTCATGCCTTTGAAAAAGCTCTGAGAATGAGTGAGGCCGCGCACGCGGCTTTAGGTTGCCGAGGGGTTACCCGCTCCGACCTTCGTTATGATGATGTTAACGACGTTCTGGTCCTCCTAGAGGTGAATACACAACCCGGCATGACGCCCACTTCGCTCATCCCAGAGCAGGCGGCTCTGCAGGGTGTGGATTTCGACCGACTGGTGCTTTGGATTACGGAGGACGCGTATGCCCGCGGCGGTGCGGGGGGGCTCGCGAGGACAAGCGAAACCCCCGACTAAAGCGCCCCAGAGGGCGGTGCGTCCGGCGACGTCTGGGCGTCAGGCGGCCTCACCTGTGCGCGAAGCCCACGGGCCATCTGCGGCAACTGTACTGAGCGCGACGGCCGCCGTCTTGACGCTCGTCCTGGGTGTCACCTTGATGACGGGCCACCGCGGCCAGCGGCTGGTCTCGACGATCGCAACCGGTGTTCAGGCCCGTACGGGTGCGGCGGGGTTTCGCCTGCGCACGATCGAGGTTCAGGGTGCCTCGAACCTGGCCACCGCAGATATCGTCAGGGCCGCAGCGGTCTATAAGAACCAACCCATGCTGGGTTTGGACCTGAATGCTCTGCGCAAACGTGTGGAGAGCGTCGGCTGGGTCAAGGAAGCCCGCGTGGTGCGCTTGCTGCCGGACACACTCGTTCTGGCGGTGGTCCAGCGGCGACAGATGGCGGTTTGGCAGCACGCCGGACGCCAAGTCGTCATCGATGATCATGGCAAAACGATCCCTGAAGCCGATCCGGCCCACTTCACCACCTTGCCCCTTGTGGTTGGTGAGGGCGGCGCCGAGCATGCTCCAGAAATTCTACCGGTGATCGCCCAGCGTCCCAAGCTGATGGGCCAGATGGACGCACTGGTGCGTGTCGATGACCGGAGATGGGACGTGCGGATGAAGGACGGCTCGCTGATTCAGTTGCCGGCCGAGGGCGTGGAAAATGCGTTGATGCAGCTGGAACACCTGGATCAACGCTCGCGAATTCTTGAACTCGGTTTTGATCGCATAGACCTGCGCAACCCCGAGGTGGTCGCCGTGCGGCCCCGCCAGAACCAACCTCCCGTCGTCGCCCCCGCCGCGACAGGCGCGTAAATAAAGATGGAAGACGCCTCGATGCTGAAGTTCGCGACCCGCGCTGAAGCCCCCGCCGAAGACCGCAAGGCCCCGGATCGCAAGGCCCCGGATCGCAAGGATGGTCTGAAGGCCGCGCTGGTGCGGACACCCGTGGTCGCCGCCGTCGACCTCGGCGCCTCGAAAGTCGCCTGTTTCATCATGAAGCCCGATGGCGTCCGCAAAGGCGATCGCACGCTGACGACGGCGGGCGTGGGCTACGTCCAGTCGCGCGGCATCCGCGGCGGCTCCATCGTAAATCTGGACGAGGCATCGGAAGCTATCGCTCAGGCCGTCGAGCGTGCTGAGAATGTCGCAGGGATGAACGTCCAAGGCGTTACCGTTGCGACTGCGGGTGGCCAGCTCACCTCCAACCGCGTTGCCGGCCGTGTGTCTATCGGCGCGCGCCCGATTTCTGACAATGACCTGGTCCGCGCGATCAGCCACGCGCTGGCCCAGATCAAACTGCCGGGTCGTCGGGCCGCCCACATTTTGCCGATCGCCTGGTCGGTGGACGGACAGGGCGGCGTACGCGATCCTCGCGCCATGTTCGGGCGCACCCTTGGCGTCGAGCTGCTGGTTGTCTCGGTATCGGAAGCCGTCTTCCAGACCCTGGGCGCTTGTGTTGAGCGGGCACATTTGCAGTTTGACGGCGTCGTCGCTGCGCCTTTCGTCTCGGCGCTCGCCGCGCTGGAGGAAGATGAGCTCGACCTTGGCAGCGTCTGCATCGACATGGGCGGAGGATCGACTTCGGCGGCGGTATTTACGGCAGGCTCGCTGGTCCACGTCGAGACCGTGCCGGTTGGCGGCCAGCATGTGACCCAAGACATTGCTCGTGGGCTTTCAACCTCCATCGCCGGAGCTGAGCGCATCAAAACCCTGCATGGTTCGGCCATCGCCTCGGCCAACGAAGATCGTGAAATGATCGAGGCACCACCGCGGGGCGATGACCCAGGCGCAGGCCCCGTGATCGCGCCTCGCAGCCTCTTGAAAGGCATTATCGCCCCGCGCGTCGAAGAAACCCTCGAACTGCTCCGCGACCGCCTGAAGGCCTCTAACGCCCCAGTAGAGCCCGGCGCGGGCCTGGTCCTGACGGGTGGCGCGAGCCAGCTGGCGGGCGTTCGCGAAGTCGCGGTACGCGTCTTCGACCGCCCGGTGCGGCTGGGCCGGCCTCGACGTGTGCCTCATCTGGCTGACGCCGCCTCGGGCCCGGCCTTCACGGCTGCCGCCGGCATTCTGCATCGCGCGGCTTTTGGACCTCGCGAGGCGGTCAGCGCCAAGGCGCTGGCCTCCGCCAAGCTGCGGCGCGAACCCCTCGACCCGCGCGCCAATCCGGTGGCCAAGGCTGCCTCGTGGCTCCGGGAAAATCTCTGACGCCCGCTGCCGGCCTTACCATTGAGGACGGGTCGTGGCGGTGGCGTGCTGCCGGGTAGAAATGCCGATTGGCGGCGCGCCGCGCGAAGGATTGCGAATTCAGCGTGCGCGGTCTTGCCGTTATCAGGCTTTTTGCGGTGGCCGCCTGCACGACGACATCCGCCGGCGCTCAGGCGCCCGGGCTTCAGTCTAGCGCCGCTCGTGCGCCTCACGCGTCTGCGGGTGATCCATTTGAGGGCCTCAACCGAGGGATGTTCGGTTTGGGTCGCGCGCTCGACAATCGGATCATTCGCCCGCTCCTTGGGGGCGAGGCATCGGTCGTTCCAGGTCGCGTGCAGCGCTTGATGCACAACAGGCTGCGCAACCTGAGCGAACCTGTCGTCTTGGTGAGGGACCTGCTTGAGGCCCGCTTTAGCGCCGGTGCGAAGACGACGATCAGGTTCGTCGGCAACTCGACCGTTGGACTGGCCGGTCTTTTCGACCCGGCGGCGCGGGCGGGTCTGCGCCATCACGACAAGGGCTTTGGCGACACCCTGGGGCGCTATGGTGCGGGAATCGATCTCCTCGTCGATCCCTTGCCTTGGGGCGGGTGAAGAACGCCCGCACCGTGCGCACGACCATCACGACCCTGTCCTTGATCGACGATAGGCGCGAAGCGGAGAAGGAACTCAAGACCCTCGATGCCGTCGCCGCCGACCCTTATGCCACGATGCGCTCGGTCTATCTGCCGTCGCGAAAGGCGGAAATCAGTGGTCAGGAGCCCGAGCTTGAACGCCCGCTGACTTGGACGACTTCACCGCTTCCAGCATGCCGTCACAAAGACTGCTTACCCGCGTTGCGCCGGGATCGCTCGCCGCCATCGCTGCGCTGGTTAACACAATCGAGAGCGCCGCGGCGAGCGGAAGGCTTTTAAGCAGAGACATCATAGGTGCAGAATTACAGATTGATCTGGCCATCCGGCAGACGGTTCGACCGACACAGTCAGATCGGCAGGATTTGGGGACCACTTTCGATCGATTGAGACATCCTGCCGCGGGCGCGAGGCTGATTCGGCTTACGCCTTGTGACGCAAGGGAATTTTTCCCAACTGCCACGCTGGAACGGCTTGCGACTCACGGTATGCGGTTAACACTCAATTAAGGGTGTGGGCGCGTACTTAACGCTTCCTTACTGGAGCGCTCAGGCAAGGGGTTCGCCAAGGCGCATCAGCCCGCAGAATTCGGAAGGACGCAGGGGTCCCATGACAATCGCTCTCTCAGCACCGCGCGCGACGGAATTAAAGCCACGGATCGTGGTGTTTGGCGTCGGCGGGGCAGGCGGCAACGCCGTCAACAACATGATCGAAGCGGGTTTGGAGGGCGTCGAGTTTGTCGTCGCCAATACCGACGCCCAGCAGCTTCAGTTCGCCAAGACAGAGCGCCGCGTGCAGCTCGGTGTCCTGGCGACCCAAGGGCTCGGCGCGGGCGCGCACCCCGAGATCGGAATGAGCGCTGCGGAGGAGAGCATCCCGGAGATTGGCGAGCATCTCGACGGCGCGCACATGGTGTTCATCACCGCCGGTATGGGCGGCGGCACGGGCACGGGTGCGGCTCCAATCATCGCCAAATGCGCTCGTGAGCGCGGGATCTTGACGGTGGGCGTCGTCACAAAGCCCTTCCATTTCGAAGGCCGCCACCGGATGCGTCTCGCTGACGCGGGCATTGGCGAGTTGCAACGCTACGTCGACACCCTGATTGTCATCCCCAACCAGAACCTGTTCCGCGTCGCCAATGAACGGACGACCTTCGCCGAAGCCTTCGGCATGGCTGACCAGGTGCTGCACTCGGGGGTGCGCTCGATCACCGACCTGATGGTGCTGCCGGGCCTGATCAACCTCGATTTCGCTGACGTCCGCACGGTGATGACCGAGATGGGCAAGGCGATGATGGGTACGGGCGAGGCGACAGGCGAAGACCGCGCCCTGATGGCCGCTCAGAACGCCATTCAAAATCCATTGCTCGACGAGGTTTCGCTGAAGGGCGCTAAGGCCGTGCTCGTGAACGTCACCGGTGGTCTCGACATGACGCTGCTGGAAGTTGACGAGGCCGCGAACGCGATCTCCGAACAGGTCGATCCGGAAGCCAACATCATCTTCGGTGCGGCATTTGACCCTTCCCTTGATGGTATGATCCGCGTCTCGGTTGTCGCCACGGGCATGGACGGGGCCTCGATCGCGGCCATCGAGCCGCAACTTGAACGCCGGCCGATGACAGCGCCGCCTCTTGTCATGCCCGAGCGCGCTGCCGCGTTTGACGCGGCCCCAGCCTCCGCTACGCCTGCGGTCGCCGAGCCTTTGCTCGCCGCTGAAGCGGTGGGCGAGGAGCAGCCTGATCTCTACGCCACGCCGGTCGCCGTCCAGCCAGCGGCTCCCGTGGTGATCCAACCGGTCACTCGCATTGTCGACCCAGCCGCGGCTGAAGCTGGCGATGAGCCGCTCTTCGCTGAGCCAGCTTATGAAGAGCGTCGTCCGCGAGGCGGCTTCCTGAGCATCTTTGGCAGTCGCCCCCGCTACGACGCGGCCCCACCTGCTGCAGCGCCTGCGCCGCGCCATATCGCCAGCCGTGGAGGCGCGCTTCCTCTTGAGGCCGCCGCGCCTGAAGAAGAGGTCCATCAGGGCGAGGACCTGGAAATTCCGTCCTTCCTGCGCAGGCTCGCCAACTAACTCAAATTGATCGGGGTGCATTGGAGCGCCGCAGTCGCCGCGAAGGCTGCTGCGGCGCTTTCTATTTTCGGTCTTCGTTAACCGAAACATTGCGAAACAGGGTTTGTTTTGCTGCGGCGCACCAAGGGCATTAACCGCACTTGGGGCGCTTCTCGGTCAGCGAGGCTTGGCACCTCAGTTCCAGGGAAGGTCCCAGCGTGGCGGCAGACGGTTTCCAAAGCGGGGCGTTCCAACACACCGTCATGGCGCCGGCGTTATTTGCGGGCGTGGGTGTTCATACTGGCGAATACACCCAGGTCGCTGTGCGCCCAGCAGGCTGCGAGGCGGGTATCACTTTCGTCCGCAGCGATGTCACCGATCGTGACAACGTCGTGCCTGCCACACCGCAATCTGTCTGTAAGACCCAGCTGGGCACCGTGATCACCAACGCAGCGGGCGTCACGGTGGCGACCATCGAGCACCTGATGGCGGCGCTGGTTATGTCCGGTATCGACAATGCGATCGTCGAACTCGACGGCCCTGAAATGCCGATCATGGACGGCTCGTCCTGGCCGTTCCTCAAGATTCTCGACCGTGTTGGGCGCAGGCCTCAGGGCGCGGCGCGCAAGTTCATCGAGATTATCGATACCGTGGAAGTCATTGATGGCGACAAGCGCGCGACGCTAAGGCCGGCCTTGAGGTTCGAAGTCGCCTTCGCGATCGAGTTCCCGACGGCCGTCATTGGACGCCAGGAGATTGACCTGGCGATGGACGAGATGGCTTTCCGTCGTGAACTCGCCGACTGCCGCACCTTTGGCTTCTTGCATGAGGTCGAGGCCCTGCGCGCCATGGGCCTGGCCCGCGGCGGTTCTATGGAAAACGCCGTGGTGATCGAGGGCGATCGGGTGCTCAACCCGGAGGGCTTGCGGCGACCGGATGAATTCGTGCGTCACAAGGCGTTGGACGCCATTGGTGACCTCTACGTACTGGGCGCACCGATCCTTGGCCGTTTCGAGGGCGAACGGGCTGGCCACAGCATCAATAACCAGCTCGTCCGCGCTCTGGCCGCCAAGCCGTCGGCTTGGCGTATTCGCACTTTCGCTGACGAAATCGACGTCGCGGTCTGATTTCGACCACAGATTCTGTGAAGTGTCGTCTCAGGAGGCGGCGCGCTCGTTTGCGTGTGCTCTGCCCTGGTGTAGAAGCGATATCCACGCGTGGGGGCACGCGTCTGGTCTTTTGAGGTGATGGTGTCCTTGGTACGCAATTCTTGGGCTCGCCCAGCACTCATCGCCGTTTTTTGCGCCGTGGCCGTTGCGGGTTGTTCCAGCGCTAAGAAAGCGCCCAAGAGCAAGCTCGCCTACGAGGAGCGGCCGGTCGAACTGCTCTATTCAACAGGTGCCGACCGTCTGGACAAGCACCTCTGGGGCCAGGCCGTCGACTACTTCCAGGAGGTCGAACGCCAGCATCCTTATTCGGAGTGGTCGCGCCGATCGATCCTGATGCAGGCCTTCGCCCACTACGAAGCGAACAGCTACGATGAAGCCATTGCTGACTCGGACCGTTTCATCTCGCTCTATCCCGGCAACCAGGCCGCGGCCTACGCTCACTATCTGAAGGCCGTTTGCTTCTTCGAGCAGATCGTCGATGTGGGCCGCGATCAGGCCGCCACCGGCCAGGCGCTGGAGAACCTGCGCGAAGTGACTTCGCGTTATCCGCGTACCGAATATGCGCTTGATGCGCGGCTGAAGATCGACATGGTCAATGACCAGCTCGCCGGCAAGGAAATGAGCATCGGGCGCTGGTACCTGAGGCAGAACGACACGCTGGCCGCCATTGGCCGGTTCAAGTCTGTCGTGGACCGTTACCAGACCACGAGCCATACGCCTGAGGCCCTCTATCGTCTGGTGGAAGCCAATCTGACGCTCGGCCTTATGGATGAGGCCAAGAAGAATGGCGCGGTGTTGGGCTTCAATTATCCTGGAGATCGCTGGTACAGCGACGCCTATGAACTTCTGACCTCCAAGGGCCTGCGCCCGGCGGTTATACCAGCTGTTGTCTCCCAGCGCAGCGTGTTCCACGCCGCCTATACCAAGGATAAGGTCCATACTGTCGCGCCTCCGAGCACGGGTGGCCTAGATACGCCGGCTGCGTCTCTGTCCGCCCGGCCGACCTCCGAGGCCGCCAAGGCGCTTGCTAAGCCCGACGCGGATGAGGACACCGCACCTGCCAAGAAGCGCGGCTTCCACCTGCCGTCGTTCCATATTCCATTTATCGGCGGGGACAGATCCGACCCGACAGCACCTGACGTTTTACCCACTCCGGTCACGCCCAAGGGTTAGGGCGTCGTTCGATGGCAGCCTTAGGGACGGGATCGACTTCAGGAACCACGGGGCAGGGCGAAGGCTGAGGCGGCGAGCCCCAAGGCACTTAGGCCTGACGCGCCAATGCCGAAGGCACCTAGGTGAAGGGTGTCGGCGTGATCGCATGCCCCTAGGCTATGTCGCCCAACGTCTCTGTGTAGGCTCCGGGGCCCGGGCTTGGGCTTCTGCACCTTCCAACCCCCATCGATCTTCTCAAAGAGAACAAAAAGTGATCAATTGGGTGTCGGCAGCTCTTTCTTTGGCCGCTGATTCCAGGCGATCTTCCCGGATATGCTGAACGGGCCCCCATGCTGATTGGACTGTGGATCCGAGACGTCGTGCTGATCGAAGCCCTGGACCTGTCCATCGGGCCGGGTCTGACCGTGCTCACAGGCGAGACCGGAGCTGGCAAATCGATCATCCTGGATGCCTTGGGTCTGGCGGTCGGGGCTCGGGCCGAGGCGGGCTTGGTTCGCCGAGGGGCGGGCCAGGCGGCAAGCTCCGCGGTCTTCGCCCCGGCGCCGACCCATCCGGTCTGGGATCTGCTTGAAGAGAAGGGTCTTTCCTACGCCCGAGACGAGGACCTGGTCCTGCGCCGCACGCTTGCGGCCGACGGCCGCAGCCGCGCCTTCGTCAATGACCAGGCGACGGGCGTCGGCGTGCTGAAGGAGGTCGGTGAGACGCTCTTGGAGGTGCATGGTCAGCACGAGACCGTGGGCCTGTTGGATGCACGCACCCATCGCGGGTTGCTCGACGCGTTCGGCGGACTGGACGCCCAGGCCCAGGCCGTGGCGGGCCGCTGGCGTGGCTGGCGCCAAGCCCGCGAGACCGTTGAGACCCTTCGTGCCGAGATGGCCCGGGCCGACGCTGAGACCGAAGAGCTCACCGTGCGCCTGGCCGAACTCAACCGGCTCGATCCCCGTGAGGGTGAGGAAACCGAACTGGCTGAAGAACGCGCCATCCTGGGCTCTTCGGAAAAGGCCCTGGCCGACATTTCCAGCGCCCGGGAGATTTTTGACGGCCTTTCAACCCGGGTCGCCGGCGCAGTGCGCGCGCTCAGTCGCGCCCATGAACGCGCCTTGCTCGCCGGGGCTGCTGAAAGCGGGAGCGCCGTAAAGCGTCTTACAGACGCCTCGGCTGCGCTCGACCGCGTTTTGATCGAGGCCGGCGAGGCCGAGGCCGCCGTCGATGCCGCTGCGGAGGCCTTCGATTTTGAACCCGATCGCCTGGAAAAAGCCGAGGAGCGGCTCTTTGACCTTCGGGGTCTGGCTCGCAAGCTGCGCGTCAGTGTCGAGGAGCTCCCGACCCTGAGGGCCCGTTTTGCTGAGCGCCTGCGTGCCGTGGAGTCGTCTGGCGATGCGTTGAAGGCCGCTGAGACCGGATTGGCCGCCATCCGCCAGGGATACCTGGCCGAAGCTGAACGGCTCAGCGCGGCCCGGGCAGCTTCCGCCGCTCGCTTGGCCGAGGCTGTCATGGCCGAACTTGGGCCCCTGAAGCTCGACAAGGCCCGCTTCCGCGTCAGCGTCGCGACGCTTGCCGAGGACAAGGCGGGGCCCTCGGGCCTGGATCGTGTGACGTTCGAGATCGCCACGAATCCTGGCTCGCCCTTTGGTGACCTAGGTGCGATCGCCTCTGGCGGCGAACTCGCGCGTTTTGCCCTGGCGCTGAAGGCCGCGCTCGCCGGGCGCGCGTCGGGAGCCCAGCCCCTGATGATCTTCGATGAAGTTGATCAAGGTGTCGGCGGTGCCGTCGCCGACGCCGTTGGCCTTCGCCTCAAGCGCCTCGCGGCTGACGCTCAGGTTCTTGTGGTCACCCACAGCCCCCAGGTCGCCGCCCGCGCCGAGGCCCATTGGCGCATCGCAAAAGTCGGCGAAGGTGAACGGGTGCGCACATCTGTCGAGGTCCTCCGCGACACCGAGCGTGAGGAAGAGATCGCCCGGATGCTCGCCGGCGCCGAAATCACCGATGCCGCAAGGGCGGCGGCGCGCGCCCTTATCAAGGCTTAGGATGGTCTGGCGCGGGCCTGCAGGGGATCCTAAAGGGAAGGGAGCATGATCTCTGTCACTGACCTCACCGAATCCCAGGCGCTCCATGAACTGACCCGGCTTGCTGACGAGATCGCAGGTCACGACATCGACTATCACCGTCAGGACGCGCCCACGATTTCGGACGCGGACTATGACGCGCTTAAGCGCCGGAACAGTGAAATCGAGGGCCGGTTCCCGCACCTGATACGCGAAAACTCGCCATCGCTGACGGTCGGTGCTGCGCGCTCGGAGCAATTCGCCCCGGTCCAGCATGGCGCAGCGATGCTAAGCCTCGATAATGCGTTTTCAGACGAGGACGCCGCTGAATTTGACGCCCGTATTCGCCGGTTCCTGCGGCTGGACGAGACACCGGTCTCCTACACGGCTGAACCCAAGATTGACGGCCTCTCCTGCTCAATCCGCTACGAGAAGGGCGTCTTGGTGCAGGCCGCGACCCGTGGCGACGGCCGGGTGGGCGAAGACGTCACGGCCAATGTCCGAACCATCGGCGAGATACCCGCCCGCCTGGCCGGCGCGGGCTGGCCAGACGTCATCGAGATCCGTGGCGAGATCTATCTCGGAAAGGACGAGTTCATCGCCCTGAATGCGGCTGCCGAGGCTGCGGGCCAGCGCACCTATGCCAACCCGCGCAACGCCGCTGCCGGCTCGCTTCGACAGATCGACCCCAAAATCACCGCCACGCGGCCCTTGCGCTTCTTCGCCTACGCCTGGGGTGAGCTCTCAGGATCCTTTGCCGAGACCCAATGGGCGGCCCTGCAGGCCTTGCAGACCTGGGGCTTTCGGGTCACCGGCCAGAGCGCCCGTGTCGAGGGTCTGGACGGCCTGATCGCGGCCTACCGCAACCTCGAGGCTGAGCGGCCAAAGCTCGCCTTCGATATCGACGGCGTTGTCTACAAGGTCGACCGCCTGGATTGGCAGGGACGGCTCGGATTTGTCTCTCGCGCACCCCGCTGGGGGATAGCGCGAAAATTCCCTGCCGAGCAGGCGCGCACGTTCCTGGAGGCTATCGACATACAGGTCGGCCGCACGGGTGCGATCACGCCTGTAGCGCGCCTTAGACCTGTCACCGTCGGCGGTGTCGTCGTTGTCAACGCCACCTTGCATAACGCCGACGAGATCGCGCGCAAGGATCTGCGGATTGGCGATATGGTGATCCTCCAGCGGGCGGGCGACGTGATCCCACAGATCGTGGGCGTGGCGCCAGATGAGCGGCGTGGTCCCGAGCCCTACACATTTCCCGACCATTGCCCTTGCCCCTTGCACACACCTTTGGTGCGCGAGACAACGGCGGCTGGGGCCCAGACCGTCGTTCGTCGCTGCTCGGGCGAGTTCGCCTGTCCCTATCAGCGGCTAGCCCATCTGCGCCATTTCGTTGCCCGCCGTGCGTTCGACATCGAAGGCTTGGGGGAAAAGCAGCTCACAGCCTTCAATGAGCGGGGCTGGATCGAGCAGCCGGCCGATATCTTCAAGCTCGCCCGCGATGCTGAAAAGCTCGCCGAACTGCGCGAGACCGACGGCTACGGCGACCTTAGCGTCGCCAACCTGGTCGCCGGAATTGAGGCGCGCCGCACGATTTCGCTCGATCGATTTATCTACAGCTTAGGCATCCGTCACATCGGTGAGACGACCGCCGTCGTCATGTCGCGCGGCTATGGAACCGCGGCCGACTTCCTGGTCGCCATGGACAAGGTCGCCGCGCGCGACCCCGCCGCGATGCAGGAGCTCGACGACCTCGACCAGATCGGCACGGCCGTGATCGCCGCGGCGGCGGAGTATTTCGCTGAAGATCACAACCGCCGGCTCGTGCAGGAACTCTACGACCAACTCATTGTCGAAGACGTCGAGCCGCCGAAACAAGACACCGCTGTCGCCGGAAAGACCGTTGTTTTCACGGGCGCATTGGAGAAGATGACCCGCGACGAGGCCAAGGCCCAGGCCGAGCGGCTGGGCGCGAAGGTCTCAGGTTCAGTGTCCAAAAAGACAGATCTGGTTGTGGCGGGCCCTGGCGCTGGCTCCAAGCTGAAGACGGCGGCCGAGTTGGGTATTCAGGTTCTTACCGAGGACGACTGGTTGACCCTGGTCGGGGCCTAGCGCCTGGTCGCAACCGCGGATGCGAGATCAGTCTTTGCGGCGACGGCGACAGGCTAGCGACGCGTGAAGCCCTGGAGCCATCCTTGGCCCAAGGCGGGGTTGTTTTGGTCAGAACCTTTCGGCCAAGGCCTTCGACATTCACAGTCGCGTCACCGACTTCTGCTGGAGTGCTGAGATGATCGCCGCTTTATTCGCCGCCGCCATTGCAATATCCGCCTCATGCGATGTGGAACATCCGTCCGGAAAGGCGGGCTGCACACGCGTGGCCGTCGACCGTTTGAAGATGAACCAGCTTCAGACCATGGGCACGCACAACAGCTACAAGATGGCGATCCCGCCTCCGGAGATGGCCATTATCCGGGCCAGGAACCCCCATGGCGCCGACACGCTCGACTACAGCCACGAGCCGCTCACGGACCAACTGAACGACGGCGCGCGTCAGCTGGAGCTCGATTTTGTCTACGATCCGGCCGGTGGCCGCTATTCAGATCCGCTCGGGCCCAAGATGGCGGCGACCAAAACGCCCTACGACCTTACCCCGCTCGCCAAGCCGGGCATGAAGGTGATGCACGTCCCTGACGTGGATTTCCGCTCGGTCTGTCCGGTGTTGGTCGACTGTTTCAAGGAAATTAGGACTTGGTCGAAAGCCCATCCCGATCACGTGCCGATCCTGATTATATTCAACCTGAAGCAGGACAATCTGAAGATCCCAGGTGCGGTTTCGCTGCTGCCCTTCGACGCCAAGGCGATGGACGCCGTCGACGCTGAGATCCGCTCGGTCTTCAAGGCGGGCGAGTTGGTGACGCCAGACAGCGTTCAGGGCAAGTATAAGACCCTGCGTGAAGCCGTCAGAGCTGGAGCCTGGCCGAGCCTGAAGCAGGCTCGCGGTAAGATCATGCTGGCGATGGACGAGGGGCCAGATGTCGTTGCGGTCTATCGCGGTGATCGAAAGAGCCTGGAGGGCCGGATGATGTTTGTGAACATCGACGAGGCCTCGCCGGCGAGCGGGTACATCACGCTCAATGAACCGATCAAAGAACACGAACGTATTCAGTCGGCGGTGAAAGCGGGGATCATTGTGCGCACTCGCGCCGACGCAGACACTTGGGAAGCCCGGAAAAACGATACGGCGCCACGTGAGGCGGCCTTTTCCTCAGGCGCCAATTTCGTTTCGACGGACTATAGGCACCCAGATCTACGTTTCAGCCGCTACGAAGCCAGATTGCCCGACGCCTTGGTGGCTCGTCCAAACCCGGTCGACGTCAAACCCTAAGCAACCTTCCCTGGTGTCTTTCCACGGACTCGCGCGATGTTGGATGCTGGTAGGAGCGCCGGCATGGTCGAAACGCAGATCAAAGGCTGGCGGCGCATGCTGGGACCTTTGGGTCCCCGCCCGCGCCTGACCGGTTCCATTGGCGTCGGCGTTGTTGTGGGACTGGGCTGTTTCCTGTTCGCCACCCAGATGCGCGCCTCGACCTCATTGATCGTCGCTTGGGATGCGCTGTCCTTCAGCTTCCTGGGCTCAATGATGCTGTCCTGGTTTCAGCACGACGTTTTTGACATCCGTGCGCAATCGGCAAGGGACGACGAGGGTCGAGAGGTCATATCGACCGCCGTGATCTTGGCTGCTGCGGCCAGTGTCTGGGCGGTTGGCGCAGAACTTTCGCTCGCAAAGGGCGATCACGGCTTGATAAAGGCGGTGCACATCGGACTGGCATTCGTCACGGTCATGGCGTCTTGGCTTGTGGTGCAGATGATCTTCTCACTGCACTATGCGCACGAGTACTACGCCGTCGATGACGGGGACGGCGTGGGCGATGCGCGCGGAATGCGGTTTCCGGGCCATGAGGCACCGGACTACTGGGATTTTTTCTATTTTTCGGTCGTGATCGGCGTGGCCTGCGCCACGGCAGATGTCAGTATTACATCCAAGCAGCTACGCCGGCTGGCCACGATGCATTGCATTGTGGCCTTCGTTTTCAACACACTGATCGTCGCCCTCACCATCAATCTGACGGCGGGGTTGTTCTAGGCATCACGACCTCTCCCGCCAAAGGCAGGAGAGGTGTTGAAATGCTTAGTCGTTGACGCGGAGGTTGGTCGCTGAGGTCTTGCCGCTGCGACGGTCGGCCTCGAGGTCGTAGGCGACCTGTTGACCTTCGTTCAGACCGCGTAGGCCGGCCTGCTCGACCGCCGAGATGTGTACGAACACATCCTGGCCACCGTCGTCGGGCTGGATGAAACCAAAGCCCTTCGTCGGGTTGAACCACTTCACCGTGCCTGCGCCTGCACCGGCAGGATCGCCGGACGGACGTCCGCCGCCGCCGCCGCCGCCGAAGCCGCCGCC
>CAIOSI010000028.1 GCA_903860975.1 uncultured Alphaproteobacteria bacterium
AGGGTCCCTGGCGATCAGCAAGGCAGATCTTCCCAGAGGACAACTGAGCCCCCCTCCAGAATTTTTCCCCCAAAGGATGGAGGGGCTTTTTTTGCCCAAGTCTACGGTCATCGCGCCGCGTTGGGTTCGCCACCTCGCCGACTGCCCGATCGTCACCAGAAGCTGGTGCCCGGCGCTCCTTTGAAAGGGCCGGCGACATCGGAAGAGATCCACCCGCCATAAAAATTCCCGGGTTGCGGCGTCACGCGTTCGTCATCGACGAAGCAGCCGTCGAAAGGCCATGCGTAAAAGGCCACGTGATCGCGCAACGATCGGAAGGCCAAGCTCGGATCGGGATAGCTCCAGGCCACATTGCGCAGCGTTTCATCGCGCGCGACGACATCGAAGTAGATTGCTTCGCCTTTCCACTCACAGAAAGAGCGACTGCGCGACGGCTTTAGGACCAACGGTGCGATATCAGCCGGTGGAAAGTAATAGCTGGGCGGATGACTGGTTTCGAACGTGCGGATGGAGCAGTTCCACCAGAAGCTGGTTCGGGAACCTGCGCTTCTGGACGATCGCATAAAAGCTTTCGGTAACATCCGGGATTCGACAGTATTCGACCAGCACGCCCGTTTCCAGTTCGTCCCTCACGACGATGGGTGGGACCAAGGTGACGCCTTCGCGTTCTCGGGCTAGAAGACGGAGCATTGCCATGTCGTCCACCTCGGCCAGGACGATCGGCCGGATTCCAGCGAGCTCGAGCACCCGGTCGAACGCAACGCGAATATCGCTATCCAAGCTCGGCAAGAGCACCGGCACGCTGCGTAGGTCCTCCGGGAAACGGAATGTTCTTCTGTCCGGGCGTGGCCGCCCGACCAGACTGACTGGCTGCTGATTGAGAAGATGATTTTGCAAGGATGAGCGGGCGTCGCGAGGCGCGGCGCTATTGGCGAGCACGACGTCGGCGGCGTGCGCTTCGAGCTGTGCCAGCAGATCACGCATCGTTCCCGAGCGCACGATCAGCTCCACATCGGCACGTCCAACCAGCGGCCTGAGGAATTCGAGTTGGAAGTTTCGCGACAGGGTGGTGAGTGCGCCGACCCTCAGGACCTGCCGGTTGGCCACGGGACGCCCCTGCAAGGTGCTCATCAACTCTTTTCCGGCCTCAAAGACCGTGTCGGCGTAGTCGAGCGCGATCTGCCCAGCCTCAGTAAGTTCAAGCCTTCTGCCGACACGCTCGAACAGCGGGTGACCCATCTGGTGTTCGAGTTTCTGGATCTGCACCGATAGCGCCGACTGTGACAGATTCAGCCGCTCGGCCGCTCGCGTGAGGCTGCCTTCATGCGCGACCGCCCAGAAATAGCGGAGATGGTTGAAGTTCAGGTTTTTCATATCGTTCTATAAAACAGAACGATATGGCCGAAACAATGAATTTTTCTCAGCTTGGCCCGTCGGATACCTCTTTCCCTGACCCGCATGGTGCGTTGAAGGGGAAAACCTTTGCCAATCAATCTCCTGCCGTTTGCCGCCCCCTTGGTGCTTCTAATGAGCGCAGCGGTCGGTTTCCTGGGCCCCAGCCGCAGGCCTCGCATTCTTCCTCGGCTGGCTGAAGCCGCCGCGCTGATCGCCATCGTGGTCGCGTCTATCTCGGCGGTATTGCTCATCCTGCACGGGTCGGGGGACAGCCACATGATCGGGCTGCACGGCGTCGGTCTGTCGATCCGGCTCGACGCCGTCAGTTCCGTGATGTTCCTCCTGGTCTCGTTCGTCGGCTGGGTCGTGGTGCGGTACGCCGCGACCTATCTGGACGGTGAGGCGCGGCAGGGCGCGTTCACCGGCTGGCTCTGCATGACGCTGGCCTCGGTGCTCCTCCTGGTGCTGTCGGGTAACTTGGTCCAGCTCGTTCTGGCGTGGGTCGCGACAAGCCTCTTTTTGCATCGACTTCTGCTGTTCTATCCGGACCGGATTGCGGCGCGGCGCGCGGCCGCGAAGAAGTTCGTCACCGCGCGCCTTGGCGACGTCGCGCTGATCTCCGCGGCGGTGTTGCTGACACTCGCCTACGGCACGACCGACATCGAAGCGATCCTGAGCGCCGCCCGCGTCGGAAGCGGCGGCGGACTGGCGATCGCTGCGGCGGGCTTCCTGGCGGCGGCGGCTCTTTTGAAATCGGCGCAGTTCCCGATGCACGGTTGGCTGACGGAGGTGATGGAAACTCCCACGCCGGTGTCGGCGCTGTTGCATGCGGGCGTCATCAATGCCGGCGGGTTTCTGCTGATCCGCTTCGCCGACGTGATGTTGCTGGCCCCGGGGGTTCTGGCGGTCCTGGTGATGGTCGGCGGGTTCACCGCGCTCTTCGGCGGCTTGGTGATGCTGACCCAGCCTGCGGTGAAGACCTCGCTGGCCTGGTCGACGGTCGCTCAGATGGGCTTCATGATCCTGGAGTGCGGGCTCGGGCTCTTCCCGCTGGCATTGCTGCATATCGTGGCCCATTCGCTCTACAAGGCCCATTCGTTCCTGGCTTCCGGCGGCGCGGTGGACTTGATCGCCGCCAATCGCAGGCCAGGCCCCGTGGCCATTCCCAAGGCCGGCGCCGTCGGGCGGGCGTTTCTTCTGGCGCTGGCGATCTACACCGTCGTCGGGTTCGGGTTCGGCTTCCAGAACAAGTCGCCGCAGGCCATCGCACTGGGCGCCATCCTGATCTTTGGCGTCGCCTATATGCTGGCGCAGGGTCTTGCTGACTCCGCGCCAAGGGCCTTGACCCAGCGCACGATCGTCTACGCCGTCGCCACCTCCATCAGCTACTTCGCGCTGCAGGTCTTCGCCGTCTGGCTGACCTCCGGCGTGCTGCCCCCCGCGCCGGCGCCGGGTCCGCTGCAATGGGCGCTGATTGTGCTGTCGGTGATCAGCTTCGGCCTCGTTGCCGTGGTCCAGGCGATGTTCCCACTCTGGGCCTACCACCCGGCCGCCGCGGGACTGCGTGTGCATCTCTCCAACGGCTTCTACGCCAACGCCGTTTTCGACCGGCTGCTTCGCGGCTGGCGGCTGCGCAATGCAACCTGATCTGCTCGGAGGAAGAAGAATGACGCATGCAGAGACTTCAAGCTGGCGGGACGCAATGGAGCTGGACGCCGCCGCCGATCGCGCTGCCCGAGCGATCCCTCCGGTCTGGCCGTTAGCGTCGAGCGTCGCGGTCAATCCGTTCCTCGGCCAAACCGGTGAAAGTCTCGCCACAGTAGGCGCCCGTCTGGAACGGGTGGCGGGCGCCCCTGTCACCATGCCGCGAAGCTGGTACGAGGAGCGGATCGCCAGCGGCGTCATCACCGATGCCGATCTGTCAGAGGCTTTCGCAAACGCGCCGGTAGCGCTTTGCCCGCCGAACCTCGCGGCTCTGAAATCCGCGGCGCGGGTCTCGAAGCCCAAAGCCAGCGCGTTGCCGACCATCGCCGACCTCGCCGCAGAGGCCTCGGGGATCGACTGGCCGGGGCTCCTCTCAGAGCGCTTCGGCGCCTGGGCGGCTGGATACTTCGACGAAGGGCAGGCACTCTGGGCCGCGCCTCGCGGTAGAGGCGCCTACGCCGCTTGGCGTGCCGTCGCGACCCATGATCTGACGCCCGAGATCGTCGGCCTTCCTGGCTTTGCGACCCATGTCTCGGAGGCGCCGGAAACTGCGCCGGACGCTGTTGCGAGCGTGGTGCAGCGGATCGCAATCCCAGCCGCTGCACTGGAAACCTACTTCCACCAGATGCTGCTGACCCTGGGCGGCTGGGCGCAATATGCGCGCTACCGGCTCTGGCAGGCGGAACTCGGCGGTGCCGACGACGCGACCATGACGGACTTTCTGGCGATCCGCCTCATCTGGGAGGCGGCTCTGTTCGACCGGTATGAGGATCAGATTTCAGTTCGGTGGAAGGCCGTCATCGCCGTGCATGCGCTCCCTGTTACGCCTAACGCCGATCACATCTTGGACTCTATCCTACAGGAAGCCTCGGAACGCGCGGCGCAACGGATCTTGGCTGAAACGCTTGCGGCGCCGGGGAGGGTGGCGACGGACAACCGACCCACGCTCCAGGCCGCCTTCTGCATCGACGTCCGCTCTGAGGTGTTTCGGCGGGCGCTGGAATCCATCAACCCGGATATCCAGACCCTGGGGTTCGCCGGGTTCTTCGGGCTTACGGCCTCACATCGCCGCTTTGCATCCGATGTTCAGGAGCTCCGGTTGCCCGTGCTCCTCAATCCGGGCGTGACCACTCGTTCTGGCGGCCCCAGTGACGCCGAGGCGGACCAGTCGGCGCGGCTCAAGGCGCGCGCGAAGCGGGCCTGGGGTCGGTTCAAGCTCGCGGCCGTGTCGTCCTTCGCCTTCGTCGAGGCGACGGGACCGGTCTATGCCAGCAAGCTTTTGAGCGATGCGCTGGGACTCCATGCACCCCCCCCGCCAAACGATCCCGCACCCCGTCTTGATCCCGCTCTCGATCTCGCAACGAGGACCAAGGCGGCGGAGACGGTGCTACGGGCCATGTCGCTGACGACCAATTTCGCGAAGCTCGTGCTGCTCGTCGGCCACGGCGCAACCGTGGTCAACAACCCTCATGCCAGCGGGCTTCATTGCGGGGCCTGCGGCGGCTATTCCGGCGAGGTCAATGCGCGGCTGCTGGCGGCGCTGTTGAACGACCCGGAGGTGCGCGCGGGCTTGGTTCCACAGGGGATCGCGATCCCGGCCGACACCCTGTTCCTCGGCGCGTTGCATGACACGACGACGGACGCGAACACGCTCTATGCGGACGATCATCCCTCCGCCCCCAATCAGTCCGATATCCGGCAGGCGAAAGTTTGGCTTGAAGCGGCAAGCGTCATCTCAAGGGGCGAACGGGCTTTGCGTCTGCCGAGAGCGGCAGGAGAGGGCAGTCTCACGAGCCGCAGCCGCGACTGGGCCGAGGTGCGGCCGGAATGGGCGCTGGCGGGCTGCAAAGCGTTCATCGCCGCGCCGCGTCGGCGCACGGCGGGCAAGACCCTCGAAGGCCGCGCCTTCCTTCATGACTATGACTGGAAGATCGACAGGGACTTTGGCGTTCTGGAGTTGATCCTGACCGCGCCCGTGGTCGTCGCGAGCTGGATCAGCCTGCAATATTACGGATCCACTGTGGCGCCGACCGTGTTCGGCGGCGGCAACAAGCTCCTGCACAACGTCACAGGCGGCATAGGCGTCGTTGAGGGGAACGGGGGCGTGATGCGAGCCGGCCTCCCTTGGCAATCGGTCCATGACGGAGAGCGCTACGTCCACGAACCGCTTCGTTTGTCTGTCTGCATCGAAGCGCCGCGCGAAGCGATAACCGAGATTCTCAAGCGGCATGAGGGTGTTCGTGCGCTGTTTGACAATCGTTGGCTGCACCTCTTTGCCCTCGATGAGGTCGGCCGGATGGCCTGGCGCTACGCGGGCGATCTTCAGTGGACCGCGATGAGTGCGGCGTCGGATCCGGCTATCCCTCTGAAGATGGCGGTCTGAGCCGTGTCTCACTGACGAGTTTGAGACTTCACATGGAAAGCACAACTGTGAAACTCGCCGGCTCTCACATGTCGTTGCTGGAATCGGAATCCATCCACATCCTGCGCGAGGCGGTGGCGGAAGCCCGCAACCCGGTCATGCTGTTCTCGGCGGGCAAGGACTCGACCGTTATGGCGCACTTGGCGCTGAGAGCCTTCTATCCTTCCAGACCGCCGTTCCCGTTGCTGCACGTCGACTCGACCTGGGAGTTCAGGTCACTGATCGAGTTTCGAGACGACTTCGCGGCCAAGCATGGCTTTAAGCTCATCGCTTATGCGAATGAAGAAGGGCGAGCCGCGGGTATCAATCCCTTTGACCATGGGGACCGCTACACTCTGGTCATGCGGACCGAGCCCCTCAAGACCGCGCTCGACGTTGGTGGCTATGACATCATTTTCGGCGGCGCCCGGCGCGACGAGGAAAAGTCGCGCGCCAAGGAGCGCATCGTGTCGGTTCGTGGCGCTGGCCATAGCTGGGATCCGCGCCAACAACGGCCGGAACTCTGGCGGCTCTACAACACCCACTTGGGCAAGGATCAGACTGCCAGGGTCTTTCCGCTCTCCAACTGGACCGAGACGGATATCTGGGCTTACGCGCTGCTCCACAAGATTGAGCTTGCGCCGCTCTACTTCGCGGCGCCCCGGCCGGTCGTGCAACGGGCGGGGTCCTTCATCGTGGTCGACGAGGAGAGCCGCATGCGGTTCCAGCCTGGCGATGAAATTCAGACTAGGACTGTGCGCTTCCGGACACTCGGCTGTTGGCCCGTAACGGGGGCGGTCGAGTCCGAAGCGACCGAACTCGCCGCTGTCGTCGATGAAACCCTGCGAGCCTCATCCTCCGAGCGTCAGGGGCGGATCAGCGACGGGGAGGATGGCGGCTCGCTCGAGCAGAAAAAGCGCGAGGGCTATTTCTGACCATGGCGGCTGGCGATCGCCTTTAC
This sequence comes from uncultured Alphaproteobacteria bacterium, assembly GCA_903860975.1. Taxonomy (GTDB): domain Bacteria; phylum Pseudomonadota; class Alphaproteobacteria; order Caulobacterales; family Caulobacteraceae; genus Phenylobacterium. The sequence continues at coordinate 6,462 of CAIOSI010000028.1, forward strand.
AAAAACGCTGTCGCCGTGCTCGCCACGATGCACGGCAAGGAGCGCGCGATTGGGCCGGTGCTTGCGCAGGGCCTCGGGCTCAGGGTCGCGCTCGCCATGGGGTTGAACACCGACCGCTTTGGCACGTTCAGCCGGGATGTCGAGCGGACCGGCTCCCAGCTTGAGGCGGCCAAGGCCAAGATCGCCGCGGGGTTCGAGTATGCGCCCTACGCGCGCGTGGGCATCGCTAGCGAGGGCAGCTTCGGCCCGCATCCCTACATTCCGTTCCTCGCTCTCGGCCGCGAGCTTGTCCTCTTGATCGATCGTGAGCGCGGCCTCGAACTGACGGGCTATTTCGCGAGCCCCGAAACCAACTATGGCCATGCGGTCGTCTCGGACATGGAAGCTGCGATCGCTTTTGCCGAGCGATCGAAATTTCCTGAGCATGGGTTGATCGTCATGGGATGCGTTGACGAGAAGCCTGAGCCTGGCCTCGCCCTGATCAAGAACGTTGTCGATAACGTCGGTCTGGAAAAAGCTGTCGGCCAAGTCGTCGCAAGATGCGGCGCGGCCTTCATCGAGGCGGATATGCGCGCCCACCGAAATCCCACCCGGATGAGGGCGATCGAGCGCGCGGCGGGCGACCTGGTTCGCCGGTTTCGCAGTCAATGCCCGGCCTGCGCCCATCCGGGGTTTGACGTCACCGAACGCATTCCCGGTCTCCCGTGCGAATGGTGCGGGGAGCCGACGCATGTAATCCACTCGGAGGTGTTGACCTGCCAGGCTTGCGAGTATCGACTGGAGCGCCCGGCGACGAGCGCCAAGACCGCAGACCCTGGGTGCTGCGAGAGCTGCAATCCTTAAGTCCACGCCGCTACTGTCGCTTGCGTCGATTGCGCGCAATCAGTGCGTGACAGGGATCATCACTTCATTGCGCCGCATGAACCACAGTGTCCACGGGGGATCGTATTGAGCCAGCGACGCCGGGCCGACGGCGCGCAGGTGGTGTGTGGCAGCGAGTTTTTCGAGATCGGCGGTTTTGGCGACGACATCGTCCTTTCGGGCCAGACCGGAGAATTGTAGCACCGCAAAGCGGGTCGGCGGCAGCACCCGCAGATGCACCTTGGGATCGTTTGGTTCTGGCAGCGATTCCATTGAATAGGCGCTTGGCATCGTGAACCGCACGACCCATTCGCCCGCGCTTTGGATTTGGGTGACCGGCGCGGTCATGGCGATCTTTTCACTCGTCGGTGCCTGAGCCACCGGCGCTGTCATGGCGATGCTTTGGCGGCGCTTGTTGCCGCCGAAAATATAGCCGGCGAGCAGACGAAATCCTTTGCTGGCGGCTTCCTTTTGATCGCCGCTCACGGTCACCTCCGCGACCACCAGAGCCGGATAGTCACGGACTTCGAAAGCTCCCTCATGGAGGACGGCCTTAAAGGCTGGTTCTTCGACGGCCATCGCATCCGTTCCAAAAAGGGTGGCGCCGAGTATCGCTCCCAAAACTATACGTCTCAGAGTCATGCTTCCGCCTTGAGTTCCGTCATGCGCGGCGACAGACGTCGCTCTGAATCTTGGCCAAGCGACCTATGACAAATCCTACCATGGTTCGGTCAAACGCAGAGGATTCGTCAAATCTTGGCCGCCTCATGGCTATTGCTCGCCAAGCTTTGTCCCCGGCCCTGCAGTCTCATAGCCCGGGATGCCGCGGGTTCCTAGAAAGGGATCGGCTGTCCGGCGTAATCCACAAATGCTCCGGTCTGCTCCGGTCCTACCTTTTCCAACACTGCCACAAGATCGCGCGCGGCATCGTCCGGCGACCGGGTCGCCAGCCCGGCTCTGTGAAACGGCGCGGACAGCGGCGTCTCCACCGTGCCGGGATGCAGCGCAAGGCAAACCGCTTTGGGATTGGTCCGCGACAGCTCTACCGACGCCGTCCGCACCAGCTGATTTAGCGCCGCCTTTGACGCGCGATAGCTGTACCAGCCGCCCAGCTTGTTGTCGGCGATGCTGCCGACCCGGGCCGAGATCACGGCAAAGACGCTCCGCCGGCCCTTAGCCAGGCGGGGCAGGAAATGCTTCATCGCCAGCGCCGGGCCCAGGGCGTTGACCCGCAAGCTGTGCATCAGATGGTCCGGCGCCAGCTGCCGCAGCGCTTTTTCGGGCTGATAGGCCTGATCGTGCAGGAATCCGCTTGCGACAATCACCAGGTCAAGCCCGTCGCCCGCCTGCTGCGCAGCGGCGGCGACCATCTGCTCGTCACAGATGTCGGTATGGTCGGGGCCTGATCTGGAAAATTCCCACACCGTGTCGCCGCGCGCCTTGAGCAGGCGCACGAGCGCCCCGCCAATAGCGCCTGAGGCGCCCAACACCACCGATTTCACCTGTGCCGCGCTATCCATGCCGGATTGCCGACAAAAACTCGCGCCGCGTGTCAGAACCGCTGCGGAACGCCCCCAGCATCGTGCTGGTGATCATTTTGACGCCGGTCTTGTGGACGCCGCGCGTGGACATGCAGTGGTGCGAAGCTTCAATGACCACGCCGACGCCGCGCGGCTGCAGCACGGTCTGGATGCATTGAGCAATCTGCGCCGTCATCTTTTCCTGCACCTGCAGGCGCCGGGCATGGGCTTCCACCACACGGGCCAGCTTGGAAATGCCCACGACCCTGCTGGACGGAAGATAGCCGACATGCGCCTGCCCGATGATGGGGGCCAGGTGATGCTCGCAATGGGACTCAAACGATATGCCGCGCAGAACGATGATATCATCATAGCCCTCGACCTCTTCGAAGGTACGCGTCAGAAAGCCGGCCGGGTCCTCCTCATAGCCGCTGAACCAGTCCTCGAAGGCGCGCACGACGCGCGCTGGCGTATCGCGCAGACCTTCACGATGCGGATTGTCACCGGCCCAGCGCAGCAGCAGCGCAACGGCCGCTTCCGCCTCCTGGCGCTGGGGCCGCGAGGCCTGAAATCCTGGCTCTGACGCCATCGGTGAAATCAGCTTGTTGAGCATGCAGACCCCTGTCAAAGCTCTCTTTACGCAGCGCTGTGAGCGCCAGATCAGCCGGGCGCTCCGTCTTGGCAGGGACGTCGTGACGCAGGATCCTGCGGCCCGGGACTTTCGTAGAAACGCGTGCATCCGGCCCGGCACAGGGTATTAAAAAGGAAGTTGGCCATGATCGCATTCCTGAGGCAGGTGCCTTCCCCGCAACGTGTCTTGGGCCTGGCGGGGTTGCTGCCCTTCTGGCTGCCGATCCTTTTGGCCATCAACACAGATATACCCGTCACCAGCCTGCTGACGGCACAGAAACTCTATGCTGCGGTTATCCTGTCTTTTCTGGGCGGCGTGCATTGGGGCATGACAGTTGCGGGCGGCAGGCCTTCGTCCTGGACGCGCGTCGGCTGGAGCGTCACGCCACCCCTGATCGGCTGGATCGGTGCGCTGCTGTCAGGCGCCCAGGCGATCACGGTGCTCGCGCTGGGTTTCGCCCTGGCGGCAGCGGTGGACCTGAACGTCTTTTACGGCCAGGCCCTATGGTATCGCCGCCTGCGCATGGTGTTGAGTGCGGGCGCCATTGGGGCGCTGCTGTTCAGCCTGGTGGCCATGCCGCTTTAGGGTCTGCCCCGCCCGGACGGCAGGCAAAGATTTCCCCCACTCTTCCATGATCCGGCGCACAAGCTGTTCGTATACAGGCCATGACACAGAAATCGATCAAGATGCTCGCACCTCTTTTGTTTGCGCTGGCCCTGTGCGGCTGCGCCGCCGCCCCGCAGCTGCAGGCCACCGAAACACCTGCCACGGCCTTGGTGCTGGAACACGCGATGGCCGGGACCCTGGAGGGCGAGGGCGTCGTCACCACGCTTTTTGGCGACAGGACCCATTTTGCCGTCAACATCACGGGAGACTGGGATGGGGCAATTCTGACACTGGTCGAGGACTTTCGCTATGACGACGGCAAGACCGAGCGCAAGACTTGGCATTTGGCCAGGATCGTACCGGGTCAATATCGCGGCGAACGCGAAGATGTGATCGGCACCGCCGATGTGCGGCAGGACGGCGATACCGTCCGCCTGGATTATGAAGTGCTGCTCGATACCGCGCTGGGCAGGATACGCACCCGCTTTCGCGACATCCTGTTCTTGCAACCGGACGGGTTAATCACCAATCGTGCCACTGTTTCCAAGCTCGGCCTTAGCATTGCGTACGTGGATCTGTCTCTGCGAAAATCGCAGTCACCCGGCCGTCCATAATCCGCGCTCGTGCAGCGGGAATGACCGCTTTGGAGAAAAGCGGAAGTTCGTCACCCACGCCCGATACGTCACGTTCCAAATGGCGGAGATCGCCGTGCCAAGCCAGTTGTTCGCCGAGATTCTGCGGCTGATCGACGGACTGCGACCACGACCGGCCCCGGCCAGAAGACTGGGATCGTGCAATACATAATGATGATGGGAGGAATGTGTCCGGATGCCAACAAAATCGAGCTAAACTAGCCTCTGGGGCATCGCCTTGCCCGCAAGCGTACATTGGCGGCGACGAAAACGACCTACTCGGGTTCCGGATGCGTCAAAAAAGCGCTATCGTGCGCTCTAAGCCGGGGTCATCCGGGGCATATCAGCTTAGGGGAGAACACATGCCATTTTTTATCCGTGAAGAAGTCCAAGACGATCTGCTCAGCCGCGGCTATTCGCGCCGCCAGATGCTGCGCACCGCGGCGCTGTTCGGCGGCGGCGCGGCCGCAGCCCTTAGTCTCAATACCGAGATGGCGTTCGCTGCGGCCGATGATGATGCGAAAATGGTCCGCATCGGCTCCAACGAATGCTGGGTCGGTCCGATGGCGCCGGGCCTGGCCGCGGCCAACGCCGCCTTCGTCAACGCCAACCGCTATTCGCCCAATAGCGAAGCCGAGAAGCTGGTCAAGGCGATCTCCACCGTCGAGAATATGCCGGTCGATCATATCGGCACCTATCCCGGCTCGGGCGAAACGCTGACGCGCACCCTGGTCGCCTTCTGCTCGCCCACCAAGGGGCTGGTGCAGGCCTCTCCGACCTATGACAACCCGACCCCGGTCGCCAAATTCCTTAACGTGCCGATCGCCAGTGTGCCGCTGACCTCGGACTATCGCCATGACGTCAAGGCGATGGTGGCGGCCAATCCCAATGCCGGCCTCTTCTATATCGTTAACCCCAACAACCCCACCGGCACCATGACGCCAATGGCGGAGATCGAATGGCTGGTCAACAACAAGCCCGCCGGCGCCATGGTTCTGATCGACGAAGCCTATATCCACTGGACGCCGGAATATCCCAACAACTCCGCCGCCCATCTGGTACGGGCGGGCAAGGACGTCATCATCACACGCACCTTCTCCAAAGTGTTCGGCATGGCCGGCGCGCGGGTGGGTTATGTGATGGCGCGGCCGGACCTGGTCAAGAAGGTGGAAGTGTATGATCGCGGCAACGGGCCTGCCATCCCGACCACGGCTTGCGCCACCGCCAGCATCACCCAGAACGCGCTGATCGCCGCGCGGCGCCACGAAATGATCCAGAACCGCGCCATGACGGTGGATTTCCTCACCAAGCGCGGCTTGAAAGTTATCGGCCCCAGCTATGCCAACATGATCATGGTGGACTGGAAGACCAAGTCCGCCAAGGAGATGGGCGCGATGTACAAGGCCCAAGGTGTACAGATCGCCGGACCCCGCTGGCCGGTATGGCCGACGGTTGGCCGCATCTCCATCGGCAGCAAGGCGGACATGGAAGCCTTCTGCAACGCGACGGGTAAGATTCTCACCTGAATTAAGGTTCGCAGCCTGACATCAAGCGCTCCTGCTCACGCAGGGGCGCTTTTTGTTTGGGCTGGACGGCGGCGCTTTTTCGTGAAAATCGCCCTAAAATAGGAGCACCAGTGACGGCGAGTGCGCTGGGTTTCGCCATATCCCAGCGCACTAGCTACTAAAGCGGTTTAGATCGGGTCCCGCTGTCACGAAATCCTGATGCCCGCGCGTTCCCTGGGTGGGTCGCGCGGGCAACTTTTTGGACCGGATATTTTCGTTCCAAACCTGTCCGCTTTGCGCCATTAGCGTTCATTCGAGAAATAGATTTTTTGCAGTGCAATCGCCGCCGTTTTAGCTCCCATCATTGGTCAATAGCTCGGGTTCGGAGTGGGATATCCTGCCGCATCAAGCGCATAAATGCTGCGCCCAGATTTTGGCCTCAAAGTTTCCGGATCGGCTGGTCCCCTTCTTGATCCCGGGTCGTCCAAGCATAGTAAAGCCAGATGACAAAGATGCCGAGAAAGCCGGTGGTGAAATTGCCGGCCACTCCATTGAAATAATAGATGCCGCTTTCCATGATGGCGAAGCCGATGAAATAGGGCCATTTCCTGGCCAGAAAGTTCACAGGACTACCCATGTTCAATCACTCCGCAGGCGCCGAAATCGGCTGCTGCTTTTTCTCGAACAGCCTTTCCAGCGCGGGGAAGGCCCGCACCGCGAAAAGCATCTTCAGATAGTTTGGTTCATCCGGATAACCTTCGGGATGGCCCAGTGCCGGCGGCGCCAGCACTTCGCCATTCGCATCCTTGGGCAGGCAGAAGGTGCCGAAGAGTATATCCCAGAAGGTCGTGGCAACGCCGAAATTGCAGCCATAGCGGAACTTGGGATCGTCGGGCAGTTTCACGGAATGATGCCAGCGATGTACTTCCGGGCCGTTGAAGATGTAGTTCATCCAGCCGCCTTTGGCGTCTGTGCCGCTATGGGAGAAACTGCCATAGTTCAGGTCAATCACGCCGGCAATCACGATGGCGATCGGGTTGAAGCCGACAATGCTCAGGATCAGGCCACCCAAGACGTTGCGCAGAGCATAATCCACCGGATTGGACACCAAGATGTTTGTGGCCTGAACATTGGTGACGCTGTGGTGATAGCCGTGCAGCTTCCACAGGAAGCTGTTGTAATGCTCAAACCGGTGCATCCCGTAACCCCAAAGGGTGGAGAGCAGGGAGACTGCAATGACCTGCACCCAGAGTGGGCCCAGTTGATCGGACAGCCCGAACAGAAGCCGGCGGCCTAGGAAGGTTTGCGGACCCCAATGCAGGATCGGGAGGAAAATGGCGCCGAAGATCCCGCCGATCAGGAAGGTCTGCACCATGGTGGAGGTGAGATCGCGCCAGATCATGTGGCGCTGCGACTTGGCATGGCGCCATGTCCAGACCCGCTCCAGGGTGATCATGATGAAGAGGCTGACAAAGCTGCCATAGAAGGGGAATGTCTTGGCGAGGGCACTGCCGCGCATTGTCAGATACAAGACCCCCAACGCAATTCCAGCCCCAGGCAGGATGAGGTAAGGCAGCCAGTTAATGAATTTTTTCGCCAGCATTTTCGCTCCCATTAATTTGCTGTCGGCGCTTTAGATTCGCGTCTAGCCGTCAAGTTTAGACTCAGTCCCGGCCGCGACAAATAGCTACTATAATTCGACCTTCCCCGGATGATGCAAGCCTGAGCTAGCAAGCAGGTGCAGGACAAAATCCGAGATTTGTGCAACTGCAAACGTCCGCTTTGGGTCAGAAGCGGACGTTCCCGTCGAATGTTGCGCAGCAACAGAGCATATGCACTCGACTTCCGTGCCGAACAGAGTGTTGGTGTGTTGCCGGCTTGGACAATGGCCGGGCGAACTCCAGCCCCATGGCGATGCGCCGTTCGGGGCTTGTGGTGGTGGCAGCGACATTTGCTGCCCAACCCAAGGAGACGTCATGAGCAAGTCAAAGAATTTCAGAGCCAGAGCAAACGATCCGCTTGTAAACGCATCGCCGGCAGCGCGGGCAAGCAAACTGTCTTTGGTAAAATTGGCCAAGGTATCAAAACCGAAAGCCGTGTCGGCTTCAAAGCCGGGCAAGATCGACAAGATCATCGCCATGATGCTCCGTCCGAAGGGTGCGAGCATCAATGAGCTGATTAAGGCGACTGCCTGGCAGGCGCATTCGGTACGCGGGGCGATATCGGGCACGCTTCGCAAGAAGCAGGGGCTGAAAGTCATTTCCGAAAAGTCCGGCGACGTCCGGCTGTATCGGATTGCCGACAAGGCGGTCGGTTAGACCGTGCCCAAGGCGAACGCATTGCTGGCCGCCGACCTCAACGAGCTCGGCGGCCAGGGCACGGACGAACTGCGCCAGCGATGGACCGATCTCTTCGGCGTGGCACCCAGCCCGCGGATCAGTAGGGAGCTTCTGGTCCGCGCTATTGCCCATCGCATGCAGGAGGAAGCGCATGGCGGTCTTGGCACGTCGTGCCGCCGGCAGCTGGCACGCCTGACCAAGACGCTGGGTGAAGGCGGTTCACTTGAGGTACTTCAAACCCGGTCGTTCAAGCCTGGAACCAAACTGATCAGGGAATGGAAGGGCAAGGTCCATGAGGTCGTAATTGCGGGCGGCTCTTATATATGGGCCGGCCAGCACTATCGCTCGCTCTCCCAGATCGCCCGCGCCATTACCGGAACCAGATGGTCGGGCCCCCGGTTCTTTGGCCTTGAAGCTGGGCAGGGGCCTGCCGATGGCTAGGCCGACGGATACCCGCTGTGCGGTCTATACCCGCAAGTCGTCGGAGGAGGGGCTGGAGCAGTCCTTCAACTCCCTACACGCCCAGAGGGAAGCCTGCGAAGCCTATGTACTCAGCCAGCGCCACGAGGGCTGGTCGGTCATTCCCGCCCCATATGACGATGGCGGCTTCTCCGGGGGCACCATGGAGCGTCCGGCCCTCAAGGCACTGCTAGCCGACATCAGTGCCGGCCATGTTGATGTCATCGTGGTCTACAAGATCGACCGCCTGACCCGCTCCCTCTTCGACTTTGCCAAGATCGTCGAGACCCTGGATGCCCACACCGTCTCGTTCGTGTCGGTAACCCAGTCCTTCAACACCACGACCTCCATGGGACGGCTGACCCTTAATGTGCTGCTCTCGTTCGCCCAGTTCGAACGGGAGGTCACGGGTGAGCGCATCCGTGACAAGTTCGCGGCCTCCAAGAAACGGGGCATGTGGATGGGCGGCAATATCCCGCTGGGTTACGACCTCAAGGATCGCAAGCTGGTCGTCAACACGAAGGAGGCCGAGACGGTCAGGGCCATCTTCCAGCTCTATGTGGACCTGGGAGCTGTCCGGAAGGTCAAGGCCGAGATCGACCGTCTGGGGCTTCGGACCAAGCTTCATTTGCAGACAAGCGGCAAATCCCGGGGCGGACTGCCGTTCCGAACCGGTCATCTCTACACGATCCTGCGCAACCACCTTTACCGCGGGGAGATCAAGCACAAGGGCGAGATCCATGCCGGTGACCATGAGGCGGTCATCGACCAAGCCCTGTGGGACAAGGCCCAGGCGCAGCTCGCCTCGAATGCCGCCATCCGCCGGTCGGGCAAATCGAGCAAGGATCCGAGCCTACTCGCAGGCCTGTTGTTCGACGGCAAAGGCAACCGGATGACCGCAACTCACGCAGCCAAGAACGGCAAGCGGTACCGCTATTACATCTCGAACAACCTGATTGCCGGCGCGAACAAGAGGCGGGCCAGCGAACCCGGCGAGGGGCTGCGGATCGCTGCCCAGGAGATTGAGGGACATGTCATCACTGCAATCGTATTGTTCCTCGCAGATCGGCAGAAGGTCGCCACCGAGCTCTGTCCTGATGATGCGGCGCCCGCTGTCGTGACAGCCGCGCTTCGGCAAGCGCGTTCCCTTGGGGAGACACTAAAGGCCGTAGGCGCACCAGATCGCCATGAACTCGTCCGCTCCCTGATCGCGCGAGTCCGCATCGATGACGCGTCGATATGTGTCGAGCTGCGACGTGCGGCCCTGATCGAGAACCTGGGGCTCCCAATCAATGCAATCTCACGAGACGTCGAAGTGCCACTGCAACTCACGATGCCTGCCGAACTGCGCCGCCTCGGAAAGGAGAAGCGCTTGATCGTGGCCGCGCATGCGCCCAAGACGAATCCAGACCCGGTGTTGATCAAGGCAATCGTGCGAGGTCATCAATGGTTCGAGATGCTCAAGAACCGCAAGGCGCTGTCGATCACCGACATAGCCAACGCCGAAAAGCTTCCGCGAACCTATATCGGCAGCGTCATTCCGTTCGCGCTGCTTGCACCGGACATCACCGAGGCGATTCTCGAAGGGACCCAGCCGATCGATCTGAATCTTGATCGGCTCATAAATCTCTCACTTCCTATCGACTGGACGGAGCAACGTTCGGTCCTCGGCTTCAAATAACTGCCGTCGCGGTTTTGCGTCTGGTTGGATCGCGAACTCGCGAGAATTTGGCCCGACTTCGCAGCGAAAAACCCATGCATTCCGTGCGTGAGTGTCAGTCTAAAACTGGCCCCGGGAGCAAAACTGCACAGAACGTCCCTGATGACCGCAATTGAGGGCCCTTCACTGGCGCTCGCGGGTATTCCTGCTGGCCATGCCTTTGAAATATCGGGGGAAGTCGTAGCCACCGGAGAATGCCCCATACGGAGCAGACTGGGTGGCTGTGTAGGCAGTAGCTTCCTAACCCAGCTTGCCTAGGCAATTACGCCAAAAGGCCGGTCATTCCCTGTTATCTGCGGTTATCAGGGAATTCTGAGTAAATCTTGGCCTTATCCGGCTTTGGGGCCCCTAAAACCGGCGCAAGGTCAAGGACTTGCGGGGTAGTTCCCTGATAGTGCGGAACAGGGAATTTTCCCACGCGTATCAGGGAACAGGTTTTGCGTTGTAATTCACATTTAATGCATCGCGCGCGTTTGGATCGTCATCCCGGGATAATTAATCCCATCAATATATTTAATTAATCGGTCTATTATTTTAATCTAGGGTAATCGGGGAAGTACTTTTCTATTTGAATCTTATTACCGTCTCGTGTATATTCTATCCAAACTCATGGCCTCCACGATGAGCGGTTTGCTTCCAAGCAAAACATGAGAACAAGTTGCCGGCCCCACGATGAGGGAATGGGTAGCAATCTTCAACCTGCCATTGGCTAGGCGCAATCTGCGCCTGCTCGTGGCTATCAGGAGGATTGGCCCATGACGGCAATCACCAAAGTTACTGCGTCTTTAGTTCTAAATTCTGCCTCGGCCTTGCCGGCCAAGGCAGACACACCCCACCATATTGAACACCTTGCACCCACGTCCTTGAGACCTTGGCCGGGCAATGCCCGGACCCATTCCAAGAAGCAGGTCAAACAGCTTGCCGGCAGCATCAGGGTGTTCGGGTTCACCAGCCCAGTTCTGACCGACGAGCGGGGTAATATCCTGGCGGGCCACGGGCGGGTCCTGGCGGCTATAGAGCTCGGGCTTGAATCCATACCCTGCATCCGCCTGACCGGCCTGACAGAGCCTAGGAAGCGGGCCTACATCCTGGCTGACAACAAGCTGGCTCTGAATGCCGGCTGGGACGAGGGCCTTCTGGCCCTGGAGCTCCAGGGCCTCATGCAGGCAGACCTGGGGTTTGACCTGGGCGTTACCGGGTTTTCGATCCCGGAGATCGACAGCCTTATTGAAGGCTTGGCCCCCCAGGAACCCGGGGACCCAGCCGAGGACAAGTTACCGCCGCCCATGGATGGGCCCCCAAAGTCCCGTTTGGGGGATGTCTGGCAGCTAGGTGTCCATAAGCTGGTCTGCGGCGACGCCACGCTCCCTGACACCTTTACCCGGCTGATGGGGGGTGCTGCCGCTACGGCGGTGTTCACGGACCCACCCTACAACGTGCGGATCGACGGCCATGTAGGTGGCTCGGGCAAGACCAAGCACCGTGAGTTCGCGATGGCGTCCGGCGAGATGTCGCCAGAGCAGTTCGCTGAGTTCCTTCGCAAGGTGTTTTTGATTCTGATCGCCAACAGCCAGGACGGGTCGATCCACTACATCTGTATGGACTGGCGGCATATGCGCGAGATGCTCGATGCCGGCAGTGTCTATACCGAGCTCAAGAACCTTTGTGTCTGGGCCAAGGACAATGGCGGCATGGGGACATTCTACCGATCCCGCCATGAACTGATCTTCGTATACAAAAATGGTACCGCGCCCCACATAAACACTTTCGAGCTGGGCCAGCATGGTCGTTACCGGACCAATGTTTGGGAGTATCGGGGGGTAAACACCCTCAAGAACGGCCGCATGGACGAGCTATCGCTTCATCCCACGGTCAAGCCGGTCGGTATGATCGCGGACGCGATCAAAGATGTCTCCAAACGCGGTGACATCATCCTGGACGTCTTCGGCGGTAGCGGCTCCACCCTGATCGCTGCCCACAAGACCGGCCGGCGGGGATATCTGATCGAACTGGACCCCATTTATGTCGATACGATCATCAGGCGTTGGCAGGTCTATGCCAAGGACGACGCCATACTAGTCGAAACGGGCCAGACCTTTGACGAAGTATCAGCATCAACCCGCGTAAGGGGGGGCTGATATGGCCAAGGGCAAAAAAACCAGGGGTCAGGGCGGCGAAGACAGTTCATCGGATAGTCCCGAAGACCAGACATGGAGACAGCTAGATCTCCTAAAAAGCGCGCTGTCGGAGGAAAGCCAAAAAAGCGAGCCCCTCATCAGTCCCGACAAGCTGCGCAGGTCGAAAACACGCTTGAAAGGTAAGTCAGTAGCAAAGACGAAAAAGCTTCGAAAAACTCGATATGAAATCGGCTACGCAAAGCCGCCGGCAAAGAGCCAGTTCAAACCAGGGCAGTCCGGTAATGTGAAGGGAAGGCCCAGGAAAAAGCCTAAGCCATCTGGCGTTCCGCAGGATTGGGACCAGCGGTACAAGGATATATTCTTGGAGGAAGCCTACAGAACGATCCCAATTCGTGAAGGCGACAAAACTATCCAAATACCACTCATCAAGGCGGTGGTGCGGCGGATGGGCCTTGATGCCCTGCGCGGAGACCACAAAGCTCTGAAAATGTACTTAGGCGCTGCAAATAAAATAGAGGACGAAAAGTCTCAAGAGAACCTTGATTGGCTTGATGCGATACTGGCTTGGAAGTGGAAGTGTGAAGCTGAGCTAAAGTATTGCAAAAGGCATAATTTAGTGCCGCCGGAGATGATCCCACACCCTGACAACATCATTTTACATCCGAAGACAGGGTTGGTGCATGTCATTGGGCCATTAACGAAAGAAGAGATGGTTGAATTCAGGAGGTTTCATGAATTCATAAAAAATCTGGAGACGGAAATGTCAGAATTTATTGAGTACATGAAAGAGAATGGTGAAACTGAATCTGGAAGGCAGAATGTGGAAAGCATCCGGGGTGTTCTGGAGAGGTTCAAGCATGGGTATTCTAGGATCCATGAATGGATAGATAATGGCGCTTTATAGGCAATAAAAAGCCCCAACGGGGTTAGCCGTCAGGGCCTTGAATTCTTTAGCTGCAGGCTTGAACCGCTTACTTCACAGCGAACGATGAACGGTCCTTACCGGCCTTTTCAGCTGCCTGGATCCACAAAGGGGTACGCCCACGTCCCGTCCACTTGTTTCCACTACCGTCTTTGAACTTCACGGCGGCTTTCTTGCCCTTCAGCTTGCTAACGCGCTTGGTTTTCTTGGCGCCCTTGGCAGGACGGCCGGCCTTGCCCGAGAAGGCGTGCTTAAGGTCAGCGAGTGTCAGCTTGTGCTTTTTGATCAGCGCGACGACCTTATCAACACCAGGCTTGACCTTGGTCTCGAGCGCTTTGGCCTTCTTCTGAAGCTCAGCGATGCGAGCCTGAATGGTTTTCAGTGAGACAGTACGGGGCATGGATTGGCTACTCTATTTCGATTAGAAAATTCGAAAACTTAAAAAAATTGAACTTATTTGATCGTATATAAGGGGAAGTGGCGTTTGTAGAGTTTTAGTTGAATATTGCAACGAATAATTCCGTGGCTGCCACACGCTTACGGCGTGTCCGTGGCTTAAAAGCTACCTGACTTAGGCGGCGGGCCACTGGGGTGTCAGCCATGCACAACACTCGCAATAGGTAAATGTGCCTCTCTGTTGTAGAAATGGCTGGGTGTGTTTAGATCGTTGACCGGCCCCCACTGAGTGGTCCAGTTGCGATGTTAGTTCAGTGGCGGCGTTTGCGCCACCTTGTTGCTGACCGGCGGATCGGGCGGCCAGCAGATTGCTTCTGGCGCTGGTGGCCGATATCCCAGCGATGAGTGTGGC
>CAIOSI010000029.1 GCA_903860975.1 uncultured Alphaproteobacteria bacterium
AGGCGATGGAGCAGCAGGTCCATGCCGCGCCGGACAAGCAGGTCTCGCTGACCGATCCCGACGCACGATCCATGGCCACCAGCGGCCGAGGGACCGGCATGGTCGGATACAACGTGCAATTCGCCCATTATGAGTTTCACTCCAGGCCCCGATACCCGAAGTGAATCAGCAGTCTGGGTCCATCACAAGCCGGAGTTTTTCAACACAATCAACCCAAAGCTCTCTGCCGTCTTTCCGGCGTGGTTGCTATCGCGCCTGATTTAAAACGATGTGGTGCAGGGCAATTCCACAGCTGGTCGCCACGTTGAGAGAATCGAAACCCCCGGCCATTTCAATTCGAACTGTTCGCGCCTGACCCATCAAAGCGGGGGGAAGCCCTGGTCCCTCAGCGCCAAACAACACCGCGGAGCGCCGGCCAGGTTCAAGGTCGGCCAGCTCGATTTCGCCGCGCGGCGACAGGGCTAGGACATCAAACCTTTCGGCCTGCAAACAGGCCACCATCGCCTCGGCCTTGCCCGTCCGTGCGAACGGAAGCGTCAGAGCCGCGCCCACCGAAACCCTTATCGCTTTACGATAAAGCGGGTCGCAACAGTCTGAGTCCAAAAGCACGGCATCGACGCCGAAAGCCGCCGCGTTGCGCAGGAGCCCGCCCATGTTGTCGTGGTTTGCAATCCCAACCAGTCCCAACACCAGTGCACGCTCAGGCAGTCCAGCCAATAAAGCCTCAAACTCCAGGTTAGCTCGCGCCCCAGCCGCCAGAACGCCCCGATGGATTGGAAAGCCCACGACCCTATCCATCACCGCTTGGCTGGCGGCGTAAACAGCAACATCAGCAGCCAGTTGGTCGATCAGCGGCCCGAGGGCCTCTACGCGCTTTTCGGCCAGCAGCACCGAATGCAGCGGATGGCGACCAGCACGGACCAGCTTTTCCAGCACCACGACCCCTTCTGCGATAAAGGCGCCTTGCCGTCCGACCAAGTCTCGCTCGCGGACGGCGCGATAGTCCGCAAGCCGCGGGTCTTCGGGATCCGTGATGTGGATGACATCAGCCATCTGGTGGTCTTGGCACACCAAGACCGGGCCCTCCAGGCGTCAACGAAGTTGACGCTGCCGTCACGTTGCGATCTATACAATGCTAAAATACGGAGGACGCATCATGGCGGACGGCAATCTTTCGAACCTCGCTAAGGCCCGCGACGCGATCTACGCCACGCCGCTGGAGCAGCTTGATCCGGCCCAGCCTGCGCTCTTCCAGGCCGATACCATGTGGCCGATTTTCGACCGCCTGAGGAAAGAAGACCCAGTCCATTACACCCAAGAGCACGAGTTCGGCCCCTATTGGTCGATCACCAAGTACAACGACATCATGGCGATCGATACCAATCACCAGGTGTTCTCCTCGGAGGGCGGTATTACCATCGCCGAGCAGACCGCAGGCGACGGCCCGTTGCCGATGTTCATCGCCATGGACCCGCCACGCCATGACGTGCAGCGCAAGACCGTTAGCCCGGCGGTTTCACCGACCAGCCTGCAGGTTATGGAGCCACTGATCCGCGAGCGCGCCGCAACGATCCTCGACAACCTACCGATCGGCGAGGAATTTGATTGGGTCGATAAGGTCTCCAAGGAACTCACCGGCATGACGCTGGCGACCCTCTTTGGCATGCCGCAGGAAGACCGCAGGCAGTTGATTTACTGGTCCGATGTCGTGACGGCCGCACCGGGCCAAGGGCTCGTCGACTCCATCGAGCAGAAGATGGCGATCTTCGTCGATTACCACGCCTATTTCACCAAGCTCTGGAACGAGCGGGTCAATACCGATCCAACCGGCGACCTGGTCTCGATGTTGGCGCACGGCGAAGCCACCCGAAACATGGAGCCACGCGAGTTCTTCGGAAACATCGTGCTTCTGACCGTGGGCGGAAACGACACAACGCGGAACACGATCTCCGGCTCGATTCTGGCCCTGAACCAGAACCCCGATCAATATGCCAAGCTGCGCGCCAATCCGGGTCTGATCCCGTCCATGGTCTCCGAGACGATCCGCTGGCAGACCCCCCTGGCTCACATGCGACGCCGCGCCCTTCAGGATTTCGAATTCAAGGGCAAACAGATCAAGAAGGGCGATAAGGTCATCATGTGGTACGTCTCGGGCAACCGCGACGACGAGGTCATCGACCGGCCGAACGATTATATCATCGACCGCGAGCGGCCCCGGAACCACATCTCCTTCGGCTTCGGCATCCATCGCTGCGTTGGCAACCGTTTGGCCGAGCTTCAGCTGAAGGTGATCTGGGAAGAGATCCTAAAGCGGTTTCCGACCATCGAAGTTACAGGTGAGCCCAAGCGGGTCTATTCGTCCTTCGTAAAGGGCTACGAGACCCTGCCGGTGATCATCCCCACGCGCAACTAGCCGCTGCTCGCGCCTTCCGGATATCTCCGCCCAGCCCCCGGAACGCGCACTCGCTGTGCGCGAGACGGTCTCCATGATTAAGTGACGTCGCAGCTGGCCAGACCGCAGACGGGCGGCTCAGCGATGTGCGATCATTTGCTGCCAGGCCATAGTTCCGACGCCCCGATGATCGGCAAAGTGTTCGCAATCCGCAGCGGCAGCCTCAACGATCCTCAGCCCCCTCACGTATTCGCACGATCAACGACTGACTGGCGGTCGCCATCAACTCGCCGTCCTGGGCGAACAGGTACATCGCGCCATGACCGAACCCACCGTGGACGCCAAGAATGCGGATGTCGCAAAGCACCCATTCCGTCGGCACGATCCGACGGATGCGTAAGGTGTTGTCGAGGCTGTTGCCGCCGGCGTTCTTGCCCAGCGCATTGCCGATACCTGACGGCACGTGGTCTGCGATGATCGCCAGCATGCCGGCGTCGATCGCGAAATTTTCGCGGGGTTTGATCCACAGCAACAGCCGGCCATCCGCCTCTGGCGCGCCGGCCCGATCAAACCCGTAACGCCCCTTGGCGACCCGAATGTCCATACGACTATGCAGGCCATAGCCGGCTTGGCGCCAGTGTTCACCGGGCTCACAATCCTCCGGCGGCGGGACGTCAGGAATGGTGAGCCACTGCTCGGAGATTTCACTGGGCCGCGCGCCTAAAGCGGCATTGACCGTCAAAATCTCCTTGTCGCCCACATGGCTGATGACCCGGGCCTGACTGTTGTACTTGCCTGCCATTGGGACCCAGACGTCGAGATCGACCACGCTCGGTGCCATCGCATAGGACAGGTATTGCGCTGTCGCCCAGATGACCGGACGGCCGGTTGTGCGCTCCATGGCTGCGATGGCGGACGCAAGGCCCACGCCGCCGAACATGAACATCTCGTCGCGACGCCCGACGCAGATGTCCGGTGTCAGCGGCAGATACCAGCGATGCGAATTGTGCGTCGCGCGCAGGTCAAAAAAGAGCGGCTCCATGACGCCTTCATGAGCCGACTTCGCTTGTGTGCGCAAGGCAGCTGACAACGAAGCCGGCCGCACCGATAAATTGGATGCGGCCGCACATTCGCTGAGCCGGGTTCGACTAACGGTAATTAGAGCGCCCGTCGCCGTCGCGATCCCGATCCCGATCCCGATCGTGGCCGCGGTCGCGGTCGCGGTCGCGGTCGCGGTCGCGATATTGGTCGCGATCGCGGCCGTCATGTGAACGCTGGTCGCTGTAGCGGCCGTCATATCCACCGACCTCATAGCTGTAGGCCGGCTGGGCATAAGCATAGGAATAGACAGGCGCGACAGAGTAACGGCTGGCATAGACGGGGCCACGATAGCTGCTGCTGTAGCCTGGGTCTGCGCAAGAAGCCGGCGATCCGCGCCCAATGCTGTTGCCGATCAATGCGCCAGCGACCCCGCCGATAGCCGCGCCGCCCGAACGGCCGCCGTGGTGGGCGGCGAGATTTGACCCTAAGAGGACGCCTGCGAGCCCGCCTAGAATTGTTCCGGCGGTGGCGTTGCTACGCTGCTCCTGGAGGCAGTCGTTGGCATAACCATAGGGCTGAGCGACGCTGGGCGTGGCGACCACGGTGGCCGCAAACGCGGCGATCACGACGCCAGAAATTGCGGCGACCTTCATGTGTTTCTCCCGTCTTGGTTTCCCGCGGATCCGAAAGCTCGACGCCGCTGATGACAGGTAGGGTGAACCTCTCACCCTGAACCGGGTGTGAGGCCGATGTTATCTTCGGTTCATACTCGCAAGGTCGATTTTCGCCCGCCGACGATAGCGCCTATAGGGACGTCATGACCGCCAAGACGCTGAAATCACTGCACCGCGCCCAGCGCGACGACATTGGGGATCTCGTGACGCGCCGGCCTGTGCCCGCGCCTGGGCTCGAGCAGGTCGACCCGTTCTTGTTCCTCAACCATCACGGACCGCAAACTTACGGGCAGAACAACGCGGGCCTGCCGTTCGGGCCGCACCCGCATCGCGGCTTTGAGACAGTAACCTTCATCCTGGAGGGCGAGTTGGCGCACCGCGACAGCGCGGGCCATGAGAGCATCATCCGGGCCGGGGGCGTCCAGTGGATGACGGCAGGTTCTGGTCTCATCCACGCCGAGGTGTCTCCTGAAGGATTTTTGAAGTCTGGCGGTCGCCTTGAGCTGCTGCAGTTGTGGGTCAATCTGCCGAGCCACCTCAAAATGAGCCCGCCTCGTTATGTCGGCCTTCAAGGCGATCAAATCCCGGCCATCCGCGTGGATCGAGGCCGCGCGACGGTCAATCTCATCTCTGGCAATTGGAGCGGCCACGTTGGGCCTATCCCCTCTATGACCGGCGTCTTCATGACGACGATAAGCCTCAAGCCCGATGGCAAGGCCGGGTTTGGTTCGCTGGGCGGGCGCAATGTCTTCCTCTATGTTGTCTCCGGTGAGGTCAGGGTCAGTGGATCCACAATACCGGCCTGGAACCTCGCGCGCTTCGACCTCGAGGGCGACATGATCGAAATCGAGGGACGCAAGGGTTCCGTCGTCCTGTTCGGCCACGGCGCACCCCTTGCTGAGCCGGTCTTCGCCCATGGCCCCTTCGTCATGAACACCCGACAGGAGATTGTCGACGCCATTCGCGACTATAATGGTGGCCTGTTCGACAACGTGAGCGCGGCTTAGGCCTTGGGTCTAGGCAGATGGACAGGCCGGCTGGATAGCTGTGTATCTAGGCGGCGGTGCCCACGCTCGCAGCCTGCGCTCCAGCAGCCCAGCTCCGCAAGCTGAGACTATCCCCGCAACGCTGCAGAGATGGCCGTCAAGCCCGCCGCCAGATCGCTATGCGTCGGCCAGCCGTATCCCACCCGGAAATAGGTGTCGGGGCACTCAAACCAATGCCCCGGACCGACATAGGCGCCGTGGTCGCGCAGTAAACGTCGATAGAAGCTTTCCGTCCCATCGGTGGGCTCGGCCTTCATACGCGCGAAGCAAACGACCCCACCCGAAGGCTTCACCCATTCCAGAAGGTCTTCGCCAGCCATCCAGTCGCTGACCTGGCTCAACCGCCGCCGCATCTCGATCAGCCGCGGCCCCAGGATTTGCTGGCGCTGCTCCATCACCTGCTCAGCAACCCACTGATCCATCACGCTGCCGCAAATGCTGATCTGTTCGCTCGCCGCCAGGAAAAGTTCTTGCAAGGCGGGATCGGTGGTGATCAGCCAGCCGATCCGGATGCCCGGAACGCCATAGGCCTTCGACAGTGAAGAGACACCGATGACGTGTTCGCCGAGCGAGGCGGCCGGCGGCAAAGGGCCTTCGAATGACAGGTCCCTATAGGTCTCATCGACGAGCAGGCGGCAACCGTGGCGCGCGGCCAGATCGACCAGGGCGCGCAGTTCGCCTTCGGTGAGCACCACGCCCGTCGGATTGTGCGGGCAAGTTACGCTGATGATCTTTGTGGCCGGCGTCATGGCAAGGGCCACCTTGTCGATGTCGATGCGGAAGCCCGTCTCGAACGCCAGATCGACGTGTGTGGTTGGGCAGCCGATCGCCCGCGGGGTTTCGAGATTGGTCGCATAGTTGGGACGGATGACGACGAGGTGATCGTCTGGCCCCAGCAAGGAGGTCGCGATAATGAAAAGTGCCCCAGCCGCGCCGGTGGTCACCAACACGTCGGCGGCGCTAAGCCCCTGCCCGTCGGCGGCGATCAGCTCCCGCAGCCGCTCGCGACCACGGTGTTCGCCGTAGAGCAGCGGCATGTCGGGTATGGTCAGGCCAAGGTCTGAAAGCCGTTGGTCGGCCACAGAACTCTCGGAGAGGTTATAGCGGATGCGGGCGTAGCCGTACTCCTCCGGGCTCTCCACCTCGATCGGCATTCGAACATAGCGCAAGGGGCGACTTCCTAGCTGCGGGTGAAGACCGGTTCGCGACGTTCGCGAAAGGCGGCGACGGCAGCCTTATGATCGGCGGAGCGGCGTAAGGTCAAAAGTTCCGGGGCCGCCATCGCCTCGGCCTCCTCGGGTGACATGTCGGGCGCGCGATTGGCGCAGCGTTTGGTGGCCTCGATGGACAGCGGAGCACGGCTTGCGATCCGCTCGGCAAGCGCAATGGCAGCCGCACGCAGATCGTCCGGCGCATGCAGACTGGTGACGAGGCCAAAACGCTCCGCAGTCTCGGCGTCGTGCGGCAGGCCGGTAAGAAGCATGGCCTTGGCGCGACTGACCCCGATCAGCCGCGGGAGGCGGTAGGCCGAGGCCATCAGCCCGACATTGACCCCCGCACAAACAAACCTTGCCTCGAGCGAGGCCAGTCGGATGTCACAGCAAAGCGCCAGCTCGAAACCGCCGCCGACGCACCAGCCGTTGACCGCCGCCAAGACGGGAACCCTTGTCGCCTCCAGACGGTCGAGCAACCGGCCGAACCCCGCCAGATCTTCGCCACCAGGCCCAACGTTCTTCAGATCGTCGCCGGCGCAAAAGGAGCGGCCCTTGCCCGTGACAATCAAGCAGCGAAGAGCCGCGTTGGTTTCGACTTGATCGAGCGCGGCCATAAAGGTCTGGCGCATTTCGACGCCCAGCGGGTTCATCGGCGGATTATCGATCTCCAGGAGAACGACGGCGTCATTGATGGAATGGATGTGAACGGCCCCGCTCATGGGCTAACCTCTTGCTTGCGCTCGACGGCCGCCGCGCCTTGCGCGATGAGGGCCTCGATATCCGTTGATGAAAAGCCAGCTTCGGCCAATACCTCACGGGTGTGCTGGCCGACTTCCGCTGGCCCCGTCCGAACCTCAACAGGCGTGCCGTGCAGCTTGATCGGCGTGCGCACAAAACGCCGGCCCGCCACTTGCGCCAGTAACCCTCGAGCCTTGACCTGCGGATCATCCCAGGCCTGAGCGATCGTGTTGAGCGGTCCTGCCGGTACGCCCTGCGCCTCTAGCTTCACCATCCAGTTTACGGTCGTGTCGTGCGACAGGATCGCTTCAATCCGAGCCTTGAGGGCGTCGCGGTTCCTGACCCGCCGGTTAGGACGCTCAAACCCCTCCTGACTTGCCAGGCCCGGCTCCACCAGGGCTTCGCAGAACCGCAGCCAGAGCCGCTGATTGTTGACGCCGACCACCATGTACCCATCGGCCGTTTCAAGCGCCTCGTAGGGTGCGGCAAGACGATGGCGCGTGCCCCTGCGATGAGCGACTTCGCCGGTCGTCAGGAAGAGGCCGCTCTCCCAGATCGTATAGGCGAGCGCCGACTCCAGCAGCGAAGTCTCAACATGTTGCCCCTTGCCGGTGACGTGTCGGCTCTGCAAAGCAGCCAAGACGCCGAGGGCTCCAAACACGCCGGCGTTCAGGTCCGAAAGCGGCACGCCTGCTGCGCCGGGAACCTCGCTCCCCTCCTCGCCAGTGAAACTCATGATGCCGCTCATCACTTGAGCGATCAGGTCAAAGCCGCCACGGTCGCGATAAGGCCCGTCGAGACCGAAGCCGGAGATCGAACAGTAAATCAGACGCGGGTTCATCTTGGCGAGATGGGCAAAGCCCAACCCCATCCTGTCCAGCGATCCGGGACGATAGTTTTCAACGAAGACGTCGGCGGTTTCGGCGAGCTTGCTCAGCGTCGCTGCGCCGGCCTCAGTCGTCCGATCAAGTGCGATGGCGCGTTTGTTACGGTTGACGAAGTCGAAGGCCCGAAAGGCGGCACCCCTATGGCGCCGCGTCGTCTCTCCGACTGGCGGCTCGATCTTGACGACATCGGCACCCAGGTCAGCCAAGACCATCGAACAATAGGCACCGGCGGTGACATGGGTGCAGTCCAGGACCTTCAGACCTGACAATGCACCCATCTTATTCACCTAATCTTTCAGTCTCTTAAGACTAAAAATTCACGCGTCGACTGATGGCTCCATCCACCAGCATATTGATGCCGGTCGTGAAGGCTGAACGGGGCGAGGCTAGGAACACCGTCGCAGCGGCCACCTCTTCCGGTGTCGCCATGCGGCCGGTCGGGTTGCGCTTAATTACCGTCTCGAAGAAACCCGGCATGTTGGTCTTCACGTTGCCCCAGACGCCGCCCTCAAAGAACACTGTGCCAGGCGAGACCACGTTGCAGCGGACCTTCTTGGCCGCATTTTCGCGCGCCACGCCCTTGGCGTAATGGATCAACGCCGCTTTGATCGCGCCGTAGGCGTTCGGGTTGTCGGTCTCAGCGCCCGACACTGAAGACGTAATGATGAAGGCCGCATCGCCGTTTTTCTGACCCGCCGCCTCCAGGAAAGGTTTTGCCGCCTCGAAGCAGCGGACCGCCCCCAGCATGTCGACGTCAAACATCGCCTTCCAAGCGTCTTCGGCGTTGCCCTGAACCAAAGCACTCGCATTGGAGACCAAGACATCGATACCACCGAGTTTTGCGCCAGCATCTTGGATGAAGGTCTTCAGAGCGATCTCATCGGCGATATCCACGACAGCGCCCCAGGCCTTCACACCCTTGGCCTCAAGAGCGTGGACGGTTTCGGCGACCTGTTCGGCATTGCGGGCACAAATGGCGACGTTTGCCCCCTCGTCAGCGAAGCATTCGGCGATCGAGCGTCCAATGCCGCGCGTGCCGCCGGTTACGACAGCGGTCTTGCCCTTCAGCTGCAGATCCATGATCTACCCCTTTTTGTTTTTCAGCCTCTGGTGAACAGCCCAGCGTATTGGTCGCGTAGCAGGTTCTTCTGCACCTTGCCCATGGCATTGCGTGGCAGCTCGCCGACGAAGACAATGCGCTTGGGTGCCTTATAGGGCGCAAGCTGACGTCGGCATTCAGCGATCATCGCCATTTCGTCGCCAACGCCGATAACGACAGCCACGACACCTTCGCCGAAATCTGGATGCGGTACGCCGACCACAGCGCTTTCGGTAATGCCAACCAATTCATCGATCACCAGTTCGATCTCTTTGGGATAGACGTTGTAACCGCCCGAAATGATCAGATCTTTTGCTCGCCCGCTGATCCAGACCCGACCGTCGGGGTCCTGGCGCCCCACGTCTCCGGTCATGAAAAAGCCGTCGGCGGTAAATTCCTGGGCCGTCTTTTCCGGCATTTCCCAGTAGCCACCGAAGACACTGGGCCCGCGGATTTCAATGACGCCGGTTTCCTCGCTTGCGCCGATCCGCAGATCCACACCCGGCAGAGGATAGCCGACGCTACCGGGGATGCGCTCGCCAACGAGTGGGTTCGTCGTGATGATCACCGCCTCACTCATCCCATAGCGCTCCAGGATGCGCATGCCGGTTCGTTCTTCAAATTCGACGAATGTGGATTCCAGCAGGGGCGCAGAGCCGCAGATAAACAGACGCATGTGCGCGGCCCGCTGGCGCGTGAAATTCGAATTGGCCAACAGGCGCGTATAGAAGGTGGGCACCCCCATCATGACCGTGGAACGGGCAAGGCCCGCCAAGACCTGCGCATCGTCGAACTTTGTAAGCCAGACCATGGGCGCGCCGCTTAAGAAGGCGCAGTGCAGAGCCACGAATAGCCCGTGGACATGAAAAATCGGCAGAGCATGCAACAGCACGTCATCTGGGGTGAACCCCCAGGCCGCGTGCAACGCCTTGGCATTTGCGGCCAGATTGCCGTGGCTCAACATCGCGCCCTTGGACCGGCCCGTGGTGCCGCTTGTATAGATCAGCGAGGCCAGGTGATGGTCGGCGCGCTCGACACTCTTGATCAAAGGATCGGACGCATCGGCCTCAGCCCGGAAGGCCTGCGCGTCTGTGATGAAAACCCGCGGTGCCGCATCGCCAATGAAGTAATCCACCTCAGCGCGGGTGTAGGCGGAATTGAGGGGCAAGAAGACCGCACCGGCTTTCAAGACACCTAAGTAGATCATCACCGCCTCGACCGATTTTTCGGCCTGCAGCCCGACACGGTCTCCGGGTGCGACGCCGGAGGCGACCAGGTGCCCCGCGATCTGCGCAGCCCCCGCCTCAAGTTCGGCATAGCTCACCGCGGAACCGTCGCTCAGCAGGAAAGCGGGCTTTGCGCGCTCGACGGCAAACCCGGCGGCGAGGATATCGTAGAGATTCATCAGCCCTTGCCTCCAGGCAGTTTCCATTCCGCCAACACCGCTGCTTGCCGCTCAGCCGTGAGACCGGACCGCAGCTTGCGCCCCGCCAGGATTTCCTGGTCGCCGGTTTCGCAGGCGTATCGACAACGTCGCACGCAGCCAACATCTGGCCGCTCGCTCGTCGAAAGTCCGAAATCACTGCGCTGGTTGCTTACAGTCCTGCCGTCCGACATTCACGTCACCCGGTGTTCCGCAGACCTGCGGCGATGCCGTTGATGGTCAGGTGAATGCCCTCGACCACCGCCTCATCGCCATCACCGCGGCGGCGACGCCGGATCAGTTCAATCTGCAGATGATTGAGCGGATCAATGTAGGGCAATCGCGAGCGGATTACGGCCGCCAGGTCAGGATTTTTTTCCAACAAGGCCGATTGGCCGGTGATTTTGAGCAAGGCTTCAGTTGTACGCTCCCACTCGGCCCTGATCTGCCCAAAGACGTTGTCAGCCAGGGCCCGGTCTTCCACCAGTCCCGCATAGCGCTCGGCAATCGCCATGTCCGCCTTGGCCAGCACCATCTCCATATTTGCCAAGGCCGATGAGAAAAACGGCCAAGTCTCATGCAGTTCGGCGAGCGCCTCGATCGGCACCCCGCAATCGCGCACCGCCGAGCCTACGCCATACCAGCCCGGCAGCATCGCGCGCGATTGGGCCCAGGAGAACACCCACGGTATAGCCCGAAGTCCGCCAATGCTGCGGCTCGCCTGGCGTGAAGTGGGCCGACTGCCGATATTGAGATCTGCAATCTCACTGATCGGCGTCGCTGCGTAGAAGTAGTCAACGAAGCCGGGCGTCTCATGGACCAGGGCCCGATAAGCGGTCATTGAGCGTCGCGATAGCGCCTCCATGACCTTGGCGTGAGGCGACGCGTCCTCAGCGTCCGCCGTTCTGCGCAATGAGGCCAGCACAACAGCGGCGGTCAGGGTCTCGAGGCTCTGGCGAGCCAGTTCCGGGTCGGCGTACTTGTTGGCGACGACCTCGCCCTGCTCGGTGATGCGGATCCGACCGTTCACCGTGCCGCTGGGCTGCGCCAAAATCGCCTCAAAGCTCGATCCGCCTCCGCGGCCCACAGCTCCACCACGCCCGTGGAAAAGCTGCAGGCGCAAACCTTCGGCTTGGGTCACTTGGCCTAACGCGCGGGAGGTTTGATAAAGCTCCCAAGTGGACGTCAGATAGCTGCCGTCCTTGTTTGAGTCCGAGTAGCCAATCATCACCTCTTGTAGCCCGATCGGCTCGACGAGATGGCGGATGAGCGGGATGGCGAGAAAAGCTTTCAGTGTTTCTGGAGCGGCCCGAAGGTCGTCGATGGTTTCAAAGAGCGGTTCAGCGAAGACCTGCGAGCGCGCAGGATTGCCCGGCGTAAAAAGGCCCACCTCTTTGAGCAGCAGATAGACCTCCAGCAGATCCGACACCGCTGTGGTGTTGGACACGATGTAAGCGCGGATCGCGTCCTTGCCGTAGAGCCGCTTGGCTTCGGCTGCGGCGGACAAGACCTCGATCTCGCGTTGGGTCTCGTCGCTATACTGCGCGAAGGGCGAGTGCAGCGGTCGGCTATGACTGAGCTCACCGATCAACAACGCGCAGCGAGCCGCCTCATCTAACGCCTCGTAGTTCTCACAGACACCAGCGACCTTGAGCAGCTCCGCCGTCGTGCGGGCATGAACGGAGGAATTCTGGCGCAAATCCAGGCGCGCCAGATGAAAGCCAAAGGTGTCCACCGCCCGGATCAGATCTGGAAGCGGTCCATACGAGAAGGTCTGCCCATGCTTGGCGATAAGGCTCGCCAAAACCGTCTCCAGATCGGCTTTCAGGTCATCAGGACTGACATAGGGTTGCGCCTTCGAGGCCGGCGGCCGGACCGGAGCCTCCCCCGCTAGCTGCAGGTAGCTGGCAGCCAATCGCGCGTAGATGCCGGTTAACGCTTGCCGGTAGGGTTCGTCGGCCCGATGTGGCGATGCGTCGTTGGCGGCATCGGCCAAGGCCTGCAACTGCGGCGTCACCTGAGCGAGCCGACCAGACAGTGATAACTCTGCCCCCAGAGCATGGATCGTCTCCAGATAAACCCTCAGCGCGGCTTGCGACTGACGACGCATGGCCTTGCGCAGCACATCAGCCGTGACGAAGGGATTTCCATCCCGGTCGCCGCCCACCCAGGAGCCTACCCGCAGGAAGCTGTTCAGCGCGGGCGGTTCACCCAGGACACTGACCCAGTGGGCGTAAAGTCTCGGCAATTCCGGCAGAAAGCTACGTTCGAAATAGGAGACGGCGTTTTCGATTTCGTCGCCCACGCCCAGCTTTACCGAGCGCAGGAGACGCGTGCGCCAGAAGATCGAGACCTGCTGCACCAATTCACGCTCAATAATGACGCGGTCAGCCTCAGGTACGGCGTGGTCAAGGGCATCAAGGGCGTCAGCGATGGCACCGACCCGGTCGAGTACGCTTTTGCGGCGGACCTCGCTTGGATGGGCCGTGATAACAGGGGCGATCAAGGCGTGGCGTAGCAGCTCAACGATGTCGCTGAGGGCTACGCCTTCGGCCTTCAGGGTGCGGACCGCACCGGCCAGCGTATCTGCGCGACGATCGCCACCGCGACCGCGCTGCCGCTGGATTTGGTCCTCGGCGATATTGGTAATTTGCAGGAAGCAGGCGAAGGAATGGGCGAACCGCAGTGTGTCGGGAAGGCTTAGCCTCTCGAGGCGTTCAGCCATCACTTTCGCAGCCTTGGGCGTGCCCTCGCGATGGAAGGCGACCGAGGCTTGGCGAATCTCTTCGATCTGGCTGAATACCGCCTCGCCGTCTTCGGCGCGGATCACATCGCCCAGCACACGGCCCAGGAACCGGATAGTGGTTCGAAGCTGGTCAGGCAGCGCGCGCGTCATGATCTGACGAAAAGCCACAGCCAAACCCCGACGTCATCTGGTTTCCTAACCAAGGACCGGCAATAGTTGCGCAACGAAAAAGGAAGCTTCATGTCACCAGACGAAGCGCTCGCCCGCATCAGCCAATACGATGGTCGTCTGAAGGCCTTTGTGCGTGTGTTCGAACCGGCCTTGGGCGCCGGCGACGGACCTGTTTTTGCGATCAAGGACCTATTCGACGTTGCAGGCATACCCACGGGTGGCGGGGCTCGCGTCGCCTTGGCGGAGCATCCGGGCGCAAACGCGGTCGCGGTTCAGAAGCTTCTGGATGCGGGATGGCGCGCGATCGGCAAAACGCACACCGTCGAGCTCGCCTATGGCGGCTGGGGGACCAACCGAGCGGTGGGCGCACCCTGGAACCCGTGGGACGCCAAAGTGCATCGCGCGCCAGGCGGCTCGTCTTCCGGCTCGGCGGTCGCGGTGGCGGCCGGCCTGGTCGACGCCGCCCTGGGCAGCGACACCGGCGGGTCGGTGCGGATTCCGGCCGCGACTTGCGGCGTGGTTGGGTTGAAGCCGGGCCGTGGCCTGGTGAGTCTCGTTGGCGTGCATCCTTTAGCGCCGAGCTTGGACACGGTGGGGGCGCTGGCCAAAGACGTCGCGACGGCAGCGCGGATGCTTGGCGTCATTTCTGGTCCCGATGACGCCGAGACGACGCGCAGGTCGTTCAACGCAGAAGCCGCACTTGCCATGGAGGTCGACGGACGCAGGCTGGCGGCCATTCCTCTGGAGCACCTGGGCGAAATTGATGCCGATGTCGCTCGACTTTACCTTGCGGCTCTGGACCGACTTCGGAAGACCGGGGTTACCGTGCAAATGGTCCGCCCGCCGAAGGCATTGGACGAAAGCGTCGCCCCAAACGGCCTGCTGATGGCCGCTGAAGGCTGGCGCATCTGGCGTGAACGGATCGAGGCCCACGGCAAGATTATGGATCCCTGGATCGTTCGCCGATTTGAAGTTGGCCGCGATGTCTCCGATGAGCGGCTTGAACATGCCCACGCGCAACGCGCAAACGACCAAACCCAATTTCACAGCTGGCTGTCAGCCTACGATGGTTTGCTTAACCCCACCTGCCCAATTGCGGCGCCTGCGATCGATGACGTCGATGAGACCACCGCGCCGCTCAGCCGCCTGACACGTGCCGCCAACTACCTCGATCTTCCGGCAATTAGCGTGCCCTGTGGCCTCACCCCATCGGGGATGCCGGTCGGCCTCCAGATCATGGGACGGCCGCGCGATGAGGCGACCGTTGTGGCCCTGGGCTCGGCCTTTGAAGCGGTGTCGGGTTGGAATGGGCGGACGGCGGACATAAGCGGATTTTCCAGCGACTGAAAAACCAACCTCAGGCCGAATTCACCTGAAAGGGAGCGCGCCGTCTCCACGGCGGGACAACGCAGCGCGCGCTTGCGCGCAGCGGCCCTGACGCGGGCCGACAGCGCCATCGCAAGGTGGAAAACAGCGCAGCGTCGATGACAGCTATTCAGCCCTCAAGGCTGGGGCGGGCCGCTTCGAGAGCGCTTGGAACGCGGCCAGCAGGCCGCCAAGAGCCGCAACGATGGATGCCGCGGCCAGCAGGGCTATAACGCCGGCCCAGTCCATGCTCCATTTCGCGTGGAACACTCGCACCACAACGGGCCAGGCGGCGGCATAACCCAGCGCCACCCCGGCGGTCCCGGCGATAATGCCGACGCAGCCATACTCCATCACATAAGCTGCAAGTATCTGAGCCCGCGAGGCACCCAGGACTTTCAAGATCGCCGCCTCTCGCGTGCGAGCGCGAGCCCGTGCGGCAATAGCGCCGGTCAGAACCAGCAGCCCCGCCAAAGCCGCAACGGCCGCCGCACCGCGAATGGCCAGGGCCAAGCGGTCGAAGAGATCGGTGGCGGCCTCTAACTGCTCGCGCACAGACACGACATTGACGGATGGAAAGCGATGGCCGAGCTCGCTGATCACCGCGGCTTCTTGTGCCTTGGAGGCCTTTGCAAGGGCGATCTGGCGC
Organism: uncultured Alphaproteobacteria bacterium; assembly: GCA_903860975.1. GTDB lineage: Bacteria > Pseudomonadota > Alphaproteobacteria > Caulobacterales > Caulobacteraceae > Phenylobacterium. The sequence continues at coordinate 15,446 of CAIOSI010000029.1, forward strand.
AAGTTTGCGCCTTCTACCGCCGAAGGGGTGAGCACCACCGGGAAACTCACGCCAAAGCTGCCAAAATCGACCTTGCGCAAGAGCGCGACCCGGGCGTCGATATCTTGACCCAGGATTGAAAGCGTTACGACGTCCCCAACCTTCACCTGCGCCCCTTTTGCCACCCCCACATCCAGGGCGACCAAGGGTGGGCCTGCGTAATTTGCCGGCCACCAGTGTCCCTCCGTGATGCCCGGATCCTCAGGCTTCGGTCCGATGGCGGACATCGAGATGTCACTGTCATAGGCCCAACGATCCTCGCGGCGGATCTTTGTAGGGTCGAGCGTGACGCCACGAACTTTGGTTATGCGCCCCGTGACGAAAGGCTCCCTCAGATAGTTCTTCGGCGTCAGCGCCTGGCCAAAGGCGCGGCGGACGGCGGCATCAAACTCGGCGGTTCGATCGCCGGGCACGTCGGTGAAAACCAGGGCCGGGGCGGTCCTTGGCGCAACCTCAGCGACCTGATTTAGCAGTGAAGACTGGATTAAGACGACGGCGGCTAGCAGCGCCACGCCTAGGCCGATGGCCGGCGAGGCTGTACGGGCCGCAGAATGGGGTCCGGCAAGGTTGGCAAGTCCGATCCGCAATGGACCTCGTGCACCCGACCTGGCCTTGCCCGCAACGACTGCCGAGCCCCAGCCGATAGCCCAAAGTAGGCCAAATGCGGCAGCGACACCGGCGATCATAATGCCGGCCGCCAAAGGCGTTGGCGCCGTGACCACGGCCATTGCGGCCAAGCCGATCGCAGCGAGCGCGGCTGCGACGATCTCGGGGCCAATCTTCACCGTCCCGGATAGATCGCTTCGGAACAAGCTGGCAGGCGGGGTTGATCGGGCCCGACCCAAAGGTGCCAGCGAGAATGCGGCGGCCGATAACAGTCCGAAAGCTGCGGCCTTTGCGAGCGGCAACGGATAGACGGCAAACAAGGCTGGAATCGGCAACTGGTTCTGGGCGAACAGACCCAGGATGAGCGGCGCAGCGGCGCCGACAGCTAAACCGATGACGACCCCGAGCGCAGCCAGCAACGCGATTTGAATGAGGTAAATGTCGCGTACCAACTGGCCTTCGGCGCCGAGGGCTTTGAGCGTGGCGATGACGGGCTTTCGGATTTCCAGGTAGGCGCTGACCGCGCCAAACACACCAAGTCCACCGGCGACAAGCGAGGCCAGTCCGATGAATCCCAGGAAGTATTCCAGCTGATCTATAAGCCGGTGGATGCCCGGCGCAGCGTCCTCGCGGTCGCGGATCCGGGGCTCCCCACCAAGCCCCTTTCGCAAGCGGGCCTTGGCCGCCTCCAGAGATGCTCCAGGTGCCAATGCCACCCGCGCCGTTTCACCGAACGGCAGGCCAGGCGCCATGAAGCCGCCCGCCTCAAGAGCGGCCAGGTTCGTAATAACCCGCGGTCCGAGCGCAAAACCGCGTGACAGCCGATCGGGTTCCTGCAGCAGGACGCCCCGCACGACGAGTGGCATGTTGCCGGCCAAGAACCGGTCGCCGACCTTCATATGGAGGCGGTCTAAAAGCGGTTGCTCAACGACTGCGCCGGCCACACCGTTGACGGGTGCGATGGCGACCTGCAGCGAAGATGCGCCGCCGCCGAGGGTGACCTCCCCGGCCAGTGGATAGGTGCTATTGACCCCGCGCAACTGAATCAGCCGGCGCTCGCCTGACGGCGCTTGAGCCATGGCGATCGAGCCAACCGAATAGGAAACCCGACCGGTCTTCTCCAGAACGGCCAGCTCGGCCGGGTTGAAGCGGCGTTGATTGATCGTCAGCGCCAAGTCGCCGCCCAGAATCTCACTGGCCTTGCTCGCGAGCCCTCGCCGGAACGCCTCCGCCGTTGAGCTCGCCGCAGCAATCGCGGCCACACCCAGCGCCAAGCAGGCCAGGAAGATGCGGAAGCCCCTGACGCCGCTACGCAGCTCGCGCCCCGCGAACCGAAGAGACAGTGGCATCATGCGGGCACAGCCACTCGCCCATCGCGCAACCGGATGGTCCGATCTGCGCGCGCCGCAAGGTGCTCGTCGTGGGTTACCAGCACCAAGGCTGCACCGGTCTCAGCGATCAATTCGAACATCATATCGGCGACCTTTGCTGCGTTGGCGGCGTCGAGATTTCCGGTCGGCTCGTCAGCAAACAATAGCGCAGGTCGCGAAGCCAACGCTCGGGCAAGCGCCACCCGCTGCTGCTCTCCGCCAGATAACTGATGGGGATAGTGTCGGCCCCTGGCGCCGAGCCCAACCCGGTCAAGCCAGATCTTGGCGATCTCAGACGCAGCCGACACCCGCGCGATCTCGAGCGGAGCTGCGACATTTTCCTCGGCCGTCATGTTCGGTAACAAATGAAAGCTTTGGAACACCAAGGAAACGCGACCTCGGCGCAGGCGCGCTCGGCCATCCTCATCGAGACCAGCCAGGTCCTGACCAAACAATAGCACCCGCCCACCGGTCGGCCGCTCCAGTCCAGCGGCGACCGCGATCATCGAGGATTTCCCACAGCCTGAGGGCCCGACCAGGGCCACGCGCTCGCCACGATCGACCGTAACGTCAAGCCCGCGCAGGATTTCCACGGGACCCGCCGCAGACGGCAGGGTCAGTGAAACCTTGTCAAGGATGAGCGGAACGGCGGCTGAGTCGAGATCTTTAGTCGGCAATTGCAAGCCTTCAGCGTTTGAGTGGCGGGCGTGATCCTCTAGATAGGGCACACGTATGACCGATACACGTCCCCTTATGATTTCTCGCCGCATCCTTATTGCGAGCGGCGCAATGGCTTTGCCCGTCCGCGCTCTTGGTGCCGTCGCACCGATGGTGACAATCCTTGGGGATTCCATCACCGCGGGCTTTGGCCTGCCCCAAGCCGCTTCCCTGCCAATCCAGCTTCACCTGTCGCTGGAGAGGTTGCACGTCCCCAATAGGGTGCGTGGCGCAGGTGTGTCCGGAGACACCACCGCCGATGGCGCGGCGCGAGTCGATTTCAGCATCCGGTCCGACACCCAAGTCGTCGTCGTCGCTTTGGGCGGCAATGACCTCCTTCAAGGCGTCGACCCAAAGGTCACACGCGCAAATCTTGAGCGCATTCTTGCTCGCTTGAAGGAACGCCACATGGGCGTGGTGCTGGCCGGCCTGCATGCCCCGCGCGAACTCGGCGCGAGCTACGCGCGAGATTTCGACGACGTCTTCCCAGCGCTCGCCAAGGCGCACGACGTGACGCTTTATCCCGATCTCCTGGCCGGGGTCGCCCGCAAGCCTTCACTAAATCAGGCCGACGCGATCCACCCCAATGCCCAAGGCGTGCTGGTCATCGCAAAGAAACTGGCGCCGGTCGTCGCCAAGGAACTCGCTAAACGACCCTAGCTTGTGGCGAGCGCCCATAGCGCCATGCCAAGGCGGGCAGCAGCACCAGACTTGCGAGCGTCGAGGTTATCAGGCCGCCCAGGATGACGATCGCCATGGGCCCCTGAATCTCGCGTCCTGCCTGACCGCTAGAAAGCGCCAGAGGGAGCACACCCAGGCCTGTCACCAGCGCGGTCATAACAATGGGCGTCAATCGCTCGCGGGTGCCAAGCAAAACGGTGTCGATGGACCAAGGATGCCCCTCCTCATCGGTCAGCTGCTGCAATCGGGCGACCAGCAGGATGGCGTTGCGCGCGGCCACGCCGAACAGGGTCACGAACCCAACGAGGGAGCCCAATGACAGACTTCCACCCGTCAGAGCGACAGCGATGATACCGCCGACCAGAGCGAAAGGGGTGGAGCCAAGGATCAAGACCGTTGCGCGGCCGCTTCCAAAGGCCAGAAGCAGGAGTGCGACCACACCTGCGATCGCCAGTGCGGTGTTGAAAAGAAGTTCCTTACGCGCGTCCGCAGTGCCCTGGGCTGTGCCTGTGTATTCCAGATAAACGCCCGGCGGCAGCTTCACCTTGGCACCAACAGCGGCCTGCGCATCCTTTGTCACCTTGGTCACATCACGCGGCACGGGATTGGCGGTTACGACCTGACGCGGACGCCCACCCTCATGATTTACCAGAGTTCGGGTGTCTGTCAGGTAGACCTTGGCTAGGGTTTTCAAGGGAACAGCGGTCCCGGTCGCGGAGCGGACCAGAAGATCGCCCACCGCTTCAGGGTCGCGCTTCAGGTCCGGCGGCGTTGTCACGGCGATGTCGATCGTCCGGGTTGCCTGGAAAATCTTGGCGGCTGCCGCGCCCTTATAGGCAGAGCCGATGGCGTTCAAAGCATCGGCCGGGGCAACGCCAAAACGAGCCAAGGCAGGGAAGTCGAGGTCGACGCGTACGACCGGCGTCTTCGGTGGGGTCTGCACCTGGACGTCAACCGCTCCGGGCACGGTCTTAATGACCTCAGAGATCTGATCGGCCACGCGGTCGAGGGTATCAAGGTCTGCGCCATAGATCCCGATGACCAGACCTGCCGTCTCACCGGAAAGGGACTCACCGATGCGATCCCCAAGAAAGGTCAAAACTTCGGTCTTGAGACCGGGATAGCTATCGAGAACCTCGTGGATGCGCTTCTGGATTTCGTCCTGTTTGTGTCCAGAGAGGTCAGGTTTCAGCTCAACGTGGAATTCACTCTGCTCAGTCCCAAACGGATCTTCGCCGCCTTCGGCGCGACCAAGCTGCTGTTCGATATCCGCGACGCCATCGATCGCTAAGAGCTCTTTGCTGATCCTGGCACCATAGTCCTTCATCACCGCGAGCGAGGTGCCGGGTGGACCCGAGACGCTGAGCACAAAGTGGCTCTCGCGGAAACTCGGGAGAAGCTCGGAGTTGAAGAACATGAAGCCCGCGATCGTGATCGCGATCGCTAAGACTGCGCCGCTCAACGCCCAGCCCGGACCATCCATGACGCGCCGCAGGATCGATTGGTGCCAGGTCTTGGTGTGCCGGAGGAACGCCGGCTCTCCATGAAGACCGCCACGGTGCAACAGCAACAGGGCGAGCGGCGGTGTGATGACCACCGCAACGGCCAATGAGGCCAGCGTCGCTACGATGAACGAGCCAGCCAGAGGCGAAAAGAACGAGCCTTGAAGGCCATGCAGCAACAGTACTGGCAATAGCACCAGGGCCAGCATCAAGGTCGCGTAGACTACCGGGGCGCGGACCTCTACCGATGCGGCCAAAATCACGTCCCGCGGCGAGGCGCCCAGTTGCGCCGAGCGGATACGTTTGACGATATTTTCCGTGCCGATCACCGCATCGTCGACGACGACCCCAAGCGCAACCGCCAGACCGCCAAGCGTCATGGTGTTCAAGGTTGAACCCATGCGGTCAAGCACGATCACCGCCGTCAGGAGTGCAAGCGGAATGGAGACGAAGGCGATCAACACCGTGCGCAAGTCGCGCATGAAAAGGAAAAGCACCAAAGCGATCAGCACCGCGCCAATGGCCAGATCATCCCCGATGCCTTTGAGCGCTGAGGTGATGAAATTGGCTGGCCGATGGAGACCGGTGTTCACCGTCACGCCCTGCGCCTTTAGCGCCGGTGCCATGGACTGCAGCGCCTGCTCGACAGCTCGCGTCGCATCGAGGGTGTTGGCGCGATACTGGCTGGAGATGCTGAGGAGCACGCCAGGGCGGCCCATGATCAGGGCGTCCCCGTCTGCAGGTCCGGCTCCGTCGACGACCTCGGCGATGTCGCCGATTGTGGCGGGCGCCGCGCCATCAACGGAGGGCAGCGGCGCAGCCGCCACGTCAAGGGCCGTCTGAACCTGACCGTGGGATTCAATCAGCACGCGTTGTTGCGGTGTGTCGATGTAACCGGCGCCGGAGACACCGGTAGACGCCGTCACCGCAGCCAAGACGTCGGAAAGGCCCAGCCCTCGCGCAGCGAGCTCGGCGGGGCGCACGCGCACCTCAATCCGTCGAATCTGACCGCCATAAACGGTCGCTCGAGCGACACCGGCAGCCTGCAGAATTTGCGGCCGCACGGTCCAATCTACCAGATCGCGCAACTGCATTGGGGTGAGTTTGTCGCTGGTGAAGCCGACTTTGAGCAAATCCATGGTGGAGGATGTCAAAGGCGTCACATGTGGCGGTGTCACGCCGGCTGGGAGCGGATCGAGCTCGGTGAGGGCTTCGGATACGATCTGCCGGTCATGGAACGGCTCAGAGCCTTGAGCGAAGTTGACCGTGATCGTCGAAAGCCCTGCGGTCGAATGCGATCGGATCGATGCGACGCCTGCGGCGCCGTTGATGGCTTGTTCCACGGGCCGCGTGACGAGCTGCTCAACTTGTTCGGCCGTCAGACCTGGCGCTTCGGTCTGCACTTCGACCTGAGCGGGTACAAAATCGGGGAAGACATCGAGTTTGGAGCGTCCCAGCACGATGGCGCCATAGATCAGCAGCACGATCGCTGCGGCCACCATCAAGCGTGGCCGGTTCAGGGTCCAACCGACTATTCGGGACAGCACGCTCAGTCGTCCTTGGTTTCGGCGGATTTGGCGGGTGCCGACTGAGCCGCCAAGATTTGGGAAGCGCCTTTGGTCACCACGGCCTCACCAACGCGGAATCCACTGATCACAAAGAGGCCCTCTGGATCGGTCAGACCAGCGGGAACCGCGCGCCGCTCGAAGTCTCCATGGTCACTGCGGATATAGACGAAAGTCTGCCCAGCGTTGCGTAGCAAGGCCTCCCTTGGAATGACCACGCCCAATCCGCCTGCGCCCTTAATAAGGCTTGCAGGCACAACCGTACCGACGCCCAGTTGCAACGCCTGTGGACCGGTCACCAGCGCCAGAGCGCCGGTCGACTGCAGGCGCGGATCGCCGACCCGAGCGGGACCGAGAATTGCGGCAAGCGCGTGAACGCCGCCACCGAGCTCGATCTCGACATTTCCGTGCGCCTGCGACAACCCCAAGGCAGAATCGACCCGAACCAAAGCGGCATGGCCAGCCGCGATATCGGCGACCAACTTTCCGCGCCGAGCATCGGAAAGTTTCGCGAGCGAGGGTCCCCATTCGAGCCCGACACGGCGGCGAAGCAACTGGACCTTGGCGGCGTCGGATCGCGCCTGGGCGTCGGCAGCTTCTGCAACCTGTTTAGAGACCGTCTGGTCAGCGGCCAGCGCCTTGGTCCGGGCCGCCTCAGCCTGAGAGGCCGACTGCGCCGCAATCGCGGTGATGAGATCCGAATCGAGCTGCGCCAGCGGACCTGCATCCAGCCCGCGTACGAACCCCGTCACCGACGCGGCTCGCCTTACGGCGCGCAAGGGCGCTGTCATAACGCCGAGCCGAGTTAAGGTGGCCGCGTCGATCTTGAAGGCCTGGCCTGGCGCCGCCAGCGCCGGGGTCGCCAGGCAAAGCGCCGCGGCTAGAACACGAGCTCTCATCGCGCCTTTTTCACCTCTGTCATCGCTTTTTCGATCTGGGCCGTTTCGCCCGGGTCGAAGGAACCCCTCAGCGCATCTTCAAGATCGATCACCGCAGCGGCCGCGGCGTGTTGCGCATCCAGCATATCAAGGACCGCATCGACCATTGCGCCACGCGTGGCCAACGCATCGACACGATCGCTCTCGCCCGCCGCGACGGCCCGAGCCGCGGCAGCATCAGCCTTCTGAGCGGCGGGCACGGCGCTATCGCGGGCACGCTCAAAATCGTCTTGTGCCGTCTTCAATGCCGCAGCGGCCATGTCGACGGCCGAAAGGGCGTTGGCCTGGGCCAGCTCAAGAGACTTCCCGGCGGCAGTCCGCGCAGCCTCAGCCTGGGCGATGGCTCGGCGATTGATATCTCGTGGCGGCAGGACGAGCGCCAGGTTGAAGGGCAGCTTGGTCACGCCGTGGTCATAGTTGTAGCCAGGCCCAAGATTGAACGTGGGGTATTGGTTCGCGATTTCGAGACGCAGAGCCTGCTCGGCTAGGTCGTAATCGGCGATCGCTCTAAGCACATCGCGCCGTGACAGCGCTGCGTCTCGCCGGCGTAAGGCCAGGTCAGAAAACGGCAGAACGACCTGCGGAGCGACGAGGCGGATCCCACCTATTGTGCTTGGACCAACCCCCAGGGCCTTCGCCAGGTCCACGATCGCGGCTTGCCGGCGGCCCTTGGCGCCAACGAGCCGACGCTCGGCCGCTGCGAGGTCACCTTGCGCGAGCAGGCCAGCCGCGCGAGCGTCCTGACCTGCAGAGATTCGATGCTCAACAAGCTGCGCGCGCCGGCCTCGCAGTTCGACTGACTCTGTCGCCGCTTGCAGTTCGCTGCTCGCCGCGAGGAAATCGACACGTGCCTTTTCCAGGTCCGTCCGTACAGACCAGATCGTCTCGCCGTAATCGTAATAGGCCTGGAGCGCCTGGAGCTGAGCGGTGGTGATCCGGACGTCTCGCCGAGTTGCGATGTCGAGAGGAAAGTCGCCACCTCCGCTATAGCCCCAATGCGGTGTCTCACTGGCGTACTCGGCTGTCAGCGTCAGGCTGGAACCAGAATAGGCCTTGGCCGTACGCATCGCGGCAAGCGACGTCTGATACTTGGCCCGCGCTTCGGCGATTTGCGGGTTCTTCGCCAGGGCGAGGGACAGCAACTCTGCGGCGGTCCAGGTCCGCGCCGCCCCAGCCTCCAGCGTCTGGGCATCGAATTCGCCGATGAACTTCGCGGGCTGCGGCGGAGCGGCAGCGTAATGGACGCAGCCGCCTAGCCCCAACGCAAGGAGGGCCGCACTAAGTCCGGTTCGCCTCACTTCCCGACGACAAGGATCTGGAAGGTGCCAGGCAGCATCGGCGGCCGACGGCCAGGCGTCGTAACAGGGCCGAACTTAGCGGTGGGCAGGTAGACACGCCCGCTCCGCTCGTCGATCGCGATCGTGCGCGCGCCGACCTGGGTCGGGACGGTATCAACGATCGTCCCCTTGCCCTTGACGAACGCGATGACCGCAAGGTTCCCGGCCCGGCCCGAGGGCACAAAGGCAAGCTTCTGGCGTGGATCAAACACGACGCCGTCGGCACCCTTACCGGTCGTCAAGGTTTGCAAGACCTTGCCGGTCTTGGCGTCAACCACATCAGTAGAGCCGTCGCAGGCGGCGATCAGTAACTTGTCAGCTGCGTCATACGCCAAACCGGTGGGGCCGTCGCAGCCAGTCAGTGGATAATGCGCCAGCACCCTTTTTTCGCCGATGTCGATCGCGACGACCTCGTTCTTGTTCTCGACATTGACGAAGGCCTTGCCGGTCCCGTCGGTCACCGCAGCTTCCAGGTCGCCACCAACTTCAATCGTTCCGGCGATCTTGTGAGTCTTCGGATCGATTAGCGTGATCTGCCCTGCGGCGTGGTCCATTACCAAGGCTAGGCCCGTGTGCGCATCGAACGCTGCGGCGTCGGGTCCCTTGCCTGTTTCGACTGTCGCCAAAACGGCATTGGTCTTGGCATCAATAAACACCGCTGTGGCTGTCCCGCCGTTCGTGACGAGCACTTCAGCGCCTGCGTTGACGGGCATGGCGTCATGCAGAATGGAGCCCGCGCCAAAGGAGCTAACCGCCTTGGTCGCGATGTCGGCCGACATGACCGAGCCGCCGTGAGCCGTCAAAACCCGATTATGGCTGGCGTCCACGCGGATGTAGTCCCAGCTTCCGTCCGGTCCATCGATGCGGTCAACGACGTGGTAGCCCGTGCCCACCACGTCAGCCGCCGCCGCAGCGCCTCCGATCGCGCAAAGGCCAAAGCACAACAAAGCGATGCGTGACACGGACATGGCGAATCTCCCTTTTGGCCTTGGCTACAGAATACCTAGATGCACGATAATGCTCATATTTAGAACTCCAATATCGGGCAAAGCCGCTTGGCGGGACGTCCGGTGGCAGACGGTGCCAAACCCTCACCTGACGGGGTCGCATGCGGACCCTTCAAGGAATCTCAGCAATAAGTCGGCGCAGAAGTGAAGGTCAGGCCTGGATTCCAGGCCGGTTCGTTCGTGGACAAAGGCTTTGTGCTGGTGCCGCCAACCTTAAACCAGCGATGAGATCGGTTCATTGTCGATGCGTCAGACTTCTGAGAAGCGCCAGGCGTAAACGCCGAGCTCTCTGCCGGCCCCGGACGGCGTCTGGCGGCAGGCCTCGTATTACACCAAGATCACCACCTTGCAGCGCTCTGAGTTTCGGACCGACATCAAACTGCAGTTTAACGTCGATAACCTCTTGGATGAGATTTACGACGACGGTACGGAAGACATCCACATCGACGCTGGCGATGTTCGCGCAGTCCGCATGACCGTGGCGTTTCAGCTCCAGAGGCTGGTGGAATAGGGATCATGCAATGAAAGCGCTCTTCGTCGTCGCCCTTGGCGTCGTTGTTGTCGGATCACCCGTGCTCGCCCAAGGCGGTGCACAGCCACTGCCCACAGGACAATCCCTCACCGCACTCGCCGCACCGCACGCGCGTTTCGAGGCCTTGGTTGCGCATACCGGCCCGTTCCCGGATTATGTGGCCGATGGTGCAGCCGCCATTGCTGTCAGCCCGGACCGGCGCGAGATGCTGGTGCTGACGAGCGGCTACAACCGCTTCAATGGGCCTGACGGCAAGATCGTGCCGCAACAGTCGGTGCAATACGTCTTCCGCTACGCCATCGGACCAAAGGGCGCGCAAAGGCGGCAGACACTGACTGTGCCGAACAGCTATTCCGGCGTCGCCTGGCTGCCGAACGGCAAAGGCTTTGTGGTCGGCGGCGGTATGGACGATGTGGTCCATGTGTTCGAGCCCGGCCCGGGCGGATTCCGTGAGGCGACCGCGCCGATCAAACTCGGCCACAAGCAAGGCGTCGGTGCCGGCGTCCAGCCCCAGGCGGCTGGCGTGGCGGTGAGCCCAGATGGCGCGCGCCTGTTGGTTGCGAACTACTACAACGACTCCGTTAGCCTGGTGGACCTGACCCGGCGCGCGGTGATCGCCGAGCAAGACCTGCGCCCTGGCAAGAGCGACCCCAAGCAGTCGGGCGTCGCCGGCGGCGAGAACCCCTTCGCCATTGCCTGGACAGATGCGACCCACGCCTTCGTCTCCGCCCCCCGCGACCGGCAGATCGTGGCCCTGGCGCTCACGCCTGAGGGTCTGCGCGTCACTGGCCGGATCGCCACCCTGGGCGAGCCCACCGCGCTGCTAATCGATCCCGCCGCCCACCGCCTCTACGCCACGCAGGACAACGCCGACCGCGTGGCCGTGGTGGATACCCGCAGCGCCCGCCTGCTGGGCGAGCCGCGGCTGAGCCTGCCTGCCTCCCTCGGCAAAACCCCGCCGGGAAAGGGCATGAACCCCAACGGCCTAGCGCTGCTGCCCGACCATCGCCTGCTCATTACTCTAGGTGGCATAAACGCCCTGGCCTTCGCCCAGCCGGACGGGGACGGGGACGACATCGACGTCCAGGCCCTGGTCCCGACCGGCTGGTATCCGAGCGCCGTGGCCGCCGACCGCACCGGCGGCCAGATCTTCGTGGTCAATCGTAAGAGCCCGCCTGGCCCGAATCCGCAAGGGTGCCTGCCCAGGCTCGCCGTCACCCAGAGCCAACCCAACGCCTGCGGAGCCGCCAACCAGTACGTGTACCAGCTTGAGAAGGCCGGACTGCTGCAGTTCCCCACGCCCACCCGCCGCGCCCTGGTGAAGACCACCTTGCAGGTCTCCGACAATATCGGACTCTCGGCCAAAGGCGCGCGAGCCGCGGCTGAAGCGCAGATGGCCTTGGTGCGGGCGCAGATCAAACACGTGGTCTTCATCGTTAAAGAGAACCGCACCTACGACCAGGTGCTGGGAGACCTGGAGGTGGGCAATGGAGATCCCCGCCTTGCAATCCTGGGAGCAAGGCTCTCCCCCAACCATCACGCTCTGGCGCGCAACTTCGTGACGCTGGACAACTTCTACGACAGCGGCGAGCAGTCGAGCACCGGCTGGACTTGGACCACAGCAGCGCGCGTGCCGGACCTGCTTGAGAAGACCGCCTCCGTGAATTACGCCAGGCGGGGTCTAGCCTATGAGGCTGAGGAGGCTGACCGTTCGACCTATACCGCGCTTTCGCCCGCCGCCCGTCGCCTCGCGAACCCCAAGGTTCCCGACGATGCGGACTACCTGCCAGGTCCAGCCCTTCTCACCGCGCCAGATGGCGACAAGGACGACGAAAAGGGTCAAGGTTTCCTCTGGAATGCGGCCATCCGTGCAGGTCTCAGCGTGCGCAACTATGGCTTCTCCGACGCCTCGACCTATGATCAGGGTTCCCCGGGCGACGTAGCGCCGCTAAGGGAGCCTGCCAAAACCAAGACCCGTATCTATACCCCCGGCGACAACCTCCTCTCGACCCGTAGCGACCCCTATTTCCGCGGATTCGACCAGCGGCTGGCCGACTATTGGCGCGTGCTTGAGTGGCAACGCGAGTTCGCCGAGCAGGAGGCGGCTAGCGCCATGCCGGCGCTTACCCTGATGCGCCTGAGCCACGACCACTTCGGCGACTTTAAGAACGCCATCGACGGGGTGAATACGGTCGAGACAGAAATGGCCGACAACGACTACGCCCTGGGCATGGTGGTGGAATCCATCGCCAAGAGCCGCTTCGCCGACTCGACCCTGGTCTTCGTGATCGAGGACGACGCCCAGAACGGGGCGGATCATGTGGACGCCAGGCGCAGCGTGGCCCTGGTCGTTGGGGCGGCGGTGAAGCAGAAGGCGGTGGTCTCGTCGCATTACACCACGGTCAATATGCTGCGCACCATCGAGGCGGTGCTAGGCCTGCCGCCGCTCGGACTGAATGACGCTCTCGCCTCGCCAATGGCCGATCTGTTCGATCCCGCCCTCAAAGGCTGGAGCTTTGAGGCCAAGGCCTCCGACGTTCTGGCCGCGACGCAACTCCCGATCCCGAAGGATCACTTCGTCGCGAAGCTCGCCCTCGACAGCGCACACCTTCCACATGATGCGGCCTACTGGACCGAGGCGATGAAGGGTCAGGACTTTCACATCGAAGATCACCTCGACACAGCCGCTTTCAACAAGGCGCTTTGGCGTGGGCTGGGTTGCGGCCCAGAACCGACGTCACGGCCCGGCGAGGATCTTCGAACCGATCGCCAGTCCGTTCTGACCCTTACGCCAATCCGCAAACCCGGTGTCTGTGTGAACGCAGACGGCTAAAAAACGCCAAGCGGTCCCGGCCTTGCGCACCAGACTTCGCCGATTCCCATCGGCGTTGTCAGCAAGCCGACCTTACGAAGGCCCGCCGAAGGCTAGACGTCGCGAAACATCGATTTGTCGGAACCAGGACGCAAGAATGCCGCCGGGTTCGCGCAATTGACGCCGCTTGGTAGGCCCTCGTGGGCGTCCAATCGTGGCGCGGTGGACCCGAGAGCCTCCTGCGCTACCGATCGCCTCTTGACGGCCACCCCAAGGCTAGTCGCAAACCACCGCCGAGCGTTGAAGAGCTGGGTTCAAGCCGGAAAAGCGGTCGAAAATGAGTTCGCGCCGCTCGCCTGGCCCAATGTCCGTCAATGACAGTGTGGGGTTGGCTAGGCGTCGCCTCAGCGAAATCGAGATCCTTGTGTCACGATCAAAGTGATGCAGAGCGTTCTCGATCAGAATGTCGGGATCGCTCGACGTGCGTTGGAACGCCCGATGAGCAGCCATCCGTTCGGCGTGGTCAGCAAAGCGCGGGGCAGACGGACTAGACTGCGCAAATTTGCGGACAATCCAGCGTTTCTTCCTCGCAATGGATTGGGCCGGTTCATTGTACGACCACCTGGGGAATGTCGCAGCGAGACCGCCGCCCGACGATTGTGCAGTGATTGACGGCCTCGCCCCCGGTGTTCCAGACGGTGACCTTCCAAGATCGGGACCCTTGCTTTTCGAGGGTCATGTATCCGAAGCCATCAAGCCAAGAGCTGAAGGCGGTGATCAGGGCCCCGGGTGCCGGCTCAACGCCCGGCGGCAAGTGCGCTGGAATTGGCACGACGTCTTCCTCTGTCCCCGAGAACCCAGCGACAAACTGCGAGGGATGGTCGGTTGCAAAACTCACCTGTTCCCAAAGGTGAACGTGACCGGCCAGCAGAACATCAACGTTTTGGGGCAGGATCAGAGGATTCAGCGTCTGAAACACAGACTCCACCGCAGCGTTACCCGAGCGAATTGCGCTCGTCTTGCTGTCGGTCGAAACCCCTAGAATTGGATAGTGATCCAGAGCAAAGGTGAAAGACGCCCGCCTCGCGAGTGCGTCGAGACGTGCATAGGTCTGACGTAACTCATCAAACCGCGGGTCTGACATGGCGATCGGCTTGGCGCCTGCGTTGGCAAGATCCATCACGACGATCTGCGCGCCTGCGCCAAGCGGAACGGCATAGGGCATCGCATAGTCCCCAGAGACATCATTGGTCGGGTCATTGCAGTCTCGCCCGGCCGCGAGCGGTCGCGGCTCAATGAATCGCCACCATCCCTGGCCGGCTCGACTGCAGGTCTCATGGTTTCCCCTGGTCACCACCCATGGCGCGGCGCGCAAAAGGGGCGAGGCAGGATCGAAAAAGTCAGCACGCCACGCATCAAGGCCGTATCCCCAAGGCGAGCCGGCGCAACCCGCGTTACCCATGGGGCACGGATTTTCGCGATAAAGAAGGTCGCCGACGTGCACCACAAGGTCGGGCTTCCAGGCCGCGGCCTTCGAGGCAACATTTGCGAACGGGTATTTTGTCGGATCGTTACAGGCCTGCCAGGCGTGGTCGCTGACCTTGAGCCTGCAACCCGTGTCTCCGATCACAACGATCCGCCGAATTATCGCCTTGGGTAAAGGCAAGCGCTGACCCAGAACGCTTGCGCTGCGAGCGCCAAGCGGCAGCCTGGCTTCGCATGTCAGCGCCGGAAAGACAGAAGGCTTTGAGTTCTCAGCACTCGACTGGGTCGCACGCTGAGGAATCGTTTCGGCGCGCGCACGCACCGTCATGGCGCGGACTTTTCCGTCTGCGGATAAGGCCGGACACTCGGCCGCGTGTGTCAACACCCGGGCCACACCGTAGCCGCCCTCACCCATAATGACATAAGCCGTTATCGGAGGATTTGCCGCCCTAGCTCCGAGGGAAAATACCGACGCGAGGGCTGCCAGCACCACGGCGATCGAACTGCCGCGCGTTCGTCTCAATTTCATCGTCCACCAATTTTTGCTTTTTTAGAGACACCTGGGAAGTCTGGCGCAGATCAGCCGGCGTCCTGCGATGCGTCTTAGAATTTCACCTTCAATGTCCCATGGTCATTCCGCTCCGGCTGAAGGTCGCCCCGATCGCAGGGACCGGATTTTTCGCGCTTGAACGACGTAAAATTTCAACCGGCAAAGGGCATGAAAAAGCCCAGTTCTGGGCTCGCCTCAATTCAAGATTTAATGACATTTCGCCGATATGTGTTGCCGTTATCGGCGCAGCCACTGTCTGTAGGCAATGAAATTCAGGCGCGTTCGGAATGTTCGGATCGCTCGACGTTCGTTAGAACGCCAGGTGACGAGCGCTCAGTTCAGCGCGTGCGGCTTCGACCCCAGCGACGAAGGCGGGCTTGGTCATGAGTTTCGCGACCAGGACCCTGCCCAGCACCTGCACGGCCTCGACGTCACTGCGGGAGTGCACGCCGCAAATCAAACGGCTCTCGGAATAATCCACAGCCCGCGCCCGGATAACCTGGGCGTGGCCAGGCATCAGATTGGCGAGCCCGGCGGCGGCGGTGGAAGGACCAGCACCGGATCGAGATCACCGGGCTTCAGGAACTGCGATGACGCCGGCGCTGTCGTTGCAGTCAGCGCGGACGCCTCCTGCGCCCGCAGCCAACACAACGGCCGCGAGCGCCAGCGTGGTCCTGGACCGGTGGATCAGAAGTTCACCTTCAGGCTCAACTGATAGCTCCGCTCCGGCTGGTAATAGTACTGGTCGTACGGAACTGTTTTGCCGGGCTTGACTGAGGTGAACTGCTGGCTGTCGAGCAGATTATAGACCGCACCTTCGAGACGGTAGCGACCGAACCGATAGACCACGGTCATGTCTGCCGAGCTATAACCGTTGATCTTGTAGGCGTCTGGCTCACCCTCAGCGCCCCACGCGCCACCAACGTATTTGTTGAGCAGCGACAGCGTCCAGTTTTCATCCTGATAATAGATGCCAACCGCCGAAGTGGACTTCGGCGCTCCAGCGATCTGTTTGCCGCCCAAGATCACCACCGGCACGCCGTTTATGATGGAGGTCCCACCCTGGGCCTTGGCGGAGTTGATGGAGCCATTGGCAAACGCAAACACACGGTCGCTGACCTGGTAGGTCACTGACCCCTCGACGCCCTTGTAGAGCGCGCCGCCCAGGTTGAACGAAACCGTCTCCAAGCCCGCGACAGGATCGGTGACGGAGACCGACTGCAGCTTGTTCTTGAAATCGATATCATAGACGTCGGCGTCGAAGGTGAACTTCGAGCCGTGATAGACGACGCCAGCCTGGTAGTTGGTCGAAGTCTGCGGCTGCAGTTGGCTGAGCTGCGGATTGACCACCTGGGTCACGCTGATATCGGGCACAAGGAACCCTGTCGCATACTGCGCGTATGCAGACAGATTGTCCTGGATCTTATAGTTGGCGGTCAAGAAATAGAGCGTCTTGGTGAACTCCTTAGAGCCGTGGAACGGCTGGCGGGACTTCTGGTTGACATCAGAATTCACTGAAATGGTTTCGTTCAGGTATTTGATCCCCGGTGTGACGGTCAATGCAGGCGTCACTTTCCACTCGAAATCGATGAAGGGCTCATACTGATGCCAGCCTGAATTCTGTAGGTATTC
This sequence comes from uncultured Alphaproteobacteria bacterium, assembly GCA_903860975.1. Lineage (GTDB taxonomy): Bacteria > Pseudomonadota > Alphaproteobacteria > Caulobacterales > Caulobacteraceae > Phenylobacterium. The sequence continues at coordinate 32,219 of CAIOSI010000029.1, forward strand.
CAGGTACTGCGGCACGCCGGCAATCACCTTTTGACGGTAATCGACCACATAGGGCCCGCCGATCTTGCTGGCGGTGGCGTCGTAGTCGTAGCGGGCGCGAGGGCCGGTGTCGGCGGTCTCGAGCCAAATGCCCGTCTTGATGACGCCGAAGGGCAGCTCCTGGTCCAGGTGCAGGATATCGCCGTAGATCTTGTAGACATTGAGCTTGGTGTAGCCGGGAACATGGCCGTTCGCCACGGGCTTGCCGCCCGGGACCTGGGTGATCGCCAGACCGGTCTTGTTGGCGATGTCGGAAGGCGACAGGGTCGGGTCGAGCGCCGATTCAGTGTCGTTCTTGTAGTAGTAAGAATAGACAGTGTCCTCGAGCTTCAGTGTGGGCGTCACATCTCCGGTCAGCTTCGCGTAGTTGAAGTAGGTGTGCTTGGTGACCAGATTGTAGCCGTAATAGGTGGGGTTCGCGGGGTTGTTATCGAGCGCGAAATTCTTTCCATAAAGGGCCACCTGAGCGAGCGTCGCGCCCGCATTGTCGTTGGTGTGGATTCGCGTGAAGTTCCAGGTGCCCAGGACTGTCAATTTCCAGCTGCCCATGATCGGTAAAACCGCCCGAACCAGCTGATTATTGGCATAGGCCTTGTTGAGGCTCAGATTGCCGGCGGTGCTGAGTTCTTGGAGATTGACCAAAGCGTGGGCGCCGTTCAGCTGATCGATGTCGCCGGTCGAAAGTTTGGTGACCGACTCATAGGTCTTCCACGAACCCATCGTGAGCGATTGCGAGCCCCCGCGCTCGTCGCTGACCTCAGGGGAAAACAGATTGACCGATCCGCCGAAGGTGGCGACGCCGAGCTGGCTGGCCGTCCCAGGGCCGCGGTCAACGACCGCTGCGCCAATGGTCGAGGACGGGAAGAACGAGGTCGAATGGTGCGTTGGCCCATTGGCGTCGCCCCAGGGAATGCCGTCGTAGGTGATGTTGTACTCGCCGTCCTTGAAGCCGCGCAGGGTCGACTTGGCCTCGCCAAGCCCCGGGCCGTTGAACGAGGTGCTGGCCATGCTGGGCGCAAGATTGATGATCTGGTTGTAGTCGGCGGTGGCCGGGACAAATTGGTCAATGGCCTTGCGATCGATAATCGACATCGGCTCGGTGGCCGCCAGCGAGGCCTTGACCGGCGCCGCGCTCACTGAGCCGGCGGCCCCTGTGATCACCAACTCGCTGACCTGACGACCAAAGTCGGGCGTCTCGGGGTCGATGTGCACCGGGCCCGCGCCGGATGCGCTGGCCGCTGCGGCGGCCTCAGCCGCCAAGGCCGGCGAGGTACCGAGGCCGGCGACCAACGCCAAGGCGGAACCGGTCAGCCACAGCGCGCGACAACCCCGAGCACGAACGGACAATGAATTCACAAGGCACCCCCAAAATTGCGGGGCCGATGATACAACCGACGCCCCGTCAGGGGCGGTTGAGCGCATTGTCTCAATCATCACAAATCAAAGTTTTATGACAATATAATGCTGGATTCATGTCGAATGGGCGCGTTGGCGATGCTCAATCCGGATTGAGCAGACGAGTCTCATTCCGCACGTTCGTTAATTATTACAACGCCCTAGAAATGAGCTCACCCTCGACGGCACCTAACCGTCGACATCGAGCAGCTCGCGTCCGGCATCGCGCAAGTTGTTGCAGCCCGTCAGGATCATCGCCACCGCCAACTCAGACTTCAGCGTCGCCAGCATCTTGCTCACCTGCGCCTCGCCGCCAGCGCCCAGCGCATAGGCCCATGCGCGCCCGATCAGGCAGGCCTTGGCTCCAAGGGCAAGCGCCTTTAGCACGTCCAGGCCCGAGCGGACGCCACCGTCCATATAGACTTCCAGATCCGATCCCACGGCCTGAGCGATTGCGGGCAGCGCCGAGATTGATGAACGCACCCCGTCCAATTGCCGCCCGCCGTGATTGGACACGATGAGGCCCTGAGCACCGGCTTTCACAGCGTTCTTGGCGTCGTCGACATCCAAGACGCCCTTGACCACAATCGGCCCGCCCCAGGTCTCGCGCACCCAGTCGATGTCCTTCCAGGTCACCGTCCGGTCGAAATTTCGCGCAATCCAGGACAGGAAATCCGTCACACGCCCATGACGCCCCTCGACGGCTGGGGCGACCGATCCCAAAATATGGGGTCGCCCCTTGGCCCAGACGTCCCACATCCAGGTTGGATGAGTGATCCCATCCCAGGCCGTCTTGACACCGGAGGATATACCGCTCGCCCCGGTGAAACCCGAACGAACGTCACGGTAGCGTGCGCCAGGCGTTGGAAGGTCGACCGTAAACACAAGGATCGGACAGCCCAGCGCCTTCACCTGCGCCAAGAGCTCGCGCACATAGCCACGATCCTTCAGCATGTAGAGCTGGTACCAAGGCGCCACGCCCGCACCGGCCGCAACCTCCTCTGCCCCACAAACGCCCATTGCGGAGAGGCAGAAGGGTAGTCCCGCCGCCTTGGCCGCTCGCGCCGCCTGAACCTCGCCGCGTCGAGCGTACATGCCGGCCATCCCAACAGGGGCTAGGCCAACTGGCATGGACAGAACTTGGCCAAGGGTCTCGACGCTCATGTCGAGCTTCGACATATCGCGCATCACCCGCTGACGCAGGGCGATGGCCTCGAAGTCAGCGACATTCCGACCAAGCGTTGCCTCCGCATAGGAGCCACCGTCGATATATTCGAAGAAAATGTTGGGAAGTCTGCGTCGCGCGAGCTCCCGATAGTCCGAGACCGAAGCTGCTCGCAAAATGCCCCTCCCTGATCGTATCGCCGGAGTTGGAGCCCGAAGCGCGGCTCGACGCAAGCATCAGCTGCCAGCAGGCGCCTGGGCGGGCGGAACACCCATGATCCACACCTGGTGGCCGCGCGCCAAAAGTTCACCGTCAGCTGTAAAAAGCGCTACGCCCGCAGTCTCTTTCCGACCCTCCCGAACCAAGGGCCAAGCGGTGATGATGCAGTCCTCACCGGTCCGCGGCCGTCGGATCACCTCGCCGGTCATTGTTCCTAACAGCGCCCCGTGGCGCCCCTCCTTCGCGACCCAGGCAAAGAAGCCCGGACAGTCGAGCGCGGCCCAGACCACCTCGGTATGTGTCAGACCATCAGCGTCAGCGAACGCGGGATGTGGCGTCCAAACGCAGGCGACATGGCCGATCGCCGCACCCTCGATCTGGCCCGCGAAAACCCGCAAACCATCGCCTTCAGCGCGATCGGGGCCGCAGGTGAAACAAATCGGGTGGATTCGGGTCTCATGAGCAACGTAAGCGGCCATGGCTTGGCGGGCCTGAGAAAGGCTGGGCGGCGGCGGGACCTCAAGTGTAAGCGTTGCGGCATTGCCACGACCAATCAATCCGCCCTGTTCATCCATGATCAACGCGCCGCCGTCTGCGTCAGCGATGAGCTCAAGATCGATGTCCAGCGGCACACGGGCGCGAAGTACCGCCACCGTCGGTCCTTCGATGTCCTTGGCCAGGACGCCGCAGACATAGCCGCCATTTCCAGAATTCGGGGGGCCACAGAACTGCTGGGTGATAATGATTTTGGTCAACGGAAATTGCTCGTGCTTCAAAGGATCAAATCAATGATGAAGGCTTTTCCACGGAAGGCGAGGACGACGAAAGCCTAAATCGCTGTCCGCGACATTGGAGCCGGCGACGGCACGCGCTAGTTTGATCACCAAACTGCCCGCGGGCGGATTCGAACTTGACGACGAACCAGGAGAGATCGGGTGACCGAGCGGATGGAACGACCTTGGGCACTGATGCGTCACCACGCCGGTTGGGCTGACGTCTTCCACATCGAAACCGAAAGCGCCGACTCCATAACGGGCTTTTATCCTGACCGCGAGACGGTGGGGCCACCGGTGAGCTATTCGGTGCGCGCCGTGCTCGCCCGCTTCGTGACCCTGGAAGCTGCCCGCGCCGCACGCGAAGGCGCCGTGGCCGAATGGCGCAAGCACGACGCCGGGGTTCGCGATGCCGAGGCGACGTTGCGTCAGGCCGAAAAAGCGCGTGAGGACGCTTGGCTGAAGTGCCTAAGAGACGCCGCCGATCGATAGGCGACGTGCGCCCGCGTTGAACGCGCCTCGGCAAAGGGTGATCGTAGCGAGTGCATGTCGGGTTCGTGATGCTTGTCGTGGCAGGCTTTGTAGGCGCCGCCCTCCAGGTGCACCTGAGGCTTGAGCCCATGCAGATCTCCGGCCATGGCCAGCTCCACGCGAGCTCGGTCGTTTGCGACTGCAAACCTGTCGCCACCGCCGAGAACCCGGCCACATCGGTCCGAAGCTCGGCCTTTGCCGCCGTTTGGACCCCGGCTTCTTCCTTCGCAGCTTTGGCTGCCTTTTTCTCAACAGCTTGCCCCGCACAGCTGGAATTGTTGGCCAAGCGGTCATCAACGAAAGGCAATCTGACCGCGACCGGTGACATAGCCGTCAGCGTCGAGACTGTGCTGGCCTGGCCGATCGCTCTGCCGCGGGCCCGACGCGCCGAACGGAATTTCGCCGCCGGTTAGTGGGTCACGTCACGTCCCGAGAACGCCGAAAGCGCTGTCGCCGCCAGAATTCTGAGATCCAAGGCCATGGACATCTGGTCCAAGTACTCGCGGTCCAAGCGCGCCTTCTCACCAACCGGCAATTCGTCGCGGCCGTTGATCTGCGCCCAGCCAGTAAGGCCTGGGCGAAGGGCGTCGACGCCGGCTTCAGTACGTAACGTCACCAGATCATCTTGATTGAACAACGCAGGCCTTGGCCCGACGAGGCTCATGTCGCCCTTCAGGACGCTCCACAGTTGCGGCAGTTCGTCCAGGCTCGAGCGCCGTAGAAAACGTCCAAGTCGCGTCACCCATTCTTGAGGATCGCTCAGCAGATGGGTCGCAACATCCGGCGCGCCGGTTCGCATCGTGCGAAACTTCGGCATGGCGAATATGCGGTTTCTCTGACCAACACGTCGCGACCAATGGAGGGAGGGCCCAGGGCTCTCAAGCCGCACAGCGATTGCAAGAGCCAACAACAAGGGCGACAGCAGAACCAAGCCCGCAAGACCGCCTGCAATGTCCAAGGCCCGCTTCAATTCAACACCGCCCTTCGGTCGCATCACTTGCGCCCGTTGCGCTTGTAGGCGCAGCTGAAGCCCTACGCCAAGCCAGCCGACCGGTCAGCCCACCTTGGCTGCGGCAGCTTTTTTCTTGGTTTTGGCTGCAGAGGGGCGTGCCGCAACAGCTTCGAGCGCCACATCAACGGCTCGGCTTGCGATTCCAAGAGGCGTCTCGCCAAGCTCAGCCTCAGCGGCGACAAGCTTGGGCGCGAGCGGGGGTTCAACGATCGCTTCTGCGGTCAGAGGGTCGTGCGTCGCGTTCGAGGCGAGCGGCTCTGACGCAACAGTGGTTTCGACGACAGCGTCTGCGACTGGCTCCAAGAAGGGTTCGCAAGCAGCCTCGACGACAGTTTCTGCGACCTGCTCGGCTGTCGCTGGTGAAACGCGTTCGGCGGCCGGTTCAGCGGCCGCGCCGACCATGAGTTCAGGCGCAGCTTTGGCCAGGGCCTCTCCTCCCTCGGCCATAGGCGAGGAAATTGCGTCGACTTCGGTATCGACCACCGCCACGGTCTTGGTCGTTGCGCCGAACAAAGCCTCCAGGTTCTGCGGCTGGACCCAGCGGGTCATCCACCACCAGGTCGCCCCGGTGACGGCGGCTCCGGCGAAAAGGCCCCAAAGCGGCGAGGTCAGCCCGAGCGGAAGACGCAGGAGGCTTTCCGGCTTCGCAAGCGTCTCGTGATCAGAGGCATGGGACATGACGGTCTCCTTGAATTTTGTGCAACGCAGCGTAACACGCAATCCGATCTCGCAAGTGCGAAATATCCGTGAAGAACGAAACCCCGCGTCGGCGCATTTCTTCCAGGCACCAGACCGCCTAAAGCGCGTAGATCCGGCTTGAGCCACCCTGCCCTAAGGTCGTCGCAGTCCATTCGCTTATTGCCTTCAGAGGCTCCGCCATATCCACCGTCGTGCCCATTAGAACCAGCGCGCAGCCGTTCATTTTCAATGGATCCGTGAGCGGCCGCATTCGCGTCTCGGCCACCAGCAGGGGGGCGACAATCTCTTCCTCCAGATCGCGTAAGAATCCGTCGAAGGTCTCCAGGTCCTTGAGCGGCAACCAGACCAGCGCCATGGCGTTCCGATTGCGCCGTCCCAGCGCCGCCAGGGTCTGGACGATGCGCGGATAATCGTTCGCACGCTCGAAAGGAGGGTCAATCAGCACCAGCACGCGGCCGGTGGCTGGTGTCTGGTCCATCGCGGCCTCATAGCCGTCAGCGCATAGCGTTCGGACACCGCGCCGCGCCTTCATCAGCTCACGTAGGGCCACATGCTCTTCTGATCGCAACTCGCAGGCCAGGTAGCTGTCCCCTGGCCTCAGAGCTTCGGCGATCAGCCAGGGCGATCCAGGATAGCGACGCGCTGGGCCACCATTGTTGAGCTTGCGGACGGCAGCGGTGAGTGCGGCGAACTCGGCGGGGACGTCTGACGCCTCGATCAGGCGGGCAATCCCAGCCGCCGCTTCACCAGACTTTTTTGCCTCGACGCCCGCCAGATCGTAGACGCCGCGCCCGGCGTGGGTGTCGATCACGCTCAACGGCCCCGCGTAGGCCTCAAGACGCCGAAGCAGTTGCAACAACGTCGCGTGTTTCACCAGGTCGGCGAAGTTCCCGGCGTGGAAGGCGTGGCGATAGTTCAAGGCAAGGGCCCTAGTCGATTGCGGGAACGAGAGTGCGCATACCACGGCGGCTGCGTGTCTTGGGAGGCGCTGCATAAGCTGGCGACTAGCCTTCCGTAAGGTCCATCGCTCCCGCCAAAGCCAAACTGCCCGCGCGCAGAAACCAGGCCTATCCCGGAGGACCTCCCATATTTCCCCAGCGGTTGTGCTTCGGTGCCTTCATCGCGCCGTTCCATCCGATCGACGACAATCCCACGCTGGCAATCCAAAGGGACCTGCAACCTCTGGAACGAATGGATCGGCTGGGTTTCGACGAGGCCTGGATCGGGGAGCATCATTCCGCAGCCTACGAGCTGACCGCCAGTCCGCAGGTGTTCATTGCCGCAGCGGCCGAGCGGACAAAGCCTATCGGTCTTGGCGCCGACGTTTCGTCCTTACCCTATCCTCATCCCTTCATGCTGGCAGACCGGATCAACCCGCAGATGATGGAAAAAGGCGCAGTTAACACCCGTCCAGAGATCGTCTCCATGATCACATGGTGTGGCCGCGCGGCCTTCAAAGTCAGACTAACGTCGACTAGCGCCGGTAGGAGAAGCCGATGCGGAATGTTCGCGGCTCGGAGTAGCTGTCTACGAAATCAGCCGTCTTACCGGTCGAGATCTTAGCGTCGGCAAGGTTATCGACACCGACATAGACCTCCTTGCCAGGCCCCAGGTTCCAGGCGCCGCGCGCGTTCAACTCCGCGCCGGGCGCGATCCGGCGGAGGTTCTGGTCGTCGTCATACTGGGTCGAGACATAACGAAGGTTGCTGGAGAGCGTCAGTTTCTCCATCGCGTGCCAATCGACTCCCGCAGTCACGGTCAACTCGGGCGTCTGGGCCGGGCGCCGGCCCGTCAGCTGCCGGGCGGTGGAACCACCCTCCACACGCGCGTGGGTGTAGGCAAAGGCCGTGCGCCAGCCAAGCGATGTGGCGATGTTGCCATTGGCGTCAGCCTCCACGCCCCAGGCGTCGATCTCACCGGCGTTCTGCCGTTGGCGCAGCGTGCCTCCGGCAGGAATGAACCCTGCGATGGGCAAGACCGCGAGGGTTCCCGGGCCAACCCCGATCGTGACGTTGGTCACCGGATCCTTCAGCTGATTATAGAACACCGTGGTCTGCCAATTGAACGGCAGGTCACCGCCAATACCCGCCTCGATTCCGTAGAGCTTTTCGGGCCGCAACAGGGCATTGGCTTCAGTGACGTCATTGCCCACCCGGAACGGGCGATAGAGCTCATTCAGGGTCGGTGCCCTGAACCCGCCATAGGCAGCGGTGCGCAACCAGACGTCCCGATCCACTGAATAGCGCGCGCCAACTCGCGCGGTCGGTACGGTCCCCGAGGCGTTAGGCGACGGAGAATTCAGGCTTGTGACGCCGGTCGCCAGCACGAATTCATGGCGGCGTGCATCGGTGGATTGCCACTTATCAATGCGCGCGCCGCCGGTGACCAGCCAGGGGCCCTGATCATAGGCGCTCTCCAGGTAGCCGCCGCCCACGAAGGTCTGTCCGCCGGCGTCGCGGCCCATGGTGTAGGCGCCGTTGACGACCTTGAACTGCTCATGATCCGTACCCGCAGCCCAGCGTCCATCGGCACCGATCTCCCAGGTCGCCACACCCCAATGGCCCTGCAGCGCTGCGTTCAGGCCGTAACCTTGCGCAGGCGTCGAGAACTCATTGTTGGCAGGCGTCGTCGTGGCGCGGCCTGTCGCGACGGCGACAGAGGTGTTCAAAAGATCGCTGCTGCGGGCCCAGGCCTGTAGCCTCCAACCCCCGACTCCGCCACTCGTGGGTTGCGCCAGGGTTACGGTTTCAGCAGTCCCCTTGGCGATCGAGCGCGCACCAAGCAAGCCAGATCCGCGCCGCTCCTCAAAAGCTTCCACTCGAGCCGCCGCCTGCACCCCGTCGAAATTGTGCTGAACGCGAAGCGAGGCGTTGGAGTCTTCCAGGGTAAGCGGCGTGTCGGCCGCCCCGGCGATCTTGCCGCGAACGGGCGTGTAGCCGTCCGTGCTCTCGCCCGCAGCGGTGATCAAAATATCTGGTGTTCCACCCGAGACCGCGGCCCGATAGCTGCTGCGCTCTCCGGCTGAAATGTCGAACCCGCCCAATCCGTCGCGCCCGGCCCGCTCCTGCAGGGCGATCACGCCGGTCAACGCGCCTGCGCCATAAGGCCCCGCGCCGGCGCCGCGGACAATGTTAGCGCCCTCGATCCCTTCAGATGGAAGCGCGGTCCAGATCACCCAGCCGCCGAACGGATCGTTCACAGGTGCGCCATCAAGGGTGACTAAAGCTCGCCCAGCGCCGGAACCCGCAATGGCTCTGAGCGACACGCCCTGGGTGGTTGGGTTCGCCGACAGAGAGGTTGTGCGGCGAAACAGCGACACACCTGGCGCGCTTTCCAGCGCCTGATCCAGACGTGGGGTTTGTTTAAGAATCTCAGCGCCCACCTGCACGGCGCTAAACGCCGCCTCGCCGCCCAGGGGTGCCAATCTCGGCGGATAGACGACAACGACTTCGACCGTTGCGATCGGTGGGGGCTCAGAGCCGGTCATTTTGGTTTTTCCCTGGCTCGCGAAACATTTTGTCTTAGCCGGTGTTAGGGCTATCCAGCTGAGATGCGAAGCGCAACAACCAAGGTCGCCATTGTCACCGGTGCGGGCAGCGGGATCGGCCGGGCTGTGTCCTTGACGCTACTGAAGGCTGGCTGGTCGGTCGCGCTGGCGGGGCGGAGGGCTTCTCTTCTGGAGGAGACCGCAGCGCTGGCCGGTGACGCCCAGGCGAATTCCCTACCTCACGTCACAGATATCGCCGATCCGGCCTCGGTTGCGTCGCTTTTCGCAACGCTCAAGGCACGCTTCGCTCGCCTAGACCTGCTATTTAACAATGCCGGGACCGGGGCGGCGCCTGTGCCGCTGGAAGACCTGTCGCTCGAACACTGGAAGCGGGTTGTGGATATCAACCTGACCGGGGCATTCCTTTGCACTCAAGGCGCGTTTCGGCTGATGAAAGATCAAGACCCGCGTGGCGGTCGAATCATCAACAACGGCTCGATCTCGGCGCATGTCCCTCGCCCGCGCTCGATCGCTTACACCGCCACCAAGCACGCCATCACGGGGCTCACCCGATCGACCTCACTTGATGGACGAGCCTATGGCATTGCTTGTGGTCAAATCGACATCGGAAATGCCGGCACCGAGATGACGCGCGCCATGAGCAAGGGCGTCATTCAGGCCGACGGCTCTGTGGCCGCCGAGCCGCTCATGGATGTGTCTGCCGTCGCTGACGCCGTGCTCTACATGGCTGGACTGCCCCTAGAGGCCAACGTCCAATTCATGACGGTGCTAGCCTCCGACATGCCGTTTATCGGGCGCGGCTGAAACGCTATGCGCCGTGCGCATGACCTTGGCGAACTCTGAGCTGAGCCTCCGACCCGCACAGCTATAGAGCCTAGTCGGCGAACTGCGGGCTTCTCTTTTGCAGGTTCGCCATCACAGCCTCGACCTGGTTGGCAGAGCCAATCAATGCGCTCTGCTCCTTGCTCTCGGCCATGAGGATTGCAGGCTGATCGGCCTCACCCATCAGGTTGAGCAGCCGCTTTCCAGCGCGGATGGCATGCGGGTTCCTGCCGGCGATTTCGGCGGCAAGGGCGAGTGCCTCGGCTCGGGGGTCTGAGCACACGCGGGTTGCTAAACCCATGGTGACGGCCTCCTCACCGGAGAAAATTCGGCCCGTGTAGGTCAGCTCGCGGGCCACGTCGTCGCGCACCAGTCCGCGCATCAGCACCATGCCCGCCATATCCGGGACGAGGCCCCACTTGATTTCCAACACGGCAAGCTTGGCGTCTGGCGCCACGAATCTGAGGTCCGCGCCAAGCATCAGCTGGAATCCTCCCCCGAACGCCACGCCATGCACTGCGGCAATCACCGGAACAGGAATCTCGCGCCAAACCATGCACGCATGTTGGGCCCGATTGGCGCCGCCCTGCGTGCGCTTCGGCGTCAAGAGCGCTGCGCTCGTATCGCGATTTCCAGCGCGTCCACCCGATGCCATGGCTTCAAAGCTGCCCATGTCCAGGCCGGCGCAAAAGGCTCGCCCCTCGCCGGAAAGCACAACCGCGCGCAGACCGGTTTCCGTTTTCAGCCGCTCGCCGGCCTCGATCAAGGCCGAGAACATGGCGTCATCAAGCGCGTTCATCTTTTCGACCCGGACGAGTCGTACGTCGGCGACGCCGTCCTTGATCTCCACCGTCACGCGATCGTTCATCGAAACCTCCTTCAGACCTCAAGCTGCGCTTAGCGCATAGCTGACGCGGGGAAAATGCACGTGGATCTGGTCAAGCTCGCCAGCGTCGCGCGCAATGGTGATCCGATCGGCATTAATAGCGACAAGCCGCCCCTCGATTGGATCGCGGCCGTAGTCGTCAGCCCGGACAGTCACCGCGACGCCAGGCGCCAAGCCGGACGGATCGGCCGGATCGCTCGCCAATGGCTTCGTCGGCGTGAGCGTGCGCGCGACCTCCAATGCGCCCGCGCCCGTCATTTCACGGAAACGCCCATGGCCAAGCGCCTTCATCCGCTCTCGCCATCCCATCGTCTTGGGCAAACCCTCCAGCAATGCCGCAAAGGCCCCTGGCGCCGCCTGCCCTAGCCACCAGACGTTCATGTAGGCTGAGATATCAGCCAGAGAAGGTGTCGATCCGCCTAGAAAATCGTTGCTGGCCAATCCCTGCTCTATCCAAGACGCATGCGCGCGCCATTGCGCCTTCATGGGGCCGGCGGCCGCCTTCATTGCGGCGACATCGAAGGGACGGCCAGAAAGGTTTTCCCGATCGGCGACAAAAGAGGCCGGCACCTTGTCCGCGGTCTCTCCGAAAACCACCGCGACGCTCACCTGGAAGAACAATCGATCAGCCCAGAGATTGACCGCCCAATCGGCACCCTTGATCACCGCGGGCTTGCGATGTCGCGCATCGATCTCAGCCAGGATGACCTGGGTGTCGCAATAGATATCAGCTCCGATCTGCAGCACCGGGATACGCCGATAGCCACCTGTCAGCGGGATCAGCTCGGGCTTTGGCATGATCACGGGCTGGATGACCGAGCGCCATGAAAGTCCCTTCACGCCCATCATTACCCGCACCTTTTCAGAGAAGGGCGAGGTTTCGTAGTGGTGCAAGATGAGCTCGCCTGAGGAAGCCGGTGTCGTCATCAGTGAAATCCTGGCGCAAAGTGGATATGGCCGCGTTCGAGCCTCTTTAGAACCACCTCGACCCCGCCGGATTGCATCATCCAATCGAGGTGATGGTCGCAGGCCCCACGCTTGATGATCCCCTTTTCCACGCGTTCGGCGACGTTGACCATGGCTGACCCCCGCGCCATGTCGATGATCCCGGCGAAAGTGCCGCCGAACCAGGACCGCGCGCGGGCTTGCGCGAACGCGCCTGCCGCTCCGCCAGCGCCCAAGCCGCCGTGCGATGCGGGCCTGAAGGCTTTGCCGCTTTGCCTAGGTGCCGACTTGATCTTCTGGCCGGACACAAACAGCCGATGGTCTTGTCGTATGATCATTGTCTTGGCCTCACGCAGGGAAGGCCTCGGCGCCCGGCGGCGCATGCCTCAGTTGCGAGGCCTTGGCGGCCTGGAAGCCTGGCCGAGCCTGAAGCCGGCTCCAATAGGCCGCGACGGACGGCGTGAACTCCGCGTCCAATCCGAGCTGGCCGGCCAACAGCAAGGCGTAGCCGACGGAAATGTCGGCCGCCGTAAACCGATCGGCGCAGAGCCATTCGTGGTCTTGCAACGCCCGATCAACAGCCCGAAGCCGCGCCAGGAACCACTTGGCATAGTCATCTGCCACGACCTCGGCCTTACCCGGCTCAAAGCGGCGATAGCGTAAAACGAGGGTCTGCGGAAAAGTCAGCGTCGCCTCACCGAAATGCAGCCCGTTCAACCAAGCCCCGTAGGCCGGATCGTCGACCTCGACCGCCAGAGAGCTAGGCCCGTAGCGAGTGACCAGGTACTGCACGATCGCGGCAGACTCCGTCATGAAGGTCGCCCCGTCGATCAAGGCTGGGATCGTACCCAGCGGATTGACCGCCATAAATTCCTTTGCGCGATAGCGCGGTGGGAACGGCATGACAGTCAGCTCATAGTCCAGGCCCAACTCCTCCAAAGCCCAGAGCGGCCTGAACGAGCGCGCATCGGCGCAATGATAAAGCTGGATCACTCAAGCCCCTTAAGCCACGGAATTAACAAGGTATTCACTTCATCAGGACGTTCCTGCTGGGTCCAGTGACCACAGCCAGCCAGGACATGGACACCCTGAAGATTGGTTACGTGTTGGCGCATCATCGCTGCGGGGTCAGCGATGCGGCCAAAGCCATTAAACGCCGGATCGCGGTCACCCCCTATCAGCAAGGTTGGCATGTCGAGTTTGCGGCCACGGAACTGCTGCAGCCAGGCGAAGTCGCGTTCGTGATTTCGGTAGCGGCTGATCGGTCCGAAGAACCCCGAGGCGGTGAACTCGCCCACGTAGAAATCGAGATCCGCCGCGGTCAGCCAAGAGGGGAACACCGCAGGATCGACCATGCCCTCCAGCAGTGTGGCACCATGTTTTTTCTGTGGCCAGGTCCCGTCCGGCGCGTCGCCGCAGATGCCGTAGTAGAACTTGCGTAGGAAGCCCCGAACGTCGGCCTGCGCCTCGGCCTCGGGCGGTCCGACATTCTGAAACCAAGCCTGGTAGAAAAACTGCCCGTTCGACGTGAAAGCTTCCGCGAAAATCTCAGTGAATGGCCGGTTCGGTACGCCGGAATAAGGCACCGACAGCCCCGCGACAGCACAGAACTGCTCAGGCCGAGAAAGGGCCGAATTCCAGACGATCGGCGCGCCCCAATCGTGGCCGATCAGTATGGTTGGTGCCTGCGGCTGCAAGCTCTTTGCGATGCCAGCCACATCTGCCGTCAGGCTTTCCATATCATAGGCGGCGACGTCGCCCGGCTTATCTGAGCCGCCATAACCACGCACATCTATGGCCGCTGCGGTAAAGCCGGCCTGAGCGATAGGCCCGAGCTGATGACGCCACGAGAACCAGCTTTCCGGGAAGCCATGCACGAGAAGGACCAAAGGCCCTGCGCCCTCAATTGCGACGCGAATCTGCGCGGCTCCCGCGTTGATCGTCCTGAATTCGGGCATTTCCGCCTGGCTCCCTATGAAATGCATCGTTCCCGTTGGATGGCATTGTGGCAAGCCTGACCATGCGTCACCGTTGACCTTGTGTGCCGGCGTGCGAGCATCGCCTCAGGGAGACGCGCCAGTGGACGAGCTCGATTTCAACGGTAAAGGCGTCCTTGTCGTGGGAGGCTCCAGCGGCATAGGTAACGGCATCGCACGCAGCTTCCTCCAGCGCGGCGCGGCGGTGCATGTCTGGGGCACGCGCGCTAAGGCGGAGGACTACGAGGGCATCGAAGGCTCCGATCTGAAGGGCCTGACCTACGGACAGGTTGATGTGGGTGACCGCGAGCAGATCGCCGCAGCATCCGCGCCGTCAGCCATGGATGTTCTCGTCCTCTGCCAGGGGACTGTCGTCTATCGGCGAGGCGAATTCGAACCTGAAGGCTGGGACCGCGTCATGGCGGTCAACCTCGACAGCCTGATGGCCTGCGCGATGAAATTCCACGACCCATTAGCGGCGCGCAGAGGCGTGATCATTATCGTCAGTTCGGTGTCAGGCTACACCTCTAACCGTGGCAATCCGGCTTATGCGGCATCAAAGGCCGGAGCCGTCAGCCTGACCAAAACGTTGGGTCAGGCCTGGGCGCGCGACGGTATCCGTGTCGTTGGACTGGCGCCTGGCCTTGTCGACACCAAGCTCACGAAGGTCACCACTGAACACCCGGAGCGCCTTGAAGGGGCGCTGGCCTCGATTCCGCTGGGTCGGATGGGTACACCGCAAGACATGGCGGGCGCGGCTCTATTCCTGGCCTCACCCTTGGCGTCCTATGTGGTCGGCCAAACCCTGATCGTCGATGGAGGCCTAAGCCTTTGACCGCAAACCCCCGTTCCGTCGCCGAATCCACCGTCCTCATCACAGGGGCCGCAAGTGGCATGGGCAGGGCGACAGCCGAGATCTTCGCCGCCGAAGGCGCGCATGTGGCCTTAACCGACATTGCCGCGGAGTCTGTCCGAGAGGTTGCCGACGACCTGGTTCACCGAGGCTTCAGCGCCGAGGCCTGGACCCTGGATGTGGGTGACGTCTCAGCTATCAACACAGTCGTTACGGCTGCGGCCGAACGTTTTGGCGGCCTCGACATCGTCATCAACAACGCCGGCGTGGGCGGGTTCGCCGCCATCGATGCGGAGAATTACGAAATCGTCTGGACCCGCGCGCTCGGGGTCATGCTGACGGCGCACCAACGGGTCATCCGCGCCGCCCTGCCCTTTCTACGTCAATCCGCTGCACCTCGCATTGTCAACATTGCCTCCACCGAGGCCTTGGGTGCGACGTCGCGCGACAGCGCCTACGCTGCCGCTAAGGCCGGCGTCACAGGCCTCACCCGGGCGTTGGCCGTGGAACTCGGGCGCGATGGAATTACCGTCAACTGCATCTGTCCAGGTCCAATCCTGACCGGTATGACCGACGCGATATCTGAGGCCGACCGACAGACTTTTGCCAGGCGGCGCACGGCCCTCGGCCGCTATGGGCGGCCAGACGAAGTGGCCCACATGACCCTAAGCCTGTGCCTCCCCGCCGCCTCCTACATCACCGGCGCGACGATCGCGGTGGACGGCGGACTCATGGCGCGAAATGCCTAGTCGCCCTTGAATTTTCCTGGCCGCTTCTCGCGGAAGGCCGCGATACCTTCGCGCTGGTCGTCGGTGCGGGCCGCGAGCAGGTACTGATCGCGATCCATGTAGATACTGGCCTGGGCGGTCGCGGCCGAAATGGCGTTGATTGCTTCCTTCGTCATACGCACTGGCAGCGGCGGCAGAGCCACGACCTTTTCAGCCCAGCGCCGCGCCGCGGCTAGGGCCTGGCCCGCGGCCACAACCTCGTCGGCGAAGCCCCAGGCAAGGCATTGGGCGGCATCAGCCGCCTCGCCGAAAATCACATACTGTTTGGCGCGGCTGGGGCCGGCGAGCGCCACGAGCTTGGGCAGAGACCGCCAGCTCATGTTCATGCCCAAGGGAATTTCCGGCAACCGCATGTAGGCACCTTCGCCCATCATCCGGAAATCACACGAGACCGCCAGCGCTGAGCCGCCACCGATGCAGTACCCCTCAATCGCAGCGATGGTCACCGCCTCAATCTCCTCCCAGGCCTTGCACAGATCAGGGCCTGCCATGATCGCCCGCCGCGATTCCAAGAGGGTTGGAGTGGCCACGCCCGCCTGCCGGGCGGACAGATCAGCGCCTGCAGAGAAGTAGCTTTCGGTACCGGTTAGGATCACCACCAAGACGTCCGTGCGCAGCCGAAGCAGCCGCGCGGCCAAGGTCAATTCTTCCATAAGCGCGCCGTTCAGCGCATTTCGGGCCTCGGGCCTGGCCATTACGACTTCACAGACATGGCCTCGTCGGGTGACCCGGATATGCGTCCAGACGTTGTCGAAAAGCTCATCCATCGCCAATTCTCCAGACCGTTTCGAGCGACGATACACGAGGTGGGTTGCAAGCCGAGCCTGTCCGGCGAACTATCGTGGCCATGACGCCGCTCTCACACCGCCTCGCCGCCCTGCTCACCGCCGGGCTGATCGCTGCCACCGCCACGGCGCAAGCCGCCGGCTACCACCCGCCTCGTAACGGGTTGGGCCAGCCAGACTTGCAAGGCACCTGGACCAACGCCTCGCTCACCAGCCTGCAGCGCCCGGCGATGTTCAAGGGCCTAACCTTGACCGAGGCCGAAGCCGCCGCGCTTGAAAAGCGCCGTGCGGCAGCACGCGCCCAGCAAGACAAACCCACAGATCCCAACGCCGGCGCACCGCCCGAGGCCGCCGATCCGGGGGGCTACAATGCGTCTTGGACCGATCCCGGCGTCAGCCTGGGTCGAATCGACGGACAGGTGCGAACCTCGTGGATCGTCGATCCACTCAACGGCCAACTCCCCTACAGCACCGAGGGTCGCAAGGCTTACATCGAGGCCTTGCGCAAAGCGCGCAACAGCTGGGATGGGCCGGAAAATCGCCCGCTAGGCGAGCGCTGCATCCTAGGGTTTGGTTCAACAGCCGGTCCGCCGATGCTGAATGTGCTTTATAATAACAATTATCAGATCGTTCAGTCGAAGGACGCTGTGGTGATCCTGGTGGAGATGAACCACGACGCACGGATCATTCGCCTGACTGACAATAAGCATCCGCAGCCCAGCATCCGGCCCTGGATGGGCGATAGCTTCGGCTGGTGGGAGGGCGACACCCTGGTCGTCGAGACGACCAACTTCAATCCAGGCGAAAGCCTCAGGCCCTACTTCGGCAATTCGATCCTGCTGTCGCCGAACGCCAAGGTGACTGAGCGCTTCACGCGCGTGTCCACCAAGCAAATCCTCTACCAGTTCCAGGTCAACGATCCGGCGACCTACAGCCAAGTTTGGAGGGCTGAGATGCCACTGAATTCAGCGGCAGGGCCGGTCTATGAATACGCCTGTCACGAGGGAAATTACGCGCTCCCGGGCATCCTTGCCGGCGCGCGCAAGGCCGACAAGGAAGGTCGCAGGATCGAGGCTGTGGATGTGAGCGGGCGCTAGCCCAGCTCCAACCCTGAGAACGTCCCTTCCGCACGCCATGCTTCGAGGACTTTGACGAACGCGACGGGGCCTGCGCCATAGGAGCCATTGCGCGCGCTCATGGCCTGCACATCGCCCTCATTGTTGTAATAGCCGGGCGTGCATTCCTCGAGGAACTTCTGGCGCATGATGGAAAGGTCGATGATCGTCTGGACCCAGGCGTCTTCGGCCGCTTGGGATGCCTCTACCCGCCGCACCTGATGCTCGGTGCAGTGGTTCAGCACATAGGCGATGTGCTTGGCCTGCTCGTTGATCATGTGGGGGAAATTGGCGGTGAGCCCTGACTGGGTGTTGGAGATGATAAAGCAGTTTGGGAAACCGCGGCTATAGAGGCCATGGAGGGTGGAAACACCGTCCTTCCATTTCTGCGTCAACGTCAGGCCATCTTGGCCATGTAACTCATAGCCTGAGCGTCGGGTAAATTCGGTGCCGACCTCGAACCCTGTGGCGTAGATCAGGCAGTCGAGCTCGTATTCTACGCCGTTCGCCACCACGCCCTTTTCGGTAATCCGCTCGACGCCTTTGCCCTGGGTGTCGATCAAATTAACGTTCGGTCTGTTGAACGTCGCAAGGTACTCGTCGTGGAAGCAGGGTCGCTTGCAGAATTGGTTGTAGTAGGGCTTCAACGCCTGCGCCGTGGATGGGTCAGCGACAACGCTATCCACGCGGGCGCGAACCTGTTCCATCTTCTTAAAATCAGCGAGTTGCATCAGCGCTGCAGGGTCTTCGACGATCTCACCGGCCGCCATTTTCTTGCGGGCCAACAGCAGGATATTGCCAATGATGTCGGTCCAGCCGTCGTTGACCAAATCTTCTTCCTGAAAGCCGCCGGAGAGAAGGATGTTGAAATTGTCCATCCGCCGTTGCTGCCAGCCTGCCTCAAGGCGCGCGACCCAATCGGGATCCGTCGCGCGGTTGTTGCGTACATCGATGGAAGAAGGCGTCCGTTGGAACACGAAGAGTTTGCCTGCGCCAGCGCCAAGGTGCGGCACGCATTGAACAGCGGTCGCCCCTGTGCCGATGACGCCGACGGTTTTTCCAGCCAGCCCTGTGAGCCCGCCGGCTGAGGTGCCACCTGTATATTCGTAGTCCCAGCGACTGGTGTGGAACGAGTGGCCTTTGTAGGTCTCCAAGCCCGGAATGCCTGGTAATTTTGGTCGATGCAGCGGCCCGTTGGCCATCACCACAAAGCGCGCCCTTAGCGCATCGCCGCGATTGGTTTGCACAATCCACCGTCGTGCCGCCTCGTCCCAGCGCATGGCGGTCACTTCGGTTTGGAATAGCGCCCCATCGTAGAGGTTGAAGTGTTCACCGATAGCGCGGCTGTGGGCCAGAATTTCAGGCGCGCCTGCGTACTTCTCAGTCGGCACGTAGCCGATCTCTTCCAGCAGTGGCAGGTAGATATAGCTCTCAATATCGCAGGCCGCGCCGGGATAGCGGTTCCAGTACCAAGTGCCCCCGAAATCCCCGCCCTTCTCGACGATCCGAATATCCGTCAATCCAGCCTCTCGCAGCCTTGCACCGGCCAGCAAACCGCCAAAGCCACCCCCGACCACCAGCACCTCAACCTCGTCGGCCAAGGGCGCGCGGTTAAACCCTGGCGCGACATAGGGATCGTCAAGGTAGTGGGCAAAGTCGCCGGCGATGGCGTGATACTGGGTGTTGCCGTCAGATCGCAGGCGCTTGTCGCGCTCTTCTCGATACTTGGCGCGCAAGGCCTCGGGATCGAAACCGACGCCTTCGGCCTCCATATCAACGGCCTCATGGGCAAGCGTGTCGGTCATGTCATTGTCTCCACCTGCGATCGCGTCATCAATCCGGATATTACGCGGCGACAATCAAGCCCAAGGCCCTGCGCCGCACTGTCAATCTGATAGGGGTTCGCATGCCTTGGCGAACCTTGAAGCTGTCAGAGCGCCGGGCCCGGATTTCGCAACCGTGCCAATTCCGACGACGATTGTTGATAGCGAACCCGGCGTCCTCATCACCAACAATGCCTTAGGCTGATGCTCCAATCGCGGTCCTGACAGCAGAGCCTGTGAGGCGCGATCCGTCCGCCGTACACCCTGAGGGGAGAATGGCTTCATGCCGAAGCCATTCTCGGCCCGCTCAGCGCCAAACGGAACTCAAACCCGTCACCGCCTGACGCAACGGCTCTCTACTTCCCGTCGACTGAGAACGCCAAAAGGACATTCACCGCGTTACCGCCTGTGTTGGCTGCGCCCTGAAAGCCGCTCATCGTATAGACCATGCCGCCTGCGATCGCAGGACCCATGCCATCGATGCTCCCGCCGGGCTGCGCCTTGACCTGATTGACCGTGTTATAGGTCTGAGCTGTGGTAGAAAACGACCAGATAATCTTGCCGCTGGCCGGATCATAGGCGCGGAACCAGCCATCAACCGTGCCGGAGAATACGGCACCTGGCATGGCCGACGGAGCCGCCGACTGCGCTCGGATGCAGGCGCCCTTTGCGTAATCGCGGCTGCGGTCGCCGGCGTAGTGACAAGGTGCCTTGGGCGCGGGCGTCGACCACAAAACCTTTCCGGTCGCTGGATCGAGACCGTAGAGACCCGGCTTTCCGGGCGCGAGCTTATCGGCCGTGACCGGCGGCAGACCGGGCACTTCATCAAAGAGGTTGATCACATCAGAGATCGCCACAAACAGTCGCTTACGATCGGTGGCCATGCCCCATTCGATCCCACCGAGGGCTGAACCAGAGCCCACGGCCGTCTTCCAAATCAGCTTCCCGGTGTCCGGGTCCATCCCATAAGCGATGCCGGATTTCTGACCGGCGAGTACGATCTGCTTTCCGTTTGCCAGACTGAAGAGGATGGGCGAGGCACCAAAATCATAGTCCGGACCCACCGGTGTCGGACAATTGGGCAGCTTGTCCTCGCAGCCCATGATGAAGTTGTCTTTCTCCGTGACCTGGGTGCTCCAGCGAATTTTGCCGGTCTTCATCTCGATGGCGACAATCGCATCGGCACCCGTTGTCGGCTCATCGGTGTAGCTGTCACCGGTGGCCACATAGACGAGGCCACGCTTCAAGTCGGCCGTCGGCGCAGACCATATCGCCCCGCCAGCTGGTCCCTGCATCATCGTGCCTGCGGAATTTTTGTGCGTCGGGTGAAGCGGCTCGGTGACCACGAACGTCTTCCACTGGGTCTTGCCTGTTGCAAGATCCAGCGCGACCAGCGACCCGCGGAAGCTGCAGCAGGGATAGTTTGGTTGACGCGCCGCCGGCTCTTCACCGGAGGTTAGCGGCACGAAAAGCTGGTCGCCAGACACGACCGCCGTGCCGGTAATACCGGCGACAGGGTTGGTTTCGATCTGGGCGCTCTTCCAGATCTCTTTGCCGCTCTGTGCATCAAACGCGCGGACGGTTCGGGTGCGTTCACCGATAAACGTCGCCCAACCACTGGGCGAAATCGAGCTCTTTACGATGGCCGGCGTCGTGCGCGCGCCAACACCTTCAAGCACCCATTGGACGCAGCCCGTCTTGGCGTCGAGTGCGTAGAACTTGCCGGAACGATTGGTGATGAAGAGCCAGTCTCCGATCACGGTCGGCATTGAACCGCCGCTCATGGCGAAGGACCACTTTACCTGCAACTTCGACACATCGGCGGCCTTGAGGCCGGGATTAGGCTGGTAGCGACTGGAATTGGCATCCAGGCCAACGCTGCGCCAGTCCGTCGGGGTCTCATGGATCGGTGGGTTCGTCGCACACATCACATCGACGCCGCGAGCCGCAGCCGGGATGGGTCTGGCTGCGCCAGGTGCGGGATGCGCATCGGGCCCGACCTGCGCTGTTGTCAAGTACGCAGCGACAGCGTCTTTGTCAGATTGCGACAATCCCTGGGCCATCGGCGACATGACGCCGTTGGTCATCGCCTGGACGATCTGCGCCGCCCCATAGGCTGAAAGCGCCACACGGCTTGGTGCACGATCCATCGCAGGCTCATGGCATGACTTGCAGCGCGCATTGAAGATGGTCTCTCCGATCGCCGAAGCCGGCGTCTGCGCCACAACCGGGGACGAAACAGCCAGCACGGCGGCTCCAATTGCGCCGGCCGCAAACGCCGTCAAAACTCCAACCCGCATCCTGATCGCCCCCAAACTTGTTTTCGAAAGCCTAGCCGGGGTTGGCCTGCAGCAGCAAGGTGCCTCAGAGATCCGTCTCCATCCCGCGTGCGAACAATCTCGGCGTTCAAGCCCTGAGGCATGGAGCTGTGAGATCCTGGCCGAGGCGCACCGGTGTCTTTTTAGATGCGCCTGCGGCAATTGAGCAGGTGAGATGCGTGGCTTAGCCCAGCCACGACCGCGTGCTCCCTGAAGCTAAAGCCGCGCCCGGCCAAGTCTTCGGCTTGTTGTTTCATGTCAGTTCGCGGCGCGGTTACGGCGAAGGGCTTCGCGCTCTCGGGCTGGCAGATCGGGTGGCTATGTGCGTTGGGGCGCGGCCTGGCTCGGTTCGCCCAAGACGTCGGACAGAGGGCCTGGCAAGGTACAATCGTTACGATCGTGTCCGAAGCCGGCCGCCCCTTCTGCGAAAACGGTGATCGGGGCACCGAGCGTGGCGATAACAGCGCCGATAGAGTCATTGGCGCGGCGTAAAAGGTGGTACGATCGAGGGCGAACAGAAGCGCGTCGCCAAGCCCAGCCTCAATCAGAACCGCGACGACGCTGTGCTTACGGACGATCGCGCCCTGATCGGTGGTCTGTTCGCCCGGATCTATGATCTGAATGCAACCCAGCTTGGCCAGGTGTTCCACGGGGCCACGCCAATTGACCTACAGCTGATTTGACGATGCGACGGTCGCCATCGGCTCGGCGGCTAAAGCCTTGCAACGCCTGCCTTGATGGACGTTTTGGCATCGGCCACGCTGACAATACGGGCAAACTATTTTCCCGCGACGGGCCTAACCGTCACCCGCCTTGCGCTCAGATGATCTCAGTCCAATAGTCCCGCCGCCGCGTCAAAGCCGGCTCTGGGGATCGCGAATGTCTAAGCGTATGAAATTCAAAACCATGGCGCTGGCTGCGGCCTTTTTCACCACTTCCGCCAATGCGGAAAATTCTGGGCAAACCTTCAGCCTGAAGGTCACACCCTCAACCGTTGCCTGGGGAAATTATGACGCCGCGGCCAAGCCGGCGCTGACCATCAAGTCCGGCGACACCGTTGTGGTCGACACCTTGCTGACCAACAACCCCACGGGCCTGGAGCGAAGTGGCGTGGCGCCTGAACAGGTCGAAGCTGCCTTGCGTGATGTCTACGCCAATGTCCCGGCCTCAGCGCGTGGCCCAGGTGGTCATATCTTGACCGGACCAATTGCCATCGAGGGCGCCGAGCCAGGCGACACGCTGGAGATCCGCATAGTGAAGATCGATTTGGCGATCCCTTACGCCTACAACGGCTTCCGATATGGCGCAGGCATACTGACCGACGATTTCCCCTACGCACGAACGAAGATCATCCCCCTCGATCGCGCGAAAATGGTCGCCCATTTCGCACCGGGGATCACCATCCCGCTGCATCCTTTTTTTGGCAGTATGGGCGTTGCGCCACCACCCGCTTTTGGCCGCTACGATTCCACACCGCCGACCATCCATGGCGGCAACATGGACAATAAGGAGTTGGTAGCGGGCACAACGCTTTTCCTGCCGGTCCATGCCAAGGGCGCACTGTTCGAGGTGGGCGATGGCCATGCGGGCCAGGGCAATGGTGAGGTCGATGTCACTGCGCTTGAAACGTCACTGACCGGCACCTTCCAGTTCGTGCTGCACAAGGGCGAGACGCTTTCTGGCCCTCGCGCCGAAACGCCGACCCACTACATCGCCATGGGCTTCGATGACGACCTCTCCATCGCCGCCAACAAGGCAGTGCGCGAGATGGTCGCCTTCCTGGTTGCCAAGAAGGGTCTAAGCCGCGACGACGCCTACATGCTTGTGAGCGTGGCCGGCGATGTCGACGTCACCGAGGTGGTCGACCGCAACAAGGGCGTGCACGTTATGATGCCCAAGGCGATCTTCGCGAAGTAGATCAGGCCGCCTGCGCCCAGGTATAGCCTTCAGCATCGCCCGAGCCCGCCTCCCCGCAAGGGCGAACGGAGCGATGGTTTTCGTCCTCACGTCGAACCCATTCCTCGTCGCAGGTCAGTGTGGCGCGCCGGCGGGAATCCAAAGAACGTCGCCGGGTCCAAGAACATAGGCTGTTGCGCCTGTGACCTTTCCCCCTCGCCATTCGCCAGGCGCCGTTTGGTGATTGCCCTCAACTTTGCCGCCGACCAACACCGTGGCATGGCCCGACTTGACCACGAACTCGTCATTCAGCCTGGTGTGAACCTCGACCTCTCCATCCGCCATACGCCGCACGGCAAGAAGGGTCGTGCCCGGGCCCCTCGGCACCTTAGCTGTTGCGACCCCTTGGGTTGTCTTCATGACGAGGGCGGAGATCTGGCTAGCGGGCACATAGACGCTTTCTGCGGTTTGAGCCGCCGCCGTACGCCCACTAGCCGCGACGATCAGTGCGGCCGTGCGTGCGCCTGAGCCATCATCACAATCTCCCGGATCTAGGGAGATCATAGATCGCGCTTCAAACTCAGCGCACAATCGAAAAAGCTTTTTTGATAAATCGCTTTGTGCGCCACCATCAGCCTAGCAGAAGGCGGCTATGACCGGACGCGTACCGTAAGCGTCCGGTCATAACCCGCGACGCTGAGGTGGCCCCCGCTTAGGTTCGCACCGGCGGCCGAGGCTGTAGGTTTGGGTTGGATTTGTACTCTCTGATCGCGTCGATGAGGTTGTCGATCCCGAAGTCGGTAAAGCCCTGCGTCTGTTCCTCGTTGGGCCCGTAGATCCACAGGTAGCCGTCTTCCGGCTCCATATCGCCGGAGATTTCCGAGAGCCAGTCGACGTCCTCGCCCAGCATCTCGGCGACGTGAGCCAGGGTGTAGACGCGGGTGATCGCGGCCAAGGCTAAGCCGCCACCTGATCTTCGGCGAGTTGCGCCTGCCAGGTCCACGGCAAGAGCTCGTCGATCCGCTTGGCTGGATGTTCGCCGATGCGGCCGATAACGTCGGCCAGATAGGCCTCGGGATTGATCCCGTTGAGCTTGCAGGTCTGGATCAGGGTGTAGAAGACTGCGGCGCGATCGCCGCCGGTGTCGGAGCCCAGGAAGGTCCAGTTGCGGCGTCCAAGGGTCAGCGGCCGGATGGCGCGTTCGGCGGCGTTGTTGGTCATCTCCAGGCGCCCATCCTCGGTAAAGCGGCTGAGCGCGGTCCACAGCGTAAGGCTGTAGCGGATGGCCTTGGCCAGATCGCCTTTGCGGCTGATCCGGGTGAGGCAGGTTTCGAGGAAGTCTTTCAGCGCCGCCAGCAGCGGCACGCTCCTGGCCTGGCGCACGGCCAGTCGCTGCTCGGCGCTCTGGCCGTTGATCTCGCGCTCGATGGCGAAGATCTCGCCGATCCGCTCGAGCGCTTCGCGGGCCAGCGGCGATTTGGTCCTGGCGAGCTCGTCGAAGAGTTCACGGCGCGCGTGCGCCCAGCACGCGACCTCGATGAGCGGCGCCTGGCCGGTGATCGGATCGGGCGCATAGAGCTTATCGAAGCCGCCGTAGGCGTCCGCGTGCAGGAAGCCGCGGCACGGCTTCAGCAGCGCCTGAGCGTGCACGCCCTTGCGATCGGGTGAGTACTGGTAGTAGGCCGCCGGCGGCGCGGCCGAGCCCCAGGCGCGCTCATCGCGCACCACCACCCATAATCGACCGGTCCGAGTGCTGCCGCGGCCCGGCTCCAGCACCGGGATCGGCGTGTCGTCCGCGTGCACAGCGGGGCCGGCGCGGGCGTAGTCGCCGATCGCCTCTGAGAGCGGACGCAGCAGCCAGGCCAGCCGGCCGATCCAGTCGGCCAGCGTCGAGCGATCGAGCTCGACGCCTTCCCGGGCGTAGATCCCGGATTGGCGGTTCAGCGGCAGGTGATCGCCATACTTGGCCACCGCCACATGGGCCAGCAGAGTTGCGCCCGGCCGGCCGCGTTCGATCGGCAGGCTGGGCATCGCAGGCTGGGTGATGGTCTCGCAGTCGCGGCAGCTGAGCTTGGGGCGCACATGCATCACCACCTTGAAGTGGGAGGGCACGTATTCCAGCACCTCGCGCGCATCGTCGCCGATCTTGCGCAGCCGTTCAGACCCGCAGGCCGGACAGGCGCAAGGCCCCGCATGGGTGACGATCTCGCGCGGCAGATGATCGGGCAGCGGCTGACGGTTGCCGGTGCGCGCTGGTTTGGCTGGCGCAGCCGCGCCCGGCGTCGAAGCCGTGCGCGCTTCGCTCTCGGCCTCGCCTTCTTCCGCCTCGCCGATGATCAGTTCGAGCAGGTCGATCTGCCGCTCGATCTTCTCTGAAGACTGACCGAAGTTGGCGCGCTTCAGCCGCGCCAGCTGAGCTCTCAGCTTCTCGAGGTGCAGGGTTTTGGCGTAGAGCTCGGACTGCAAAGCCTGCGCAAACGCCCGCAATTCCTCGGGGTCTGTCGGCAAGGTTGCGGTCGCCAGGGACATGGCGATTTATAGCAAATCTCAGCTTCTGGATCGACGATTATCTTCTGGATTCAGCGGCTTATTACACCATTTCCGGCCGCCGGACCGGCTCCGGCGCGACCGTCCTGCGCCAGTCGATGCCTTCGACGAGAAGCGCCATTTGCGCCGCCGTCAGCTGCAGGCGACCCTCGACGATCGGCGGCCAGACGAAGCGTCCAGCCTCCAGCCGTTTGGCGAAGAGGCACATCCCACTGCCGTCCCACGCCAGGATCTTCAGATAGTCGCCGCGCTTCCCGCGGAAGATAAACAACGCCCCCGAGAACGGGTCAGCCTGCAGCACGCTCTGCACTTGGGCGGCCAGCCCATCGAGTCCCTTGCGCATGTCGCAAGGTGTCATCGCCAGATAGACCCGTGCGCCGGCTGGTGGCGCGATCAAGACGCGGCCTTCAGCGCGGCCAGCACACGCCGCAGCGCCAGTTCGTCGACCTGGGCGTCGACCCGCAGCTTGGCGCCGCTCGGCAGGTCGACTTCGATCACACCGACGCGCCCCGCCTGCACATCTCGTCGCGGTTCGGCCACGACATCGATCGGCGCAAAAGCCATCGGGCCGGTTTGGTCGCTCAGGGCCAGCGTCTGGCGGCCCAGCAGACGGCGCCACGCGAAGAGCTGATTGGCGTTCAGGTCGTGGCGGCGCGCAACCCACGCCACCGAAGTTCCGGGCTGATAGGTCAGCGCCACCAGGCGACGCTTTTCCTCAAGGCTGCGACGAACACGCTGACGCTTCGGCGCTTCGCCGCCCTCAGGAGAACCCACGCTTACCAACGCCACCATCGTGTCCACTTAAGTTTAGGTGGACACTTGGCGGCCCACGCCGCTTCAGATTAACGGCCGCGCCCGCCGCGCTGAAGGCGGCTATGACCGGACGCGTAC
>CAIOSI010000030.1 GCA_903860975.1 uncultured Alphaproteobacteria bacterium
AGCGCCGATGTTCGATGGTCTGGCGTTTGATGTGGGCCCGCTGGCGCAGGATGTCGGCGGCTCGGCCGAAGTAGGCGTCTGCCGGCGTCACGTTGCCCAGGCTCTCGTGGTATCGGGCATGGTTGTAGTGCTCGATGAAGGCGCCGATCTGGGCCTCCAGGTCGCCGGGCAGGAAGTCGTTTTCCAGCAGGATCCGGTTCTTCAGGGTCTGATGCCAGCGCTGGATCTCTTGAAGGCGTGGAATACGGGCCACCCTGGCGGGTTGGCGACGCTTCACGCCAACAGTGCCGCGGAGGGCCTGACGCGGTTGGAGGATCTGATCGGGGAGGTAACCCAGCGCATCCCCTACCGGGCCATCACCCAGGCGATCAACCTGGTGATCCATATCGCCCGCGCGCCGGCCGGCCGGAGGGTCCAGGAGGTCTGCCGGGTGACGGGCCGTGAGGGTGACGCCTATGTCCTGGAGGCCTGCGTGGAGGGCCAGGCCGTCGGGCGCGGCTGACCCAGAGCTTGGGCGCCCATTCGGCGATCTGCGCCAAGGCGATGGCGGAGCCGGGCGTTTGGCAGGGAAACGCCCGGCTCCGGTCGTCGATCACTTCCGCTTGCCGGCGCCGTTGTGGGCCGGGCGGTCGATCACATAGCTTTGGCCGGGCTTGGGCGTCGGCGGGAGGGTGCGGCCTTGGAGGGCCGTGCGCTCTTGACCGGTTTGGCCGCCGCGCGGGCCAACGATTCCGAACTCGCCCGAGATAGGGGCGGGTTGCCCTGGTTTGTAGGTGGGAGGCATAAGGATGAACTCCAATTCGTAGGTGCCTGGATTCACGCCTAATTCAGTAAAACACTCCACGAAATATGTTGCATTTTATCAACACAAGGTTTACATTTTCTGGAATAAAATAAGAACGTCAACCAACCAGGAGCAGGATCATGTTTGGAGATAGGCTAAGGCTGGCCCGCAAGCGGGCCGGTCTGTCGCTGCGCGCTCTTGCCGATCGTCTGGATGGGCGAGTGACCGCGCAGGCGCTTTCAAAATACGAGGCGGGGCAGATGTTTCCGAGCTCCAGCGTGCTGATGGTGCTCGCCAAGGAACTCGCCGTTTCGATCGACTTTCTGATGAGCAATCAGGTGGAGGCGCTCGCCGGCGTGGAATTTCGCGCCCATTCGGGTACCTCGGCCGGCGACCGCGCGCGCGCGGAAGCGGCCGTGATCGACCAGGTGGAACGCTTCTTGTCGATCGACGACATCCTGGGCCTTAGCAGCGAGCGCAATCAGCTCCCGGAGCCCGTGGAGAACGTCAGCTCCTTTGATGAGGTCGAGCGGCTGGCCTGCGAGCTGCGAGATGAATGGAACCTCGGCAATGATCCGATCCCCAGCATGGTGGGGCTATTGGAAGATAAAGGCGTCAAGGTCATCGGCGTGGATATCCCGCCGAAGGTGTCTGGGCTGACTGGTTCGGTGAAGCGGGCGGGTGGCCTGTCGGACGTTCCAGTGATCGTGGTCAGTCGCGGCTACAATATCGAGCGGCGACGCTTCACCCTGGCCCACGAGCTGGCGCACTGCGTAATCAAATCGACCGCAGACGGCTTGAAGCACGAAAAGGCCATGGACCGGTTCGCGGCGGCCTTCCTCATCCCCGCCGAGCATTTGCGGGCGGAGGTCGAGGGCGCGCGTGACACCGTGCCTCCCTATAAGGAGCTGGTTCGCCTCAAGCACACCTATGGCGTGGCCGCCGCCGCCATGATCATGCGGTTGCGCGATATTGGCGTCCTGTCGGACGCGACCGTCGCCTATGTGTTTCAGACTTACGGTCGGACTTGGCGCACTGCCGAACCGGAGCCAATCGACGGCAAGGGGCTGTTCGCCCATGCCGAGCTGCCGATGCGTTTCGAGCGCTTGGTCTATTGGGCATTGGCCGACCGGCTCATCTCCTCGCCTCGGGCGGCGGAGCTTTTGCAGCGCGCCGTCTCTGACGTTGAGCTAGCCGTCAGAGGGCCTGCGGTTGGCGATGCGCATAATTATCAATGATAGCTCGTGTCTGATCGATCTGCGCAAGGGCGGGCTCCTGGCCACGACCTTGCTCCTGCCGTTCACATTCGTGGTCGCGCTGCCCCTGGTCGCGTCCGAGCTTCTCGATTTCGGGCCCGCCGACTGGGACGATCTGCAGGGGAGGGGGCTCGAGATCGTTGACCTCTCGGGCGAGGAGGTCGCGGCGTCGTTTGAGGTCCGGGGGCAATTTCCCGGCCTATCCGCCAACGACTGCTTTAGCCTGGTGCTGGCCCAAGCGGGCGAGGACAGAATTCTCCTGACCGGCGACCAGCAACTGCGCCACCGGGCCGGGGAGGCCGGAGTGGAGGTTCATGGTGTGCTCTGGGTGACGGACCAATTGGCGGAACACGCGATCATGTCACACGCCGACCTGGCCGATGCCCTGGAGCGCCTGATCGCCGATCCGCTCGTGTTCCTGCCAGACGGCGAAGTAGCTGTTCGCCTTGAGCGCTGGCGGCGAACGGGGCGGTGAGCTGTTCGCAGCACCTTTAGGGGGAGTGGCAGATGCTGAGCAACTCGAACCTCCAGTCTTACTTGCAATGCCGGCGCAAGCTTTGGATCGAGCACCACAGGCCCGATCTCGCGGCGGCGGGCGACAACATGATCCGTCGGCGGGAGATGGACGGCAATCTCGTCGGCGAGATGTCGCGAGCCCAATTGGGAAAGGACTTCATCTGGCCGCCGGGTCACGACGACAAAGTCGCGGCGGCCGAGGAAGCAAAGCTCCTCCTCAGCCAGTCGCCAGACTTGTCCGCCGCCGAAGTCCCGATGGTGCACGGCGGTCTGTATGCCCGCGCGGACGCCCTGGTGGCGGACGGGGCGGGCTACGTGCTGCGGGAGACGAAGGCGTCGAGTTTTCCGCAAGCCTGTTTGTCGACCTCGACACCGTCGATCTGCCCACGGCGCGCGGCACCGTCGGGCTTCGCGGCCGCCAACGGGGCTCTGCGCTCGAGCCAAAGCTTTCGCGGGCACTGCCTGAAGGACTGCAGGTCGGATTTCGAGAGCACGGCCTAGGCTCGCCTCTGTAGGTCCATTAGTAGACTTCGCGATATCACCATGCTGGTCGCTTCATAGCGATAGTGGCCGCAGTGGAACGTTTCCCCGGCAGACGCTTTGGGGCGCCTCTAATGTCCGGTATCGGCGCGGTCCTCAATGTCCGCTGATGGCGCATCGTTGCCAAAACCAGAGCACCGCGGCGGGTAAAACAAATTGCGCGTTTTTGGCCAAAAGCGACTTTACGTCCTGATGCCAAGGGGGCGTGAGACTTCCGATAATGTCGAAAACTTATCCTGCGTCACGCACGAAATTTGTTGCGCCTAATAAGCATTATCGGAAATATCAAACACCCCTCAAGGGGGAACGTGTCAGATTTCGAAATACCTGCCACTGGCGTGCTGGCTTTCCGAATTGAGGCCCTAGACCGCGCGATTATTCGATCTTCCGTTCGAAATTGTCGCGACTACCTCACCAGGATTTTCAAACCGACCCAATAGCCCGAACGCTCTTGGCGAGGGGCTTGTCGCCGTGCAGATCGATGGCCATGGATGGCCGATCCGGAAATTCGACCATCAATCGCAGTTCTCCGCCGAGTGCGCGGATATGTCGGCGCAGCGTGGAAACCAGCGCGTCGTCGCCGTGTTCCAGCTTAGATACTCGATCCTGCGATGTGCCCATTGCGGCGGCGACCTCGACTTGAGTGCGCTTTACCGCCTCGCGGACCTCCCGAAGCGTGACTTCGCGGATGAACTCCTCGCCGCGAGCCTCGCCGGCCTCTTGGACGGTCTTGGGTTGCCGCGCGATCCAATCGTTTGCGTCGATGGTGCGGTAGGTCATTTCAGCGCCTCCAAATATTGATCGAATCGGGCGTCGGCCCGCTTGATCAGTCCCTTGTAGAACCGGCCCGAACTGACACCTGACTTGTCGCCGCCAACCAGCAGGATGGCGGCCCGTTCGGGATCGAACGCGAAGGCGATGCGCCACACACCGCCATC
>CAIOSI010000031.1 GCA_903860975.1 uncultured Alphaproteobacteria bacterium
CAAAAAGGCCGCCGGGTCGCCCCGACGGCCTCTTGTAGGTTCATGTAAGGCTTTGGGCCTTACTTGATGATCTTGGCCACGACACCGGCGCCAACAGTGCGGCCACCTTCGCGGATCGCGAAGCGCAGACCCGTGTCCATGGCGATCGGCGTGATCAGCTCGACGGTCAGCTCGGCATTGTCGCCAGGCATGATCATCTCAACGCCTTCCTTCAGCTTGATAATCCCGGTCACATCGGTGGTCCGGAAGTAGAACTGAGGACGGTAGTTGGTGAAGAACGGCGTGTGACGACCGCCCTCTTCCTTCGTCAGGATATAGGCTTCCGCCAGGAACTCCGTGTGCGGGGTGATCGAACCCGGCTTGCAAAGCACCTGGCCACGCTCAACGTCTTCACGCTTGGTGCCACGCAGCAGCACGCCCACGTTGTCGCCCGCTTGACCTTGGTCCAACAGCTTGCGGAACATTTCGACGCCCGTGCAGATCGTCTTCTGAACTTCACGGATGCCAACGATCTCGACTTCCTCGCCGACCTTGACCACACCCTTTTCAATCCGGCCCGTCACCACGGTGCCGCGGCCCGAAATGGAGAACACGTCTTCCACCGGCATCAGGAACGGCTGGTCGATCGGACGCTCAGGCTGCGGGATATAGGCGTCAACTTGGGTCATCAGCTCCAGGATCGAATTCTCACCGATCACCGGATCACCGCCGTCCAACGCCACCTTGGCCGAGCCCTTGACGATCGGAATGTCATCGCCCGGGAACTGGTAGGACGACAGCAACTCGCGAACTTCCATCTCAACCAGGTCGAGCAGTTCAGCGTCGTCAACCAGGTCAACCTTGTTCATGTAGACCACCAGCGCCGGAACCCCGACCTGACGGGCCAAAAGAATGTGCTCACGGGTCTGAGGCATCGGACCATCGGCCGCGCTCACCACCAAGATCGCACCATCCATCTGCGCCGCGCCCGTGATCATGTTCTTCACATAGTCAGCGTGACCAGGGCAGTCGACGTGGGCGTAGTGACGGTTCTTCGTCTCATATTCCACGTGCGCCGTATTGATCGTGATCCCACGAGCCTTTTCTTCCGGCGCCGCATCAATGTCCGCATAGGCCATCGACTTGGCTCCGCCGGTCTTGGCCAGCGTGTACGTAATCGCCGCCGTCAGCGTCGTCTTGCCGTGGTCAACGTGACCAATCGTGCCGATGTTGCAATGCGGCTTCGTGCGTTCGAATTTTTCTTTTGCCATTTCAAGCTCCAGCCCTGTCCGGGCTCGTCCTCTAGCTAGGGTTGGATAGGGTTAGGCGTACTTCTTGATCACTTCGTCGGCGACGGCTTGCGGCACCGGGTCGTAGTGATCGTACGTCATCGAGAAGTTTGCGCGGCCCTGCGAAAACGACCGCAGGGTGTTGATGTAACCAAACATGTTGGCCAGCGGAACAAAGGCGGTGACCACCTGAGCGTTGCCGCGGGTTTCCGTTCCCTGGATCTGGCCACGACGGCTGTTCAGGTCGCCGATGACATCGCCCATGTATTCATCAGGCGTCACAACCTCGACCTTCATGATCGGCTCGAGCAGCTTCGGCGCACCGCGGTCACGCAGTTCGCGGAACGCCGCGCGGCTGGCGATTTCGAAGGCCAGGACCGAGGAGTCCACGTCGTGGTAGGCACCGTCGTAGAGGGTGGCTTTGAAATCGATCACCGGGAAACCGGCCAGCAGGCCGTTTTCCTTGGCCGACGTCAGGCCCTTTTCAACGCCAGGAATGAATTCCTTCGGCACGGACCCGCCGACAACGGAGCTTTCAAACACGAAGCCAGACCCCTGCTCACCGGGCTCGAACTTGATCTTAACGCGGGCGAACTGGCCCGTACCGCCGGTTTGCTTCTTGTGGGTGTAATCGATGTCGGTGACCTTACCAAGGCTCTCCCGATAGGCCACCTGCGGCGCGCCAATGTTGGCTTCCACCTTGTAGGTGCGCTTCAGGATGTCGACCTTGATGTCCAGGTGCAACTCGCCCATGCCCTTCATGACCGTCTGGCCCGACTCCTGGTCGGTGAAGACGGTGAAGGACGGGTCTTCGGCGACCATCTTGGCAAGCGCAACGCCGAGTTTTTCCTGGTCTGCCTTTGACTTGGGCTCGATCGCGATTTCGATGACCGGATCTGGGAAATCCATCTTTTCCAGGATCACCGGCGACTTCGTCGGATCGCACAAGGTGTCTCCAGTGCGGGTATCCTTGAGGCCGGCAAGGGCGACGATGTCGCCTGCGAAGGCTTCCTTGATGTCCTCGCGGTTGTTGGAGTGCATCAGCAGCATGCGGCCGACACGTTCCTTCTTGTCGCGGGTGGAATTCAAAAGGCCCATGCCGGTTTCGAGCTTACCCGAATAGATGCGGCAGAACGTCAGCGATCCCACGAAGGGGTCGTCCATGATCTTGAACGCAAGGACCGACAGCGCCTCATCGTCGGAGGCGCGGCGCACGACCGGCTCTTCCGTACGGAAGTCGATGCCGGGCGTCGGCGGAATATCCACCGGTGAGGGCAGATAATCGACGACGGCGTCGAGCAGAGGCTGCACGCCCTTGTTCTTAAACGCTGAGCCCGCGAGGATCGGATAGAAAGCACCCGTCAGAACGGCCTTACGCAGGCACTTCTTGATCACGGCTTCCGACGGCTCTTCGCCAGAAAGGTAGGCTTCCATAGCTTCGTCGTCGAGTTCGACGGCGTTCTCGATCATGTAGTGGCGCGCTTCGTCGCACGCGACCTTCATGTCGGCTGGGATGTCTTCATCGTGATAGTTCGCGCCGAGGCCTTCGCTGTCCCAAACAATGGCCTTCATACGGACCAGATCGACGACGCCCTTGAGGCTGGTTTCCGCACCGATCGGCAGCTGGATCGGGATCGCTTTGACGCCCAGTCGCTCGCGGATGGTCCGCAGGCACATTTGGAAGTCAGCGCCGATCTTGTCCATCTTGTTGACGAACACGATGCGCGGAACGTTATAGCGGTCGGCCTGGCGCCAGACCGTCTCGGTCTGCGGCTCTACGCCCTGGTTGCCGTCGAGCACGGCCACCGCGCCGTCCAGCACGCGAAGCGAGCGTTCGACTTCAATGGTGAAGTCCACATGCCCAGGCGTGTCGATGATGTTGAGGCGATGGCCGTTCCAGATGGCGGTCGTCGCGGCCGACGTAATCGTGATGCCGCGCTCTTGCTCCTGCTCCATCCAGTCCATGGTGGCCGCGCCATCATGGACTTCGCCGATCTTATGGCTCTTGCCCGTGTAATAGAGAATCCGCTCCGTCGTCGTCGTCTTGCCCGCATCGATGTGGGCCATGATCCCGAAGTTGCGGTAATCTTGGATATTGTGAGCGCGGGGCATAACAGACAGCTCTGAAAAAGTCGGTTCTTAGGAGCCTGAACGAACGGCGCGGGCGGTTTATCTCAAACCGCCCGCGCCGGAAAGCTCAGTATGAAATGGGCTTACCAGCGGTAGTGCGAGAAGGCCCTGTTCGCTTCGGCCATCTTGTGGGTGTCTTCACGCTTCTTGACCGCCGAGCCGCGGTTCGAAGAGGCGTCAAGCAACTCACCCGCCAGCTTCTCAGTCATGGTGTTCTCACCGCGCTTACGGGCAGCGGCGACAATCCAACGGATGGCCAGCGCACGGCGACGATCCGGACGAACTTCCATCGGCACCTGGTACGTCGCGCCGCCGACCCGGCGGGACTTCACTTCGATGGCAGGCGCAACGTTTTCGAGGGCGGTGTGGAAGGTTTCCAGGGGGCCCAGGTCCTTGCGTTTGGCTTCGAGGATATCGAAGGCACCGTAGAGTATATTCTCGGCGACGGCCTTCTTACCTTCATACATCACCATGTTCATGAATTTGGTGACGACCAGGTCCCCGAACTTCGGGTCCGGCAGGACTTGGCGTTTTTCTGCGCGACGGCGGCGGGACATTCTTCTTCTTCCTTACTTCGGACGCTTAGCGCCGTAGAGCGAACGACGCTGACGGCGATCCTTCACGCCTTGCGTATCGAGCACACCGCGCAGGATGTGATAGCGGACACCTGGAAGGTCCTTCACGCGGCCGCCACGGATGAGCACAACCGAGTGCTCCTGCAGATTGTGGCCTTCGCCGGGGATATAGCACACCGCTTCAATCCCGGTCGTCAGGCGGACCTTGGCGACCTTACGCAGAGCGGAGTTCGGCTTCTTCGGGGTCGTCGTATAAACCCGGGTGCACACGCCGCGACGTTGCGGGCAGCCCTTAAGGGCCGGGACCTTGTTCCGCGAGGGCTTGTCCTGGCGCGGCTTGCGGATGAGCTGGTTGACTGTCGGCATCTATTCTCGCTTGCGTGG
Organism: uncultured Alphaproteobacteria bacterium; assembly: GCA_903860975.1. GTDB lineage: Bacteria > Pseudomonadota > Alphaproteobacteria > Caulobacterales > Caulobacteraceae > Phenylobacterium. The sequence goes on from CAIOSI010000031.1 coordinate 4,358, forward strand.
AGGCGTGTGCCGTTTGGCCGAAGCGCCTCAGTTAAGGTCCTGGTATCGGGTTCTTCGAAACCACCCGTTGAACGCAGAAACCCGCCGGGACGCCGCAATCGTGCGTACCGACGGAAAACAGTTCATCGGGCCTGGGACGAATCCCAGCCTCGAAAGAGGGCGCTACATAGTCGGGAAGCGCCCGCCCGTCAATGTTTGCAGCCCCCGCCTGCACTGCGAAAACGGCGACGCGGGTCAGGTTCGCGATTGCCCCTTAATTGAGCCCGGAAATCGCCGCTTCAGGCTTGAGCGTTGGGCCAAAGATCTTGGAGGCGATGGGGACAGATGCACAGGGCGTGGCGCAGGCTGCGATCTTGGGTCATCTCAACCTCGATCGTGGCCCATTTGGGTTTAATCGCCGCGGCCGACCTTCACCGATCGACCCTGACCATATCCATCGATCCGGGCGGGCCGCCGCAAGCCATTATCCCCTGGCTCATGTTGCCGCAGCCGCCCTCAGGCCACGGTGTGAAGCTCGCGCCAATCGCGCTGCATCGAAGGCCGCACCAAAGTGGGGTCTACGAAACGCCCATAGCGCCCATCCAGGCCCTAGCCATCAAGCCGACCGAATCTCCACAACCCGTTCAAATGCCGCCTAGCGCGTCGCAGCTTACCCTTTTACCCGCGGCTACGCCGGACGCCTTGCGAGCGACTCCGGGCACGAAGCTGGGCTGCAGGGTTCGGGGAATTCTTAGTTTAACGCGCGAAGAACGTTCGGTTTGGATGGAACGACCGGGACGCGGTGCGCGGGAAGAGACCTATTTGGCGGCTGCTATATCGGCCGACAAGCAAGCGCCTCTTGAGGCGGCCGGCGCGGCCAAAATGGCTCGGAAACTGACGGCCGCGCGCGCCCTCCCCGGCGCGGCCCCCGACACCGGCAAGGCTGAACTCCAAGACGACAGCGGCCAGCCCGATGTTGCGACAAACGCCGTAGCTACGCCGTTGCATCCGCCCAGCATGCGCGCCGCAAAGAGGCTTGGCCGATTGCCGCCTTGGACTGCGGACAGCGCCCCGGTTGCCCAAGGCCAACATCACTGCACCTTCGTCCGCCACGAATTCGCCGCGCACGCACTTGCCTTTGCCCTGAAGCTAACGAAGGATCCCCGCGCCGATGATGCTGGCGAAACGCCACCAAACGACCTTGGCCCTCTTGGCCTCTGTCGCAACCCACCTTCTGGTGGGCTTGGTACTCCTATTGCAAAAGCCCGCGTTTCTCAGGCCGCCCGTTGAGGCTGGGGGTCCACCTGAGCCGATCATTCCGATCTTGATCATGCCCAGGCAGCCGCAACCGATGACCCGGGCCAAGTCCGAGCCGCTGCGCCTGCACCGCCGCCCGCAACGCAGCCTTCCACCCCAAGCGCAACCCGCGCCCATTGCACGACCTGCTCCCGTCGGGCCCGCGCCTCCCACATCGTCAACGAACGAACGGCTTGCGCTGCATCCCGCACCCATGCCGGAAGGTCCAAAGGGGGACGTGCGCAACGCGCTACGCCAAGGCACCGCGGGCTGCGCCAATTCACTTGTGGTGGGTCTTAAGCGTTCGGAACGCGAGCATTGCGATGAGGTCTTTGGAAAAGGCACCAAGGACGCCGTTTTTTCGGGATTGGGTCTGTCCGCCGACAAGCAGAAGCTGCTCGATCTCGCTGGCGCGCGAAAGGACGCCGATTATCGCTACAAGTACAGTCAAGCGCCGGGCGCTGTTCCTGACACCGATAGGCCAGGCAAGACCGCCGAGGAGATGAAAAAATCCCTCGGCGTCGAAAGCCATTCAGCGACAATTCCGTTCTGAGCAAGCTGTCCTCGGGGGCAGAGATAGGAACAGCGCCCCGTTCTTCAACAAACCGCGATTGTGAACCCACAAACCAAAACGGCCCGGGATTGCTCCCGGGCCGGTCGGTCGGCTTGCGCTGGAGCGCGCGATTTAGACGCTCTCGGCCTCGGCCTGGGCTTCGGCGGCGATCACGTCGGGAAGTGGCTCCATGGCCTGTTCGCGACTAGCTGTCAGAGCCTCGTCGCGCTTGGCGGCGATACGCTGCAAGTTGCGCAGGTAGGCACCTGTGCCCGCCGGGATCAGGCGGCCCACGATGACGTTCTCCTTGAGGCCTTCCAAGGTATCAACCTTGCCCTGGACGGAGGCTTCGGTGAGCACGCGTGTGGTCTCCTGGAAGGAGGCCGCAGAGATGAAGCTTCGGGTCTGCAGGCTCGCCTTGGTGATACCCAGCAGAACCGGCTGGGTGATCGCCGCGCGGCCGCCGCGCGCCTCGGTCTTCTCACTCTCTTCGTCGACCTCGATCTTATCGAGGTGGTCGCCCTTGAGCAGGCCGGTGTCGCCTGGCTCGAGGATTTCCACCTTCTGCAGCATCTGGCGCACGATCGTCTCAATGTGCTTATCGTTGATCGGCACACCTTGCAGCCGGTAGACTTCCTGGATTTCGTTCACCAGGAACTCGGCCAGCGCCTCGATCCCAAGAATCCGCAAGATATCGTGCGGGTCGGGATTGCCGTCGATCAGGTACTCGCCCTTGCGGATCACGTCACCATCGTGGACGGCGATGTGCTTGCCCTTGGGGATCAGGAACTCGACCGCTTCACCGCCATCTTCCGGCGTAATCTTGATCCGGCGCTTGTTCTTGTAGTCACGCCCGAATTCAACGCGACCGTCCATCTCGGCGATCACCGCGCAGTCCTTCGGACGGCGAGCCTCAAAGAGTTCAGCCACCCGCGGCAGACCACCGGTGATGTCTCGGGTTTTGGCGCTTTCCGTCGGGATCCGGGCCATGACTTCACCCGGCTTGACCTCATCGCCGTCGCCGATCGACAGAACGGCACCCACAGGCAGAAGGTAACGGGCCTCGCCACCGTTTGAGATGCGCATGTAGGCGCCATCATCGCCGATCACAGCCATGGCCGGACGCAAGTCCGAACCCTTGGTGGAGACCCGCCAATCGATGACCACGCGGTTGGTAATCCCGGTGGCTTCGTCGGCTTCCTCGCGGACCGACATATTCTCCACAAGGTCCTCGAACCGCACCTTGCCGCCAACTTCGGTGATGATCGGGTTGGTGTAGGGGTCCCATTCGGCGAGACGTTGACCGCGCTTGACTTTTTCGCCGTCCTTGACGCGCAGACGCGCGCCATAGGGTGGCTTGTAGGCTTCGCGGTCCTTGCCATCGACCTGGACGGTCAGCGACAGGTTGCGGCTCATGCCGATCAGGTGGCCTTGGGCGTTCACAACGGTGTTGCCGCCGCTGATCTTCACCACGCCCTCATTGGCGCTTTCGAAGAACGACTGTTCGGCCACCTGAGCGGTGCCACCGATGTGGAAGGTCCGCATCGTCAGCTGAGTACCAGGCTCGCCGATGGATTGGGCAGCGATGACGCCGACCGCTTCACCCATATTGACCGGGGTCCCGCGAGCCAGGTCGCGGCCGTAGCAGGCACCGCAGACGCCGACCTTGGTCTCGCAGGTCAAAACCGAGCGGATTTTCACGGACTGGACGCCAGCGGCCTCTACCAGATCGCACATATTTTCGTTCAGATAGGTGTCTGCCGGCGCAACGATTTCGCCGGTGTTGGGGTCCTTGATATCCTCTGCCGCGAAACGGCCCAGAATACGCAGGCCCAGAGAGACCAGCACGTCGCCGCCCTCAACCACGGCTCGAAGCGTAATGCCCCGCGTGGTGCCGCAATCTTCCTCGGTGATAATACAGTCCTGCGCCACGTCGACCAGACGACGCGTCAAATAACCGGAGTTGGCCGTCTTCAAGGCCGTGTCGGCCAGGCCCTTACGGGCACCGTGGGTGGAGTTGAAGTACTCCTGAACCGTCAGGCCTTCCTTGAAGTTTGAGATGATCGGCGTCTCGATAATCTCGCCGGAGGGCTTGGCCATCAGGCCACGCATGCCGCCGAGTTGTTTCATCTGCGCTTGCGAACCCCGGGCACCGGAGTTCGACATCATGAAGATCGAATTGATCTCACCTTCACGGCCGCTGGCGTCCTTCGCAGCAGTGGAGACTTCAGCCATCATCTCGTCAGCGACGCGATCGGTAGCCTTCGCCCAGGCGTCGACGACCTTGTTGTACTTCTCACCTTTGGTGATCAGGCCGTCGGCGTATTGCTGCTCATACTCTTCCACCAGCTTGCGGGTCTCAGCGACGATCGGCGCCTTGCGCTGCGGAATAACGATGTCGTCCTTGCCGAAGGAAATGCCGGCCTTGGCCGCTTCCTTGAAGCCCAACGCCATGATCTGGTCGGCGAAGATGACCGTCGCCTTCTGACCGCAGTGCCGGTAGACGATGTCGATCAGGTTGGCGATTTCCTTCTTCGTGAGGTTCTTCTCAAGAAGACGATGGCCGACCGCAGGATGCTGCGGGAACAGAGCCGCGATCTTCATCCGGCCCGGCGAGGTCTCGATGACCTTGCGCACGAGATTTCCCGCGGCATCCATTTCGCTGTAACGCGCCCGGATCTTCGAGTGAAGCGACACGACGCCGGCATCGAGAGCCTGGTCGATCTCGTTAAGATCAGAGAACGCCTTGCCTTCGCCCGGCTCACCTTCGCGCAGAAGCGACAGGTAATAGAGGCCAAGCACGATGTCCTGAGAGGGCACAATGATCGGTCGGCCATTCGCGGGCGACAGAATGTTGTTCGTGCTCATCATAAGCACGCGCGCTTCCAACTGGGCTTCCAGCGACAGCGGCACGTGGACAGCCATCTGATCGCCATCGAAGTCGGCGTTGAAGGCTGCGCAGACCAGCGGGTGAAGCTGGATCGCCTTACCTTCGATCAGCTTGGGCTCGAACGCCTGGATGCCAAGACGGTGAAGGGTCGGCGCACGGTTCAGCAGCACCGGATGCTCGCGGATCACCTCATCCAGGATGTCCCAAACCGCCGGCTGCTCACGCTCCACCATACGCTTGGACTGCTTGACGGTGCCCGAAAGACCCTTGGCGTCCAGCCGCGCGTAGATAAACGGCTTGAAGAGCTCCAGCGCCATCTTCTTTGGCAGGCCGCACTCGTGCAGCTTAAGTTCTGGCCCCACCACGATGACCGAACGGCCAGAGTAGTCGACGCGCTTGCCAAGCAGGTTCTGACGGAAGCGGCCTTGCTTGCCCTTCAGCATGTCGGCAAGCGACTTGAGGGGACGCTTGTTGGCGCCTGTTATGACCCGACCGCGGCGGCCATTGTCGAACAAGGCGTCGACGGATTCCTGCAACATCCGCTTTTCGTTGCGAATGATGATGTCGGGCGCGCGCAGCTCGATCAGGCGCTTGAGGCGGTTGTTACGGTTGATGACCCGGCGATAAAGATCGTTCAGGTCGGAGGTGGCGAAACGGCCACCATCTAGCGGCACCAGCGGACGCAGTTCCGGCGGGATCACCGGCACGACCGTCAGGATCATCCACTCCGGCTTGTTGCCACTCTCGATGAAGCTTTCGATCAGCTTCAGACGCTTGGACGCCTTCTTGAGCTTCATTTCCGACGTGGTGGTGACCAGTTCTTCGCGAAGCTTGTCGGCCTCCTTGTTGAGGTCGAGGCCCTTCAGCAGGCCCTGGACCGCCTCAGCGCCGATCTCGGCGGTGAAGCTGTCGTCGCCGTACTCATCCTGGGCGCGCATGTAGTCGTCTTCCGACAACAGCTGGTGCTGTTTCAGCGGCGTGAGGCCGGGTTCGGTGACGATGTAATGCTCAAAATAAAGGACGCGTTCGATGTCCTTCAAAGCCATGTCGAGCATCATGGAGATGCGGCTTGGAAGCGACTTCAGGAACCAAATGTGGGCTACAGGCGAGGCCAGTTCGATGTGGCCCATCCGCTCGCGACGGACGCGGGCGAGTGTGACTTCAACACCGCACTTTTCGCAGATAATACCCTTGTACTTCATGCGCTTGTACTTGCCGCAAAGGCACTCGTAGTCCTTCGTCGGACCGAAGATGCGGGCGCAGAACAGGCCATCGCGTTCCGGCTTGAAGGTCCGGTAATTGATGGTCTCGGGCTTTTTGATCTCGCCGAACGACCACGACCGGATCTTCTCCGGCGAGGCGAGTGCGATACGAATCTGGTCGAAGGTCGGAGCGGCCTGGACCGGGTTGAAGATGTTCAGGACTTCCTGGTTCATCTTGGTTCCTTCTGCGGGCGGTCCCGCGAAAAACGAGTGATTGAAAACAGCGGCGAACGCCCCTCCCCGGCCAAAGCCGGGGAGGATCATAGATCGCGTCAGCTGTTTTCCAGCTCAACGTTCAGGCCCAGGGAACGCATTTCCTTGACCAACACGTTGAAGCTTTCCGGGATCCCGGCCTCGAAGGTGTCGTCGCCGCGGACGATGCTTTCGTAGACCTTAGTGCGTCCAGCCACGTCGTCCGACTTCACCGTCAGCATTTCCTGCAGGGTGTAGGCGGCACCGTAAGCTTCCAGAGCCCAGACCTCCATTTCCCCAAACCGCTGACCGCCGAACTGAGCCTTGCCGCCCAACGGTTGCTGAGTGACGAGACTGTAGGGGCCGATCGAGCGAGCGTGGATCTTGTCGTCCACCAAGTGGTGCAGCTTCAGCATATAGATGTAGCCAACGGTGACCGGGCGTTTGAAGCGTTCGCCCGTCTGGCCGTCGTAAAGATACGACTGGCCCGAACGGTCGAGACCGGCCTTCTCCAGCAGGTTCTCGATGTCGTCGATGTGGGCGCCGTCAAACACCGGGGTGGCGAAAGGAATGCCCTTCGACAGGTTCCGGGCGAGCTCGACCAGATCCTCATCGCTTTCAGGCAATTCTTCATCAGGGCCGTAGGTCTCGCGAAGATAGTCGACCAGCATCTTGCGCTGCCCGCCGTTCTGCCAGGCTTCCAGAAGATCGGCGACCTGCTTGCCAAGACCCGCAGCCGCCCAGCCCAGGTGGGTTTCGAAGATCTGGCCAACGTTCATCCGCGACGGCACGCCCAACGGGTTCAGCACGATGTCCACGTGCGTGCCGTTTTCGAGGTAGGGCATGTCTTCGACCGGAAGGATCTTGGAGATCACCCCTTTGTTGCCATGTCGGCCGGCCATCTTATCGCCCGGCTGCAGCTTGCGCTTAACAGCCACGAACACCTTGACCATCTTCATCACGCCAGGCGGCAGTTCGTCGCCACGCTGAAGCTTGTCGACCTTGTCTTCGAAGCGACGATCGAGACGCTTACGGCCCTCGTCGAACTGGCGGCGCATGGCCTCCAACTCGGCCATAGCCTTCTCGTCTTCGAGCGCGATCTGCCACCACAAGCCAGGAGAAATCTCTTCCAACTTGTCGGCTTCGATCTTGCCGCGCCCCAGCCCCTTAGGACCTGAGACGGCAACCTTGCCAACCAGAAGGGTGCGCAAGCGCGAGGTCATGTTGCGGTTCAGGATGCCGAACTCGTCGTCACGATCCTTACCCAGACGGTCGATTTCTGCCCGTTCAATCGCCAAGGCGCGTTCATCTTTATCGACGCCATGCCGGTTGAATACGCGGACCTCGACGATCGTACCCGCAACGCCCGGCGGCAGACGCAGCGAGGTGTCGCGGACGTCAGACGCCTTTTCGCCGAAGATGGCGCGCAGCAGCTTCTCTTCCGGGGTCATCGGGCTCTCGCCCTTGGGCGTTACCTTGCCGACCAGGATATCGCCCGGCAGGACTTCGGCGCCAATCGCGACGATGCCCGCTTCGTCAAGGTTGCGCAGAGCCTCCTCGCCGACGTTGGGGATATCGCGGGTGATTTCTTCCGGACCGAGCTTGGTGTCTCGGGCCATGACCTCGAATTCCTCGAGGTGGATCGAGGTGAAGATGTCGTCGCGCACGATGCGCTCGGAGATCAGGATCGAATCTTCGAAGTTGTAGCCGTTCCAGGGCATGAAGGCGACGAGGGTGTTACGCCCGAGCGCCAGCTCGCCAAGCTCGGTCGACGGACCGTCGGCGATCACGTCACCCACCGCCACACGGTCGCCCACGCGCACGAGCGGACGCTGATTGATGCAGGTCGAGGTGTTGGAGCGTTGGAACTTCTGCAGACGATAGATGTCGACACCCGGTTGGGTCGGGTCGGTCTCTTCGGTCGCTCGAACCACGATCCTGGTGCCGTCGATCTGTTCGACGACGCCGGAGCGGCGGGCCACGACGACGGCGCCGGAGTCGACCGCCACGATGGCTTCCATGCCGGTACCGACCAGCGGCGCATCCGTCTGGATGAGCGGCACGGCCTGCTTTTGCATGTTCGAACCCATCAGGGCGCGGTTGGCGTCATCGTTTTCCAGGAACGGGATCAAGGAAGCGGCGACCGAGACGACCTGCTTGGGCGAGACGTCCATCAGATCCACGTCGGCGCGCGGCAGGAGAGAAGGCTCCCCGTTGATCCGGCCAGGAACCAGCTCGTCGACGATCATGCCGTTTTCGAGCTTGATATTGGCCTGAGCAATGACGTGCTTGGCCTCTTCCATGGCGGACATGTAGACGACCTCGTCCGTCGTCTTGCCGTCCTTGATCCGGCGGTACGGGCTCTCGATGAAGCCGTACTTGTTCACGACCGCGTGGGTGGCGAGCGAGTTGATCAGGCCGATGTTCGGGCCTTCCGGCGTCTCAATCGGGCAGATCCGGCCGTAGTGAGTCGGGTGCACGTCGCGGACCTCAAAGCCCGCACGCTCGCGGGTCAGGCCGCCCGGACCCAGAGCCGAGAGGCGGCGCTTGTGGGTAATTTCCGAGAGCGGGTTGGTCTGGTCCATGAACTGCGAAAGCTGCGAGGATCCGAAGAACTCGCGAACGGCCGCGGCCGCCGGCTTTGCATTGATCAGGTCGTGCGGCATGACCGTGTCGATATCGACAGAGCTCATGCGCTCCTTGATCGCGCGCTCCATGCGTAGCAGGCCAACACGGTACTGGTTTTCCAGCAACTCTCCAACCGAGCGCACCCGGCGGTTACCGAGGTTGTCGATGTCGTCGATTTCGCCGCGGCCGTCACGCAGACCCACCAGAGTCTTCAGCACCGCCAAGACATCGTCCTTCCGGACCACGCGCACGTCATCTGGGCAATCGAGCTCCAGGCGCATGTTCATCTTCACGCGGCCAACCGAGGAGAGGTCGTAGCGCTCAGAATCAAAGAACAGCGACTTGAACATCGCCTCGGCAGCTTCCACCGTCGGCGGCTCGCCGGGACGCATGACGCGATAGATATCGAACAGCGCATCCTCGCGGGCCGTGTTCTTGTCGACCCGAAGCGTGTTGCGGATGTAGGCACCGACGGTCACATCGTCGATGTCGAGAACTTCGAGGGTATCAAAGCCCTGCTCTTCAAGAGCGGCCAGCAGCTCAGGGTTCAGTTCATCGCCGGCCTCGGCATAGATTTCCCCCGTTTCGAAGTTGACCAGATCCTTGGCGAGGTATTTGCCCGTCAGGGCCTCGGGAGCCAGCAACAGGGTCTTAAGACCCGCATCAGAGAATTTCTTGGCGTTCCGAGCCGAGATCTTGGTGCCGGCTGGCGCAACTTCCTCGCCCGTTTCGGCGTCAACGAGGGCAAATTCCGGCTTCACCCCGCGCCAACGGTCCGGCTGGTAGGCCGTAGCCCAACCGCCGGCTGCACCCTTTTGCTCCAGGCGCTTGGCATAGGAGAGCGTCGCGTAGAACGTCGACAGAATTTCCTCACCGTCCATGCCCAGGGCCATCAGGAAGGTGGTGGCCGGCAGCTTACGGCGACGATCGATGCGGACGTAGACGACGTCCTTGGCGTCAAACTCGAAATCGAGCCACGAGCCGCGGTAGGGGATCACGCGCGCGGCGAAGAGCAGCTTGCCCGAGGCGTGGGTCTTGCCCTTGTCGTGGTCGAAGAACACACCCGGTGAGCGGTGCATCTGGGAGACAATGACACGCTGGGTGCCGTTGACGATGAAGGTGCCCTTCTCCGTCATCAGCGGGATGTCGCCCATGTAGACATCCTGCTCCTTGATGTCTTTAACGGAGCGAGCGCCGGTTTCCTCATCGGTTTCAAACACGATCAGGCGCAGCTTCACCTTAAGCGGTGCCGCATAGGTCATATCGCGCTGAACGCACTCTTCGACGTCGTACTTGGGTTCCTCGAACTCGTAGGAAACGTATTCGAGGACCGCACGTTCGTTGAAGTCCTTGATCGGGAAAACGGATTTGAAGACGGCTTCGATGCCCTCGTCACGACGAACAGACGAGCGGGTCTCGCGCTGCAGGAACTGTTCGTAGGAGGAGCGCTGAACCTCGATCAGGTTCGGCATCTGCACGGCCTCAGGGATACGTCCGAAAGACTTACGGATCCGCTTCTTACCGGTGAAGGATTGCGCCATTTTTGTCCCTTGAGGACGTCGGGGAACGGATTCCCCGCGTCGGTCTAAGTGTCCTGCGTCCACCCTCAACCTTCCTTACGGAAAGCCGGACGCTGGAAGGCCCCTTGTTTCGTCAGGGGCGCTCCTTCGCACGGTCGGAGGGCTGCAGACCGTGCCTCGAAGCATTTAACGCACGAAATCCCGCGTCTGGCGAGCGCATGCAGGCGCGTCGCGGGACTCGGAGGTTTTCATGGAGCGGCTCAGATAGGACGTTTCCCGCCAGTAGGGAAGCCCCCTCCAAAAAGATTTTGGCGATCGGAAAATGACGCGGTCGCGGGCGGACCTTTAACGCCCCAGCCCTGGTGACGGCGCTCAGGCCTAGGCTGGCTGAGACCAGGCGAGCTTTGCTTGCCGCGGGGGGTACCAAAAAGGGCCGGAGATCGCTCTCCGGCCCTTCGATCTCAGACCGCCACTCGGACGGCGCGAAACTTATTTGATGCTGACGCTCGCGCCGGCTTCTTCAAGCTTCTTCTTGATCTCTTCGGCTTCCTGCTTCGAAACGTTTTCCTTAACGTTGGTCGGAGCGGCTTCCACCAGGTCCTTGGCTTCTTTCAGACCGAGGTCCGGACGAACCGTACGGACTTCCTTGATCACGTTGATCTTCTTGTCGCCACCGGCGGTCAGAACAACGGTGAACTCAGTCTGCTCTTCGACAGCTTCAGCGGCAGCGCCACCACCAGCGGCCGGCGCGGCGGCCATAGCCACCGGCGCAGCGGCGGAAACGCCCCACTTTTCTTCGAGCAGCTTGGACAGCTCCGAAGCTTCCAGGACGGTCAAGGTCGACAGTTCGTCGACCAGCTTTTCAAGTTTCGACATGTGATTTGATCCTTTGAGGTTCTATTTTCGCGAAATTGACGATCAGGCGGCGTCTTTGGCGGCGTAGGCGCCGAAAACACGCGCGAGCTGACCGGCCGGTGCCTGCAGGACGCCAGCGATCTTGGTCGCCGGGGCCTGGAGGAGGCCGATGATCTTGCCGCGGAGCTGATCGAGCGACGGAAGGCTGGCGAGAGCCTTGATCGAAGCTTGGTCCAGCACCTCGTGACCCATGAGGCCACCGACAACGGTAAACTTGTCGTTGTCCTTGGCATACTGGGTCGCGACCTTGGCGGCGGAGACAGCGTCTGGCGCATAGGCGATCGCAACCGGGCCTTTGAAGAGAGCATCGCCCGCTTCGCCGACCGAGCCGTTTAGAGCCTTTTGCACAAGGGTGTTCTTCACCACCTGCAGCTGGGCGCCTTCTTGACGAAGACGGCCCCGCAGATCGGTCATTTCCGCAACGGTCAGACCCATATAATGGGTCACGACCACGGCGCCGGCACCGTCGAACACGCCTTTCAGCGTTTCGATAGCTTCCTGCTTTTGAGCGCGGTCCATTGCGGTCTCCATACTCAGGTTCGACGCACGCGAATGCGCACGCCGCTTACTTAACCTGTCCGAAAGGAAAGCCGCAGGCCTCGCGCCCACCGCTCAGCGATGGCCGGAAACCTCTTCTTCCCGTCTCCCTGCGGCTGAAGGCGGGCCCGCCTTCACGTTCCGGCCCCGAGTGACCCCCGAGGCTACGCAGTTCTTGGACAGGATGGGACGCGGTTGTCTGCGTCCCGTCCATCGCAGCCTCGAAAGGCGTACGAAAACTCTAAGAGCGGCGGGCTTTACAGCAGCAGCGGCAGAAACTCAACTGGCCCACAGAACAGCGGCCGCAAAGCAGGCCGCGGAGCCGACGATGCGCATATCAGCCATGATCTTGATCCTTCCGATCCTTCTCACGCCTTTCGGTGCCGTGGGGCAAGAGGCCCTAGATCCGGTTGCGATGGTCTGGCGTGGCGTGCAGCTGGGCGCAGAGCGCGTCTTTGAGGGAAATCTCTCTGTCAACTTCGAAACCAGCACCTTCCGAGCCGACAATGCTTCCGAAGCCGACACCGTCTGGCTCTCAGGCTGGCAGGATCGCCCCGGCGACAACGGCGGCACCATGCGGCGCTACCATATTCGTTTCGTAGGCCGCCAAACGATGGAACCTGGAAAATTCGGCAGCCGCGGCGCCTACAAACAAACCGTACTGATTACGCGATTAATCTCGACACGCTTGCTGATTGGCCCGAGCTAGGCAGGGCCTTCAGTCGACCTTGAACCGCAAGATCAGGCCGTTCCAAAGATCGTCATCGCGGTCGAGCGCTTCGACCTCCCCGCTCGCGGCGCTTGACGCCACCCTTCGCCAGAAAAGCTGAGCTCCAAGGTTGCGGCGGCTGACCGCGATGTCCCACTGCCCAGTTCGCGCGCCGATGATGAAGAGCGCAGCGGCCTGGCCGACGCCGCAGCGGCGGTGTTTGCGCGCGACGAAGAACTCAGCAACTGAGAAGTCAGTGGGCAGGCCGGAATGTGCGAACCCGTTGATCAACGCAAACCCCGCCAAATGCCCGCCAGCGCGGATCAATATCGGCGTGCGGTCAGCCTCTGTCCAATAGGTGTCCAGGCAAATGTCATTCGTAAACCGGCCATCGTCTGCGAGCTCGCCGTCAGAGTGATCGGTCCAGAATTCGGAAAAGTCATGAATGTAGAGCTGAAAGAGGTTTTCAAAGGCTGCTCGCCGCTCGGGCCCGGCCTTTTCTATAGAGACTTCGACCATACCGCCATTGTGCCATCAAAAAGGGAGCTGCGTCGCCGCAGCTCCCTTTCAATTCAGACCTTATCGTCCTTTGCTCAGGCGCCGGCCGAAGATGTATCGACCTTGAAGCCCGGGCCCATCGTTGAGGAAAGGCTGATCTTCTTGATGTAGACGCCCTTGGCACCCGTCGGCTTGGCCTTGTTCAGCGCATCAACGAGCGCCTTCACATTGGCTAGAATGGCATCTTCGGTAAAGCTCGCCTTGCCAATACCGGCGTGGATGATGCCGGTCTTTTCAGTGCGGAACTCAATAGCTCCACCTTTGGCGTCCTTCACGGCTTGGCCGACGTTCATCGTCACGGTGCCGACACGCGGGTTCGGCATCAGGCCGCGTGGGCCCAGCACCTTACCTAAGCGGCCGACAAGGGCCATCATGTCCGGCGTCGCAATGACGCGGTCAAAATCCATGAAGCCGCCCTGGATACGCTCGACCAGGTCTTCGGCGCCAACAACATCAGCTCCGGCGGCAGTCGCCTCAGCCGCTTTTGCTTCCTTGGCGATGACCGCGACGCGGACGTCACGACCGGTACCCGAAGGCAGCGAGACCACGCCGCGGACCTGCTGGTCAGCATGGCGGGGGTCGACACCCAGGTTGACGGCGATCTCAATGCTTTCATCAAACTTGGCCGTGGCGTTGGCCTTCACCAGTTTGACGGCGTCTTCGACCTGATGGGCGAGCGTGCGATCGCCGGTCCAGGCCTTGATGCGCTTTGCAGTGGCCATGTCCTAGCTCTCCACAATCTCAAGACCCATCGAACGGGCGGAGCCCTCGATGATCTTGGCGGCGGCCTCAATGTCGTTTGCGTTGAGGTCTTTCATTTTCTTCTCGGCGATGTCGCGCAGTTGGGTACGGCTGATCTTGCCGGCGACTGAGCGGCCTGGCTCCTTGGAACCTGACTTCAGGCCCAGGGCCTGTTTGATAAAATAGGACGCCGGTGGGGTCTTGGTGACAAAGGTAAACGACTTGTCCTGATAGACCGTAATCACGGTTGGCAGGGGCGTCCCCTTTTGCTCCTTCTCGGTGCGGGCGTTGAATTCCTTGCAGAAGCCCATGATGTTGACGCCGCGCTGACCGAGCGCCGGCCCGATGGGCGGCGAAGGCGTCGCAGCACCCGCAGGCACCTGCAATTTGATGTAGCCCAAGATCTTCTTGGCCATACCTGTCTCCAATGCGGCAGCTAACGAAAGCCACCTATGTGGCCGTGGTTCGGGCAGCCCCTCCCACGGATTTAAATTCGCAAGGGCATTACCCCCACGAAGCGCGCGGCTTTAGCAGCGATGCGGCCAGTCGGCAACCTTCGCCCGGCCCAGACGGCTGTCTGAGCCCGCGAAGGCTTGAAGCGACGCCCCTTAAGCTGTCTTTTCGACCTGACTGTATTCCAGTTCGACGGGGGTCGCTCGCCCGAAGATAGAGACCGTGACACGCAGACGCGCGCGTTCTTCGTCGACCTGTTCGACCGAACCGTTGAAGCTGGCGAAGGGACCGTCTGTCACGCGAACCTGTTCGCCGATCTCGAACTGTATCGTGGGCTTTGGCCGCTCAACCCCTTCTTCGATCGCACCGATGATGCGAGCGACTTCCTTCTCGGAGACCGGCATCGGCTTCGAGCCGGAGCCTAGGAAGCCCGTCACCTTCGGGGTGTTCTTTATAAGGTGGTACGCCTCGTCCGTGAGCTCCATCTTCACCAAGACATAGCCCGGGAAGAACTTGCGCTCAGCGTTGACCTTGCGGCCACGGCGGATCTCAACGACGTCCTCGGTTGGGACCAAGATGTCGGAGAAATTCTCGTCGAGCCCTTGGGTTTTGGCCTGCTCACGAATGCTCTCGGCCACCTTCTTCTCGAAATTCGAGTAGGCGTGGACGATGTACCACTTGTGGCGCGGGTTCGACGGGGCGGTGGTTTCAGCAGCGTCTGACATGTCTTTACCTTAGCCCCCAGAGGCCAACTTGAGGATCTGATTGACGCTGAAGCTAACGCTGGCGTCGACCACGGCGAAAAAGCCCATGGCGACGACGACCATGATGGCGACCATCACAGAGGTGATCCACGTTTCCCTGCGGCTCGTCCAAGTGATCTTGCGGGCCTCAATACGGACCTCGCGGAAAAACTGCACCAGATCCGTCTTCTTCTTCGGTGCCGTCAGCGCTGCCGCAGATGGGCTCGCCATGACCGCGGCGGTCTTGGCGGCTCGGTTACGGATTGCTGACGGATTGGTGCCCGGTTTCCTGGCCATGTCGGCTCTTCAAACTCTCTCTTCGGGGCTGCGGACGTCGCGCCCTTCCTTCTCACTTATATAGGGTGGCAGGAGTGGAGGGATTCGAACCCCCGGCCCTCGGTTTTGGAGACCGATGCTCTACCAGCTGAGCTACACTCCTACGACCTGACGGGTAGCGTCCCATCAAGGGCGCCGCAGTCATGCCCTCCGAAAATGAGTCAGTGCGCCGGAAGGTAACCCTTCGGCGCGCCAGGTTCATCGCCAGAGCCGGGTCGTTTAGCAGGGGCGCCCCAGCGGGGCAAGCACGCCGGGTAAGCGGGCGGCGCCATTGGCTTGCCACACGCCTGAAGTTTTCTAGATTGACCCGTATCCCAGTGAGGTTTCGACCATGACGAATGCCGTTGTTTTCGCCGGCGCAGTTGCAACTTTGGCTCTCCTCTCAGGCGCAGCCGACAGCCAACCTCGCGGCGCGGCGCCACCGCCCGGTAACTATTTCGAGACCTGCAGAAACGTTTCAACCTTCGGCTTTGGCCCAAACGCCACCATGACCGCCGAGTGCCGCGTCCGCGACGGAGGCTGGCGCCAGACGAGCATCAGATTCGCCGGCTGCGACCGGATCGAGAATCGAAACGGTCAGCTGTCTTGCAGGCCTGGCGAGGCTTACAGCCCACCCTTCACGGGGCCCGGCTACGGCGACAGAGGCGATCGTGACGGCCGACGCGGCCAATCTTCGCTCACACTCTTCAGCGCACCCGACTTTGGCGGCCAACCCTTCCAAACCTTTCGTGAGATCACAAACCTGCCCAGAGAGTACAATGACCGGGGCATGAGCGCTCGGATCGATGGCCGACAGGCCTGGGAGTTCTGCACGGACAGCAATTTCAGAGGCCGTTGCCAAGTCTTCGACCACGACGTGCGCGACCTGCGTCAGTTTGGCATGGGCGGCCAGATCAGTTCGATGCGACCGGTCCGCTAAAGGCCCAAAAAGGCCGCCGGGTCGCCCCGACGGCCTCTTGTAGGTTCATGTAAGGCTTTGGGCCTTACTTGATGATCTTGGCCACGACACCGGCGCCAACAGTGCGGCCACCTTCGCGGATCGCGAAGCGCAGACCCGTGTCCATG
>CAIOSI010000032.1 GCA_903860975.1 uncultured Alphaproteobacteria bacterium
CGCTGGGGACTGGCACCGGACTACCCGATGGTGGCACCGGCTTATGCGGCAAGGCGCTCAGAGTTCGCCAAGCACATCGGCCTGGGCCGAGGCGTCCGCAGCAAGGGGTAGTCGAGCAATCCTCGAAACCTTGCCTTTTCGGAGCTCGGCTTACCGGTCTATTAGATCCTTGGCGAAGGCCTTCAGACCAAGGCCTGGCTGGGGACTTGCGCTTGCTCGCAGCGACAGCCTGCTGACGGGGCATTCCTCAAGGTTGAACTGCGCGCGGTCCTATGGCTCGAACGTCCAAGACGACTCCCCTGCCTAGGCAGGGTGCCCTAACTGCTGTGCTCCATGACGGGATCTTCCGCCCCTGGGCCGCTTAGGCTGCGACGCCGCCAACGCGCTGGATGTTGCAGTGGACCCAAAGGGTCTCCAGCGCGGCCACCAGATCATCCATCATCTGATCGGTGTGGGCCGGTGACGGGGTAAAGCGCAAACGCTCGGTCCCACGCGGCACCGTCGGATAGTTGATCGGCTGGACGTAGATACCGTGCTCTTCAAGCAGGATGTCGCTGATCATCTTGCAGTGGACCGCATCGCCGACCAGCACAGGCACGATATGGGAGACACTCGGCATCACCGGCAGACCCGCCTTAATCAGACGGGCCTTCAGCGCCGCGGCGCGCTCCTGGTGGGCGTCGCGGATCTCATTGTGCTCTTTGAGATAGCGGATCGAGGCGACAGCGCCTGCGGCCAGCGCCGGAGGAATTGAGGTCGTGAAAATGAAGCCATCGGCATAGCTGCGGATCGCATCAACGATCATGGCGTCGGCCGCGATATAGCCGCCCATCACGCCAAACGCCTTGCCAAGCGTGCCTTCGATTATGTCGATCTCGGCCATAACGCCGTCGCGTTCAGCGACGCCGGCACCGCGCGGACCATACATTCCCACCGCATGGACCTCGTCGATGTAGGTCATCGCCCCGTAGGTCTTGGCCAAGGCCACAATGGCCGGAATGTCGGCCACATCGCCGTCCATCGAATAGACACTCTCAAAGGCAATAAGCTTCGGCACCCCAGGATCCGTCGCTGCCAGCAGTTCTTCGAGATGGGCCAGATCGTTATGGCGGAAGATGTGCTTCTCGCCCTTGTGGGCGCGAATGCCGCTGATCATCGAGTTGTGGTTCAGCGCGTCGGAAAAAATGATCAGCCCCGGCAAAATCTTGTGCAGGGTCGACAGCGAAGCTTCGTTCGAGACGTAACCCGACGTGAAGAGCAACGCGGCTTCCTTCTGATGAAGGTCGGCCAGCTCATACTCAAGCTCCACGTGATAGTGCGTCGTGCCCGAGATGTTTCGCGTGCCGCCTGAGCCCGAACCCGCTTCGTCGATCGCCGTCTTCATCGCCTCGGTGACAACCGGGTTCTGACCCTGGCCCAGGTAGTCGTTCGAACACCAAACCACAACTTCAGATTGGGTCGCATCGCTCCGCGTCCAGGTTGCGCGCGGAAACTGACCCCGATGGCGCTTCAGATCAGCAAAGACCCGGTAGCGACCCTCCGAACGGACCTTTTCAACAGCCCCTGCGAATGCGGCTTGATAATCCATCGACGCCTTCTTCCCGTGTCTCGCGAGCTCATCGGTTCACGCGAGAGGACGGTTCCCTCTGATGCGGCCTCGGTTTTGGCGCCGATAGCCTGTGTTGTCCATAACTTGGACGGACGAAGCTCATCACCGTTGGCCCACAAACGGCGAAAATTTATTAACGGCGGTTACCTAAATCGAGTCTCAGGCAGGCGCATTGCCTCTGAACAACTCCAGGATCGCCGAGAAGTCCTTGGCGCCGCCGCCCAGCCGATCAAAAAGCGCGTATAATCCCTCAGCCTGGGCGCCAAGCGGTGTGGCTGCGCCGGCTTTTGCGGCCGCCTCCTGAGCCAATTTCAAGTCCTTGAGCATCATGGCCGTGGCGAAACCGCCTTCGTAATCCCGATTTGAAGGCGCAGCAGGCACTGGCCCAGGCCAGGGGCAGTAGCTCGTCAAGCTCCAGCTTTGGCCCGAGGACTTTGAGGCGATCTCGAAGAACCGTTCCGCGTCGAGCCCGAGTTTTTCCGCAAGCGCGAAAGCCTCACAGGTCGCGATCATGGTCGCGCCAAGCACCATGTTGTTACATATTTTCGCCGCCTGCCCTGCGCCGAAGTCGCCCGCGCGGATCGTCGCGCGCGCCATCGGCGCAATCACAGTTTCGATGGCCGCAAAATCGGCCTCGACGCAACCGACCATGAACGCCAGTGTTCCAGCCTCGGCGCCAGCTGCACCCCCTGAAACCGGGGCGTCAGCGAACCTGAAGCCCTGCGCAGTGGCGTCCTTGGCCACCGCTCGCGCGCTTTCAACATCGATTGTTGAGCAATCGACGAGCAAGGTGCCGGGTCTTGCGTTGGGCAAAATCTCATTGGCATAGACGGACCGCACATGTTGCCCCGCCGGCAGCATGGTTATGACCGCGTCAGCGTCCTTAACGGCGACCGCTGCCGATTGAGCCGCCTTGCAACCCGCAGACACCGCCCGTTCAAGGGCGGTGTCCGATAGGTCGAAAGCCAGGACTTCATGACCCGCCTTGACCTGGTTGGCAGCCATGCCGCCGCCCATGTTGCCAAGACCGATGAAGGCGATACGGGTCATGAAAATCCTCTAAATCAATAACTTACTTCGGTTTACGGAACTTGTAGATGAACTGATCAGTGCGGCCGCGAAGCGGCCCATCGTCGGTTGAGCGGCCCTTGTGATCATCTGCCGGATTGGCCAGCGCCTTGCTCTCGCCCTCGAGTTTGAAGCCCGCAGCCTCGGCTTCCTTCTTTACGACGGCCGGATCGATGCGGTGAACGGTCTTCGTCGCATCGACCGTGTCGGGATTGGCGACATGGTCGAGCACAATAAAGACGCCGCCGGGCTTCAGCGCGTTGAAGATCGTCTTATCGAAGGCCAGCATGTCGACGTTCGGTATGTTCTTGAAGTCATGATAGTTCTGCGACGTCCAGACGAGGTCCGCCTGGGTCGGGACCGAAAGTCCGTTCTGCAGCGGCGCATGCACGGGCTTTACGTTTGCATAACTCGGATCGGCGGCGATGACGTCCTGCGCGGGCGGCGCAGGGGGCTTGGCCGGATCGGTCATCGGGCGCGGCGGCCCACTGACGGAGTAGACGGTTCCCTTGGGCCCGACGGCCTTGGAGAAGATGCGGGTGAAATAGCCGCCGCCCGGCAGAAGATCGACCACGGTCTGGCCCGGCTTCACACCGGCGAACTCCAGCATATCAGCCGGCTTGCGGACTTCGTCGCGCTTGATGTCGGCTTCCGGGCGCGCCTTGTCGGCGACCGCGGCTATTTGGTTCGCGTCGGGCTTCGCATAGGCCCCGCTCGCCGATACAATCACGACCAGAGCGGCCGCTGCAAACAGCTTGGATTTCATTCATCGTCCTCCCGATGGCGGCCCGTTTGGAAACCACCTTGGCGTCAATTTAGGGGCGACCACTCCTCAGCGGAAGGCAGAGGCGCGAAAATGCCGTCGAGTAGCGCCTCATCGACGGCTTCGAGCGTCGGCGGAACCCACTTTGGCGAATTATCCTTGTCGACGATCACCGCGCGCACGCCTTCTAAAAAGTCGTGCCGCTGAACGACGCGTGCACCTATCCGGTACTCCATGGCCATGTTGTCGGCGAACCGGGTCATGGCGGCGCCTGCCTTCAGCTGGCGAAAGGCCACCTTCAAGGTTTGGGGTGACTTGGTCTCTAAAACCGTCAGCTGGTCGCGCGCCCAATCCGTGTCAGCGGCCTTGAGGCTAGCCATAATGGCTTCAACGCTTTCGCCCGCGAAAAGCCGTGCGATTTCGTCCTGGTGAGCCGCCAGGCTCGGCCGGCCTGCGTCACATTCGAACTCGGTCAGCAGAGTTTCAACCGACGCCGGATCGGCCACCATCTGATCCTTAAGGTCTGTTATCCGCGCACTTTCTACATAATCTGTGGCAATTCCCGTCAGTTGACAGTCGGCCGCCTTAATCCGTGCGCCTGTCAGCGCCAGCCAAAGCCCGATGTGATCGGTCATCCGCGAAAGGAACCACCCGCCACCGACATCTGGGAAAAGACCTATGCCGGTCTCCGGCATGGCGAAGGTGGTGCGCTCGGTCGCGACTCGGAATCGACAGGGCCGCGACAGGCCCACGCCGCCCCCCATGGTGATCCCGTCCATGAAAGCGACGATGGTCTTGGGAAAGTCATGGAGCAGGGTGTTCAGTCGGTATTCGGTGAAGAAGAATTCCCTCGCCAAGTGACCGTCCTGTGCGCCACTTTCAGCCAACATCCGAATGTCGCCGCCAGCGCAGAAGCCGCGTTCGCCGGAATGGTCGATCAGCACCAGCTTGACCTGGGGATCGTCGCGCCAAACCAACAGCGATTGGATCATCAACCGGCACATGTTGGTCGTCA
This sequence comes from uncultured Alphaproteobacteria bacterium, assembly GCA_903860975.1. Lineage (GTDB taxonomy): Bacteria > Pseudomonadota > Alphaproteobacteria > Caulobacterales > Caulobacteraceae > Phenylobacterium. The sequence goes on from CAIOSI010000032.1 coordinate 4,456, forward strand.
GCGCATGCAATGCCAGCGGCCGGTTGAGCGTGATCCGCCCGACCGCGCCTTCGACCCGAGTGAGGACCTCAGGTTCGCTGCTCATTGGCGAAATAACTCCCGTGCCGTGATCACGCGCATGATCTCGTTCGTGCCTTCAAGAATCTGGTGGACCCGCAAGTCGCGCACGATGCGTTCCAGCGGAAAATCCTGAAGGTAGCCGTAGCCCCCATGCAGCTGCAGGGCCTGGTTAGCGACCTCAAACCCCGTGTCGGTCGCGATCCGCTTGGCCATGGCGCAGTACTGCGTCGCCTTCGGGTCTCGGTTGTCCAAGGCATGCGCTGCCCGGCGCACCATCAGCCGCGCGGCATCCAGGTCGGTGGCCATGTCCGCCAATCGCCACTGCAATCCTTGGAAATCCTTTAGTGGACTGCCAAATTGCCTTCGCGTTTCAAGGTGTGCTTTGGCGGTTTCCAGCGCCAGACTTGCGCCGCCCAACGAACAGGATGCGATATTAATCCGCCCGCCATCCAACCCGGCCATCGCAAACCGGAAGCCATCGCCCTCTGCCCCAATGCGGTTGGTGGCAGGAACTCTGGCGTCATCGAAATTCACCTGCGCCGTCGGCTGCGACTTCCAGCCCATCTTCTTTTCCTGGGCTCCGAAAGACAGCCCCATCGTGTCTTTTTCGACGATCAAGGCCGAGACACCCTTCGGGCCAGGACCGCCGGTGCGCACCATGACCACGTAGATATCGGAAGTTCCCGCGCCAGAAATGAAGGCCTTTGAGCCGTTCACAACGTAATGGTCGCCCTCAAGGCGTGCTGACGTTGACAGCGCCGCGGCGTCCGACCCGGAACCCGGTTCCGTCAAGCAGTATGACGCGATCAACTCCATCGTCGTCAGGCGCGGCAGAAAGCGCTGGCGCAGATCTTCGGACCCGAACCGGTCGATCATCCACGACGCCATGTTGTGGATCGAAATGAACGCCGCAGTTGACACGTCGCCATAGCTAAGCTGCTCGAAGACAATCGAGGCGTCGAGACGACTGAGGGCCGAGCCCCCGACATCTTCCTGCACATAAAGGCCCGCGAAACCTAGTTCTGCGGCTTTGCGCATCACATCAACGGGGAAATGGCTCTCTGCGTCCCAGCGCGCGGAATGGGGCGCAAGCTCGGCCATGGCGAAAGCTCGCGCAGCCTCCTCAATCGCCCGCTGGTCTTCGGTGATATTGAAATCCATAGATCCGAAGTGAGCGCCGCCCGCACCGCTGTCAATCGCAACGTCGGCGACAATCAAGCTTGATAGGTCACCGCTCCGCCGGTCACGGTGCGGATGATCTTGATGTCCTTGATCTTGTCGGGATCAATCGTGTGCGGGTCGTCAGCCAAGACCACGAAGTCGGCCAGCTTCCCTGCGGTTATAGAGCCCTTTGCGCCCTCCTCGTGGCTGGCATAGGCACCGTTCAGGGTGTTGATGCGCAGCGCCTCATCAACGCTGATCCTTTGGTTCGCCCCCCAGGTTTTTCCGTCCCAGCCCTTGCGCGTGACCATCGCCTGGATCGCCATCAGCGGAGAAAAGGGGCCCGGACTGAAGTCAGAGCCCGCGCACACCGGCACGCCGGCATCTAAGAAACTTCGCCATGCCATGGCGTGGCGCAGGGTCTCCTCGCCATAAAACGTGAACTTGTCGGAGTTGTAGTAAGAATAGGTAGAGAAAGCGGCCGGAACGATGCCTGCCGCCTTAATCCGGGCGATCAGCTCATCATTCACCAGACTGCAATGGGTGATCTTTGGTCGGGCATTGGGCCGCGGGAAAAGGGCCTGGGCCCGCTCAACCGCCGTCAAAACTCTAGCGATCGCCACGTCGCCATTTGCGTGGCAATTGACGTCGATACCGGCACGATGGACGCGCTCGATCCAAGCATTCAAGACCTCCTGGGTTTCTGTGAGGTTTCCGAAATACGGCGGAGAAACGCCTGGAAAGGGCTTACTCCATGCCAAGGTGCGTTCGGAGAATGAGCCGTCGACCAAATGCTCCGAAGTCGCGCCCAGTTTGATCCATTCGTCGCCAAATCCTGTCTTCAGGCCCGAACGGATCATCGCCTCCAGGACCTGCTCCTGTGGCTCGTAGCTGACCCGGTGCTTCAACTCGCCACGGGCTCGAATGTCTTGCAGCGCACCCAAATCGCCACCTTCGTGGTGGACGCTGGTCAAACCATAGCGGACGAACTGCTTTGATATGAAAGCCTGACCTTCTCGGGCGCGCCGCGCCTTTTCTTCTGGCGAAAAGGTTTGACGCTTGCCGACCCCAGAGAAGATCGCGGCGGCCAGATCGGTGACCCGGCCATTCAGGTCACCATCTGGACCCTTGTCAAAGGTGCCGCCAGGAGGGTTCGGCGTCAGTTTGGTGACGCCCGCCATGGAGAGGGCCTTCGAGTTGTAAAATGAGGTGTGACCGCCTCGATGATGCACGACGACAGGGTGCTCGGTTGAGACCCGATCAAGATCGTGGACATTGATCAGCCGGGCGTCCTTCACCTTGGTATCATCGAAGAAGAAGCCCTCGACCCAAGTCTCAGGCGGTAAAGTCGCCGCCTTTGCCTTCAGCTTAGCGACGATGCTGTCGATGGTGACGAACTCGACCTCGTAAGGGTTACCGACAAGGACTTCGAATTGCAGCACTTCGCCCACCGCGTGGTTGTGGCAGTCGATGAACCCGGGAACGATGGTCGCGCCTTGGGCGTCGAAGATTTGGGTCCGAGGCCCGGCGAGTGATTTAATTTCGTCGCTGGAACCTACGGCCACGAAGCGGCCGTTTCGAACCGTGAAGGCCTGCGCGCGCGGCACCTTGGCATCTATTGTGTAGACCTTTGCGTTTAGAACAAGGAGGTCGGGCGCGTCTGATAACGAAGCCCAGGCGCGGTCTGACCAACTCAGTCCCGCTCCAGCTCCAACCAGGCTGAGAAAACTCCGTCGACTTTGGCTCACCTGTTTCCACCCCTGCAGACAACGCGCCAGTTCGGCCGCAAGCCGGAGGCTGGCGTCAAAGCATGGGTTGCGCAAGCAGGCCTTGCGGGTGCAAAGGCGCAGATCATGAGCAAAGCCCCCCTCGCCGCCTACCCTGCCCTTCGTCTGCGCCGGCTACGTCAGGCGGATTGGGTTCGCCGCCTGGTCCGCGAGACAGTGCTGACGCCATCCGATCTGATCTGGTCGATGGTGGTGCACGAAGGCGACGGTGAAATCCCTGTGGCATCGATGCCCGGCGTCAGCCGTCTGTCGGTAAAGGGATGCGCCGCGGCGGCCAAGCAAGCCGCAGCGCTTGGCATTCCCGCAATCGCCGTATTCCCCCATATTGATGGTGCCAAGAAAGATGCCGCCGGCTCACGCGCTGCTGACGAAAATGGTCTGATCGCCAACGCCGTAAAGGCCATGAAAGACGCCGCACCTGAGGTGGGCGTTATGTGCGATGTCGCGCTCGACCCGTTTACCGATCACGGGCACGACGGCCTTATTGAGAACGGGCGAATCCTCAACGATCCAACCATCGAAGCCCTGGTGGCTCAGGGGATCATGCAGGCCAGGGCCGGCTGCGATATTCTTGCGCCAAGCGACATGATGGATGGCCGCTGCGGGGCGCTGCGCACCGCGCTTGAGGCCGAGGGTCTTCAGGACGTGATGATCATGTCCTACGCAGCGAAATACGCCTCGGCCTTCTACGGGCCTTATCGCGAGGCGATCGGCTCCGGGAAGCTCGGTTCCGGTCCGGTTGAAAACCCCGGTGACAAAAAGACCTATCAGATGGACTCGGCCAACACCGACGAGGCCCTGCGCGAGGTCGCTATGGACATCGCCGAGGGCGCCGACATGGTCATGGTCAAACCCGGCATGCCCTACCTGGATATCGTCCGACGTGTCGTTGAAGCTTTTTCGATGCCCACCTTCGCCTTCCAGGTCTCCGGTGAGTACGCCATGCTTATGGCCGCGGCTCAAAACGGCTGGCTGGAAGAAGAGCGTGCGATCATGGAAAGCCTCGGCGCCTTCAAGCGCGCAGGCGCCGCCGGCGTGATTACCTACTTTGCACCACGCGCAGCCCAGCTGCTGGGAGCCTAGGGCCGTCCAGTGGATGGGCCCTCGAGGCTCGCCGCCGAAATCATCCCGGTTTGGACCAAAGTCTCAGCCTGGCGCTCTGCGCTCGTGACGCCTGTCGACGTACGGTCTTGGACGCCTGTTGCGCTGAGGCGGCGCGCGATCAACCGCCCGGACGTGAGCCCCTCAGCCAGGTTTTAAGGATCGCATTGACCTTCTCTGGAGCCTCCTGCTGCACCCAGTGAGAAACGCCAGGAAGACGCTCAATGGTCAGGTCGCGCACGAGGGTGTCGGTCCCTTCCAGGAGTTCAATCCCGAGCGCGGCATCTTCTTCGCCCCAGATGATCAGCGTCGGCGTCTCGATGATGGGCCAGGGTCCGGCAAGCTTTCCCTGGGCGCGCAGGGCTGCGCGGTACCAGTTGATCATACCGCGGATCGCACCGGGCCGCTGAGCATCGGCCGCAAAACGGTGAAGGACGTCGGGCGTGAAGTTCGCTTTGTCGACAGCCATCCCAAGGAAGGCGTTTCGGATCGCCTGGGCACCGTTGGCGGTCATCACGCGCTCTGGCAGCCCCGGCAGCTGAAAGAAGAACATATACCAGGACTTCTTGAGCTGGACCCACGATCGGCGCAGGTGCGCGCTCATCAGGGCCGGGTGCGGCAGATTCATGATCACAAGACGCTCTAATGGCCGGACCTGGTTGGCGGCGAAGGTCCAGGCGAGACCTGCGCCCCAATCATGGCCGATCAGGGTGACCGAATTGGCGCCACTCTTGTCGATCAGGGCCGCCACATCATCCATCAACCTGTCGATCATATAGGCCGATACCTTGGCCGGTTTGGGCTCGGTTTCGCCGTAGCCGCGCAGGTCCGGAGCCCAGGCGCGGTAGCCCATCTGCGCCAGCAGCGGCAACTGATAGCGCCAAGAAAACCTGCTCTCTGGAAACCCGTGCAGGCAAAGCGCCAGACGCTCACCCTCACCGGCCTCGTCGACAGCGAAATCGAAGCCATTAGCGGTGATCACGCGGGTAACGATTGCCATGGGTTGGCGCCTCAGGTCGTGAAGTAGCGACTGTCGGAATCGTAGCCCGGCAGGCGAATGAACCCAGCATCCTGCATTCCAATCGCCTTTAGCACGGCGATGGAGCTCAGATTGCCAGACGTCGTAATCGCGACAATGGTCGACAGACCAACTGAATTTCTGCCAAATTTAAGCACTGCAGCGGCCGCTTCGGACGCAAAGCCGCGACCCCAGAAGCGTTCTAGAAATGCATACCCAATGTCCGGGTGCTCAAGGCCGTCGCGCTTGACCAGGCCGCATAGGCCGACGACTTCGCCCGTGGCGCGGATCTCGACACGCCAAAGTCCAAAACCATTGGAGGCGTAGCCCGTCTGCGCGCGTTCGATATAGCCACCCGCACCCTCTAAATCGGCGACTCCGCGGTCGCCGATATTTTCCTTGAAGCCGCGGCTTGTAAGAAGCTCCAGGATAAACGCTTCATCGCCGATCTCCAGATCGCGCAGGACGAGCCGATCGGTCTGAAGGATCACTCAGGCCTCTCCAATCGCGCCACCAAGCTGGACGTATCCCACCGGCGACCACCCATCGCCTGAACCTCGGCATAGAACCCATCAACCATTGCGGTCATGTCGAGCGCTGCGCCATTCCTTGACGCCTCATCAAGCACCAGGCCCAGATCCTTCCGCATCCAATCAACGGCAAAGCCGAAATCGAACTTACCCTCGGTCATCGTCTTCCAACGGTTGTCCATCTGCCACGACTGGGCTGCGCCCTTGGAGATGGCGTCATAGACCAATTGTGCATCAAGCCCCGCGCGATTGGCAAAATGCAGCCCCTCGGCGAGACCTTGCACCACCCCAGCGATGCAGATCTGATTGACCATCTTCGCCAACTGGCCCGAGCCCGAGCCGCCCATTAGCTTCGTGGCCTTGGCATAGGCAGCGATTACGGGTTCGACTTTGCCGAAGGCCTCCGACGTTCCACCGCACATGATGGTCAGTTGACCGTTCTCAGCGCCGGCTTGGCCACCGGAGACGGGGGCATCGACAAACGCACGACCAGATTGCATCGCGAATACAGCCATCTCTCGCGCCACGAGCGCGGACGTCGTTGTGTGATCGACCACCACCGCGCCGGGAGCCATGACTTGAAGGGTTTCGGCCATAACCTGTCGAACATCCTGGTCATTTCCGACGCACAGCACAAAGACCTCTGCCCCCGCTGCTGCCTCGGCCGCGGTCGCCGCGCCATGACCGTCATTCTGGGCGACCCAACGCGCGGTTTTTTCGGGGCTACGATTGAATACAGCCATCTCATGGCCGGCCTTGGCCAAGTGCCCGGCCATCGGAAAGCCCATCACGCCCAAGCCGGCAAACGCCACCTTCATATTAAAATTGCTCCTTAACCTTTCGCGCAACGGCATCTTAACGCGAGCCTGCGCATCTTGCGTCTTCCTAACAGCCAAGACCGGGGCGGACCATGTCGATGAGCGGCGAACGGCCGATCATCATCAAGCGTATCAAGAAGGGCGGCGGTGGCGGACACCACGGCGGCGCCTGGAAGGTCGCCTATGCCGATTTCGTGACAGCGATGATGGCGTTCTTTCTCTTGATGTGGTTGATCAACACGACCAGCCCCGAGCAGAAGCGCGGTATCGCTGATTATTTCGCGCCCGCCAGCGTTTCGGAGACGACCTCTGGTGCCGGCGGAATTCTGTCAGGAACGGCGCTCGGCAAAGACGGCGCCAAACAGAACGGCTCTCAGTCGACCATAGCCAACACGAGTCCCGACATAAAAAGCGCCGATGACGGTAAATCGAAGGATGGCACCAAGTCGCCCAGCGACCCGCAGGCGGCGCTCGATCAGGCCAAGCAGGATCAAGCCAAACGTGAGGCGGCAGCCTTTGCTTCGGCAGCGCAATCTTTGCGCCAGGCGTTACAAGACATGCCCGAGCTGGCCGAGCTGTCGAAGAACATAATCATCGACCAAACACCCGAAGGCCTGCGCATCCAACTCGTAGATCAGGAAGGCCGGTCGATGTTCAACACCGGTACAGCCGTCCCGAACGATCGCGCCAAGCTTTTGCTGCGCGCGATCTCCAAAATCATCAATCAGCTGCCAAACCGCATCAGTATCTATGGTCACACCAGCGCCAGCGCCGGACAAGGTGGCAAGTCTGAGGGCGATTGGCCTTTGTCGGCGAGCCGCGCCGACGCATCGCGCAAGGTGCTGCAGAGCGCCGGTGTCGATACCGACCGCATCTATCAAGTTTCCGGGAAGGCAACATCTGAGCCACTTTATCCGGATGATCCCGCCCTTCTAGGCAATCGCCGCATAGCGATCGTGCTGTTGCGCGAGGCTCCAGTGCTTCCACCGGACCGCGTGCCTTAGCCACGCCAGCTCTGAGCGCACGTCGACAGCCCTTGCGCCCAGCCGCAGCATGTCGCCTAATCTAGGTTGCAGCGCACCGGTATGAAGGCAATCGCAATTCCGTGACGCAACACTTTCCGTCTCGACAACTCAGGTTCTTCCTTACGGCGCCAACGCCTTGCCCATATTTGCCAGATCGGTTTGAGCGCAAAGTGTTCGCCCATTTGCCGTTGTCAGACGGTGCCAACGTAAACGACAGTCTGACCCAAGTCGGTTTCCGGCGCTCCCAAAACATCGCCTATCGTCCAGCCTGCGAGGCTTGCACAGCCTGCATCTCAGCGCGAATTCCGGCGTCCGATTACATTTTCACCCGCTCAGAGCGGCGAGCCATTTCGCGCAACGAAGACCTGGAGCGCCATCTGGTCGAGGCAGAGGCCACAATGGAGCAGTTCGATCTGCTCAGACGCTACCTCACGGCACGCCACGCCGACGGCGGGATGGCTGAGATGACATGGCCAGACTATGTCGCCATGGTTGAAGATACCGCTGTACGCACCCACATCATCGAGTATCGCACGCGATCAAGCGACGCTGCGCCAGGCGACCTGGTGGCCTGTGCATTGGTCGACGTGATGACGGATGGGCTCTCCCTCGTCTACAGCTTCTATGATCCCAATCAGAGCCGTCGAAGCCTCGGCTCATTCGTGATCCTGGATCACGTCGTCCAGGCCTGCCTCACCGACCTGCCTTATGTCTATTTAGGCTATTGGGTCCGCGGTTCCGAAAAGATGGACTACAAGGTCCGCTTTTCGCCAATCGAACTGCTAAAATTGGAAGGCTGGACGCTCATCGTCGGCGGAGCGGCCAAAGCTCGAAACGACGCCCTTTAGGACACCAGAGTCGAGGACAAGGGGCACATGGCCCGCCAGCTTCGGTTGAGCCTTCTTAGGCCTGCCGCCCATACCCGCGACGCTTTTGTGCACGGAGCCTCCAACGCCCAAGCCGTTGCCGCGATTGATGCCTGGCCGGCTTGGCCTGGCGGCGTACTGACGCTGGTCGGTCCCGAAGGCGTTGGAAAGACACACCTGGCCCGCGCCTGGACCGTTGAGGCGAAGGCGAAGATCCTCAACCGAATCCGCCCCGACATTGCCGCCGCTGCGGGCCGACCGGTGCTCTTGGAAGATGTTGACCAGGGGATCGACGCAGAGGCCCTGTTCCATCTCATCAACTTAGCCGCACGAGATGGCGCAAGCCTGCTGCTAACCGCCCGCAAGCCGCCCACCGCCTGGCCGGCCGCGCTTCCCGATCTTCGCTCGCGCCTGAACGCGCTCACGGTCGCCGAAATTTCGGCGCCGGACGATGAGGTCTTGAGCGGAGTGCTGGAGAAATTCTTCCGTGAACGGAATATTCGGCCGCATGATGACGTCTATCCTTACTTGTTACGACGCATGGAAAGGTCGATTCCGGGTGCGCAAGATATCGTCAGACGGCTAGACGAGACCGATGATGGCGTGATGCGGCCAATTTCAAGGATTCTTGCACGCGCGATCCTTGAGACCGATATCGAAAATCTTGACGAATTTGAGGGATGACTTGAATCGGGCACATGCGCAGCTCAAATGCCAGATGCGCTGAACTTTTCTGGGGACCCGTGAATGAGCCTCGCTGAACCTATCGCCGCCGCTGCGAACGAGGTTCCGCGCGCGCCTTTGGCCTGGAATGATGACCTGGCGTCATCGCCTGCGCGGTTTTTCAATCGCGAACTCTCCTGGCTCGCCTTCAATCGTCGGGTGCTGGCCGAGAGCAAAAACCCACGCCACCCACTGCTTGAACGTCTGCGTTTCCTGGCGATCAGCGCCAACAACCTCGATGAATTCTACATGGTTCGGGTCGCTGGCCTGAGGGCCCAGGTTCGCGCAGGCGTCCGCATAACCAGTCAGGACGGGCTGACGCCCGCAGAACAACTGGAGCGGGTCAACGCCGAAGCCGCCGACCTTATGGCGGACCAGCAGACGCGCTGGCGCGAACTTTGCGAAGAATTGGCAGACGAAGGCCTCAGCCTGGTCGCCGCCGGGGACGTCAGCCCTGCCGAGTTGAGCTCGCTGGAAGAGCCGTTTGTCTCGCAAGTCTTTCCGGTTCTGACGCCACTGGCCATCGACCCTGCACACCCATTCCCGTTCATTCCCAGCCTTGCCTTCTCCCTGGTGCTCAAGCTTCGCCGGCTGGCCGACGGTCGCTTGCTTTACGCTCTGGTGCCGATTCCGGCGCAAGTAGCCCGATTTTGGGAATTGCCATCTCCGCGCAACGGCCGTCGCAAAATGCAGCGGCGCTTCGTCTCTCTGGAAGCCTTGGTCAGCCTGTTCCTCGATAAACTTTATCCCGGCTGCGAAATTCAGGCCCAAGGCGTCTTCCGCCTGATCCGCGACAGCGATGTGGAAATTGAAGAAGAAGCCGAAGATCTGATGCGCGAGTTCGAACTCGCGCTGAAGCAACGGCGCCTCGGCTCGGTCGTACGCGTCGAGCTCGACGCCTCGATGCCAGAGGAACTGCAAAGCTTTATCTGCAGCAGCCTGCACGCCGAGCCGCAGGACATAATTCAGATTGATGGCCTGTTGGGCCTGGACGAACTCAACCAGCTGATCCCCGCTGATCGGCCAGACCTAAAATTCAAACCTTTTGAACCCCGTTTCCCAGAGCGTATCCGCGATCACGGTGGTGATTGCTTTGCCGCGATCCGCGAGAAGGACATCTTGGTCCACCACCCCTTCGAAAGCTTCGATGTGGTGGTGCAATTCCTTCGACAAGCTGCCCGCGACCCCAATGTCCTAGCGATCAAACAAACGCTCTATCGCACCTCGCACGACAGCCCGATTGTCGCCGCCCTGATCGAAGCTGCCGAGGCCGGCAAAAACGTCACGGCCGTGGTTGAGATCAAGGCCCGTTTCGATGAGGCGGCCAACCTGAAGTGGGCCCGCGATCTGGAAAGAGCCGGAGTGCACATCGTCTTTGGATTCGTGGAGTACAAGACCCACGCCAAGCTCTCGACTGTCGTCAGACGCGAGGGAGACACGCTGCGTTCCTACTGCCACTTCGGAACAGGAAATTATCATCCGATCACAGCGCGGTTCTATACAGACCTGTCGCTGTTTACGACCGACCCGGCGCTTGGTCGCGATTCTGCGCGCCTCTTCAATTATGTCACCGGCTATGCCCAACCTGAGGGGCTCGAAAAGCTCTCCTTCTCGCCGATCACCATGAAACGCGACCTTCTCGACCTGATCTCGCGCGAGGCGCTCAACAGTCTCGAAGGTCGTCCCGCCGCCATCTGGACCAAACTCAATTCCTTGGTCGATCCGCAAATCATCGACGCCCTTTATGCCGCCAGCCAGGCTGGCGTGGAAATCGACCTTGTGGTGCGCGGTATCTGCTGCCTTCGCCCCGGGATCGCGGGTCTGTCGGAGAACATTCGCGTCAAGTCCATCGTAGGCCGCTTCCTCGAACACGGCCGTATTGTCGCCTTCGCCAATGGCGCTGCGCTTCCCTCATCGGGATCCAGGGTTTTCATTTCCTCTGCAGATTGGATGCCGCGCAACCTCGACCGTCGGGTCGAGTGTCTGACACCGATTGAAAACCCCACCGTGCACCAGCAAGTATTGCAACAGATCATGCTCGCGAATTTGAAGGACGAAGCCCAAAGCTGGGCGCTTGATTCCAATGGCCAATACGCCCGAGATCCCTCTTGGGATCATCCAGGCGCGTTTTCCGCGCACGAGTATTTTATGACCAATCCCAGCCTTTCAGGTAGAGGGCAAAAGGTGAAGGACATGCCGCGCGCGATCGATCATGTGGCCTCGAGGGGATAGTCGTTCCCCTTCGCGGCAGGCCGCCGTCATTGACGTTGGCTCAAACTCGATCCGCCTGGTTATTTACCGGCTGGACGGGCGCGCGATCTGGACGGTCTATAACGAAAAAGCCCTAGCCGGCCTTGGCCGGGACCTTCCCTCCACCGGGCGCCTTTCGCCCAACGGCGTGGAGGTTGCTTTGGTCGCAATCCGCCGGTTCCGCGCTTTACTCGACGGGTGGCGCGCTGAAGACGTTACCGCGGCTGCGACGGCGGCCGTTCGCGACGCGGCAGACGGGCCCGCCTTCTTGCGGCGCGTTCGTGAAGAGACCGGGCTCGCCGTCCGGGTCCTGACCGGCGAGGAAGAAGCCCACTATGCCGCACTGGGCGTGATCGCCGGCCAGCCCGACGCCGAAGGCGTGGTGGGCGACCTTGGCGGTTCCAGCCTGGAGTTGATCCGGCTGACCGGATCTGTGCCAGACAAGGGTGCAACCCTACCTCTCGGGCCCTTCGCCCTTGGGGCCCCTCGCCTGCTCGATGGGGATCGCACACGCCGGCTGATTGAAAACGCCCTGGCCCCACATGCGGGCCGTTTCGCCACCCGCCACTTCCACGCCGTGGGCGGCGCTTGGCGCAACCTGGCGCTCTTCCAGATGGAACTCGTCGACTATCCTCTACACGTGGCCCATCAGTACGAAATGAGCCGGGCCGACGCGCTCAGCGTCTCGCGCCTTGTGGCCCGCCAGTCGCGTGCGTCGCTGGAGCGCATGCAGGGTCTCTCCAAAAAGCGGATCGAGACACTGCCCTATTCAGCCGTGGTGCTCGAAGCGCTGATCGAGACCCTTGGCGTCGAACGGGTGACCATTTCCGCGTTTGGTGTTCGCGAAGGCCTTCTCCTTGAGGGCATGCCCCCAGAGGTCCGCAAGCGCGACCCGCTGATTGAAGGCTGTGAGGCCCTGACGGCTGCGCGCGGAATTGCCTCGGACCTCGGCGGGGCTCTGGAGGCCTGGCTGACACCGGCCTTCGAGAAGCTTAGTCCCGTCTTTGAGGGACGCGATCTCGTGCTCCTGGCGGCCGCCAGCCGGTTAGCCGACCTTGGTGCGCGCCTGCACCCAGATCATCGCGCTGACCTTGCTTTTGAGCAGGTTTTGCGCGCGCCAATCGCCGGTATGAGCCATCCCGAACGCGCCTTTTTGGCGAGCATCGCCTTTGCACGCCACACCTCCACCCCCACACTCCCAGAGGCTGAGACCGTGGCTAAAGTGATCGGCTCGGATCGTCGCCAAAGAGCTCGCGCTTTGGGATCGGCCATCCGCCTTGGTTGTGATCTCTCGGGCCGTAACCCGCGTCTTCTGGAAAAATCCAGTCTGACTATCCAAGGAGACCGATTGGCGCTCTCGGCCACGCCAGGATGGGAAGACATGCTATTGGGCGAGCAGACCGCCAGGCGTGCGCAGACGCTCGCCTCGGCGCTGAAACTGAAACTCGAATTGGGTTGAGCTCATGCAAATTCTGATGACGAAGGCTGCGGCCGAACGCGTGCGAGGCCGGGTCTCGACAATCGCCCCTGACGCCCAGATCGTCACAGCTGTTACATCCGATTCTTATGAGCTCGCCGGCCAGCCTATTGCAGTCCAAGACATCAACCCCGAGGTGGTCTGGCTTAGCCTAGAGAGCTACGCATCCGGAACTTTAGGCCAGCTGTTCGGGCGGTTAATGAAGACTGATGCGCCGCGTTGGACCCAGATCATGGCCGCCGGCATCGACAACCCAATGTTCCGCTCGATCATGGAAAAGGGCGTAAGGATCTCAAAATCGAGCGCCCAGGCCACGCCCATAGCCGAGTACGTCGTCGCCCATGCGCTCAGTCTGCAGCTGCCGATTCAGACCCAAGCAGCCCTGCAGGCCAAACACGAATGGAACCAGACGCCCTATCGGGAACTGGCGCACACGCACTGGCTGATGGCCGGGTTCGGCAATATCGGACATGAGATCGCCAAGCGGATAAAACCGTTCGGCGTCGAATTGACGGTCGTTCGCCGCGATTCAAGCGCTTCTAGCGCTCTGGCTGACCGGGTCATCACCATGTCTGAGATGGCGGGCGTTTTGCCACAAGCCGATGTGGTCGTGCTCGCCTGCGCTCTCAACGGGGAGACGCGTAACATGTGTGACGAAGCCTTCTTCCGAGCCATGAAACCCGGCACCATCTTGATCAACATAGGCCGCGGCGGGCTTGTTGACGAAGAGGCGCTAAAGGCGGGGTTGGATCGTGATCAGCCGGCCCACGCTATTCTCGACGTCTTCCAGACCGAGCCCCTGCCTGATGACAGCTGGTTTTGGGATCATCCTAAGGTCAGGGTTAGCGCCCACACCTCAAACTCTGGGGACGGCAACCTCGGACGAGGCGACGAATTGTTCTTGGAAAACTTGCGCCGTTATCTGGGAAACCTTCCCTTGCTGAACGAGGCCGATCCACGGGAGGTCGGACTACCGGGGAGCGCATAGCAAGAGGGCGGCACCTCGGTTACCCGAAACACCGCCCTCTGAACCAGACCCGTTGGGGGATCTGAGCTTTCAAGGTCAAGGGCATCTGGCGCTCTGCTGGGTCTCCCCAGCTCAACTTCAGATCCTCCTCGTTGTCCCCAAGATCGGAAGGTCCAGGTCACCCTGTGCCATCTTTCCCCTAGGACCTTCTGCTCGCTTGCGGTCCGATCACCCGGCCCGCCGCGCCGCAGTCCCTATCGGCAAAACCAGAATTGCGCCGTCACCAGACGACCGCAAGCCGCCTGGGATGCAACTTTGTGCGCAGTTTGACGTAACGTCGGTGGACGAATTGTGGAGAACCCGGGGAGCCTTGTCAAAAGCCGCAGGATTTCAAAGCTGGGTGTTTATCCCCAGGAAGGTGACACGGCACGTTCCTAAGATCGTTTCCTGGGATCGAGGGATTAGGCCTCAGTTACTGTTTTCGCTGCGCGCCGGACCTCAACCACCCGGACGCGCGCGCCATCCAGCACTAGAGCCAGCTCGCCGCGTTTCAGCCTGAGCGCATCTTCGCCGAAAGTCTCGCGCCGCCAGCCCTTGAGTGCAGCGTTGTCGCAATCATCCTCGTTGGCGATTTGCTCTAAGTCAGACACCGTCGCAATCAATTTTGAGGCGACACCGGCCTCCTCAGCACGCGCCTTCAACAGAACCTTCAGCAACTCAACGACCGCGCCGGCGGCCGGCGATGGCGACGTTCGAGACCGCTCGATCACAGGGGCATAGGCCTCAGGATCCTTAAGGGCCTCGCGGACAGCGGCCATAAGATCTGGCCCAAACCGCGATCCGGAAAAGCCCTTCGGAACCGACCGCAAACGGTCGAGTTGATCAGCGTCGATTGGCGCCTGGGTGGCGACCTCGTCGATCGCCTCGTCCTTCAGGATGCGTCCGCGTGGCTGATCTCGTGTCTGAGCGGTTCGTTCCCGCCAGGCCGCCACAGACTTGTAAACCGCCATGTACTTTGCATTGTGTTTGCGCGGCCGCAGGCGCTTCCAAGCGTTCTCCGGCTCGACGTCATAGATCGCTGGGTCCGTGAGATTGGCCATCTCATCCTTCACCCAACCCAACCGGCCCTCCGACTCGAGGCGCTCCTGGAGTATCGGGTAGAGCGCTGCCAGATGGGTCACGTCAGCAAGCGCATAGGTCAGCTGGTTGTCGGAGAGGGGTCGCCGCGCCCAGTCGGTGAAGCGCGAAGATTTGTCGAGATCGATCTTCAGCATCTGCCGAACCAAGGCGTCATAGGCGATCTGCTCGCCGAAGCCCGCGGCCATGCCGGCGATCTGAGTATCGAACAGCGGCCTGGGCATGGCCTTCAGATTGTTGAAAATTTCAACGTCCTGGCGGGCGGCGTGGAACACCTTCAAGATGCTCTCGTCGCGCATGATCTCCAGGAAGGGTTCGAGGTCGATTTCCTCTGCCAAGGGATCGATGCAAGCCTCGGCGCTGCCGGCCGCGGCCTGGATCAGGCACAGCTTCGGCCAGTATGTCGTCTCGCGCATGAACTCGGTGTCCACAGCGACGAACGGCTGGCCCTTGAGCTTGTGGCAAAACACCGCCAGTTCCGCGGTGGTCGTAATTGGCGTCATCGACTAGCTATAGCCCTGCACGGGGGCGAGTCTGCAAGTCCGCGTTGCATACCCGATGATTTTCTCTCGCCGCACCCTATCGTCTTTCGCCTTCAAAGGTAGAGCATGCCCGACAGCCCAAACGGCCTCACCTACGCCCAGGCTGGCGTCGACATCGATGCTGGGAACGCCTTGGTCGAGCGCATCAAGCCGCTGGCGAAGTCCACGCGTCGCCCCGGCGCAAACGCATCATTGGGCGGTTTCGGTGCGCTCTTTGATCTGAAGGCGGCCGGCTACGATGATCCGCTGTTGGTCACCACGACCGACGGCGTTGGCACCAAGCTCAAGGTCGCCATAGAGACCGGCATACATGACACGGTGGGCATCGACCTTGTGGCCATGTGCGTCAATGATCTCTTGGCCCAAGGCGCAGAGCCACTGATGTTCCTGGATTATTTCGCCACTGGAAAGCTAGATGTCGAGGCTGCGGCCACCGTGGTGGCGGGTATCGCTGAGGGCTGCCGGCAAGCTGGGTGCGCCCTGGTCGGCGGCGAAACAGCTGAGATGCCTGGAATGTATGCCGCTGGCGATTACGACATGGCGGGCTTCTGCGTTGGCGCGGTGGACCGAGACAAAGTGTTGCCCCGCATGAGCGACCAGAAGCCAGGCGACATTCTGATCGGCCTTGGCTCCAGCGGCCCGCACTCCAACGGCTATTCCCTGGTCCGACGCATCATCGAGCGTTCCGGTCTCGCCTGGGACGCAGCCGCGCCGTTTGAAGACAGTCGGACCCTTGCGCAAGCCCTGCTTGCACCGACCCGCATTTATGTGAAGTCCGTCCTGCCGCATATAAAGGCCGGCCGCATCAAGGGCCTTGCCCACATCACCGGCGGCGGGCTGGTTGAAAATCCCCCTCGAGCGATCTCCGATGGCCTGGTCGCAAAGTTCGATTGGAACGCTTGGGCGCTGCCCCCCGTTTTCGCCTGGATGCAACAGGTCGGTGGCCTCTCCGATCAGGAGCTGCGCCGCACGTTCAACTGCGGCGTCGGACTAATGCTTATCGTCGATCCCAACGACCTGCCGGATGTCTTGGAAGGCCTCGTGCGCGATGGAGAAGACGCCTTCGTGATCGGCGAGCTCACGACGTCCTAGCCCGCCCTGAGGGCAAGAGTAATTTCTGCGAACAAAACACTGAACCCCGCCACGACCGCCGACAGCCGACAGCACCCAGCCAGCTCAAGCGAAAGTGAGGGCGTCCCTAGCTTTTCTGGCGGCCGCCCGCGAAGCTTAATGATATCCTAACGGCTCGAACCCCCAACCGGGGGTCGGGGGGATGTTGCAATGACCACGCCAAACGACGTCGGCCCTGTGCAAGAGGCCGTTACCTTCTCCGGCGCACCTGGGCAGCGTGAGGATGAGAAACGGCCAACCAGCTCTTTCCAGGAAATCAACGCACGGCGCGCCCGAGTTGAGAACAGCGAGCTGTTGCAGCAACTCCGCGGGCTTTAGACACCGCTTGTTCCCACAAGGTACCGATAGCGTCTCAACAAGAAACGCCCCGGATCGAAATCCGGGGCGCTAATGTCTGGGTTCATCCTCTTTACGGGACGAGCAGTGCTGTAGAAACTACGCGCCGTAACCGGCCGGAAGGTCATCGTCCTTCATAAGCTCGTCCTTAGAAACCTTCTGATCCTTGACCTTGGCTTTTTCGACGATCAGGTCGACGACCTTATCTTCGAAGATGGGCGCGCGGAGCTGTGCTTGAGCGTTGGGGTTCTGCCGGAAAAGATCAAACACCTGCTGGGCTTGCTGGCCGTACTTCATCGCCTCTTGACGCATAGCCTCAACCAGCTCCTGCTCCGTGACCTGAACGTTGTTGGCACGCCCGATTTCTGCCAACACCAAGCCCAGACGCACGCGGCGCTCAGCGATCTTGCGATATTCATCCCTGAGCTTTTGGTCAGACTTGTCGCTGTCTTCCGGCGGCAACTGACCGGCTTCCTTATCCTGTTCCACCTGCTGCCAAATGGCGGCGAATTCGGCCTCGACCATCTTCGGCGGAAGCGGGAAATCGTGTTTGGTGTCGAGCTGATCGAGCAGCGCACGCTTCAACTTAAAGCGGCTTGCGCCCGCATATTCCTTCTCGAGGTTGCCCTTTAATAATTCGCGCAGCTTTTCGAGGTTCTCGATCCCCAGGCGGGCCGCGAAAGCGTCGTCGGCCGGAGAATCAACCGGACCCTTCACATCCTTGACCTTCACCTCAAAGATCGCGTCTTTGCCTTTCAGATCCTCAGACTGGTAATCCTGCGGGAATGTGACCTTCACCTCGACGTCTGTATCCGGCTTGGCGCCGACCAGCTGGTCTTCAAAGCCCGGGATGAACTGCCCCGAGCCTAAGACCAGCTCCGCATCTTCCGCTGCGCCACCGGCAAAAGGCACACCGTCGAGTTTACCCAGGAAATCGATGACGACCATGTCGCCATCTTTGGCTTTTACGGCCTTGCCCGTTTTCGATTCATACGTGCGGTTCTGTTTGGCCAGTTCCGCTACGGCCTCGTCGACTTCCTTGTCGGTCGCCTCGTAGACCGGCCGCTTCAGCGACAGGGTCGAGACGTCCACCGGTTCGAAGTCAGGCATAACGTCAACAGCGATCTCATAGGAGAGGTCAGCCTTGCCATCGATGACGGCATTCATGTCGCCTTGCGGCTTCAGGTCGGGGTCCGCGGCGGGGCGCAGCTTATTGTCTTCGAGTACTTTTTGGGTGGTCTCGTTGAGCGTCTTTTCCACGACTTCGCTCATCAGGGCCTTGCCATAGAGGCGGCGCACATGAGCCGTAGGCACCTTGCCGGGGCGGAAGCCCTTTATGTTCAGTGTAGGTGTTATTTCAGCGATGCGAGCCTCCAGGAGCTCGCCAAGATCCGCCATGGGGACCGTCACCCCAAATACGCGACTCAGGCCTTCGCCAGACTTTTCAACAATCTGCATCGACATTCTCAAACTTCCAGCCGCTGCGCCAAAGAGCGCCGAGCAGCCGCCAAGGGGATGAAACAAACGCCGCCAGGCTCCCAGCGGAGGGCGGGGGTTATGTCACGCGGTGGCCGCTCGTCCAAGAGCAAAGGCTGACCCACCCCTACGAGGCGCGACCGCGCAAGCCAGGATGGTGCGGATGAGAGGACTCGAACCTCCACGCCTTGCGGCGCTGGAACCTAAATCCAGTGCGTCTACCAATTCCGCCACATCCGCGTTCCGACCGCCCCCTTAGACGGGAAGACGAAGGCGGCCAAGCACCTATCGTTGTGACGGCTGGCGGCTTGCATCACAATTGAGCTGATCTCGGCCCTTGGGCGGAAAATAGCTGAGGCGTGAATTCTTGCCGTCAATTCGATCCCGAAGGCCGTCGTGACCACGATCGTCGACGTTAGAGCCGGATTGCCGTGATCTCTAAACGATCGGTAGAGGTGTTCGCGGCAGCCCGGTTTGGCTCGACATCTCGGTGTTGCCCTTGGCGCGCGTCACAGAAGACCGCCCCTGAAGACATGGCTGGGCGTGTCGGTTAGGCCCAATCACACAATAAACGGCATTCGTCTGTCTGGTGGCCTGCGTACTTAAGGCCTTTAGATCTAGGCACCTCAAAGTTCGGGCACCGTCGCGGCCTGCTCGCGCGCCGTTTCCTTCCAGGGCTTCGTGAAAAGCAATGTCATCAGAATGCAAGCGACGAGGCTTAGGCCTGCATCCACCATCAGGTTGCCCGCAAGACCGCCGCGATCATAGCCGAGGCCGTCCAATATCGGCATGTAGACGATGGGGACGATGCCGGCGGCGTTGATCAGCGCAAACTGCGTGGAGGCAATGGGGTTGTTTCTGCCGATGGAGCGCAGGATCAAAGCGTAGATCAGAGCAAACGCCGCAGACTGGAACACGTTCTCTCCCACCATGGCCAAGGCGAACAGAAAGGGCGTGCGAGCTGGGATCAGCAGGCTGAGGGTGAATAAAGAGCCGAGCAGGCCGATGCCGATGTAAAGTGCCAACGGTGGGAAGCGCTTGACGAACACGGGTGCCATCAAGGCCCCAAACACGCCGCCCAGTGTCGTGCCCACCCCGCCGATCAATCCAACAAAAGTCTCCGAGGCGTGAAAGTCGCGCCCCACCCCGCTTAAGGTGTTGGTGAGCGAAAACGTGGCGCAGGGCACAGCGAACAAGGCCATCATTCTCCAGATATGCCGGTCGCGCATGATCCTGCCGAGGTTACGTGTCACCGGACCAAAGCTGTCGCGAAAAGAGAGCGTTGGCGCGGGTTCGTGCGGAACGAAATAGAAAAGACTTAAGGGCGCGAGGCCGACGAGACAGATAAGGACGACCCCCAGCTCAAAGGGCAGGCTGCGTAAAAGCAAGATCGCCGCGGCCGACGAACAGCCGAAGCCGGCGACGCTGGCTGCTGACATCCAAGCTCCCAGCACGGGCTCTTCGTTATGAGCCAGAAGCTGAGCGAACCAGCCTGCGATCGCCGGCGTGTAGAGGTAGTAGCAAACGTTTGCCAAAAACATGACAAGCGCCAGCATCGGAAGATCGGAAAGAAGGTTTAGGCTGAGCGCCGTCAGAGCGGCGAGGCCTAGCGCAAGAACGATTGCGTAGACGCGGCGGCTTAGGCCAACGTCGAGTATCGGTGCCACCAGGAAGTTGAAGGCGCCCGGAAGAAAGCTAAGGCCGGAGATCGAAGCGATCTGTAATTCAGGCACGCCTCGGGCCGCCAGCAGCTGTGGGACAGTGATGACCAAGACGCCACTGAAAGCGCCATTGCACAGCGCGGCCAGTCCGAGCGCCCAAGCCGGCGGAGTTCGACGCGCGCCCGAAACCGGGCCGACAGTTTGTTTAAACTTCACACCGCCCCCATCGACCGATCACCTGACTCGCCGGCTCGATAGTCCGCTATGGGGTCACGCGCCGCCGGTTGAAAGCCAGAAAACGCCCATCTAGCCGGTGATGCGTATGATGCTGCGAGCCGATCGATACTAAGGCGTCTTGCCTGCGCTCGAGGGCCTTCTCACCGAGCAATCTTCTGGGCGCAACGACGTTGTGGCGGCTGGTGACTTGACACCTGCTCTGCGTATTGGCGGCTGGGAGAACGCAAGTCGAGCCTACCTTGCAGCCCGTGAAAAAGCGCCCCATGTGCACGGCCGCGCGGTAAGAAGGCGTTGACTCCGCCACGCTTTGTCGACGTCTCAACGCCCCAGATGATGGGATGCGGCAAACGAGGTTTCATTGGGCTGGTTCTTTCCTGCATCGAAGATCTTCGCCTTCATCGCCTTGCCGAGCCACGTGCTACTGTGGCTGGTCGCAGCGTCTGTAGTGACCCTATTGGCTGGCTGGATAGAGACTGCGAGACGCCTGAGCGCTGCGGTGCTCCTCCTGTTCGTGCTGCTCGGCGTTGTTCCATCCGGTCTGATGGCGGAGAAGCCTTTGGAGGATATGTATCCCCGCCGCCCCCTACCCGATCGGATAGATGGAATCGTCACGCTCGGCGCCGGTCTGGGCGTGCCTGAGTTGATATCGCGAGGCGCACCGGGAAGCGCGGCCAGCATCGACCGCATCGTATCGACGTTTGAACTGGCAGGTCAGCACCCCGAGGCGAGGGTCGTCTTCAGCGGCGGATGGGGGCAGTACTCAGATGCGATCGCGGCGCGTGCAGACCTCTTGCGCATGGGCCTAAACCCTCGCCGGCTGACGCTGGAGGGGCGCTCGCGGAACACCTACGAGAACCTTGCCTTCACCCAGTCGCTTGTGCGCCCCAAACCCGGCGAAACCTGGGTCCTTGCCACCTCCGCTATCCAACTCCCGCGCGCCATGCAGGTTGCCGAACATGTAGGCTGGTCAATGATCCCTTGGCCAACCGATTATCGGACCGCTGCTATGCAATTTCCCCTTGGCGAGCGTTGGTTTCGGATAGGACAAAATCTAGACCTCGCCGACGAGGCTGCTCATGAGTGGATCGGACTGGCCGCCTACAAAGCTGCTGGCCTGGCCGGACAAGGCCGTCCTCGCTAAGTCAGTCTCGTACACCAGCGAAGTAAGCTTATACGTGGCGATTTCCGCACCGTGTTCGCCGGGGCGACGTCAAGCCGTCTGGCGATCCGCCCTTGGCCGATCCGAGGCTCTGGTGTGTTTTCCGTTTGGATGCGCTGGATGGAAAAATAGATCAGTGGTCCAGGCCCAGACACCCCGGTGCCGGCCGCGCTGAGCAGGCAGAGTCAGGCGCGAGACACGCAACGCCCCGGAGAACAATTCGGCGTGAAAATTCAGAGATTTTAGCTGCGCGATGACGACCACGTCGCGACCGAACCCCTCAAGACAATTTACCGAACATTGTTTTCCGAGTTGCTTTGGCAAGCGCTTCGTCGCCAAACTTGGTTCGGGATCGGCCATGCAAGGGCTCCATCTGAGCTGGCGCTGGCGATGCATCGAGGGAGAAATGGAATGGTCGCCGATACGATTGCGAGCTCCGGGCGTGGGGCGGTTGCGACACGGACACGGTTCTATCTCTGGATATCTGTCGCGATGGCCGCCACGGCCTTTCTTGGCTTTGCACCAACATTTTGGATTCCATTAGCGCAGGGCGTACCCGAGCGGATCGGCGTGATTGCGATCCACGGTACGCTGTTTTTTGGCTGGATGGTGTTCGGCATCTATCAAGCTTGGCTGATCGGGTCAGGCAATGTCGTCCGCCATCGTGACGTCGGAATGATCGGGGTATCGCTAGCGACCGCAATGGTGATCTTCGGCGTGCTGGCGGCGATCAATTCTGGCATGCGAGCCAACGCCATAAACGCTGGCGCGGCAGGCGAAGCCTTCATGATCGTACCGCTATCGGCGATGCTCTCGTTTGCGGTGCTGGTGATCGCGGCGATCTTCAACATCAGGCGCGCAGAATGGCACAAGCGACTAATGCTTTCGGCCACGGCGGTGCTGCTTGATGCGGCGATCGCGCGTCCGTTCATCGTCTACCTTGTCATGGGCGGGCACCCTCCGCCCTTCCAGGGGACGGTCGGACTTGCTGGCTTTAACAACCCGCCCCCACCCGTCATTGGGGTGTTGCCGCCCGCACTCATCGCCCTGTTATTCATCGTTGCTGGCATGGTTCGCGACTGGCGCGTACTCAACAAGGTGCATCCGGCCTATTGGTGGGCGGGTGGCTTTGCGCTCTCGGTGCAGCTGCTGAAGATACCGTTCAGTGAAACCGCAACGTGGCACGGTTTTGCACGATCCTTGATTGCGCTCGCACGATAGTCGCCGGCTTGCTTAGCCGGCTGATGTGAAAGGCGCACGATTGCGGACTTTGGACCTCAGCGATGGGGTCACAATGGACATACCTCTGTGAAGGTGCGCCTTGCGCCATCTTCAGACCCTGAGGTCGAGATCTTAGCGCATGGCGAAACACGTCTGAGGGCGCGTACGGAGCGTCGGCCGTCGCCTGAGGTTGGCGCCAGCCATCGACCCTAAACGGATTTATTTGATCCCACCTGTGCCGGTTTCGGGGAAGAAATTGAACCACAACGAAACCGAGCACCCAGCATGATCTCGAACCAAAGCTAGGCAAGACGCCCCTTTCACGCGTGCTTCTCCCATCCTCGCGCCTGTTGCTTCCAATAGGAAACCGAAACCCCAGAGGCCTTGATGGCGCTCCACTGTGCACGCGCCACAGCTAGCTGGGTCTCGTCTGCGCCATCGAACAACACCACACAGCGGACAAAGCCAGACAGATCTCCCGGATCTGCGCCGTCCACCAAAAAGAGCGCATCGGCCCCATTCGGGTTCTCAAATCCAGTCGTCAGCAGAATCGGCTGTCGAGCAGCCTCGGCCTCGTCGTAAAGGGCATGCGGCAGGAAGCTGTCATCGCGATAGGTCCAAAGCCAGTCATCGAGATGTGGCAGACGCGACATCTCCCGAAGGCGAACCAAGGCCTTCCAGCCGCGCTGAAGCGTCTTCTCCAACAGGCCTGGCAAAGCCTGCTCAAGGCTGGTCCGCTCAAGATGATAGAACCAGACCTCCGTTGCCGCCGCGTCCGCCACTTCAGGCCTCGTAATTCTCCGCCACCATGCGATTCAGCAAACGAACGCCATAGCCGGTCGCGCCGTCTGGGATGGTGGGAACCGATGAAGGCTTCTTCCAGGCGGTGCCGGCGATATCCAGGTGCGCCCAAGGCACGCCATTCGTGAAACGCTGAATAAACATGGCCGCCGTGATTGAACCGCCTGGGCGACCGCCGGTGTTCTTCATGTCTGCGATCATAGAGTCGATTGCTTTATCGTATTGCCCCGGCAACGGCATACGCCACAGAGGTTCGCCCTCTGTGTTTGACGCGGCGATCAGGTTGCCCGCCAAGGTCTCATCGTTGGCGTAGCAGCCAGCAAGATCGTTCCCTAACGCCACGATGATCGCCCCGGTCAACGTCGCCAGGTCGACCATGAATTTCGGCTTGAAACGGTCTTGGCAGTACCAGACGGCATCAGCCAGAACGAGACGGCCTTCGGCGTCGGTATTGATGATCTCAATCGTTTGCCCAGACATTGAGGTGACCACGTCGCCCGGTCGTTGAGCGTTGCCGTCCGGCATATTCTCAACCAAGCCCAGGATTCCCACGGCGTTGACCTTCGCCTTACGTCCGGCGAGCACGTGCATCAGACCAGCGACGGCACCTGCACCGCCCATGTCCCACTTCATGTCTTCCATACCGTCGGCGGGTTTGATGGAGATGCCGCCGGTATCGAAACAGACCCCTTTGCCAATGAAGGCTATGGGCTGGGCGTTCTTATCTGAGGCTCCGTTCCACTTGATCACGGCAAGGTGGCTTTCACGGATGGAGCCTTGGCCCACACCCAACAGCGAGCCCATGCCGAGCTTCATCATTTCCGGCTCGCCCAAGATCTCGACCTCCAGGCCCAAAGTTTCCAGCGCCTTCACGCGGCGAGCGAATTCAGCGGGGTAAAGAACGTTCGGCGGTTCAGAAACCAGATCACGTGTGAAGCTCACTGCGTCTGCGAGCGCCGAAAGGGGCTCAAAAGCGTTCAGCGCCGCAGCGCAGTCGTCCGCGACGATCTCGGCTTTCAAGAGCGACGGCTTTTTGTCCACGAGCTCCTTTGTGCGGTATTTGTCGAAACGGTACACGGCGAGACGGACGCCCAGCGCAGCACGCGCGGCGAGCTCATGATCGGCATTCGGCAGTTCAATTCGCAGCGTCGTCAGGCCCGAAGCCTTCACAGCGTTATAGGCGCTTGCCGCAGCATGCTCGATGCCCAGCCCATCAACGCCGGTTTCCATGCCGACTCCAACCAACACCAGGCGAGCGGCGTCGAAATCGCCAGGCGCTAGCACATCCAAGATCTGCCCCTTCGCACCCTTAAACCGGCTGGCGGCCGCAGCCTGGCCCAAGATCCCTTCAAGCGCTCCGCCCTCGTAGACGATGCGGGCCAAAACGGTCTTCGCAGGCAAGGCAGAAGTGGCGGCGACGAACTCGATATCCATATGGGCCTCTCATACGAAATGGGCATCACCGGTCCAGACCAGCGCGCCCTTGAGCCGCCGGACTGTTGTCTGATGCGGCGACGCATGGTTTAGATCACCTCCGCGGCGGGGGCGCGGCAAAAACTCCGAATGAGCCGTAATTCTTATCCATGCGCCTGATCGACCGATATTTGTTCCGCCAATTGCTTGGCCCAACCCTCCTCGCCGTCGCGGCGCTAACGGGGGTTGCGTTATTGAGTGAGAGCCTTTCGGGCCTCGACTACATCGTCAACCAGCGTCAGAGCGCGATTGTGTTTCTGAAACTCACGCTGCTCCACCTGCCAGAATTGACGAACTTGACCCTGCCGATCGCAGTCTTCGTCGCGGCACTCGTCGCCTTGAACAGACTCCACACCGAACAGGAAATTATCGTCTGCTTTGCGGGAGGCATGAGCCGTTGGCGGGTCATTTCGCCGGCGATAAGATTGGCCAGCTGGATCACGCTACTCGCCCTGATCATGAACTTTTGGGTGCAGCCCCTGGCGTTCCGAACGCTTCGGGAATTGCTGACTGGCATCAAAACAGACGTTACCGCCACCCTTGTTCGGGAAGGGGAATTCACCCAGCCCGTGCCGGGTCTCACAGTTTACGCCCAAAGTATCGACAGCAAGGGCGACATGCACAATCTCTTCATCCATCAAACCAAGGATGACGGGAGCGCGACGACCTATATGGCCAACAGCGGTCGGATCGAGAAGCGGGACGGCGGGCCGGTCCTGTTGATGCACGACGGATCCACTCAGGAATTCTCGCCTCGCGGGGTCTTGAACTTCCTTACCTTCAGTGAATATCCCTACGCGCTAGATCAGGTCAGCAAACCCGATGCACTGGTCCACTACAAGCCGTCGGATCGTTATCTGCACGAGCTGTTCCATCCCGATCTGCAGCAAACGTGGGAGCAAAGAAATCGCAAAGGGCTGCTCGCCGAAGGTCATGCCCGGATCGCGTCGCCGCTCTACAATATCACTGCCATGGCGATGGCGCTTTCAGCCATCCTGGGCGGCGGATTTTCTCGCCTGGGCTATGGGCGACGTATCGCGCTTGTCGGGGGGGCTGCGATTCTGGTCCGGATTCTTGGCTTCGTGGCACAGTCGGCAAGCGACGGGACTGTTTGGGTCAACACCCTTCAATATGCGATCCCCGTGGTCGCAACCGCAGTCGCCCTACGCACCATCTTCCGTCGGCGGGTAAGCCGAGCCATCGATATGCAGCAGCGATCGTCACGCATCGCGCAGGCTGCTGCATGAATCGCCTTGAACGCTACATACTCACACGCACGCTCAGCAGCGTCGGAGCCGCGCTGATCGTAATTTCCGCGATGATCCTGCTCGTCCAATTTGTGGACATTTCGCGCACTATAGGCGTGCGTGCTGACGTGAGCACGGGCGAGGTCCTTGGTCTGACGCTTCTCAAATCTCCAAGCGTAATCGAGCTTTTGCTGCCATTTGTGTTCCTGTTTGGCGGGATCGGCGCATTCGTAGGGTTGAATCGGCGCAGCGAGCTCGTCGCGATGCGCGCCGCGGGCGTCTCAGCGTGGCGCTTCATAAGTCCCGCCGCCTGGGCAGCCTTCATTGGCGGAATCCTCGCGGTCGTAGCCATCGACCCGATTGCCTCGACGCTTAGCTCCAGATTTGATGCTGACCGCGCAAAAATCATGGCCAACTACCTAGGCGACGTTCCGAAGGATATCTGGTTGCGTCAGGGCGACGACCACACCCAAATGGTGATCCACGCCGCCTCGCGCGACACAGTCAACGACGAGGTGAGGCTTCGTCATGTGTCGCTTTATATCTACCAGAAGAATAAGGCCGGCCAGCCAGAGTTCAAACGTCGGCTCGAGGCTGCCGAGGCCGTCTTACGACCAGGGTTTTGGCAGCTCAAGGACGTCGGCGAAGCCACAGCCGGCGAGACCTCTGTTCGCTCCGATAGCCTGTCAATTCGCGCGACGCTGGATACGGAAGCCGCTGTGGAACGTTTCCCATCCCCGACGGCGATTGCATTTTGGAAGCTTCCGGCGGCGATCAAACAGACAGAAGACTCAGGCTTTTCCGCGGCAGGATATCGGTTGCGTTTTCAGCAGCTTTTGGCAACGCCCCTGATGTTCGCGGCCATGGCGGTTCTGGCTGCGGCCTTCTCGCTTCGGCTCGTTCGGCTAGGAGGACTGGCCGGGCTGGCAGGCGCAGGTGTTGGACTGGGTTTTGCGGTCTATTTCTTCAACGCCTTCACCGGCGCGCTCGGGCGTGCCGACATTATTCCGCTTTTTGCAGCCGCGTGGGCGCCTGCTGTGGTGGCGCTTCTGTCTGGACTGACGCTGCTCTGCTACACCGAAGACGGTTGAATCGTTTGCGGTCCCGGCTATGCAGGCTGCAAGGCGCGTCGCGATAGGAATCGGAAGTCTGAAGATGAGTCCGCGTCGGCGCGTGCTGCACACAGCCGCCCCCCTTAATGCGGTCAAATGCGCGCTCCTCGCCGGCGCTGCGCTTGCTGTTCTGTGGCCGACGATCGTCTGCGCCCAAACCAACCGGCTTCAGGCCGATCCTGCGATCCGAAGTCCATTAGGTCACGATCAGCGCGGACAGATTCTGAACAGCACCGGCGATCGCACGGAGAGACCCAAGGCTAAAGGTCCGGCAAACACCGACGGCCTCAAGCCTGGTGAGCTCTACATCGAAGCAGACCAGCTCATCCGTGACGATAAGAATGGCATCACGACGGCTGAAGGGTCCGTCGAGATCCGATATGAGGACCGCACACTTCGCGCCGACCGACTTGTCTACAAAGAAGCTCCGCCGCCGCCGGAAGGCCAGTCGCGTGTGCACGAAAAGGAGGCGCCGGCCCAAGGCGTGATCCGCGCCTTCGGCCACGTCCAGGTGATCCACGACAACGGTAACGTCGAATACGCCGACCAGATGACCCTGGACGACAAGATGCAGGCTGCCGTAGCGGTGGGCTTCTCGTCGCGAATAAAGGACGAACGTACCAATCAGAACATTCTGATTGCCGGTGCCAGCGCTGTGCGGCGTTCCGAGGATTTCCAGGAACTCAACAAGGCCATCTACACACCCTGCCCCGTCTGCGTCGGCGATACGCCCAAGGATCCCACATGGTCGATTACAGCTGACCGCGTGGTGCAGGACAACGTTCATCACCTTATCTATTATCGACACGCCAAGATCCGGATCCTCGGCATCCCGGTCTTCTACTTCCCCGTCTTTTGGCACGCCGACCCGTCCGCTGACCGGGTATCGGGACTATTGTCACCGCGGATCGGTTTCAATAGCCGGCGCGGCTTCTCTTACGATCAGCCCTATGCGTGGATTATTAGCCCTTCGGCAGACCTGACAATTGCCCCACAGATCAATTCCAAGGCCAATCCATTCCTGAACCTGGAGTATCGGCAGGCCTTTAAGACTGGTCAGATCGATTTCCGCATGGGTTATACTCATGAGGCCGATCTCGACAGTAAGGGCAATCGCTTCGGCGACAACACCAACCGCAGCTATATTTTGGGTCGAGGCGCGTTCCATATTGACGACAAATGGGTCGTCGGCTTCACCGCCGAGCGGGCATCAGATCCGCTGATCTTCGACAAATATGACGTCGGTCGGGTATACGAAGCTCGCGGCCTCTACGTTGCTGACGACCGCCGTCTCATCAGCCAGGCCTACGCGATCCGACAGGGTGAAAATTCTTTCGCCTCGATCGCTGCCTTCAGTGTGCAAGGCCTCCGCCCGAGCGACAATAACCGCACCTTCCCAATCGTGGCGCCCATCATTGATGCGCGCTACGAGGATCCCACAGACGTGCTGGGCGGTAGGGTGCGCTTTACCGCCAGCGCAGTGTCTTTGACCCGAGACCAGTCGCCGGACAATGTCTTCTTAAAACAGCCCGGCCTCGACAGTAGCCGGATCAGTGGTGGCCTTGATTGGCGCCGGATCTTCAACTCCCAAAGTGGCCTGCGCGTCGAGCCGTTCATCGATCTGCGTCTCGACGGCTACACGGTAAGCAACATCCTGACCGGGGTCAGCGCCACATCGTTAGCTTTACCTGCAACGCCGATCACGACGAGGTCAAACAACCAGGCCCGAGCGTTGGGCGTGGTCGGGGCGGATATTTCATACCCATTCTACCGGCGCTTAAATGACGCCACCATCGTCCTAGAGCCCCTCGTTCAGGTCGCGGCCTCGCCAAAGGCCCAACAGGTCACGATAGGGCACAACGCAACGGGCAAGCCGGTCTACCTCGATGAGGACTCCATTGCCTTTGAGTTCGACGAGACCACGCTTTTTCAGGCTAACAAATTTCCCGGCGCAGACCTCTACGAAGATGGCCTGCGCCTCAACGTTGCCAGCCGTGGCTCCATCCTTTGGGACGACGGCCGGCGCGCCAGTCTGCTGGTCGGCCGCAGCTACCGCAATACGCCCAACACCGTTTTTGCCGCCGGTTCCGGCCTAACCGGCCGGGCGTCGGACTGGATCGTAGCTGGCGATGCTCAGCCTTGGCAGGGATTATCCTTCTTCGCACGCACCCGGCTCGATACCGAAACACTCCAGGTTCACCGCCTGGAGGCGGGCCTGAACGTCAATAACAAGTGGGGCACGGGCTATATACGCTATCTGAAGGATGATCAGGGCATCAATGGCGTGCCGATTAAAAATTTGGACATTGGCGGCGACCTGAACGTTACTCAACATTGGGGCCTGAGCACCTACGGTAACCGCGATCTAAGCAAGAATGCGTGGGTCATCCGCGACGTCGGCGTATTCTACAAGGATGATTGCATTCGGGTTGACGTGTTCTATCGCCACGAAGACGTTATTGTCGGTCGCTTGGGCAGCAGCGACCAACTTTCCGTGCGCCTAACGCTCGCCACATTAGGCGCACCATTTTATGGCAGATAAGAAATGCGGCCGGACGCGGCCGAACGAGGGAATGATCTCATCCATGATGCGCGCGCGTAACGTCACGAGCCGGGGGGCGCGGGGCGCTGTTACCGCAGCGGCCCTGTTGGCTGCTACCCTGCCTTTGGGCTCGAAGGCCCTCAGTCAGCCAGCCGCGCCTCAGGCTCCTGCGGCAGCGGTGAACGCTTTGACACCGTTCACGCCTCAGCCGGCCGCACCGCGTGACCAGCTCACCGCGATGCGCCCGATGTCGGAATCAGTGGCTGCGATCGTCAACGACGAGATCATTTCGACCTATGATCTGGCGCAACGAATGCGCCTGCTGATCGCCACGACAGGCGTTCAGCCGACTCAAGAGACGCTGCCCCAGTTCCAGCAGCAGGCGCTGATCTCATTGGTTGATGAGCGGCTGCAGTTGCAGGAACTGAAGAGGGTCGAAAAAGATCAAAAGTTTTCCATCATCGCCAAGGATGAAGAGGTCCTCGAAGAACTCGCTAGTGAGGCCCAACAGATCAATATGAAACCTGATGCCTTCCTGGCCGCCATGCGGGCTCAAGGCATCGCCTCGGACACCCTCTACCAACAAATTCGAGCCCAAGTTAGTTGGGGGCACTGGATTCGCGGGCGCTACGGATCTCGCCTGCGGATCGGCGAAGACCAGATCAAAGCCACCCAAGCTCGCCTGACCGCTGCAGCGTCCAAACCCCAGTACGAGGTCAGCGAAGTCTTCCTCGACGCTTCGCGTACGGGCGGCATGGACGCCGCCCTCCAAGGCGCCACTCAGCTCGTCGCTCAAATTCAGCAGGGCGCTCCGTTTGCTGCTGTCGCACGTCAATTCTCAGCCTCATCCACCGCAGCAGCCGGCGGCGAAGCGGGCTGGATAAGCCCTGGCGAACTGCCCGCTGAGGTCGATGCGACGCTCGACAAGCTGCGTCCGGGCCAACTTTCCCCGCCCATCCCGGTCAAGGACGGCGTCTACATCATCTATCTGAAAGACAAGCGTTCCGGCGCCGGGCAGACACTTGTGAGCCTCAAGCAGGCCGCCATTGCTCTGGCGCCGAGCGCGACAGAAGCCGAAACCGACGCGGCGAAAGCCAAACTGGTGGCCGTCCGTGCGCAGATCAAGGACTGCAAAACCCTTGAATCCACGGTCGGAAAATCCTCAGGTGTCGTCGCGGGCGACTTGGGCGAAGCTGAAATCGCCGATCTGCTGCCGGAATTTGCTGAAGCTGCCAAGACGCTGCAGCCCGGCCAGCTTTCCCAACCGATCCGCACAAAGGTGGGACTGCACGTGTTGGCCGTCTGCGGTAAGCGCGCCGCCGGCGCGGCTCAGGTCGATCACGATCAGATCGAAAACCGGCTTACGGGCGAGCAACTCAGCATGGTCTCGCGACGTTACATGCGCGACCTGCGGAATTCCGCGACCATAGAGTACAGGTGACCATAGTGGTGATCTGGTGAGGGCTGGCCCGCTCGCCCTGACGCTTGGCGATCCAGCTGGTATCGGACCCGAGATCGTCGTTAAGGCGTGGCACGCGCTCCGACGCTCCGGCCCCCCCTTCCTGGTGGTCGGCGACGCACAGTCCCTGGCATCGGCCTCAGCAGGCGGCGGCTCAATTCTCCGGCCGATCCTCGCCCCATCGGAAGCTCGAGCCGTTTTCCGCGACGCCTTGCCAGTGCTTGATCTGCCGTTGCGCAGCCCGGTCGTTGCGGGACAACCTTCTGCGGCCTCTGCGGCAGCGATCATCCAATGGATCGAAACTGCCGTAGGACTCGCGCTATCGGGCGCAGTCTGCGGGGTTGTCACCGCGCCCATCGCCAAGGCTCCGCTCTACCAAGCGGGTTTCAAGTTTCCGGGCCACACTGAATTTC
Source organism: uncultured Alphaproteobacteria bacterium (assembly GCA_903860975.1). Lineage (GTDB taxonomy): Bacteria > Pseudomonadota > Alphaproteobacteria > Caulobacterales > Caulobacteraceae > Phenylobacterium. The sequence goes on from CAIOSI010000032.1 coordinate 36,186, forward strand.
TGGGCAAACTCACGGCCACCAAACAATTCGAAGGCGCTCGTGGACCGGTGATGATGCTAACCGCCCGCGATTTGCGCGTCGCCTTGGTCACAATCCATGAGCCCCTAGCCAAGGTCCCCGGCCTGCTGAGCATCGAGGCGATCGTCAACACAAGTCTCGTAACGGCGCAGAGCCTGCAGCGCGATTTTGGAATTGCCAAGCCCCGACTGGCGGTCGCGGGTCTCAATCCGCACGCTGGTGAGGGGGGCGGCATCGGTCGCGAGGAGATCGAGATCGTCGCGCCTGCAATTCAAGCCCTCAAGGATCTGGGAATTGATGTTACGGGGCCACATCCAGCGGACACTCTGTTCGCAGAGGCTTCGCGCGATCGATATGATGTCGCTATTTGCCTCTATCACGATCAGGGCCTCATCCCGATCAAAATGCTGGATTTTTGGGGCGGGGTTAACGTGACGCTTGGGCTTCCAATCGTACGGACTTCGCCCGACCACGGGACGGCTTTTGATATCGCAGGTCGCGGCATCGCCAGAGCTGATAGTCTGGTCGCCGCCGTTCGGCTTGCCGATAGAATGGCCAAGGGGCGCGCCGCTGGGGCCAGAGCGGGGTGAGTCTCGATGCACTTCCGCCACTGCGCGACGCCCTCGCCGAGCACGGTTTGCTGGCCAAGAAGGCGTTCGGCCAGCACTTCCTTCTCGACCTTAACATCACCCGCAAGATCGTACGGCTAGCCGGCCTTACGCCAGGTGATCGAGTGATCGAAGTCGGGCCAGGGCCCGGCGGTCTCACACGCGCGCTCCTCGAAGCCAGCCTAAGGGTCACCGCGATCGAGAAAGATCAGCGGTTCGGACCGCTACTCAAAGATCTAGCGCAAGCCACGGACCCCGGCACCCTGACCCTTGTCTTCGCCGATGCGCTCAGCGTCGAGGAATCCGTGCTGATGGCTGGCGAACCGGGCCACGTGGTCTCAAACCTGCCTTACAATGTAGGGACGGCCCTACTCATCAAATGGCTGACGGGCCCGTGGATGCCAGCTTCCATGACCTTGATGTTTCAGAAGGAAGTCGCCCAACGAATAGTCGCGCCCGTGAACGGTCAGGCCTACGGTCGCTTGGCCATAATTGCTCAGGCGACCTGCGAGGCTCACACCGTGATGGATGTCCCGGCGCGTGCTTTCACCCCGCCGCCAAAGGTGGAATCGGCCGTGGTTCGCCTAAGGCCCCGCACTGATCGGCCTTCGCCCGGCCGACTGGAAGCCCTCCAACGGCTCACGGCCGCGGCCTTCGGGCAGCGCCGCAAGATGCTTCGCACCAGTCTCAAGGGCATGGTAGGCGAGCCACTTATTGAAGCCGCTGGCCTCGACCCTGCGGCGCGGGCCGAAACAGTCAGTGTTGACGGATTCCTGCGACTTGCTGATGCTTGGATCGCGGCGCGCTGACGGGTGGCGAAGGCCATCGGCAGGTCCTGCGGCTCAAGATGACGCATCGGAAACGCGACCGAGTGAGGATCGGTGCCTTATGGCAGGCCTGCGTCGGTTAGACACAAAGCCGCAGGCCGGGAGGTACGCCAGCCGGATAGGGGCATCATTCAAGGTACCAAATTGGCGCTGTGTCGGGAATTTAGAACGTCTTGGTTCGCTCAACGCGCCCCTCCTGGCCTGCTCCAAGTGGGTTGCAAAAACGCTCCGGGGACCGAGTTTGCATCTTTGCCTTCGGTGAAATTCCGGCAATCCCATTAGAACGAGACAAGCTAAGGAGACCCGATGATGATCCTTTTGGGCGTGGCCGTCATCGTCGTCGGCTTCGCGATCCGTCTAAATCCGCTCTTGGTGGTGGTCCTGGCGGCGCTGACCAGCGGCTGGTTCGCGGGCTACTCGCCGTTAAAGGTGATCGCGGCCTTCGGAAAAGCCTTCAACGACAACCGCCTAGTGAGCACAGCCTACCTTGTCTTGCCGCTTGTCGGCGTTCTCGAACGGGCCGGTCTTAAGGAACGTGCGGCCAAGATCATCGCGGGTCTTCCCGGGGTCTCGGTCGGACGTTTGCTGATCAGTTACATGGCTATACGCCAAGTGACCGCCGCCGCTGGCCTTGTCTCGATCGCAGGCCAGGCCCAAACGATCCGCCCACTGATCGCGCCCATGGCGGAGGCGGCCTCGGAAGTCCGCGACGGGCCGCAGGATCTGAAGCGGCGGTATGCCATTCGCGCTATGGCCGCAGCGACGGATAACGTCGCAGTCTTCTTCAGCGAAGATATCTTCGTCGCCATCGGCTCAGTCCTTCTGGTGGTCGGCTTCCTGACGAGCAGCGGTATTGCGCTCGACGCGATCAAGATTTCCGTGTGGGCGATTCCAACCGCCTTTGCCGCGTTTGCGGTCCACGCGGCCCGCCTGCTGCTGTTTGACCGTCGGCTCAAGGGCTTGGCCAAGCCATGATCAAGCTTGCCTTCGTCTACCTCGTGGCGGGCCTGATGTTCGCTGGATTCAGTCTCCTGAGCGCATTGGACCGTGGAAACTCCAAACGCTTCGGCAACGCAGCTTTCTGGGGTCTGACGGCGGTCAGTTTCTTAGCCGGCGATAAGTTGGGCGATCTTGGGAATGGAATCGTTGTCCTTGGGTTGGCGCTCCTCGCCGCGCAGGGTCTGTTGGATCTTGGCCAGCCTGCCACGACGTCTGCCGGTGAGCGGATCGAACTTTCCGAGCGGTTTGGAAATAGGCTCTTCGCGCCCGCATTGATGCTTCCGATCGTCGTCGCCCTGGGCGTGCTGGTGTTGAAGCCCGCCCAGATTGCCGGGGTACCGCTTATGGACCCAAAGCAGGCGACCCTGGTGTCGCTCGCGCTTGCGGTGATCGTCGGCTTGACGTCTGCGCTCGTCCTGTTGCGCCAGCCTTTGATCAGCCCGCTTCAAGAGGGCCGCCGATTGGCGGACACCATAGGCTGGGCCATGCTCCTCCCGCAGTTTCTTGCAGCTCTCGGCGTCGTCTTCGCACTTGCCGGTGTCGGCAAAGAAATTGGGCTTCTCGTGACCACTTACCTGCCGGTCGACACCCGCTTCGCCGCAGTCGCGGTCTATTGCGTGGGCATGGCCGGCTTCACAATGTTGATGGGCAATGCCTTTGCCGCATTTCCAGTCCTGACTGGCGGCGTAGCCTTGCCCATCCTTATTCACCATTTCGGGGGTAACCCGGCGGTAATCGCGTCGATTGGTATGCTCTCCGGATTTTGCGGAACGCTGATGACCCCGCTTGCGGCCAACTTCAACCTCGTGCCCCCAGCCTTGCTTGAGATTCCCGATCGCTATGCAGTGATCAAGGCTCAGGTCCCGACCGCCCTAATCATGCTGATTGTCAACACGGTGCTGATGTATGTCCTCGCCTTCCGCCACTAGACAGCAATCGGGTCGCCTAACGCCCGAAATCGCCTCTAGGTTTGCTAAAATCGCACTCGGTCACGTTACGCGCGAGTACCCGAACAAGCTCGACCATGTGCTGGACGGTCCAGCCGATTTGCGCGGCCCACGCGACCTGCACCCAATTTATTACGGCAGCTTCGACTGGCATTCTTGTGTTCACGGCTATTGGCTGCTGGCGAGCCTGCTGCGACGTGAACCCGGCATTCCGGAGGCAGGTGCCATTCGAACGCTCTTCGATCAGGCCATCACACCTGGCAATGTTGCAGGCGAGGTCGCCTACCTGGCCCAACCAACCGCCCGCGGCTTCGAGCGTCCCTACGGCTGGGGTTGGCTGCTGAAGCTGCAAGCCGAGTTCATCGATCATGACGCGCCATGGGCCAAAATTCATCAGCCGCTCGCCTCGGTCTTCGCCCACAGGTTCCGTGATTTTCTGCCGAAGGCCCATTATCCGATACGCACAGGGGTTCATTCTTCGACCGCTTTCGCCATAGCCCTAGCGCAGGACTATGCCTTGGCAGCAGAGGACACGGCGTTGACAGAGCTCTTCCGTGAAAAGGCCCGCGCCTGGTATATCGCCGACCGCGATGCGCCGGCCTGGGAACCGTCTGGAGACGAGTTCCTCTCTGCGACCCTTGTAGAAGCCGAGTGCCTGCGCAGGCTCCTGCCGCCCTCGGAATTCGCGCCCTGGCTGACCGCCTATTTGCCCAGAGCCGCGCAGCGGCTTCCCACGAGCCTATTCACGCCCGTCACCGTCTCCGACCGATCCGACGGCAAGATTGCCCATCTCGACGGCTTGAATTTGTCGCGCGCCTGGTGCTGGCGCGAAATCGCCGCGACGCTTCCTGTCGATCACCCGCTCGCCGTCGTCGCCGAAGCGGCGGCGCAGGCGCACATGGCGGTAAGCTTGCCCCATGTCGCAGGCGACTATATGGGCGAACATTGGCTAGCTTCGTTCGCCCTCCTGGCGATGACTGGTGGCGAAGATATGCAAAAAATCAGATAGTTATTGAATGTCTGGGCTTTCACGAGCGTCGTCAACGCAGCGCGCTGCCACCAACGGGCGACCTGCAGATAAACGACCGGTTCGCAAACGAGCGTTCGCCGTCATTTTAAAATTTCGTCCCCCTGACGGCGAACGTCACGATCGACAATAATCTGAACTTGCGAAGCCTCACCGATCGTCGAAAAGCCGACGCAGGACCGAGGGTGCAAGCCCGGGCAGGTCTTCAGAAATCAGGCCCGGACCATGCATTTCAGCCGCCTCGGAATGGATCCATGCGGCCGCACAGGTGGCCTCGAAGCTTTCCATGCCCTGCGCGACCAGGCCCCCAATAAAGCCCGCCAGCACATCGCCTGACCCTGCCGTAGCAAGCCACGGCGATCCGTTGGTATTCACAACGCATCTGCCGTCAGGCGCGGCGATGACTGTGTCTGACCCCTTCAGCAACACGACCGCGCCGGCTCGCTCAGATGCGGACCGGGCCGCTGCGATCCGTTCGGGTGACGCCGCCAAGAGGCCAGGGAACAGCCGCTCAAACTCGCCGACATGAGGCGTCAAGACATCGTCACGATCGAGCCGTGAAAATAATTCCTCGGTATCGTCGCGGAAGACCGTAATGGCATCGGCGTCGAGGATCATCGCTGCGCCCGTTCGCGCAAGGGCCAACACGTTCAAGAGGGTCGGCTCGCCAACCCCCGCCGCCGGCCCAATCACGGCTGCGTCCGCGTCCTTGGCGGCCTGCTCAAGCTCAAGGTCGGTCTCGAAGCCCATCAGCATGACCGCCTCTAGGTGGCCTGCGTTGATCGGAAGGGCCTCGGGTGGCGACAGCACCGTCACAAGTCCGGCCCCGATCCTGAGGCCTGCCCGCGCCGCCAGCCGCGCTGCACCCGTGCTCCAGGCCTCGCCGCTCACGACAACCATCCGCCCGCGCGCGTGTTTGTGAGTCGCCGCCGACGGCCATGGAAAACGAGAAAGCCAAAGCTCAGGTCCGTTCTCTTTCACCCAACTCTCGCTCGCGCCCAAACCGATGTCCGCCACGGTGACGTCTCCACAACGACTGCGCCCGGGCTCTAGAACATGGGCCCGCTTTTTGGCATGAAAAGTAACAGTAATCGAAGCGCGGGCCGCAGGACCGATAGGCCTGCCGGTGTCGCCGGGAACACCGCTCGGCACGTCGACCGCTACGACCCGCTCAGGCGTCTCTGCCATATTCAGCGCCGCCGCCGCTGCCCAACCTTCCAGCGCCCGCGACAGACCCGCGCCAAACAGGGCATCGATCCAAACTCCGGGCTCTAATCCGCCATCTAGGGATCGCGTGACGCCCTCCCATCGGGCGCTCGCTGCGCGGGCGTCCTGTGTTGCGGGTTCGCCAAAGGATCGAACTTCGACCGGCCATCCTCGATCTTTCAGCAAACGCGCCGTCACATAGCCATCGCCGCCGTTGTTTCCCGGCCCGCAAAGCACCCACGCCTTCTGCTGATCGAACCTGGCGCACACAGCATCTGCGACGGCACAGCCAGCCCGCTCCATGAGGGTCAGCCCCGAAATTCCGCCTGCGATCGCGGCACCATCGACGCTCGCCATTTCCGCGACAGTCAGAATCTGGCGTAAATTCGAAATCGTAGCGCCCCTTCTAGAGTACGCCCGTAGCCGCTTCACGACCCATCGCGATCAAGCCGAGTGCAGTGCCGTCGGTCTCGAGGATCGTGACTGAAGCATGGTCTGGTCGGAATGCCAGTACCTTGGGATCGCCAAGCAACTGCGAGACCACGGCATTGGTCGCGACATAGTGCGAAAAGACCGCAGTATTCCCGCGAAGGACCAACGACGCTGCGATCTCACGGCGCCAGGCGTCGTAATCGAGTTCGCCCTCTATTTCAGCCCACGTCCCGGCAAACGCCTTACGCAGCCAAGGCCCGCGAGCCTCAAGTGATAGCGCTGCTGGTGTCGGGATTTCCCCAACGCGCTCATCGATCTCAATAGCAACGCCAAGCGCTTCAGCGGTTGGGGCAGCCGTTTCTCGGCACCGGCGCAATGGCGAACTGACAACCTTGGTCGGTCGCTCAGACGCCGGAAGAGCCAGCAGCCAGTCCCGCGCATCCGTGGCCTGAGCCTGCCCGATCGCATCCAGTCCAGGGTCGTCGTCGTCGCCGCCCCAAACGGCGGCGGGTTTGCCGTGACGGATTAAATAGAGGCGGGGCATAGGCAGTCTCAATCCGGCGTGAAAAGGTTGGTTTTGCCGTCTGGCCCCTGCGTCACTCGTCCGGTACGGCCCACCTGCTCGACCTGCTCCAGGCGAGCCAATGTCGCGGGATCATTCGGGGTTACAGCCACAAAACGGCGATCATCTGCGTCACGACCGATGACAATCCCCATAAAAGGTCCCTCGCGTCGATGAACGACGGTATAGGTCTCGATCCTCGCCTCACCCTGCGGCGTTTCGATGACAACCGGATGGGGTAACGCGTCAATTTGGCGCTGTAATACGCCGGGATCCTCACGGCGGAACGGAGCTTTAGGCTTCGAAGCCGAATAAACACCCGTCGACTGTTTGGTAAGGTACCAGCCGTTCGCTGTCACCAATCCATATGCGCCAGCCTTGGCCCGAAGCTTTTGCATCATCACTGCGATTGAATGCATGGCGTAGTTGTTACCAGGTCCGCCGGCATAAGGCAGACCGCCGGTAACGGTTAGTCCGCGTGGATCGTCTAACGATAAGCCGAGTTCTTCAGCGCCAATTTCCACGGCGACGGGAAAGCAGGAATAAAGATCAATGAAGTCGATGTCACTGAGCCCGACCCCGGCCATTTCCAACGCCTTTTGGCCCGTCAGACGCATCGCCGGGCTGGAATGAAAATCCTGCCGATCTAGGGGAAACCAGAGGTCCGAAGCGTCCGCGCAGCCGTGCAGATAGACCCACTTGTCCTCAGGCACCCCCAACTCGCGCGCCTTGCGTTCGCTGGCAATGATCACGCCTGCCGACTGGTCGACTTCCATGATGGCATTGAGCAGCTTCGGATAGGGAAAACCGACCATCCGGTTACGGTCCGACACAGTAACCAGGTCCTCGGCCGTTCGTTCGATCGAAAACCAAGCTTCGGGATTTTTGGCGGCGACCCGCGTAAACGGCGAAAACAACTGGCCCAGCCGCGCCTGATGATCGGCAATTGAACGCCGATCCCGCGCCCGCAGAGCGTTTTCGAACATCGGATAGATGTTGATGGGCCGGTTCAGCCCGTGGCGCGCTTCATAGGGGGTGACACCGGGACGCGGGTCGCCAATGCGTTCCGGCTCTGGAAGATCCAGGTCTTCCTTCCAATCGTCAAAACCGAGGCCCTTCGTCAGCCGCTTCAAAGCGGAGCCGAGGAACTCGCAGCCAACCGCCAGGCCAAGCTCGGTCTCCCCGCGGACAATTCGCTCGGCGAGCACATTGATCAGCTTCTGGGGCGTGTCGCCGCCCATATGGGAATAGACCCTCCAGCTTGGATTGGCACCGATGTCTCTGGCCAAGCTTGCCGGGGGGTTGGAAGAATGAGGGATAGCGCCCCGCGTGGAGCCGGGTGCATCAATGGTGAAGCCAGCGACCGCCAAGCTGTCGATCTTGGCGAGCCCCGCCGAGCCGATACCTGCGTCTATCGCCGCTCGTTCCGCCGCAATCTTCAGCAGGCTGGTCGGCGATGGTGATGTACCAGGATCGCCACGGTAGCTAAATTGGCCCGCTCCGATGAGAACTGGGGTTACGCCATCCATACTTCAATCGCCTTCCAACCGTTTCACGCTGCGATCCTAGGGACCGAAACCTCACTCTTGAAGGCATTTCGCCATTGACTGGTTTTTGATCTCGTGGCGCCTACTTCCTGGGCACCAGCCGCTTTGGCGCGCGCCCTTCCCCGCCCCGCATGCGTGAGTGCTTGTGAGGCCCTGCTAAGCCATGCTGCGTCTCCACGGCCGCCAGAGAGCCGGTTGGGGGGTGGCGCGTCCGAGGAACGATGAAAAAGATCGAAGCCATCATCAAGCCATTCAAGCTCGACGAAGTTAAGGAGGCCCTCCAGGAACTGGGAGTCCAGGGCATGACGGTGATAGAGGCCAAGGGTTACGGTCGCCAGAAGGGCCAGACCGAGCTTTACCGTGGTGCTGAATATGTCGTGGACTTTCTACCCAAGATCAAAATCGAGGTGGTGATCGCTGACGATCAGCTTGATCGCGCCCTCGAAGCAATCGCCACATCCGCCCGCACGGGACGAATCGGCGACGGCAAGATCTTCATTTCCGACATCATCGACGTCATGCGCATCCGGACGGGAGAAACCGGAGCCGACGCCGTCTAACCCACACCAACTCAAGACCACTGCAAGGGGATTACCACCATGGCGACAACAGCCAAAGACATCCTGGATCAAATCAAGGAAAAGGACGTCAAATATGTCGACGTGCGCTTCACCGACATTCGCGGGAAAATGCAGCATGTGACCTTCGACATCGACCTTGTCGATGATGAATTCCTGACCGACGGCACCATGTTCGATGGCTCGTCGATCGCGGGCTGGAAGGCAATTAACGAAAGTGACATGAAGCTGCGTCCTGACCTGGACTCAGCGATCATCGATCCGTTCTACCAGCAGACGACCATGGCGATCTTCTGCGACGTGGTGAACCCCGACACCGGCACCCCCTACGAGCGCGACCCTCGGTCGATTGCCAAGGCCGCTCTGAATTTTGTGAAATCCTCGGGGATCGGCGACACAGTCTATTTTGGTCCCGAAGCCGAGTTCTTCGTCTTCGACGACGTGCGTTGGTCAGTTCAGCCGAACAACACCGGCTACTCCTATGATTCCAGCGAACTGCCGATCAATACGGCCAAGGAGTATGAAGAGGGCAACATGGGCCACCGCCCAGGTCCGAAGGGCGGCTACTTCCCGGTGAACCCGGTCGATAGCGGCCAAGACCTTCGTGGCGAAATGCTGGCCGTGATGGGCGAGCTCGGAATGAAGCCGGAAAAGCACCACCACGAAGTGGCACCGGCCCAACACGAACTTGGACTGAAATTCGACACCATGATCATCATGGCGGATCGGCTGCAGCTCTATAAGTATGTGATCCAGAACGTCGCTCATGCCTACGGCAAGACGGCGACCTTCATGGCCAAACCGATGTTCGCGGACAACGGCTCGGGCATGCATGTGCACCAATCGATCTGGGGCGAAGGCAAGCCCTTGTTCGCAGGCGACAAGTACGCGGGCCTGAGCCAGATGTGCCTCTGGTACATCGGCGGGATCATCAAACACGCCAAGGCGATCAACGCCTTTTCGAACTCGACGACCAACTCCTACAAGCGTTTGGTACCAGGCTACGAAGCGCCCGTGAAACTAGCCTACTCGGCCCGCAACCGTTCGGCCTCAATCCGCATCCCCCACACCGACAGCCCCAAAGGCAAGCGCCTGGAAGCCCGCTTCCCGGATCCGATGGGCAACCCATACCTGACCTTCACGGCTCTGTTGATGGCTGGCCTAGATGGGATCATCAATCAGATCGATCCCGGCGCCCCGGCGGATAAGAACCTCTACGACCTGCCGCCCCGTGAGCAGAAGAAGATCCCCGAGGTTTGCGGCTCGCTCAAGGAAGCGCTCGACAATCTGGATAAGGATCGCGCCTTCTTGAAGGCTGGCGGCGTCATGACCGACGACTTCATCGACAGCTATATCGAGTTGAAGATGGAAGAAGTTATGCGTCTTGCGCTGCACCCGCACCCGGTCGAATTCGATATGTACTACAAGTGCTAAGCGTCTTTTCTTAGAACCGAACGGACAGGGCCGCGACGCAAGTCGCGGCCCTTTTCTATTCTATTTCGCTGACCGCTCAGCGGCATTAAGGGGCGAAATTCAGCCCGTATCGGTCCTGCTGGAATTGGTCATTCGCCTCAACCGGCCGGTCAGCCGTCGCATAGAGCCCTTAGGTCGCCTGGAAAGGCTCGACTGTGTCTGGCGAATCCACGTTCTTTACTTATCGCCCCGGTTGAACTTCGCACCATGCTGGCCCTAAAAAGGGAAAACGCTCCTCGTCGTAAGGTTCTTTCCGTTGAAGTCAGCTCTGTTTGCCTGCGCCGCTGTTTTCGCCTTTTCTGGCGTCGCTTTCGCTGAAACCTCGGCGGGGCCCCAGCCCTACCCAATGCCGCCCAAGACCGAGGTTCCGCAAGATACGGCCTATCCTGGCCTATTGAAGGTGCATGTCGACGCCTCAGATCTCGACCATCACATCTTTCGCGTCCACGAGACGATCCCGGTCGCAAAGGCCGGTGAAATGACGATCCTCTATCCGCAATGGCTGCCTGGAAACCACGGCCCAAGCGGGGCGCTGAAAAACGTCGACGGCATCGTTTTCAGATCGGCCGGAAAAGTGATCCCGTGGACCCGCGATCCTGTCGATGTCTATGCCTTCCACATAAACGTCCCGCAGGGTGCGACCAGTATCAACATCGATTTTGACTTTCTCTCCGCCGTATCTGGCGACGAAGGTCGGATTGTCATGACGCAGGAGATGATGAGCCTGCAGTGGATCAGTTTGGCCATGTATCCAGCCGGGCACTTCGCTCGGCGCGTCCAAATCGAGCCAAGCGTCCGGTTTCCCGACGGCTGGACGGCGTTCTCAGCGCTGGAACCCACTGGCGTCGATGGCGAAGTCACCCATTACCGGGCGGTCGACTTCGACACCCTGGCTGACTCTCCGATGATCGCGGGTCGCTACGCCAAACAGATCGACCTTGATCCAGGTGGCCCCGTGCCCGTCCACCTTGACGTCATCGCCGACCGATCAGAGCTCTTGGCGGCAACACCCGATCAGATCGAGAAACACAAGGCACTCGTCCAGCAGGCCTACAAACTCTACGGCGCGCACCACTACAACCATTATGACTTCCTGTTTTCTCTCTCAGATCGGATGGGCGGAAACGGTCTGGAGCATCACCGCTCCAGCGAGGACGGCACCGTTCCCGACTACTTTACCGGGTGGACCGCGAGTCCCTCCGCGCGCGACCTGCTGGCGCACGAATACACCCACTCCTGGAACGGGAAATTCCGCAGGCCGGCTGACCTGTGGACGCCTAATTTCAACGTGCCGATGCGGGGTTCGCTCCTGTGGGTTTACGAGGGCCAGACGCAGTACTGGGGGTTTGTACTCGCCGGTCGATCAGCGCTCTTGACCAAACAGGAGGCATTGGACGCCCTAGCTTCTACGGCCGCCACCTACGCCTACCGCGTCGGCCGAGACTGGCGCACGGTCGAAGACACCACCAACGATCCGATCATCGCCTCGCGCAGGCCCCAGCCTTGGTTGAGCTTCCAACGCAGCGAGGACTACTACTCCGAAGGCCAGCTTGTCTGGCTCGACGCCGACACCCTGATCCGTGAAAAGTCTGGCGGAGCTCGTTCGCTTGACGATTTTGCCAGAGGTTTTTTCGGCATCGAAAACGGCAGCTGGACGCCGGTGCCTTATACATTCGATGACGTCGTCGCCGCCCTGAACAAGGTCGAGCCCTACGACTGGGCGAAATTTCTAAATGAGCGGATCAATCAGGTGGCGCCCAGGCCGCCGCTCGATGGTCTGGCGCGAGGTGGCTGGAAGCTGGTCTATACTGAAACGCCCACCGACTATTTCAAATCCGCGGAGGCGCGTCGCAAATCCACCGACCTCACCTATTCAATCGGCTTGGTGTTGGGGCGCGACGCCGACATCACTCAAGTGCAGTGGGACGGGCCGGCCTTCAAGGCGGGCCTTACGATTGGTGCGAAGGTGCTGGCTGTAAATGGGATCAGCTTTGACTCCGCCCGGCTGAAGGAAGCGATCTCAGAGGCCAAGACCGGTGGACCTTTAAATCTCCTGGTCAAGAGCGGCGACCACTACAAGACCGTCGAGGTCAACTATCGCGGCGGTCTGCGCTACCCGCGCCTTGAAAGACTCGAGGGAGCGCCTGATTTGCTTTCGGCGATCTATGCTCCGAAACAGTAAGGTGGATAGTGCGTCGGGGTCGCCTCTGACGCTTCCATCCGGGCCGCGGCCGACAGACAAAGCCGTTTTTATTGTTCGGGGAGACCGGGCGTGATGGGTGTCGCAACAGAGTTACCCACCTCACGCTTCGCCTTATGGCCCTTTTTCAGTTTCGCGCCCCCCCCATAAAGCGCAGCCCCAGCACGCCGCTGGAGCCTGATTGCCGAGGCACATTACGAAATCGCCTCCTCAAGTCGCCCCATACGCAAGAGAACCAAGCCTTTCTTCCAATGACCTCAGAGGTCGTATCGCCTAGGTGCGTTGAAGTGCCGGTGGTCAACCGCTCAACTTCTCATTGATCCACGCCCCTGCCGTCGTGATCGCACGCCGCGCAGCGTTCAATTGGCCGCCGAAGGCGTGCCACACGTGGATCATCTCCGGCCATATTTCCAATCGGACTTCGACGCGCGCATGCCCTGCCCGTTCGCTCAGAAACAGGCTGTCGCCCAGTAACGCCTCTTCGGACCCGACCTGGATTAGCATTGGGGCCAAGCCGTTGAAATTTCCGAACACTGGCGAGGCGCGCGGGTCACGCGGATCGAAACCCGCGAGATAGGCTGCCGCGCTTTCATCCAGTCCGGCCTTGGAGATTATCGGGTCATCTTCAGCCTTCGTAGCGTAGCTGTCGTGGCTTTGTGTCAGGTCGACCCAAGGGCTAATCACAAAAAGGGCCGCCGGTTGCGGAAAGTTTAGCTCTTTCAGGGCCAAGGCCAGAGCAACTGTCAGCCCGCCGCCCGCCGAGTCTCCGGCGATCACGATTTGCTCAGGCTCCACGCCCTCCTCCAGCATCCATCGATAGACGGCCAGAGCATCCTCAAGGGCGGCTGGGCAAGCGTGTTCCGGACCCAGGCGATAGTCGGCGACGATGGCGGTGGCGTGGGCTGCCTCGGCGATCCTGGCCACCATTGGGCGATGACTGCGGGGACTGCCACCCACATAGCCGCCGCCGTGCAGGTAGAGCATGCGCCGTGCATCGATCGCTCCCGGCGATGAAACTCGCTCGCACTTCACGCCGGCCGCTGTCAGCGGTTCGTGGCGACAGCCCGGGGGCAAGGCACCTTTTTCGCCCAGCGCGTCCGACGCCGCTCGTCTTTCCGAACGGCTAGGCAAGGCCGCCCCAAACACGGGAGCTCGCGAGGCCAAGAGCGCACGCACCGCCGCAATCTGCGGATCCTTCCAGCTCGACATGCCCGTTTCGCCCATTTTTCTTTGATTGGAACGCGCTCAGGGTCAACTGTCGAGCCCCCGGCGGGAGAAACCCATCTTTCGAGACGGCCGGGCGTCCAAGCCACATTGCGTTCCCTTCTCACGCGATTCATATCGGGGACCTTCAGAATCGTCCCACTCTAGGCGGTCCATGCCCAACAAATCCGCCGCCCAACCCCAGGCCTCCTTGTTCGACGACGCACTGAACCCTGCGCCGGCGTCCCCCTTGACTGAGAACCATGAACCGCGCCCGGCGGTGACTGCGCCCACGGGCGGGTATTCGGCCAAGGACATCGAGGTCCTCGAAGGCCTAGAGCCGGTCCGCAAACGCCCCGGAATGTACATCGGCGGCACCGATGAGCGGGCCCTGCATCACCTCTTCGCAGAGGTCCTGGACAACGCCATGGACGAGGCGGTGGCGGGGCATGCGAAGGTGATTTCTGTTCGCCTCGATGCCGCAGGTCAGCTCACCGTCATCGATGACGGCCGCGGAATTCCTGTCGACCCACACCCCAAACACCCCGGCAAATCGGCGCTGGAAGTGATCATGACGGTTCTGCATTCCGGCGGGAAATTCTCCGGCAAGGCGTATGAGACGTCCGGTGGATTGCATGGTGTTGGCGTCAGTGTCGTGAATGCGCTCTCCGAGCGGGTCGAGGTCACCGCCTGGAAGGACGGCTTCGAATGGCGTCAAGCCTTCACCCGCGGCAAGCCTCTTGGCGGCATCGAAAAGCTTGGCCCGACCCGCAAGCATGGCACGGCTATAGCGTTCATGCCCGACCCGGTAATCTTTGGTGAGGGCGTCGCCTTCAGACCTGCCCGGCTCTATCGCATGGCTCGGTCCAAGGCCTATCTTTTCGGCGGCGTCGAAATCCGCTGGTCGTGCGATCCGTCCCGCATTCAGGACCAGACACCATCTGAGGCCGTCTTCCGCTTTCCCAATGGCCTTGCTGACTTCCTGGCTGAGCGGGTGAAGGACATCGAGACCGTCACGCCGCAACCCTTCGCCGGCCGCTATTCCCGGCCGGGCGAGACCGGCAAGGTGGAGTGGGCGATTGCCTGGACACCGGCTGGCTTCGGAGAAGCCGACGGCTTTATGCAGTCCTATTGCAACACGGTGCCCACGCCAGAAGGCGGAACGCATGAAGCGGGGCTGCGCGCAGCGCTGACGCGGGGTTTGAAGGCCTACGCCGAACTAACCGGGGAAAAACGTGGCGTGATCCTCACGGCGGACGATGTTGTCGCGCAGGCGGGATCGTTGGTCAGCGTGTTCATCCGCGACCCAGAATTCCAAGGTCAGACCAAGGAGCGCCTATCGTCGGCCGACGCGCAGCGCCTGGTCGAAGCCGCGATCCGTGATCCGTTCGATCACTGGCTAACCGCCCAGCCCAAGTCGGCATCCACCCTGCTCGAATTCGTAATCGAGCGCGCCGAAGAACGGCTAAAGCGTCGAAAGGACAAGGAAGTCGCTAGGGCCTCAGCCACGCGCAAGCTGCGGCTACCGGGCAAGCTCGCTGATTGCTCCGGCAACGCCATCAACGGCACTGAGATTTTCTTGGTCGAAGGCGACAGCGCGGGTGGTTCAGCCAAGCAGGCGCGCGACCGAAAGAGCCAGGCCATTCTACCCTTGCGCGGCAAGATCCTGAACGTTGCCTCAGCGACCCTTGATAAACTCGGCGCGAACAAGGAACTCACAGATCTTTTGTTGGCGCTGGGTGTTCAGGCAGGCTCTAAATTCAAGGAAGAGGACCTGCGCTACGACCGCGTTGTAATCATGACGGATGCCGACGTTGACGGTGCCCATATCGCCAGCCTGCTGATCACATTCTTCTATCGAACGATGCCAGAAATGATCCGCTCAGGTCGGCTTTATCTAGCGCTCCCGCCCCTCTATCGACTTAGCCATGGGACAAAGATCGTCTACGCGCGTGATGATGCCCATCGTGACGAACTGCTGAGCGGCGAATTCAAGGGTAAGAAGCCGGAGATCAGCCGCTTCAAGGGTCTGGGCGAGATGATGCCTTCGCAGCTGAAGGAGACCACGATGGATCCTTCCAAGCGCACGTTGGCCCGCGTAACCCTACCGCGTGCCGAAGAGGTTGTGGAAGCCCTCGTCGAACAGCTCATGGGCCGCAAGCCAGAGCTACGTTTCCAGTTCATACAAGAGAACGCCGAATTCGCGGTGGCGGACCTGGACGTTTAGGCGTCCTAGACGCTGTTCCTGCGCATTGCGGGCCAAGCTGATGCAGCGCTCGACCTCCCAAATCGGGGGCTTCGCTTTTGCGCTAGCGCCGCGGCATTGATCGACTCGGCCAAATCGATAGCCACAATCGGCTTGCGGACGATGCCATTAAACCCATCTGGCAGATCGAGGCCGCTCAGATCTGCGTCAGCGGTGAAGGCCAAGACCGCACGCCGCGGTTGGGACCCCTTACCCGTCGAATCTGCGCAAGAGCGCCTGGTGTTCCGACGCCTTGATTATGACGGTTTAGTCCAGGCCGAGAATGGGCAGTTCCTGGGGTGGGACGAGCGGTTGGATGATTCGGGCGCACCGTAAGCGGTGCACGCAACCGCTGGATGTTCTCCACAGATCAGGCTCGAGCGAAGATGGCCGGATCTTATCCCACGCCCACGATCAACGAACCATAATCACTGCGTCGGAACACGAATTCTTCCTAGGGTGCGACTGACCAATGAACCTTCGCTGTCGGATGTGGAAGATTTGGCCAAAGGCTATCGCATTCTGAAACTCGGCAAGGTCGTCGGAGTGCCAACAGCAGCTTGGATCATCTTCACCTCAAACGTTCCCCTGGTGGACGGCTCAGTCGTTCGCCGGCCATCGCCCGGTATCCAAGGTGCGTGGGCGACGACATGGAGCGACATCCTCGCCCTGTGGACATCATGGTCGAACGCCAGCTCGGCGAAAGCGCAAAGGGGAAGGATGCCCAGCTCGAGGCGAGCAGTCGCTGAATTGCTCAAAGGCTTCGGGCCAAAATCGACAGCACAGTAAAATCTGCGGTCGCCGCGGCTTGCCGAGTCTGCGCCGCTCGCCCAAAGTGCAAAGAAAACGTCAGGGGAGGCTATCGCCATGAAGTGGACGCGCTGGATATCGGCGAGCGCTGTTGCCTTGGGCCTGGCCTTGCCGCTCGTCGCCCATGCCCAGGATACGGCTGCAGGCGAGCAGATCTTCAACACCCGTTGCAAAGGGTGCCACGAGCCAGCGATCGAGCGTGCCCCCACCAAAGCGACGCTTGCGACCTATCCCGGCGCGGCAATTGTTGATGCGCTCACCAATGGGGTAATGAAGTCGCTGTCCGCCGGTCTCTCGGACACTGACAAGGCCGTCGTCGCGGCCTACCTGACGGCCCAGTCGGGTCCGGTTTCAGCCTCGACCCAACGCGCCGCAGCCGGGCGAGCGGCGACGCCGGCTGTGGTGGGCATAGACGTCAAGTGTGACGTAAATCCTCCGATCAAGGCTACCACCAGCGACTGGACCAGCGTCGGTCTGGTCACTTCCCACCGCTACCAGGCCACACCGGGTCTGACTGCCGCCCAGGTCTCAAAGCTAAAGGTGAAGTGGTCCTTCGCCATGAGCGGGGGGTCCATGCCGACGGTGATCGGCGACTGGCTGTTCATCACCAATCGCTCCGGCAAATTCTATGCCCTCGACTCCAATACCGGTTGCGTCCGCTGGGTGGTGGAGAACGCGGTTTCGCGGACCACGCCTATGATCGTGAAGTCAGATACCTCTCCCAGCGGCTGGCTGACCATCATCGGCGAACGTGACCGCACCGCGCATGCCTTCGACGCCCAGACCGGCAAAGAGCTCTGGAAGAGCCCGTCGCTCGAAGCCAACCCCGTCGCTGGCATAACGGGCACACCACTCATCCACGGCGACCAAGTCTTCGTGCCGCTCACCTCGGGCGAGGAAGGCGCAGCTCGCCAGGTCACTTATAGCTGCTGCAGCTTCCAGGCTTCACTCGCCGCCCTCGACCTCAAGACCGGCAAGATAAACTGGCAAACCAAGGTCATCACCGAGCCGTTGCATCCGACCCACACGAATTCGGCTGGGACTATGATGCAGGGGCCGGCCGGCGGCGCGATCTGGTCGGCGCCAACCCTCGATACCAAGCGCGGCCTCGTCTATGTCGCCACAGGCGACAGCTACACCGAGGTCGATACCAAGGGTGCCGATGCCATCGTCGCCTTGGACATCAAGACGGGCAAGATACGCTGGTCGAACCAGGTCACGGAGAAGGATAACTTCATCGTCGGCTGCAACGCCGCGAAAAAGCCGATCAACTGCCCAAGCCCCGACGGCCCCGACTATGACTTCGGCGCCTCGCCGATCCTGTTCCATCTGGCCAGCGGCAAGGATGTTGTGCTTTCGGGTCAAAAATCTGGCGTCGTCTACGGCATGGACCCCGACACGGGCAAAAGCCTGTGGTCCACCCGCGTCGGATCCGGCTCCTCCCTGGGAGGAATCGAGTGGGGCATGGCCGCTGACGCCAAGCGGCTCTATGTCGCCAACGCCGATACCGTGAACCTACTTGAAGAAAATCTGAAGGTGCTCGGCCGTTCCAATGTGGCAACGCCTCTTGGACCACCGATGCCCGGCCTTACCGCCATCGATCCGGCTTCGGGCAAAGTGCTTTGGAACACACCAGCTCCCAAGGCTTCATGTCATTACGCTGGCGACCGTAGCCGCGATCGGGGCGGCGGAGCTTGCGTACGTGCACAGTCCCAAGCCCCTTCAGCCATGCCCGGCGTCGTGTTCTCAGGCACCATGGACGGCTGGCTTCGTGCCTATGATGCCGCATCTGGCAAAGTGATCTGGGCCGACAGCACGAGCGAGCGTACCTACGACACCGTCAATCAGGTGAAGGGCCAACCCGGCGGGAGCCTGGATGGCCTGGGCGCCGCCATCGCTGGCGGTCGACTTTTCGTAATGAGCGGCTTCAACGGCGCAGCCAACACCGGCGGTAATGCAACGAACGTGCTTTTGGCCTATTCAGTCGACGGGAAATAACCACCAAGCCGTTGCCCAGCCTGCGTTCTGGATCTCGAAGGTCGGCGTCTTGGGTCGGTCCCGAGCGCTTAGGTGATATCCTCACGACGAAAGCGGTTATCAGAGGAACGCTTGGTTTGTTCCTCAAGAACCCGCAGGTTGCCAGCTTGCCTGCAATGGAAGCTGTTGGCGATATCGTGAGTGGTTAGGACATCGACAGGCGGTCACTGAATTTGTGGTGTTGGCCCCGATTAGAGCCGATTGGCAGATCGCTGCGATCCTGCATTGTGGGCCGAGCGGGGATTACGGAGGCGTGCAGCTTTCGCGCGCCCTTCGCCTTTGCAATCGGCGTCGCTGGCTTGCGACAAACAATGCGGTGCGCTCATGCACCTGAAGCGTTGAGCGCCTTCTCGACGGCTGCATGGCGCCTGTCGACGGGGGCCATGGCCGGGAATCCTGCCAAGCCCAGCCCAATTGAAAATTCTAAGTTCAAAGCCTTGGTCGATCCTCAGATCGGACCGATTGTCGCGCAAGTTTGGGCACCAGGAGCTTCTAGCAATCCCAAGTCTGTCAGGCTGCGCGGGCTGAGTAATCCATTCGGCCCGGCTGGTCTGGATGCTGTCCCCGTCAATTGGTGCCTGCCGGCCGGCGTCCGGGCTTTGGAAGCACATGCCAAGCTCAAAGGACGGACTGACACCGACGGAAAACCTGCGAAAACTCGCCGTAGGCCCTCACAAAGGCCTCTGCGCGTTGACTTGGCGGTCACTGCCCGTATGTTCCGCGGCGTGCGACGATCTCCGTCAGCGCCGCCGCGGCGCGCCGGCCCTACTTTGGACGGCTTCCCCGCACCTTATCGTAGCGAATGACCGAATTTTCCGAACTTGGACTTTCGCCTGCCACGCTGCAGGCCGTCGCCGACACCGGCTACACGACCGCGACTCCTATTCAGGCAGAGGCGATCCCGTACGCCCTGCACGGTAAGGATGTGTTGGGTATCGCCCAAACTGGCACCGGCAAAACCGCGGCCTTCACCTTGCCCATGATCGATCGTCTCGCCGCCGGGCGGGCCCGCGCGCGCATGCCACGAGCCTTGGTCATCGAGCCGACTCGTGAACTGGCCGACCAGGTCGCGGCCTCGTTCGAGCGCTACGCCAAGGGCCAGAAGCTGACCTGGGCGCTCCTGATAGGCGGTGTCTCGTTCTCCGACCAGGAACTGAAACTAGACCGCGGCGTCGACGTGCTGATCGCGACGCCCGGTCGTCTGCTAGACCATTTCCAGCGTGGCAAGCTGCTGATGACAGGCGTCCAGATGCTGGTCGTCGACGAAGCCGACCGCATGCTCGACATGGGCTTTATCCCCGACCTGGAACGGATCTTCCAGCTGACGCCAAAGAAGAAGCAGACGCTGTTCTTCTCCGCGACGATGCCGCCAGAGATCACCCGGCTCACCAAGCAATTCCTCAACGATCCGGTTCGCATTGAGGCATCGCGTCCGGCGACGACCGCCGACACCATCACCCAATACCTGGTGCGCGTTCCGACCCAAGACCAAAAGGCCAAACGCACCGCGCTGCGCGCGCTGATCGAACGTGCCGATGTGAAGAACGGCATCATCTTCTGCAATCGGAAATCCGAAGTCGATATCGTGGCTAAGTCCCTGAAGGCCCATGGTCACGATGCCGCCCCCATCCACGGCGACCTCGATCAGCAGACTCGAATGCGTACGCTGGAGAGCTTCCGAAACGGGTCCCTAAAGCTACTGGTTGCTTCGGATGTCGCCGCACGCGGTCTGGACATTCCAGACGTGAGCCACGTTTTCAATTTCGACGTCCCGCACCATGCAGACGATTATGTACACCGTATCGGTCGTACCGGCCGGGCCGGCCGTTCGGGCCAGGCCTTCATGATCACAACACCTGCAGACGCCCGCAACCTAGACAAGGTGCTGAAGCTCACGGGCAAGGTCCCACAGGAGATCGTGCTCGATATCGACTGGTCAACGATCAAGGATGAACCGCGCAGCTCGCGGGGCGCAGAACGTGGTCGTAGCGGCGCCCGAAGCGCGTCATCAAACCGCGACCGGGATCGTCGCCCACGGCCGGTGCCCGTGCATGGAGAGGTCGCCGCGATGGCGCCCTTTGACCCAGACGCAATACCGCTTGAGCCTACCGAAGCTTCGCTGCGGCCCGACCGCGCTGATCATCCTGCCGAACGCAAGGGCCGTACACGCGGACGTAGCGGCGAACCCCGGCCTATCGAAGACGCCTCTGCGGTCCTGGTGAAACCCGTCGAGGCGGCAGGGTCGGCCTCAACTCGGGAACAGGAACGTCCGGCTCGGGACCAGCACGAACGCGGACCCGAACGCGAACGAAGCCGCCGTCCTGAGCGCGATCGAACACCGCAGGACCGCCCGCGGCAAGAGAGATCCCAACCCGCCCCGCGCGCTCGTGACCGGGATGATGCCGATGAGGCGGTCGTGGGCTTCGGCCGGGACATCCCGGCCTTCCTTTCAAAACCACCATCTCAGCGGTCGCAGGATTAGCCGCAAAAATCGGCGTCTGGGCGCACGGCCTTAACGCCTCGTTTGGTGTTCTCATCATAGGTTCAGATGCCTATTCAGGCGGCTCGGAATTCAAGTGGCCGCCCTATCGGGAAAAGCCATGGTTATTGACGTCCAACTCGCCCTACGCAGCCCGAATTCTTATCAGCTCGTTCGTGCGGCTCTTGAAACCATGGAGGCCAATCATGTTTGGCCGACGGTTCGCAATTTCGATCTTTGGGTGCATTACGTCGCGGAAAAAGAAAGCCCGCTTGCGCATGAAATTGACCGCCTGCTAGCCGCTGGCGAAGCGATTACGGAGACGATCGGCGGCGAACTTGCCGCCCAATATCTGCCCGAGACGCGTCGCGGCGGCCATATCCTTGAGGCCGGCGACATGCTGTCTAAGGAATTGAAAACCGTCACCTCGGCCATCGAGAACGCGCAGAGATCGAATGAAGAGTACGGCCAGGAACTGGCCACGGCGAGCGAGCGGCTGGAGGGCCAGCATACCGGCCCAGTTGCAGCTGTCGTTCAAAACCTGACGGCTGCGACGCGCAAGGCCCAGACCGATACCGCTTTGCTGGAAAATCAGCTCGCCGAGACCACCGCTGAACTCGGACGTCTGCGCGATAACCTTGAACAGGTTCGCAAGGACGCCATGACAGACGGCCTTACCACGCTGGCCAACCGCAAGGCGTTCGACGAGATCCTGGACACAACTTGCGAGCACGCTGACGCCGTTGGCGAGGGAATGACGCTCGCGATTATCGACATCGACCACTTCAAGGGTTTCAATGACGCCTGGGGCCACCAGATCGGCGACCAAGTCCTGCGCTATGTCGCCAGCGTCATAGGTCGTATGGGCTCAAAGCCACGCCTTGCCGCAAGATATGGCGGCGAGGAGTTCGCAATTATTTTTCCCGCCGAGAACGGTCAGGCGGCTAAGGCGGTGCTGGAAGAAATCCGTCTGGAAGTCTCGTCTCGTTCGCTTAAGCGCCGGTCGACCAACGAGGACCTGGGCATGATCACCGTATCCGCCGGGTTCGCAGAGCGGCTGGCGGGCGAAAGTAGCAGCAGCCTTGTGGAGCGCGCTGATACAGCCCTCTATGCGGCCAAGCATGCTGGCCGCAACCGCACGATCGCAGCTGCGCCAATGGCGGCCATCGCAGCAGCCTAGTCGAGACCACCTAAGAGATTTCCTCCTAGGCTGACGCTGCGTATGGTCTTTTAAGTTCGCGCCGCTAGAGCTCGACTTAGGAGAAGCTTCCATGGACGGTGCCACCACTCCCGCAAAAGTCCGGACGGAAATCCAGGGCCGCATCGGGATCATCACGCTGAATGACCCTTCGACCCTGAACGCCGCAGGGGTGGAGTTGATGGAAAGTCTAACCGCGGCCTTCGATAGCTTTGTATCCAATCGCGACGTTCGCGCCATCGTTCTAACTGGCGAAGGGCGCGGCTTCTGTTCGGGAGCCAACCTGTCCGGCGGCGGGCGGATCACCGATGCGCCAGGCGGTCCCAATCAATCGCTGATCAAGGTCTACAACCCCTTCGTCAGCGCTGTGCGTAAATCGCCAAAACCACTGGTCGCAGCCGTTAACGGCGTGGCGGCTGGCGTGGGCGCGTCAATCGCGCTGGTCTGTGACCTCTGTGTGGCCGCTGAGAGCGCCTATTTTCTCCAAGCCTTCCGCCGCATCGGTCTGGTCCCCGACGGCGGCGCGACCTACCTCCTCCCGCGCCTGATCGGCAAGGCGCGGGCCATGGAGCTTACTCTTCTAGGCGAAAAGCTTCCCGCAAAGACCGCGCTCGAATGGGGAATGATCAACCGATGCGTCCCCGACGCAGAATTAATGCCGACCGCTATGGCCCTTGCCACCCAGCTTGCCGACGGTCCGATTTCTCTCGGTTATACACGTAACCTCATCTGGGCTTCTCTGGACGCAGCCTGGCACGAACAGCTTGAAGAAGAAGCTTACCGCCAGGGCGACGCAGCGGGCACCGAAGACGCCCGCGAAGGGATTTTGGCCTTCGTGCAAAAACGTCCGGCTCAGTTTAAGGGGCAGTAGCCGCAAGAGCGGTGCCCAGATTGGTCTGGCGGCTGAATTGCGAGTGGCCGTGAGCGATGTTGACCAAGGACTTCGACAGCACACGTGCGCCAGGCATTAGTCAGGCGCACGTCCGCATCCCCGACGAGCTGGCGATGGGCGACTAGGTCCTTTGGGCAGTGCCTCACACGATCGCACGAGCCTAGCGCTTGTCACCGACACGCAGGTATTGCCTTCGATGGTCGATCGTCCAGACCGAACAAGCTGTAGGACAGCTGCCCTGTCGCTTTAAGAAGATGACCAATCCGACGAAGGCAGCGGGGCACCATGATCGACGATTAGCTAATTTTCTTCCGCCAAACCCCTGACGAACCCTGGTAGCCAGGGATTACGGCCGGGCTTCATCCGCTCAGAGCGGTAAATGTGAATCAGATCAGCGTAGGCTCGATCAAAGTCCTTGTTGACGATCACGTAGTCATACTCGTTCCAGTGCTCGATCTCTCGCTGTCCCAGCGCGAGCCGCTGGTTGATGATGTCGTGGCTGTCCTGCGCGCGCGCATGCAGACGACGCGATAAGTCTGACCAAGACGGCGGAAGCACAAACACCCTGACGCTATCGGCCGACGCCTTATTTGCGACCTGACGCGCGCCCTGCCAATCAATATCGAAAAGCACGTCCTTGCCGGCTTCCATCGCGGTCATCACGGGAATCTTGGGCGTACCATAGAAGTTGCCGTTGACCTCTGCCCACTCCAGCAGATCCTCGGCATCGACCATCGCTTGGAATTCCTCACGGGTCTTGAAGAAATACTCTCGGCCCTCCTCTTCGCCCGGTCGCGGAGCGCGCGTCGTCGCTGAGATCGAAAGGATCATATCGGAGTAGTCGGCGACCAGACGCCGCGAGAGAGATGTCTTGCCCGCGCCAGCCGGGCTCGAGACCAGAAGCAACAGGCCTCTTCGCGTCGTCTCCCAGGGTTTGGCGGGATCCAAAACCTTGTTCGGATTAGGGGCGGCCATGGTCACGGTCGCTCACTCGACATTCTGCACCTGCTCGCGGAATTGCTCGATGCTGGCTTTGAGGTCCAGACCGACTGAGGTCAAGTCGCTCAAGGCGGACTTGGAACACAACGTGTTTGCCTCCCGCATGAATTCCTGCGTCAGGAAGTCGAGCTTTCGACCGACAGCGCCATCGGTGCCAAGCAGCCCGATAGCGGCCCCAACATGGGCGCGAAGCCGATCCAGCTCCTCCTGCACGTCGGACTTCACCGCCATGGCCGCTGCCTCCTGGACAATACGCTCTTCTGTCGCCGCCTCACCCGCCAGTTCCGTAAGCCGTTTCTGGTAACGGGCCTTGATGATGGCAGGCTGACCATTGGCCAGCACAGATGCCTTGCCCGTCAGATCACTGATTTTATCAACAAGCCCGCGCAGGACGCCGCCAAGCGCTCGCCCCTCTTCGGCGCGGCCTGAGGCGAGCGCTTTTAGCGCCAGGACAATTGATGCTGCGATGGCTGTCTCCAAAGCGGCTTGGGCTTGCGGATCTTCAACGGTGTCGGCGGCCTCGATCACGCCGCGAAGACCGAGCAGACCGTCAAGCCTTGGCGCAGCGGCCCTGCCCGACGCCAAATAGGGTGAGCCTGCCGCCAAATACCGTTCCAATTGCTCGAGATTAATTCGGACAGAGCCAGCGGCCTCGGCCCGTTTGACATGGACCCCTACGCTCAATTGCCCGCGCTGAAAGAGAGCTTGGGCACCCTCGCGCGCGGCGCGCTCAAGCCCGTCAAACCCCGGAGGGCCACGGAACCGCACCTCCAGATTGCGCCCGTTGACGCTGCGCGCCTCGACAGCCCAACTCCAATCGTCAAGCGCGCCCTCAGCACGGCCGAATCCCGTCATGCCGCAGATCGTCATTTCGCAGCTCCCGCCGCCGCGCGCTGGCGCTCTATGACCCGCCATTTGTCCACGTTGGCCTTGTGCTCAGCATAGGTCGAAGCAAAGACATGCCCGCCCCTGCCATTGGCCACGAAGAACATCTCGCCGGATCTCGGCGGATTAAGTACGGCAGCCAATGCCGCGCGGCCCGGATTAGCGATCGGCGTCGGCGGCAGCCCTACGATCTTGTAAGTGTTGTAAGGCGTCGCAGCAGCGAGCTCTGCGCGCGTTATGCCGCGGCCGAGCGGGCGTCCCTTGGTAATCCCGTAAATGATGGTGGGATCGCTCTCAAGCCTTACGCCGGCGCGCAGCCGGTTTTCGAATACCGCCGCGATCCTGGGCCGTTCGGCTGGCACGCCGGTCTCCTTCTCGACGATGGAAGCTAGCGTCACCGCCTCTTCCGGCGTCTTCAGCGGCAGGTCAGGTCCGCGCCCGGCCCAAAGCTGAGCAAGCAAGGCATCGCGAGCCGCACGCATCTTCTCGATGACTTCGGCGCGGTCTTCGCCCCGCTGAACTGGATAACTATCCGGCAGGATCGAGCCCTCAGGCGGTGCCTGCACAGCACCTGTCAGCGCCGGCTCGGCCCGCACTGCGTCCAAAGCCATGTCGCTCGTCCACCCTTCGGGCACGGCCACAAAACGCTTCACGACCTTGCCCTGCGCCACGTCAGATAAAACAGTGGCCATGGGCTCGCCGCTTGCGAACTCATATTCACCGGCCTTCAGGTGTCGTCCTGCCCCGCCAAGTTTTGCGGCCAGATAGAAAATCTCTCGAGATCGAATGACACCGGCGGTTTTCAAGGTGTCGGCGATTTGGCCTGTGCTCGCTCCGCGCGCCAAAATCACGTCCGTTGCAGCGCCCTGGCGCGCCGACGGGCCTGCGCCCTGGTAGGTCCAGATCACAAGCCCGCCCGCGCCGAAAAACAGGGCGCAGAGCATGAGAAATATACGGCGACCCATCCGGTATGGTCCCTTGCCCTTTCGGACCCTCACGCGCCGGCGACGCGGGCGGCTCACGTGACCTTCTTGAACACCACCGAGGCGTTGGTCCCGCCAAACCCAAAGGAGTTGGACAACGCCAGATCGATCTTCATCGGTTTGGCCTTGTGCGGAACCAGGTCGATGGCCGTCTCCACCGACGGATTGTCAAGATTGATGGTCGGCGGCGCAATCTGATCGCGGATAGCCAGCACAGAAAACGCTGCCTCGATAGCCCCGGCCGCACCCAACAGGTGCCCGGTCGCTGACTTGGTCGAGCTCATTGTCGCCTTCGAGGCGGCGTCTCCCAGCAGCCGAGTTACCGCACCCAACTCTATCTCGTCGCCCAAGGGCGTCGAGGTGCCATGAGCGTTGATGTAGTCAACCTGGCTCATTTCCACGCCCGCATCTTTGAGGGCGGCTTTCATGGCTCTGAACCCCCCATCACCGTCATCGGCCGGCGCCGTGATATGATAGGCGTCTCCCGCCAGACCGTAACCGGCGACTTCGGCGTATATCTTCGCGCCGCGCGCCTTTGCGTGCTCGAATTCTTCCAACATCAGCACGCCTGCGCCTTCGCCCATGACGAACCCATCACGGTCCTTGTCGTAGGGACGGCTGGCCTTCTCGGGCGTATCATTAAACCCCGTCGACATCGCACGCGCGGCGATGAACCCGGCCATGCCCACGGGGCAAATGGCCGCCTCTGCGCCCCCAGCCAGCATCAGATCAGCGTCGCCATATTTAATCAGGCGGGCCGCGTCGCCGATCGCGTGAGCCCCCGTGGCGCAGGCTGTCACCACCGAATGGTTCGGCCCCTTGTACCCATATCGGATCGAAACTTGTCCGCTCGCCAGGTTGATCAGCGCCGAAGGAATGAAGAATGGGCTGACCCGCCTTGGACCCTTCTCGTGCATCTCAATCGAGGTCCGCTCGATCGTGGCCAACCCACCAATGCCCGAGCCGATCATCACGCCGGTGCGCTCGCGATCCGCATCGGTCTGCGGCTGCCAACCGGAATCTTTCACGGCTTCGTCAGCCGCCGCGATCGCATAGAGGATAAAATCATCGACCCGGCGTTGATCGCGGGTCGAAAGCGTCTGATCCGGATCAAATGAACCAGGTACGTCTGGCCCGCCGCCGCCTCGACCATCTACCCGGGGCACCTCGCCAGCCACCCGGCAAGCATATTCCTCGGACATGTCGAAGGTGCTGACCCGTCCGATCCCAGATTTTCCGGCCAAGATCGCGGCCCAGCAGAGCTCAGTCCCTTGGCCCAACGGGGTAAGCAGGCCAATTCCGGTGACAACGACTCGACGCGTAGAGATGCTCAAAGGCGTGACCTTCAAAGGAAGACCGCCGAAGCCAGGGGAAGACCCCGACCCGGCGGCCCGAAAACCCTCAGCCGAATCAGACGCTTAGGCGCCCAGCTTCTCACCGATGAATTTCACGGCGTCGCCGACCGTCTGAATATGCTCGGCGGCGTCATCGGGAATCTCGATGTCGAATTCTTCTTCGAAGGCCATGACCAGCTCGACATTGTCGAGACTGTCAGCGCCCAGGTCGTCGATGAAGCTGGCCTTTTCGGTCACCTTCTCCGGATCAGCGTCCAGGTGTTCAATAACGATCTTGCGGACGCGCTCTAGGACGTCGGACATTAGGTAGGTCCCTCTCGAATTTCAGGCTTTGAATCGGCGAGCCGGGCCTGGAAGTCAACCACAACGCTCGGCTCGATTGGTGACGATGGCGCGTTAGCATGTTCACGCATGGGAAAGCGAGGCCTTCAGATCATCGCCATGCCACCATTTACGTGTAGCGTCTGCCCCGTCACGTAGCCGGCCTCAGCGCTGGCCAGAAAGGCGCAGGCCGCCGCGACATCGGCGCCAGCCCCGAGGCGGCCGGTCGGAATGGTCGCCAAGATCACGGCTTTTTGCGGCTCGGTCAGCGCATCTGTCATCGGACTCTCAATGAAACCGGGCGCGACGCAGTTGACGGTGATCCCCCGGGTAGCAACTTCCTGAGCGAGCGCCTTGGAAAAACCGATCATGCCGGCCTTGGAAGCCGCGTAGTTGGATTGGCCGGGATTGCCGGTGACGCCAACAACCGAAGTGATTGCGATGATCCGACCGTAACGTCGCTTCATCATGCCGCGCATCGCCGCACGGCTGAGGCGGAAATAACTTTCCAGATTGACCTTCAGGACTTCTGACCAATCGTCATCCTTCATCCGCAACAGCAAACCGTCCCTGGTAATACCCGCGTTGGCCACAAGGATATCGATCGGCGCGCCGGCGACGCCTACGGCGGCTTCGATCAAGCCATCTACCGCGGCGGGGTCGGAAAGATTCGCCGCAACCGCTGAGGTTCGCTCGCCCAGGTCCGTAGCCAGCTGCTGCAGAACGACCTCTCGCGTGCCTGAAAGAACGACATGGGCGCCTTGGGCGTGCAAGGCCCGCGCGATCGCTGCGCCGATGCCGCCTGTGGCCCCCGTGACGAGTGCGGTCTTGCCGGTGAGGTCGAACATGACAGATCCCTTACAGACTCTTGGCAAAAGTTTCGAGGTCGCTAGGTGTGTTCAGCGCGATCGTCTCGGCGTCCGGCGCGATCCGCTTGGCCATACCCGACAGCACCTTACCGGCTCCGGCTTCAGCAAAGCGGGTCACCCCGCCCTCGCCTGCCAGCCACAACATGCTCTCTCGCCAGCGGACGCGGCCCGTCACCTGTTCAACCAACATGCGGCGGATAGCTTCGGGATCGAGCGTCGGACGTGCGGTGACATTGGCTACGAGCGGTGCGCGCGGCGCAAGGATCGTCGCGGCCGCCAACGCCTCGGCCATCTCATCTGCAGCCGGCTGCATCAACGCGCAATGGAAGGGTGCTGATACGTTGAGCAAGATTGCGCGAGCTCCCAACGCCTTGGCCTTCTCGATCGCCAGGTCGACGGCAGCCTTGGCGCCGGAGATCACCACGTTGCCGGCATTGTTGTCGTTGGCCACGACACAAACGCCCAGCACTGAGCCGGCTGCGGCAGCCTCTTCGGCCAGGGCCACATCACTTTTGGGACCAATTAGTGAGGCCATCGCGCCCTCACCGACAGGCACGGCGCGCTGCATCGCGCGGCCCCGGAGTTTCAAGAGCCGGGCCGTATCGGCAAGACTGATCGCGCCCGCCGCCGCCAGCGCCGAATACTCGCCCAGACTGTGGCCTGCGACGAAGGCCGCTCGGGCCACGCTGACGCCGAATTCTTTTTCAAGGGTCCGGGCTACAGCAAGGCTAACCGCCATCAATGCAGGTTGGGCGTTTTCGGTAAGGGTAAGTTGGTCGTCTGGACCCTCACGCATCAAATTCGCAAGCTTTTGGCCCAGCGCGTCGTCGACCTCCTGGAACACTTCGCGCGCCGCGCTAAAGGCGTCAGCCAGTTCGGCTCCCATCCCGACGGACTGGCTGCCTTGACCAGGAAAAAGAAAGGCGAGGCTCATCGGCTGGCTCCGGGCGCTATCGATTCAGGACTTGAGGGTTACGGAATTCGCCAACCTGCGGCAAGGCGCTATCAGGGTCACCCCCGGGGGACGGCAATGCGGGCCGTAGTTCGGCGTAACAAACACCTGTTTTGCAAAAAGATCGCCGGTCCTGAGCCCGCCTGGGGTCAGGTGTTGGTCAAGACCCTTGCCTGCGGCATCCGCGGCTCTGACCTGCATGGGCTGCATCACATGGAACACATGATCGAGCTTGGCCGGCGTAGCGGCGGCGACGATAACGGCTGCAATCCAACCGCCGATACTGTCATCTGTCACGAGTTCTGCGTAGAGATTCTCGATCACGGCCCAGGCTCAACCAAGGGGCTCAAAGCCGGATCCCGGGTGGTCAGAGTGCCTTTGACCCTGACAGCGGGCCGGGTTGAAATGCTAGGCTTTTCCAATCGCCTGCCGGGCAGCTTTTCGGAGCAGATGCGTCTTTGCGAAACCCTTGTGCTAGAGGTTCCAAACGGGCGCGCGACAGACCACGCGGTTCTGACCGATCCCTTCGCCGTTGGCCTGCATGCTGTTGCCAAGGCGCGGATGGACCCCAAGTCGGTTGCCCTGGTCATCGGATGCGGCCCGGTCGGCCTTGCGGTGATCGCCGCGTTGAAAGCGCAAGGCTGCGGACCGGTGATTGCCGCAGATTTCTCGAGGTGCCGCCGCGTGGCAGCTGAGACGTTGGGCGCCGACATCATCATCGATCCGCCAACAGAGTCTCCCCACGATCGATGGGAAACACGCGGTGTACCCAAAGGGGCGAGTTGCCCAGCGGATGATCCGCATGATGGGCGGAAGCCTTGGCCGTCCGGTGATCTTCGAGTGCGTCGGAGCACCCGGCATGGTGCAGGCCTTGATCGAGGCCGCGCCGGCCGCAACCCAGAGCGTCGTCGTCGGAGTCTGCATGGAGACCGACCGCATCGAACCTTCAATCGCCATCACCAAGTCGATCGAACTGACCTTCGTCTTCGGCGACACGCCGCAGGAATTTGCCGACACAATGCCTGGAATCTCGCAGGGCGTTATCGACGTCTCGGGTCTGGTGACATCCCAAGTCGGTTTGAATGGCGTCGAGGACGCATTTATCGCCCTTTCCGACCCTGAAGCGCAGGCAAGGATCCTCTTTGACCCCGGCCGATGAAAACCCGGCGACGAAAACAAACGAGCCGTATTTCAGCTCTGCGAAGACAAGCTCGAACTGCGGGTGTAAATCGGCGCAGGACTCGTCAAGAACCCTACGGGATGAACGTCATGAAACGTCTTGTTGCCATCGCCGCTTTCGCCGCTCTTGGCGCCTCTGTCTTGGCCACTTCGGCCTCGGCTGAGCTAAAGGCTGGAACCAAAGCGCCGGATTTCACAGCGCCCGCCTTTCTCGCTGGACAGCCCTTTACCTATAAACTCGCCGATGCCCTCAAGAAGGGCCCTGTCGTGCTCTATTTCTTCCCGGCGGCCCATACCTCGGGATGCAATATCGAAGCTCACCTGTTCTCCGAGGCGATTGATCAGTTCAAGGCCGAGAACGCCACGGTCATCGGCGTAACGGCCGGAAACACCAACCAACTGGCGGATTTTTCCAAGGAGACCGAGCACTGCGGCGGCAAGTTCCCGGTTGCTGCCGATCCAGGTGCAAAGATCGCCAAGCAATATGACGCAATCTTGGCTGTTAAGCCGGATTGGTCCGCCCGCACGTCTTACGTGATCGCCAAGAACGGTGAGGTCGCCAACGTTTATTCCGCGATGGATCCGTCCGACCACGTCAACAAGACGTTGGCCGCGGTAAAGGGCCTCAAGAAGTAAGTCTGTAAGACGACGATCGCGGAAGCCGCAATGGCTTGCTTCCGCGACGCTTTTCCCTTATCAGCCCGCCTCTTCACGGAGAGCGGTCTCTCGCGGAATACCAAAGGGCCTGGGAAACTCCCGGCCGCCGCGTCAGAGATCCATCGCGTCCAGCGGACCTTCCGCCGTTGGTTGCGCCGCCCTCTCAATGGAAGAAGGAACCTATGGCGCTCTACGAGCACGTTGTTATTTCGCGGCAAGATATTTCGCCGCAACAAGCTGAAGCCCTCAATGACACCCTGAAGCACCTGATCGAAGAAGGCGGCGGCAGCGTCGCCAAGATCGAGTACTGGGGTCTTCGCAACCTGACCTACCGGATCAAGAAGAACCGTAAGGGTCATTATTCGTTGCTGGCCATCGACGCACCGGCCGACGCGGTCAAAGAGATGGAACGCCAGCTCAGCATCAACGAAGACGTACTGCGGTATCTGACCGTACGCGTCGAAGAGCTGGAGTTGGAGCTCTCACCGATCCTAGCCCGCCGCGACCGTGACCGCGAGCGCCGTGACGACGTTCCGCAAGGAGCTTTCTAATGACCGACGAAACCACCATTGACGCGCCGGCCGCCGGTGCGGGCGGCGCTCGTCGTCCCTTCTTCCGCCGCCGCAAGGTTTGCCCGTTCTCCGGCGCCAACGCCCCTAAGATTGATTACAAGGACGTCAAGCTGCTGCAGCGTTACGTATCTGAGCGCGGTAAGATCGTGCCTTCGCGCATCACCGCCGTATCGGCGAAGAAGCAGCGTGAACTCGCCAAGGCGATCAAGCGCGCGCGCTTCCTTGCTCTGCTTCCCTACGTTGTGAAGTAAGGGAGCCAGGCACATGAAAGTCATTCTACTCGAACGGGTTGAAGGCAAAGGCGGCCTTGGCGACGTGGTCACCGTAAAGGACGGCTACGCCCGCAACTTCCTTCTGCCCCGCGCCAAAGCGCTGCGCGCCAACAACGCCAACCTGAAGGTCTTCGAAGGCCAGCGCGTTGAGATTGAAGCGCGTAACGCGAAAGCCAAGGACGCCGCAGGTCAGTCCGGCCAAAAGCTGGACGGCACCTCCTACATCCTTATCCGTCAGGCTGGCGAAAGCGGTCAGCTCTACGGCTCGGTCGCAGGCCGTGACGTGGCTGATGCGGTAAATGCCGAAGGTGGCATCAAGGTCGACCGCGCAATGGTCGTCCTGGATAAGCCGATCAAAACCTTGGGCATGCACGAGGTGAAGGTTCGCCTACACCCCGAAGTGACCGTCACCGTCACGCTTAATATCGCGCGCAGCCAGGACGAAGCTGAGCGTCAAGCGCGCGGCGAAAACGTGATTGATTCCCAGTTTGAGGAAGATCGGATCGCCGACGAACAAGCCCAAGCCGACCTTCTTGAAGGCGGCGCGGGTTCACAAGATACCGGTTATTCCGAGGGCTGAATTTGTGGCCGAAAGGCTGCAGCCTGAAGATTGCTAAGGCGCGGGAGGCTCTCCCGCGCCTTTTGCATGCTTTTTGCAACTTCACTGTTGTAAAATTGTCATCTTCAATCCTGCGGCGCACCCTAGGTAGGCGAGCATCAGAACCGCGGCGCGTGTTGCCTGCCTGTCTGGGCTGCGGTCTCATCAGGGGAATTAGGTCTATGACATCGAGAATAATCCTATTCGCAGCGGCCTCGGCGGCGACGTTGCTTGCGACAGGCGCTGTCGCGCAGTCCAAAGCCGCTGCAACGGCGGCCTCCACACCCGTGGCGGTTGCGGAAGAATTGGTCGTTACCGGTAGCCGCGCCGAAGCGAAATCGCGCCTCGAAACCCTGGCGCCCGTTGACGTTGTAACCGCCAAGACACTGGAGAAGCGCGGCACGACAGAGCTCGCAAGCGCCCTGGCTGCAACGGTGCCGTCCATAGACTTCCCGCGCCCCTCCAACACCGACGGCACCGACTCGGTTCGCCCCGCGGTGCTACGCGGGCAAGGCCCTGATGAGACGCTGGTTCTGATCAACGGCGTGCGCGCCCACACCTCAGCGCTGGTCAACCTCAATGGTTCTGTTGGCCGCGGCTCAGCGGCCGTTGACTTGAACACCATTCCCGAGATCGCCATCGATCGGATTGAAGTCCTTCGAGACGGCGCCTCAGCCCTCTACGGGTCCGACGCCATCGCTGGCGTGATCAACCTGGGCCTGCGTCAAGCCGATCACGGTGGCGGCGCCACGGTAACCCACGGCGAACACAACACCCGTATCAACTTCTTCAACGCGGGCTCCGAGCACATCGTCGATGGCGCCATCACCACCGTCGAGGGCTGGCAGGGATTTAAACTCGGCTCAGATGGATTTCTGACCGTCTCGGGCGCGTACAAGAAGCAAGACCCGACCAACCGCAGTGACGTCGATCCTCGCTTTACGCCGCGCATCGTTGATTCCCGCTTCGGCGACGGCAGCGTGGAGGAACAGACGGTCTACTTTAACGCCGGCAAGCCCCTGGGCGGCGGCTGGGAAGCGTCGGCTTGGGGCGGCGGCCAGGAACGGCACACGGAAACTGCAGCGACGTTCCGCACGGCTATCGACGCCGTCCAGAACATCCCCTCTGTCTATCCCAACGGCTACCTGCCGTTGATTAATACCCACTCCAACGACTTTAGCATCGGCGGTGCGCTGAAAGGCGAAGTCGCCGGATGGAAATCAAGCTTCAGCGTCAACTACGGATGGAACAACCTGAAGTACGGTGTCGAACACACCCTGAACCCGTCGTTTGGTCCGACCTCTCCTCATTCCTTCTACGCCGGCCAGATGACCTACGATCAGACGGTGGGTAACGCTGACTTCAGCCGCGACTTCGAGGTGGGTTTGGCGGGTCCGCTGAATGTAGCCTTCGGAATTGAAGCCCGTAACGAGCAATTCAAGATCGGCGCTGGCGAGCCGGGTTCCTATCAACGGGGCACTGTCGCCCCGACTTTATCATTGGGTTCCCGTGGCTTCTCAGGCTTCACGCCTCAGAACGTCGTCGACAAGAACCGCACCAATGTCGGCGCCTACCTGGCCCTGGAAGGCAAGCTCACAAGCTGGTTCACCGGCTCTGCGGCGCTGCGTCAGGAGCACTACTCCGACTTCGGCGACAACACCTCCGGCAAGCTCGCCGGCCGTATCGATGTGACGCCAAACTTCGCCTTCCGTGGATCTGCCGAGAGCGGATTCCGGGCCCCCAGCCTGCAACAGGAATATTTCACCTCGACGTCGATCTTGTTCATCAACGGGATCCCGTTCGATACCGGAACCTTCCCCTCGCTCAGTCCGACAGGAAAAGCTCTGGGTGGAAAACCGCTGCAGCCTGAGAAGTCGAAAAACTATTCAATCGGCACGGTCTTCCACCAGGGCGGGCTTGAAGTGACAATCGACGCCTATCAGATCGACGTCGACAACAAGGTCGTCCTTTCCGAGACGCTTACAGGCAGCGCCACGGCCGCAGCGGGTTCAAACGCCCTGACGATCTTCAACCTGCTGCAGCCCTTCGGCGCCTCGGCAGCCCGGTTCTTCACCAATGGTGTCAACACCACCACCAAGGGCGTCGATTACAGTGTCAGCTATCACATCCCCAACGACGATCTTGGGGACTTCAATCTGACGGCGTCGGTGAACACGAACAACTTCAGGGTGACAAAGACCCCGGCGACTGCGACGACGATTCTGCCCGTACCCGTTTCGCTGTTCGCACGCCAGGCTGTGCTGCGCTTCCAGCAAGGCACGCCTCCCTATAAGGTGGTGCTGCAGAACGACTGGGTCAAAGGCAACCTAGGCGCGACCCTTCGTTCGACGTTCTATGGCGACGTCGTCGCACCAGGGACGCTGGCCGACGGCAGCGCTGACGTTCATACCGGCAAGCGTAGCGTCTGGGATCTGGAAGCCCGCTACAATTTCCCCCACGACGTCACCCTCGCTCTAGGAGCGGACAACCTGTTCGACGCTTATCCTCGCCAAATCCCGGTGTCGCTTAACACCACTGGGGCTGCGCCGTTCACGTCCTTCTCCCCCTTCGGCTTTGATGGTCGCTTCGTCTATGGCCGCCTGAGTGTGAAGTGGTAGTCTAACGGGTCCTTAAGAGGGAAACGACGGATCGGGCGGGCTGGGTATCCAGCCCGCCCTTTTTCGTATTCGAGGTCCGAGGGGCCAAGCTGTCCACAGCCTCACGCTATTGTGTGGACGAGACGAGATGGGGCGGTGAACGACAACGAAACCTTAGGCTATCGATAACCCATGGCCCTCGTTCCCCTCCTCGATCTGCGCTCAACTTCCAACGACGTGGTGATCCCACACGCGCCAGCCAATGTTGAAGCCGAACAAGCACTCTTGGGCGCGCTCCTCTACGACAATGCCGCCTTCGAGCGGATCGGGGATTACCTGAAGGCGCAGCATTTCTTCGAGCCGTTCCACCAGCGGCTGTTTGCCTCGGTTGAAAATCAAATTCGCAAAGGACAGTTAGCCGAACCGATTCTGTTGGCCGAGCAGTTCTCCAGAGACGTCGGTTTCGAAGAGCTGGGCGGTATTCGCTACCTGGCCGACCTGGTTGACCGCGCCCCGCCAGCGGCCAACGCGCCCGATTATGCCCGCGTCATCTATGATCTAGCTCTCAGACGCGACTTGATCCGCATTGGCGGTGATATCTCTACCCTGGCTGCGCAGGGTGACGCCGATGTCTCGGCCCGCGATCAGATTGAGCAGGCGGAGCAGAAGTTATTTACCTTGGCCGAAACCGGCGGCGCCACCCAAGGTTTTGTAAGCTTTGCTGACGCCCTGCATGGCGCTGTCGCTATGGCGGCAGAAGCCCATAGCCGCGATGGTGGTCTGGCTGGGCTTTCCACCGGCCTCATCGATCTAGACCAGAAAATCGGCGGCATGCACCCCTCCGACCTGGTGATCCTTGCGGCACGTCCCTCGATGGGAAAGACCGCACTTGCCTGTAACATCGCCTTCGATGTCGCTCGCAACTACGCCTGGGAGCCGCAACCCGACGGATCGAAAAAGACCGTGCGTGGCGGAGTGGTGGCTTTCTTCTCCGTCGAAATGTCCGCCGAGCAGCTAGCCATGCGACTGCTTGCGGAAGTCTCTGGCGTCTCAGGCGACCGGCTCCGCAAGGGCGAAATCACCGCCTCGGAGTTTGGTCGAGTCCGCGACGCCGCGCTCGAGATCCAGGAATCACCGCTTTACATTGATGCTACCGGTGGGATCACCATC
Organism: uncultured Alphaproteobacteria bacterium; assembly: GCA_903860975.1. Classification (GTDB taxonomy): domain Bacteria; phylum Pseudomonadota; class Alphaproteobacteria; order Caulobacterales; family Caulobacteraceae; genus Phenylobacterium. Next base: position 72,883 of record CAIOSI010000032.1, read on the forward strand.
GCAAAGTTGGCGGCCCGCGCACGTCGGCTGAAGCGCATGATCGGCCTGGACCTCATCATCGTTGACTATTTGCAACTTGTGACCGGCGGCGATGGCAAGTCGGACAACCGGGTCCAGGAAGTGAGCATGATCACTCAAGGCCTGAAATCACTGGCGAAGGAACTATCGGTCCCGGTCATGGCGCTATCCCAGCTTTCCCGCCAGGTGGAGAATCGTGAGGATAAGAAGCCTCAACTCTCCGACTTGCGAGAATCCGGCTCCATCGAGCAAGACGCCGACATGGTCATGTTCGTCTATCGGGAGAGCTATTATCTCAGTCGCCTGGAGCCGCGCGAAGGCACTGAGGAGCACTTCAAGTGGCAAGAAAGCATGGACCAAGTCCGTGGCCTGGCCGAGATCATCATCGGTAAGCAACGCCATGGTCCGATCGGCAACGTGAAGCTGTCGTTCAACGAGGACATCACCAAGTTCGGCAACCTCGCCCGCGACCATCACGCCAGCTACGATCCGCACTGAGGCGACCATGGCTGAACCAGCTGTTGCACAGCTGACCGTCGATCTCGACGCTCTGGCCGACAATTTTGGATCTCTGGGCGCGCATGTCACGGGCGCAGAGCTCGCACCGGTTCTGAAGTCAGACGCCTATGGCCTAGGCGCAGGGCCTGTGGTGCGCCGATTGTGGGCCGAGGGGGCAAGGCGCTTTTTCGTCGCTCGCCTTGCCGAGGGCGAGGCGCTGCGTGCTCTGCTCACACCGGCGCGACCTGCGACGATCTACGTGCTGGACGGCATGACCGATGAGGCTGGCCCGCGACTGGACGCCGCCGGTCTGACGCCGGTGCTTTGCAGCTTGCCCCAGATCGCAGGAGCAGCCGCTCATGCCGCTGTTTGTGGCCGTTCTTTGCCTGTCGCCATCAACATCGACACCGGCATGGGCCGCCAAGGCCTCGTGCTTGAAGAAATTCGCGCCGTCGTACAGTCGATGGATCGGTTGCGGGGGCTCAACGTCGGCCTGGTAATGAGTCACCTTGGGTCGGCAAAAGAACCTAAAAATCCACGCAATTCTCGTCAGTTGGCGGCCTTTCTTGAAGGCCGGTCCTTATTCCCGGAGGCGCGCGCAAGTCTCGCAGCCTCAGCGGGCATCTACCTTGGCCCGGATTACCATTTCGACCTCGTCCGCCCCGGCATTTCCCTTTTCGGCGGCGGTCCGCTGGAGCGGCCAGACGATCGACTGCGGGCTGTGGCGACGCTCACCGCCCCGATCCTCGAAATTCGAAATCTGAGGCCCGGCGACATATTGGGCTATGGTGAGGGTGTGCGGATCGATGCACCCACGCGGGTCGCCGTGGTGTCCGCAGGCTACGCAGATGGAATCCTTCGCGCAGCAAAGCGAGGCGGCTACGCGTGGTTCGCTGGAGCCAGGCGCAGGATGCTGATTGTCAACATGGACATCTCGGTCATCGAAATCGGCGACGCCGAGGCGGCACCGGGTCAGTCTGTCGAACTCCTGGGGCCAAATGCCCATCTGGACGACCTAGCGCTGGCTGCCGACACCGTGGCCCACGAGGTCCTGGTGCGGCTCAGCCGACGCGCAGAATGCGTCTACCTAGGCCAAGTCTAGTTGAGCCAGATCGGTTCTGTGCAAGGCGTCATCTTTTGCGCAAGTGAGGCGACAATTATCCAAAGAAGGACTGCGGCGGCGCGCCCGGTTCAGTTTCGCTCATGACAATCTCGCCTGGCCCTCCCACCTCTGAGCCTATCGCGGCGTCGTCAGCACGCGCGCGGGCGCGATCCCCGAACGTCGGCTAAACTCTGCGGCATACCGAATCAGGAGCTCACTCAACGCCATGGCCCGCGACGGTGCCGTCTACGCCTGTCAGTCCTGTGGGGCTGTCCAAACCAAATGGGCGGGCCAATGTCCGGCGTGCGGCGCGTGGAACAGCCTTGTCGAAGAGTCGCAGGCTCGCCCGCCGGGTGCCATGACGCCCTCCAAGGCCAGTCGCGCAAGGGGCCTGACCTTTGAGGGCCTGCAGGACGAGACGCCGGCGCCTTCGCGGATCTCAACCGGTGTCGACGAATTCGACCGGGTCTGCGGCGGCGGCGTGGTGCCGGGCTCGGCCATACTGCTGGGGGGTGACCCCGGTGTCGGCAAATCAACGCTGTTGATGCAGGTGGCAGCCGAAGCGGCCCGGCGCGGCGCACGCTGCGCATATATCTCCGGCGAGGAAGCCGTTGAACAGGTCCGCAGCCGCGCCCAACGCATGGGTCTGGCCGATGCCCCGGTAAAACTCGCAGCAGAGACATCGCTGAGAGCCATCTGCGATGGTCTGAAGCGCGATCAATTCGACCTGGTGGTGATCGACTCCATCCAGACGCTTTGGAGCGACGCCCACGAAGCTGGTCCTGGATCTGTGACACAGGTCCGTGCGGCAGCAGGAGAATTGGTGCGCCTGGCCAAATCTCGCGGGGTTGCCATCGTCTTGGTGGGTCACGTCACCAAAGAGGGCACGATCGCCGGGCCCCGCGTGATTGAACATATGGTCGATGCGGTGCTCTCGTTTGAAGGCGAACGCGGCTATCCGTTCCGGATTTTGCGCGGTGCAAAGAACCGCTTCGGAGCCACGGACGAAATCGGCGTTTTCGAGATGGGTGACGCCGGTCTGACGGAGGTGAAAAACCCCTCGGCGCTCTTCCTGGACACGTCGGGCGAGCGGGCAGCTGGCGCTGCGGTGTTTGCGGGAATTGAAGGATCTCGACCTGTTCTGGTGGAATTCCAGGCTCTCGTCGCGCCCTCAGCCTACGGCACGCCGCGACGGGCGGTGGTGGGATGGGACTCTGGACGCCTTGCCATGGTTCTGGCGGTTCTGGAGGCGCGATGCGGCCTCAGCCTCGGGGACCGCGACGTCTACCTGAACGTGGCTGGCGGCCTAAGGATCACCGAACCCGCAGCGGACCTCGCCGCAGCTGCGGCCTTGGCCTCGTCTGCCCACAATCAAGCCCTGCCCCAGGACTGTGTCGTATTCGGCGAAATCAGCCTGTCTGGAGAGGTCCGCTCGGTAAGCCGAATGGACTCTCGGTTGAAGGAAGCCGCCAAGCTCGGTTTTCACCGTGCGCTTGGCCCGGCGGGCATGGATGGCGGTGGCATTCAGACGATCGGCGAAAGCCGACTGTCAGACGCGGTACGGCGGATCGAAGAGGCCAGATGGGATTAGGCCTCACTCAGTTCGACCTGATCGTCCTGGTCCTGCTCGCGATCTCTGCAGCGGTGGGCTTTGCTCGCGGCGCTGCGCGCGAGATCGTCGCCCTTGCGGCCCTCTTGATTGGGGCAGTGTTCGCCATCTTCACACTGTCGGAATCTGCCCCCTTCGCGCGCAAGCTGATCCATCCAGACTGGCTTGGGACCGCTGCGGCTCTGATCGGCGTTTTCGTTTCAGCCTACCTCCTGGTGAGATTGGTCGGCGGTATGATTGCCCGACAAATTCAAGACTCCGACCTTCTGGGCGCGCTGGATCGCAGCGTCGGGCTGGCTATCGGCCTTGGCCGTGGCTTGATTGTCCTGGGCGCGCTCAAACTGATGTTCACCGCTGCGACGCCCGAGGATTTGCGGCCGCATTGGATCATAGGGTCGACGACCTGGCCGCTCGCCCAGAACATGGGCCAGCTGCTCACAGCGCTTGCGCCGAAAGGGTTGGACATCGCCGGAAGGCTGAGCCCCGCCTTTGATCGCGCCCTACATAAGACTCATCACGACGCGATAGATGACAGATTGAAGTCAGAAGGCTACGACGCGCGCCAGCGTGGCGAAATCGAAGACCTGTTGGAGAAGTCCCGATGACCGTTGACGAGCGATGGTCGATTCCTTACCGCGACCCGCTCGACGATACCCCTCGCCTGGAATGTGGCGTGTTCGGGGTATTCGATACAGCGGAAGCCGCGGGACTGACCGCACTTGGCCTTCACGCGCTGCAGCATCGTGGACAGGAAGCCTGCGGCATCGCCTGTTTCGATGGCCAGCGGTTCCACACGGAACGACACATGGGGCACGTGGGCGACGCCTTTGGTGGAGCTGACCTGACCGAGCGGCTTCCGGGTCGTTTTTCCATAGGCCACACGCGATATTCCACGGCCGGCGGCTCGGTCATACGCAACGTCCAGCCGATGTTCGCCGACATGGAGGCCGGCGGCGTTGCGTTAGCTCACAATGGCAATCTGACCAATTTCCTGACCTTGCGTGAGCAGCTGGTCGCAAATGGCGTGATCTTTCAGTCCACCTCGGACTCTGAGGTCATCCTGCATCTGATCGCTCGGTCACGGAAATTGCGCTTCGTTGAGCGTTTCATCGACGCCCTGTCGCAGATCGAAGGCGGCTATGCGCTTGTCGCCCTGACCAATAAGAAGCTGATCGGCGTTCGTGACCCCCTTGGCATCCGACCGCTCGTGCTGGGTGACTTGCATGGCAAGCCAATCCTGGCCTCCGAGACCTGCGCCCTCGACATTATCGGAGCAAAGTTCGTCCGCGACGTGGAGCACGGCGAAATGGTGGTGATCGACGCCGATGGCGTGAACAGCATCAAGCCATTCCCGGCCATGAAGGCCCGTCCCTGCATTTTTGAATATGTCTACTTCGCCCGGCCTGATTCCGTCGTGAATGGCCGCTCGGTCTACAATGTCAGAAAGCGAATGGGACGACGTCTTGCCCAGGAGAGCATGGTCCCTGCCGATGTGGTCGTACCCGTCCCTGACTCCGGCGTTCCCGCCGCCCTGGGTTTCGCCCAGGAGGCAGGACTGCCATTCGAGATGGGCATCATTCGCAACCATTACGTCGGACGAAGTTTCATCCAACCAACACAGGCCACGCGTGAAAGCAGCGTGCGCATGAAGCTTTCGCCCAACCGCTCAGTTCTGGCCGGCAAACGGGTGATGCTGATCGACGATTCCATCGTGCGCGGCACCAATTCTGTGCGGGTCGTGAAAATGGTCCGTGAAGCCGGCGCGGCAGAGGTCCACCTCCGCTCGGCTTCACCGCCAATTCAGTGGCCAGATTACTACGGTATCGATATGCCGGATCGGGAGCATCTGCTCGCAGCCAACCATACCGTCGAGGAGATCGCCAAGATGCTCGACGTCGATTCCATGGGTTATCTCTCCGTTGATGGCCTCTATTGGGCGATGGACGGCGGCGTGCGCGATCCAGTCTGCCCGCAGTTTACCGACCACTATTTCACCGGCGACTATCCGACCCGTCTTCTGGACCGAGAGATCGCCGAGGGGCGCAATGAGCTCTCGGAGCGTCAGCTCTCCTTCCTGGTCGACGCGTGAACCCAACCAAGGCAGGCGGTATTTTCAGCCGCCTGAAGGTCGATAAATATCTACTCCTGATCATTTCCATGGTGGTCGTTGCTTCGTTCCTGCCGGCACGCGGCGCAGCGGCTGTGGGATTTGGCTGGGCGACCAAAGGCGCGATCGGCCTGGTGTTTTTCCTCCACGGAGCCCGCCTGAGCCGCGAGGCGGTCATAGGCGGCCTAACCCATTGGAAGCTGCACCTATTGGTGCTGGCGGCGACCTTCGGGCTCTTTCCGCTGCTGTGCCTGGGCATGACCGTCTTGCCCGCCTGGATAACCCCACCGGCGCTTGCGGGAGGCATCATGTTTTTGGGATGTTTGCCCTCGACCATTCAGTCCTCGATTGGGTTCACCGTCATCGCCAGGGGAAATATTGCGGCTGCCGTAGCCGCAGCATCCGCTTCAAATCTGCTGGGTATCGTGATCACACCGATTTTGGTGGGCCTGCTTTTACATGCGCAAGGCTCGATCTCAGTGGGATCGGCCTGGGCGATCGTCTTACAGCTCTTGGCACCTTTCGTGGGCGGCCAGCTCCTGCGCCGCTGGATCGGCAGCTGGGTTTCAATGCATGGACGACAGGTTCAGCTTATCGATCGAGGCTCAATCCTGCTCGTCGTTTACACAGCCTTCTCAAGCGCAGTTGTGGGAGGTGTTTGGTCGCAACTCGGGCCTTTGGATCTTGTCCGTCTCCTGATCGTGTGCGCCGCACTGCTGGCTCTGATGCTTGGCGCCACGTTCCTCGCCGCACGGGCCTTAGACTTCGCCCGGACAGATGAGATCGCAATTGTCTTCTGCGGATCGAAGAAGAGCCTGGCAAGTGGGGTGCCGATGGCAGGCGTCCTGTTTGCGCCAGCCACGGCCGGATTGGCCCTCCTGCCGCTGATGGTCTTCCACCAATTGCAACTGATGGCCTGCGCTATCATCGCGCAGCGATACGCAAATCGGGCAGACTTAGACGCGATGAGCGGCTAGGAAGCGGCCCCATGTTGTCGACCAATCCCCTCTCCGAGAAAATCGCCCTCGTCACCGGCGCCAGCCGCGGCATCGGCCGCGCCTCTGCGCTGGCGCTCTCCAAGGCCGGCGCCCACGTTATCGCCATCGCCCGTACCGAGGGTGGCCTCACTGAACTCGATGACGAGATCCGTGCCGCAACTGGCCAGTCGGCGACCCTTGTGCCGCTCGACATTGGTGATGGCGATGCGTTGGACGCTTTGGGCCTGGCGCTTCATCAGCGGTTTGGCCGCCTGGACATTCTCGTTCATGCCGCAGGGATCTTGGGGCCGATGACCCCGGTCAGCCATATCGAGCCCCAGCACTGGGATCGGGTCGTGGCGATCAACCTCACGGCTGTCTACCGAATAATCCGCACGACAGAGCCGCTGCTGCGCGCCTCAGAGGCTGGGCGCGCCATCTTCCTGACGAGCGGCCGCGCGGCTCGCCCCAAGGCCTTCTGGGGCCCCTATGGCGTCACCAAAGCCGGGATGGAACACCTGGTGCGCACTTGGGCCGACGAGCTGGAGCAAACCAAAATCCGCGCGGTCCTGCTTGACCCCAACACCATGCGCACAAAAATGCGCGCTGAAGCGATGCCGGGTGAAGACCCCGAGACGGTGACTGACCCCGCCGAAATTGAGCCCTTGATTGTGGAACTGGCGCAGGCCGACCTCGGCCTGCCGCACGTCAACGTGGTCTTCGACCGCTGGAAGGCGGCCGGGACGCTCGCTTCGGTTTAACCCCTGGACGGGCCAATTTCTGCGCACGACCACGCGGCGCGCCAACCTTCGCCTTCGGCCCCTGCGGCTTCGCCTTGCCAAACGGCTTGGGTTTTCCGGCGGCACCGGCCTTGGCTTTTGTGGCCGCCGCGATCCGCGTCTTGGCCTTAAGCCCTGTTGTGGGCAAGCCAAACGGGGCGCTGGCCGAGCCTTGGCCCGCCTTCTCCTCGCCTTCGGCGTAAGGGTTCTTGTTCGACTTCACAGTTACGCGGATGGGCACGCCCGGCAGATCAAAACTCTCGCGGATCGAATTGATCAGGTAGCGGCGGTAGCTTTCCGGCAACTGCTCTGCGCGGCTTGCGAACAAAACGAAAGTGGGCGGGCGTGACTTGGTTTGGGCCATGTACTTCGGCTTGATCCGCCGACCGGCGATCGCCGGTGGCGGGTGGCGTTCTGTGGCCATGCGCAGCCAATCGTTGAGATCGCGGGTCTTTACCTTCGTCGACCAGTCCGTGTGGGTCTTGAACACCGCAGGCATCAATTTTTCAAGGCCGCGACCGGTTTCTGCCGACAGTGCAATGATCGGCGCGCCCCGAACCTGCGGCAACTGTCGCTGCGCCTCGTCGACAATCTCGGCGAGTCTGGCTTGCGGGTCTTCCACCAGGTCCCACTTGGCGAGGACAAAGACGAGGCCGCGCCCTTCTCGCTCGACCAGGTCGGCGATCTGCAGGTCCTGAATTTCAAAGGGATGGGTTGCGTCCATCACCAGGATCACGATCTCCGCGAAAGTGATGGCGCGAATGGAATCGTGCGTGGAGAGTTTTTCCAGCTTCTCCTGCACTTTGGCCTTACGCCTCAGTCCCGCGGTATCCACCAGGCGCACGGAACGCTCACCCCAGGTCCAGTCGACCGGGATGGCGTCGCGGGTGATGCCGGCTTCGGGACCGGTCAGCATGCGGTCCTCTCCGATCAGCTTGTTGACCAAGGTCGACTTGCCCGCGTTGGGCCGTCCAACGATTGCGATCTTCACGGACTTGTCGCCATCTTCGGCGTCACGATCGCTCTGATCGGGCGCAATGGCGATGAGGGCCGCATAAAGATCGGCCATGCCCTCGCCGTGCTCGGCCGATATCGGCACGGGCTCGCCAAGGCCCAGGCCGAAGGCTTCGAGCACGCCCTGGTCGCCCGCCTTCCCCTCGGCTTTATTGGCGGCAAGCACGACAGGCATGTCGCGCCGACGCAGTATCTCGGCGAAAACCTCGTCCATGGGAGTCACGCCGTCACGGCTGTCGATAACGAACAAAGCCACGTCAGCCTCGTCGATGGCCAGCTCGGTCTGGGCGCGCATCCGCGCCTCCAGACTGTCGTCAGTCACATCCTCGAAGCCTGCCGTGTCGATCAGTTCGAGATCCAGATCGCCAATACGGCCGGTTCCGAAGCGCCGGTCGCGGGTCACACCCGGCTGATCGTCAACGATCGCCAACTTCCGCCCGGCCAAGCGGTTGAACAGTGTGGACTTGCCAACGTTAGGGCGCCCGACGATCGCGAGTTTTAGCGTCATGGCTCCAGCATAGGCCTAAAGATCAGCGCAGTGCGATCAGTTGGCCGTTGTCAGTGACCAGATAGATCATATTTCCTGCCGCCACCGGTCCAATCAGCGCCGGCGCTCCCAGTTCGACCTTACGCTCAATTGCGCCGGTCTTGGCATTGATCGCCTCCACCTGGCCCGCCGAGGACGCCACAATCAGTTGGGTGTTGACCAAGATTGGATTGGTCCAGAGCGGTTTAGGCACCGTTTGAGCGCCAATACCCCATAGACCGCCCTTCTTTTTGGGCACGTAGCCCTCATTGAGGTCGTGGACCCAGTAAATTTGGCCGCTTTCACGCGAGGCGCATATTAGCTTGCCGTCAGTCGCTACCACATAGACGACGTCGCCAGCCGGCAGCGGCGAGGTGATCCCGACCACCGGTAGACTCCAACGCGCCTGTCCAGTGCGAAGGTCGGTTGCTGCGAAAACACCAGAATGGCTCACCGCAAAAACATCGCCCTGATAGATCACCGGTCGCCCGGCGATGTCCCGGATCTCGGACAAGGCGCTTGTACGACTGGCCCGTGATAGCGCCACATTCCAAAGATCGTTGCCGTTTGCCGTCCGCAGCGCCACGAGCTCACCAGAACCGAAGGCGGCCACGACCGTGTCGCCCGAAACCGCGGGGCTCGCCGCCGCGAGAATCCGCGCCGATTCCGAAAGCGCTTGATAGGTCCAGCCCGGCACCCCTGTGGCCGCATCGTAAGTCAAAAGCGTGTTGTCCAAGGCCACGGCTAAAACGCGACCGCCGGCCACCGTCGGCGCGCCGTGAATCGGTTGTTCCGTGCGCGCACGCCAGCCCACTCGCCCCGTCGTCGCATCGATCTGCGCGACCAAACGGAAGCCGGAGGTCATGTAAAGTTTGCCGCTGGCGTAGGCCAAGCCTCCACCGAAACCTTCACGATCACGCTTGTTGTCGGTCGGCCGCATATCAACGCGCCAAAGTTCAGCGCCGGTCTGCGCGTTGTGAGCCGAGACGGTGGCCTGAGCGTCTAGGGTATAGACCTTGCCGGCAGCGACAATCGGCGGAGCGATGATCAATTCACCGGCCTTCGAAGCCATGCCGATGCCCTTGCGCCAGGCCACGGTGAAATTGAGCGAGGCGTTGACATTGCCCATCGCCTGTTCCGGCGTCCCGCCGGGGAGCGGCCACTCGGCCACAGCCTCCGGCGGCGGCAGCGCAAAATCCACGCCCTTAAGCGCGTCCGCCGGCTCCAGCTTCTGATCGGCGGAGATGATTGAGATGCGCTCGCCCTCGGTGGCGACTTCCTTGGCCTCTTTGCCTTGAAACGGGTTGATCTTACTAATCGTCGAGCAGCCGCTCGCGCAAAGCGCAGCGATCATCAGGACAGCGGCGAGGCTCTTGACGTTGGGCGTCATTGCGGGCCGGGCACCTGGTCTTGGGCGGGTGGAGCCAGACCCATCGGCACACCGCCAGGGCCTACCAACATCGGAGGCGGAAGGCTCAGGGCGGCCCTAACGGCGGCGGGCACGGCCTTTGCCGAGCCGGTGTCGATCAAGTCCATCGCGGCCCGGGCACGCTGGCGAGCGCCCTCAGGCGCTTCCAGGCTCCCCGTAATCACGACGAAGTCGGAGCGGGCGCCAACGGTGTCGCCCTTCATGAGCTTGGCGAAGGCCAAGGCCTCACGCGCCTGCACCCGATAGGGATGGCCATCCTTCATCAGCGGCGACAAACGCCCCTCCACTTCCGCGAAAGGTGCGGTGTCGAGGATCGCAAAGGCGGATTTGAGGCGCGCTGCGTCTGCAAGCATCGCATTGGGCGCCGCCGCGGCGGCTTGGTCAAACAAAGCGACGGCAGCCTTTATGTCGTCTGGCTTGCCCGAAGCCATTTTGGCACCGCCAAGTTGCATTAACGCCAACGCGCTATAGGCCTTGGCCGGAGACGTGCTGACCTCGGTGAATAATTTCACGGCATTGGCCTTGTCGCCCTGCGCTTCGGCCGCCAGGGCGGCGGCATATTGCAAGGAGGCCTTATCGGTCGTTTGCAGGCGGTACTGCTGCCAGCCCCAAAAACCCAACGCGCCGATAAGGGCGACCGCCGCAATCGCCAGCACCCACGGCGCAGCCTTGCGTACAATGGCCTGGTAGCGGTCGGAGCGAAGCTGCTCCTCGACCTCTTCAAACAGATCGGTCAATCGTGGACTCCGGACAGAAATTGGCACCGCATTTCAGAGGCCGCGAACCTATAGCGCGCCGCCGCGCGCCGCAACCGATCGTCCCAGGGTAAAGTCTCCGGAGGAAAATGGCCTTAGCACCCTAGAATTTGGTCAGATTTCGCCGATCACCCGGGTGAGCACATAGCCCATCATCACCACGGCCAGGCCCGCAGCCACCCAAACTGCGCCCCCCCCGCTCGAGATTGTCGCAACCCAGTCAGACCCGAAGGAAAAATGATTGAGGCCGGAGAAACTCGACGAGAAAAGGCGCGCTGAGGCTCCCACCGTTTCCACCCGCTGAAGGACGTTGGACACCATGAGCTGACTGGCGCAGATCACGCCGCCGATGACCCCCGCTGTCCCAATTAGCCACCGCCGCGCCGTCCACCCAGCGTCGAGGCGACGCTGGACATGCTCGACAAAAGATTCGGCATCCGAAAGTTCCGGAGATTCCCCGAAAAGGCGTTCGAGCCTACGTTCGAAGCCAAGCTCAACCATGACCACGCCTCCCTTCCAAAAGGCCACCGGCGTCAGGCTCCAGTCTCGTTCTGAGTTTTTCCAGACCACGTTTGACATGGGATTTGACCGTTCCAAGTGGCAGGTTCAAGGCTTCTGCCGCTTCACTGTGAGAAAGCCCCGCCCCAAAACATATGGTGACGCAAAGCCGCTCGACCTTCCCCAACCCCTTCAACGCCTCCTCAAGGTCTATGGCCGCATCAGCATCGGGGGGCCGCACCTCGGACTCACCTTCGATCGCCTCGGCCGTCAGAGCACCCATTTTTCGGTCGCGGTGCAGGCGGCGAAGGTAGAGGCGCGCAGCGATCTTTTTCACCCAACCGGCGAAGGCACCTTCGCCGCGGAACTCGGCGATGCGTTCAAACGCGATCAGGAAGGCGTCCTGGGCGACATCGTCGGCCTCGGCCGGTTGTGCGCCCATCCGACGGAGCACACCACGCACGGCTGACCCATGACGCCGCACCAATTCGCCGAAGGCGCGACGTTCCCCGGTCGCAGAATAGGAGCAAAGCTCCACATCATGCAGGCTGGCGAACCGCGAATGTCGTGCGCCCGGCATGGGCTTGTTCCCCAGCTGAGCCTGCGCCTAGTCCTTGGACCGGTTGACGAAACTCAGCACGATGAAAGCTAGGCCGATGAACACCGGGAAGGCCGCCATGGCGATCATCGGGATCGTCGATTCCGGTTCTTCGTAGCCCAGCGCTATGCCCATTGCGATGAAGCCCAGGCCGACGCCCAGCCAGATTATTCCGGTCCGCAAATCACGGCTCGGCGATGGCGGGGGGCGAACGTTGATGTTGCGCGCCGCAGTTTCCATCATCTCAGTTGGTATGGGTTGGCCGCTTTCGATGGCCGCGCGCAGAGTTTCCTGCACCCGGATCCGCTCCTGAGTCCGGAGCCAGTACGGCACGATACAAACGGCGGTGATTGATCCGAAGACAATCCCGACGATCACGACAGCTTCCATCTCGTCTCTCCCAATTTGGACGGCAGCGGACCGCCTTCAGCCCGTATCTGATGGAAAGAGGCTCAGTGGCGGGCGGTCAGATGCAATTTGGAACGTGAAATCTTGGTCATGTGGCCAGACCGAACAGGCAAGCGGGTCTGGCGCCAAGGATCATGGTGGCGCAAAATGCCAGAGCGATTGCGCCCAATGTTGGTGCCAGACCTTGTGAAACCGACACGATGGCGGGCTGAAGAAAAGGCCAGACCAGCCACAGGACGCCGGCAAAGACGATGCTGACGGCTGTCATCAGGGCGACATCTTCTCGCAACCGTTGGCGCAAGACCTGTTCGATCACAGCGGTTGAGAATGCAGGATCGCGCGCCGGGGGCTCGTCCAAAGCGAACAATCCCTTCAGACGATCGTCAGTTTGCATCATCACTCAATCCCAAAGCTTGTAGAAGCCGCGCACGGCCTCGCGTCACATGGCTCTTCACCGTCCCCAGGGGAAGAGCTAGCGCCTCGGCAGCCTCGGCGTGGCTGAATTCCGCAGCCAGGCAGAGCGAAATGCAGGCCCTCTGCTCCGCGGGCAGATCTGTCATCGCCCTTTTCAGGGTCAACCTGTCCTCAATCGCCGCGTCTACCGTCGGATCACGTTCCGCTTCGTAGATCGCCCCTCGCGCCCGTTCTCGGGCGGCAGAGCGAACAGCGCTAAGGTGCTTGTTGTAGCCGATCCCACACAGCCATCCCCGCACGCTTGATCCCGTCGTCAACCGCCCGATCCTGGACCAGGCGACGATGAAAGTCTCCTGAGCCAGGTCGTCGGCCTGGACCCAATCGCCGCAGATCCGGCGCAAAAACCCACGCAAGACCTGTTGATGTCGCTCTACAAGCCGCGAAAAGGCTTCGGTAGATCCGCCTTGTGCGGCGGCAACCAAAGCTTCATCGAGGCTCGCCGGGCTCACAGGCTTCAGCTCATTTGTGCCGGAAGCTGGACGCCATCAGCGCAAACACCAGATTCCCAATGCAGACGATCGTCAGGATGATCGCCACCAGTCGGAACGGAGCGTATGTGCCAGGCCAGTCAGACCACTGCGACGCCCACCAGAACCCCGCCGCGATCGCACCGGTCACGACAACGGTTCGCCACTGCCAGTAGGGGCCGTAGCGATAGTAGTTGCGGTAGGCGCGACGCATGTAACGAGGCGAATCCCAATCTCCGTAGCCTGGCGGATAGCTGCCCCCGGTCGGGTAGCCACCCGGCGCCTCGCCTGGCAGATCGCCTCCGAGCCCACGCACCAGTTCCGGCGGCGGATCCTTGCCCTTTTCCGCGTAGGAGCGCAGCAAATCCAAGTGATCGCGGCTGCGCTTGTAGGCCAGCCAGCGATCCCAGGCCCCGAAAACGAAGGCCCCGATTGGAAAGAGCAGCCACCAATAGCTGCGGAAAATATCTTCCATGAGCTCAAGCTCCTCGTCCCGTGCGGGCGAAAACGCCCCGCGCCACCTCTTGCCTGTTAGTCGCCGCCGCCTCGTGGATCGGATGCAAAGTCGGGCCTAGGCGCTTAGCAAACCGTCAGCCCCGACAACGCCGCCTGCGGTGGAATCGAATTGGGCATGAATTTGCGAGCCCTGGGGCGGCCGCACCCGGCGGGCCGGCCATCAGACCCTTGCGGCTGAACACCGCCATGCGTCGTGCGCTTCCTCAATCCACCGATGCAAAATCGCGCCGTTCCAAGACTACACCTAGATGAAGCACAAGGCGTAAGCCTCAGGCTTGAACCCGACGAGGAGACGATCGCCGGTATCGAGAACGGGCCGCTTGATCATGGATGGCTGGGCCAACATGAGCCCGATAGCCTTCGCGAGGTCGACGTCCTGCTTGTCAGCCTCCGGTAGCTTCTTGAAGGTGGTGCCCGCGCGGTTCAACAGGACTTCCCAGCCCACTCGCTTAGCCCAATTCTCTAGCGTCGCCTGCGCAATGCCCTGTTTTTTGTAGTCGTGAAATTCGTAGGTGACGGCGTGCTTGTCGAGCCAGGTCCAAGCCTTCTTCATGGTGTCGCAATTTCGGATACCGTAGAGTCTCGCCGTCATTTTTCTCATCCTGTCTGAAGGGGCATGGACGGCCCAAAAGATAACCGGACTGCGCGCCGCCGGTGGTTGAAGATGTATGTCAATGGCTCGCGCGGCTCCAAATCCAATTCGAGATCCAAAGACTCCCAAGTGCTACTCAGGAATTCTCCCCCTGAACAGCGCCGGTACCTACGGGCTTGACGGCGCGGGCCTTGAGGCCTTCCCTACCCGCTGGCACGCCACCCGAAGAGTGGCGGCTTGGGGAGAATAAATCGCGATGAACAGTGGACTTTTGGTGCTCGTCCTTACGGCGGCGTCGATCACGCTATCGGTTGCAGACTCGGCCACTGCGCAGACGAGCCCGGCTGCGATCGCGAAGGGCTTCAGAGCGCCTCGCAACGCCTTCGGCCAGCCGGACCTGTCTGGCGTCTGGAGCAATGCCACGATCACCCGCCTGGAGCGCGATCCGAAGTACGGAGAGCGCCTCAATCTAACGACTGATGAAGCCAGGTCGATTGAAGGTGCCAGCGATCAGCGCAATGCCCGCCTGCGCGCCGACACCGACACATCCATCAAGGATCCGGACAAGCTGCCGGAATGCCAAAGCGGAGCCCAGGGCGCGGCGTGCGGTTACAATGCCTTCTGGACCGACCCGGGCACGCGTTTGATCCGGATCGGCGGCGAGGCCAGGACCTCGATCCTGACAGCGCCCGCCAACGGCCGTCTACCCACCCGTCCGAATACGTCTGGTGCCCGTGCTCGCGCGCAGTTGGTTGGCAACTTTGACAATCCAGAAAACCGCGCGCTGGGCGAGCGCTGTATTGTGGGCTTCGGGGGTACTTCGGGCCCGCCTATGCTGCCGGTTCTGTACAACAACCACTATCAGATCCAGCAGACCAAGGACGCCGTCGTCATCGTGGTCGAAATGGTTCACGACGCCCGCATCGTGCGCTTAGCCGACCCCAAGCATCCGCCGGCCGACGTGCGCAATTGGATGGGCGACAGCATCGGTCACTGGGAGGGCGACACCCTCGTCGTAGAGACCACCAATTTGCGCCGTGAAGAGGGGCTGCGCGGCCCGACCGATAACATGAAGACCATCGAGCGTTTCACCCGCGTGTCGCCACAGCAGGTTCTCTACCAGTTCGAAGTCATCGACCCGTCCGCCTTCGCCGCTCCTGTTAAGGGGGAGGAGGCGCTAAATTTCACGAAAGATAAAATCTACGAATACGCCTGCCACGAGGGCAACTACGCCATGAGCGGCATCTTAGGTGGCGCACGCCAGGCGGAGAAAGAAGGCAAGGCGGTTGAGGGAAACCGCGGACAAATCAAGGAAGAGGGCGGGACCTAAGGCGTGGCTCTCGACCAAGGGCACGGAAGTCCGCAACGAGCTTAAGCGGGACTGTCAGGAATTTCGTGTGTGGGGCGGCATAATGGGCATCAAGGAGAGGTCCCATGGCCCGACGCAAAGCGCCTTCGATACCGGATGCAATTCTAGACGAGCTGCTGGCTGGAGCCGATGCCAAGACAGCGTTTGACCCCGGAGGGCTGCTTGATGGCCTGAAGAAGGCGCTGGCCGAGCGGGCGCTTAACGCGGAGATGGATCACCATCTTGATGGCCCTGAGGAGAGCGGCAACAGCCGCAACGGCTACAGTTCGAAGACCGTGATCACCGACACAGGCAAGCTTTCACTCAATGTGCCGCGCGATCAGCAGGCGAGTTTTGATCCGACGCTGATCGCCAAGTATCAGCGCCGCTTTCCTGGCTTCGACGACAAGGAGATCTCGATGTACACCCGCGGCATGAGCAACCGCGAGATCGTGGGTCATCTGCGCGAGCTGTACGGCGTAGAGGTTTCGCCGGACCTGATCAGCCTGGCATCCCCGCAATATCTGCGCTGATCGCCCAAAGACGCTCGGCGCAGGCCTCGTTCTGGGCGTACGCCGAGGGGGTGGTCAATTTCCGCTTCACCCAATAGCCGCCGGTCTTACCCTTTACGGCATCGGAACTGGCCAGATACACCAGCGTATCGGCGCCTTTCACCGGGGTCAGCATGAACGGTTTGATGAGGCCGAACACGAAACGCCACGGCCCTTTCATATTGGATCCAAAGCCGGTTGAGACGCCGCCGGGATGAAAGCAATTCGCGGTGAAGCCTGTGCCTTCTAGGCGCCTTGCCAGGGCCCGCGTCCACAAAACATTGCAAAGTTTCGACCGGCCGTACGCGCGCGCTGCGGAAAAGCCATTCACGGCCTGAAGATCGTCAAAATCCAACGGAGCGAAGGCATGTGCCCCTGAACTGGTGCTGACGATACGGGCACCTGCGACCAAATTGGGCCGCAAAATCTCCGTCATGACGAAATAGGCCATGTGGTTGACCGCAAAAGTCATCTCCAGCCCGTCTGTCGTCTCCTGGCGGCGATCGAACACCGCCCCGGCATTGTTGACCAACACATCGATCTTCGGCGCCTTCAAGGCCAGCGCTGAACCGGCCTGCTTCATGGCGGCGAGCGTGGAGAGATCGGCTTGCACCCAGTCATGCTCGCCCTGGGAGTTTATCGCCTGGAGACGTTCCATCAAGGCGCGAGCCTTTTGAGCGCTTCTTGCTACGAAGACGATCCGCGCGCCCTTGGCGGCAAGGCCCTCTGCTGCAGCCTCGCCGATCCCGGAGGTGGCCCCTGTGATGACGATGGTCTTACCCGCAAGGGTTTTCATGGCGGTCCAGCTCCTCGATGCGTTTGTTTATTCGAAGGTCTACTGCCGCTCATGATGGGAAGCATCATCCATAGCTATCGCAGCACGCGCCAGATGACTTGCATAACGCGCCGGAGAGGTTTGCGCCTGCACAAGATCGTCTATCGCCTCCAGACTTCGGCCCAGGCCTCAGACCGGGGTCAAACCACCATCCTGAATGGAATAACCTGATCGGCGGGGGGGGCCATTTCAGTCCACTGCAGATCTCCGGCGTAGCGCCAGGCCATTCGGCCTGCCGCATCAAGGGCGAAAAGGTGAAGCCAGCGGTTATCGAAAAGCGCGCGAACGGTCTCGTGCCGTTTGAGGATGTCGTTCATCGCCTCGCGAGGCGCTTCGATGCAGACGGAAAGGCGAAGCGGCTCGTGGACATACCGCTGGCCGTCATGGACCGATTGCCAAGGCAGACCGGTCCGCATCACGCCGCCATTCCCCTCAATGACGCCAATGCCGCCGGTGACGTTGTGCAGTAGCTTATTGCCGCTGCCGAACACGCTCGGACCCACGGACGATCCAAAATATTGCAGGCTGATCCAGCTGGCCACCACCACGGGCGCGGTTAGGATTAACTCCAGAACGCGAAAATCCCGGTCGGCCCTCCAGTCATAGTCATGAAGGAAGGCGCGGCCCTCCAGGGTCTTGCCGGCCGTTCGCCGACGCGGCGCGGCAATGAACGCTTTACAACCGGCCAGCGCCCATTCGGGTCGCACTTGCGCCCAATCGCGGCTGCGACGGTTAAGACTATTCCGCCCTGATGCTCTTGGCAGGCGCAGCGCCCGTTCGCCTCTTGAAATCAAGCCGGCGGCCTCCAGCCAAATCTTCCCTTGCCGGATTTCGGCCTGATGGGCGTCAGAGGAATGATCGTCCGCATAGAGCGTTACCCCGTCCGTCGTCGTGTCATGCAATGCACCGAGGAACAGAGTCTCATTGGGGATCTCGATCCCTAGTGAAACGAGCTCCAGGCGCACCTGAGGGTCGTTCAGCAAAGCGGCAAGCAAGCGTGCATTGACCTCACCGGAATAGCCCCCGCATGCGCCGCACTGAAGGCCGCTGGCGTGGGGGTTGTTGACCACGTTGGCACCATGTCCGACCAACAGAACGAGCCTTGCGAAGTTGGTTGTCAGCGACATGGCCCGAAGCACTGTCTCTATGGCCTTGGCTCTCGTTGCGAGATCGAGAGCTGGTTCAAGACGGGGCGCGGGATCGTTTGGCGCAGACTTCGCGTGAAGTCCCAGCGCATCGATGACCAGCTTGCCGGCATAGAGCGGTCCGGTGGCCTCCACGAAGGCAAAGGACGAAACGGCCGCAAGCTTGAACCGACCCCAAGCGCGCTTCGCGCGCGCCCTGAACCGCGCCGACTGGTCCGCCGTCGCGTCTCCCGGGCCGCCCGAACACGTGGTCAGGCCCGCGTTCAGGAGCACGGGCAACCGATGTTCCTGCACATCGGATGCAAAGCGGCGATAGGAGGCCGTCAGACCGAAGAAGCCGGCAAAACCCAGGGTCTGGATATCCGAATTTACGGATTCCAACGCCCGCCGAAATACCTCAGAGCGGACATCGATGCAGAAGACGGCCTGAAGCAGGGGTCGATTGTCCGGCCGCACAGGTCCAGGCGCCGCGAGTGTTTCAGCCAACATCCGTTGCGCCGCGCGTTCCGACGCTTCCTGCAGAATCGCGTCCACGACATGGTCGGCGGTAGCGTCGACAGGTGACGCATGCGAGGCAATGACCGCCTTCCAATGGTCGCCGATCTTGTCTTCATAAAGGTCGAGCAGGGCTGCTTCCCAGATCAGCCGGATCGCCAGAAAGTCGGTGACGGTCGTATCCGAACCGCCGCCGAGCTCCGCCTGCCAGAGCCGATATCGGGCATATTGCGCCCAGCCTCCCAGCGTCATCAGCATCTGATGGAAGTAGGTTTCCACGGCTTCAGCCGGGATTGCGATCCGTTGCATCACGCTTGCAATCGCACCCGATGCCGTTTCCGGGGCCCGCGAAACATGGTTGGCAAAGCCCGCCAGACCGACGATTTCAGGAGTCAGATCATGGATAGCGACTGCGCGCCAAGCCGCGTAGGCGCCTCTGCCGCGAGGCGCGGCCCAGAGCGCCTGGCCCTCGTCGAAATATCCCGCCGCCCAGGCCCCGAGGCGCTCGGCGATCAACCCCGGCCAATCGACGCCAGACACCGCGGCGGCAAGGTCCGCGATCGTCGGCAGCGCGCAGGCTGTGGGTTTCGAAACCTGGGCCGCGGACTTCAGCGCCGCAAGGTTTGCTGGGCGCAGCGCCGCTGGCCCACCGGCCAAGGCCTCCAACAGATCGGCATCCGTGATGATGCCCCCTGCGATCCGTCCCTGGTACCATTCTCTAGGCATAGTGACCGCGACCCCGGCTACTCGTCCCAAGCGCGCGGCAACGGTGGCGAGGGTCTCATCGACCTGGCCCAGGAACGGATTGACCGCGACGCTCGACGCCAGGGGCCAGGCGGGAGGGATCGCCCGGGCGGCGCGATCGGCGGCTGCGTCCAGATCCAGGGTGTCGCGCAGGATGGGAGTCTCTGAGTTGGTCATTTTTCGCCTCCGGGGCCGATCAGGTCGCGTTGCGCAAACGCCAGCCGCCGAGCAGCCGGTCGAACACTGCATTGGCGTAGAAGCCGTTAGAGAGGTGCACGCGCAGACCGGCGGCGGCCGGGTGGTAGGCCCAGAGCGGGAACATCGCCTGGACCACGGCTACGAGGCCGAAACTGATCACCGCAAGTACGATCAGCGCCCATTGCAGCGGCCCCGGTGCCGGGGCGGCTGGCAGCACGCCAGAGGTCAGCCAGACGGCGAAAATCTGAAGCGCGAAATAGCTGACGGACGTGGCGACGGCGTAGACGATCGTACACCGGGTCAAGGCCCTTGGTGCAGCGTCAGCAAGACCCTGCGCCAGCATGTAGGCGACGCCGAAGATCAGGATGGTTCCAAGTGCGATGGTCTGCGGCGACTTGTGCTGGAAGCCGAAACCAAAACCAACGACGGCATAGATTATCAGCGCCAGGAGAAAGGCGCGTCCGACCGCGCCAGCCTTGGGAATGGCCACGGGACCTGGCCTTCGATTGGCGGCGATCAGGTCCACCGCTCCTCCTGAGGCCAGGAACGAATGGGTCTTGTAGAGCGAGTGGGCCACGATATGCAGCAAGGCGAGCGGGAAAAGCGCAAGGCCGCACTCCAGGATCATGAAACCCATCTGAGCGACTGTCGACCAGGCGAGCGAGGTCTTCACTGAAGGCTGGGTCAGCATGACCAGACCGCCGAAGAGCGCAGTGAACCCGCCGACCATGACCAGGACCGCCAGGACGCCCGGCGCCAGCAACATCACGTCCGCAAAGCGGATCAGCAGAAACCCGCCGGCATTGATGACGCCGGCATGCAGCAGCGCAGAGACCGGCGTTGGGGTTTCCATCACCTCGGTCAGCCAGCCGTGCATGGGGAACTGCGCCGATTTCAAGAGCGCCGCCGCCGCCAGGAAGCCGGCCCCCGTGATCGCAAAACCACCGCCGTTTCCGGCGCGTGCGCTGCTTAGGATTTGCGCGATGTCGGTCGTGCCGTAGGCCAGCGCTAACAACACCGCCGCGACGATTAGCGCCGCGTCGCCAAGACGAGCGGTGACGAACTTCTTCGCAGCCGCGCGCTGGGCGGCGATACGCTCAGGATAAAACAACAAAAGCCGGTGCAGAAACAGACTCGTTGCGACCCACGCCAGAACGAGCTGGACCAGATTACCCGACAGAACCAGGACGAGCACTGAGGCCAGCGTCATGCAGAGCCAGCCGGTGAACACGCCCTGCCGCGCCTCACCATCCAGATAGGTTGCGGCGTACCGCACCACGACCCAGCCGATGAACGCAACCAGGAGGAACATGACGACGCTGACCGCGTCGAGCCGGATTGACAGACCAAGGCCGTGCAGTCCGATCACGCGGCTATCACGCGCGCCGTGCACGAAGAACAATCCCGCTGCGACCGCTGCGATCAAAATGGCGACCAGGGCCGAGGCTTCCGCCATCCGTGGAAGGACGCGAGGCCTGCAGCCAGGACTCACGAAACCAAGCCCGGCGCTGATCAACAACGCCAAGGAAGCGACATACGGCAACAGATCGATTGGCAATGGGTTTTCCCTTCAACGCACGATGCGGGTCAGGGAAAGACGTATCCGACGGTTCGGACGCAGAAAAATTCATTGTTTCCGTCATATCGTTCTGTTTTATGAAACAATATGAAGAACCTGAATTTCAACCATCTTCGGTATTTCTGGGCGGTCGCCCATGAGGGCAGCCTGACGCACACGGCTGAGCGACTGAACCTTTCGCAGTCAGCGCTATCGGTGCAGATCCAGAAACTGGAGCGCCAAATGGGTCATGCGCTGTTCGAACGTGTCGGCAAGCGGCTTGTCTTGACTGAAGCTGGTCAAATTTCGCTGGATTATGCGGATACCGTGTTCGAGGCCGGAGACGAGTTGATGAGCACGCTTGAAGGGCGGCCCCTCGCAAGCCGCCAGGTCTTGAGGGTCGGGGCGCTTACGACCCTGTCGCGCAACTTCCAGCTTGAGTTCTTGCGCCCTCTCGTGGGTCGCGCCGATGTTGAGCTGATCGTACGTTCCGGCACGACACGCGACCTGCTCGCGCAGCTCGAAGCTCATGCCATCGACGTGGTTCTTTCCAATAGCGCCGCCCATCGCGACGCGCGCGCGCCTTTTCGCAATCATCTGCTCAATCAGCAGCCCGTCAGCCTGGTTGGCCGGCCCAGGCCAGAGAAGCCCGCATTCCAGTTTCCAGATGATCTTCGCAGCGAGCCTGTACTGCTTCCAAGCCTTCCCAGTGACATCCGGATCGGGTTCGACCGCCTGCTGGATCTGGCCGGCATCCGGCCGATCATCCTGGCCGAAGTCGACGACATGGCGATGCTGCGCCTGCTCGCCCGCGAGCGCGAAGGCGTGACGCTGGTGCCGCCCATCGTCGTTCGCGACGAACTCGACTCAGGCGTTCTGGTCGAGCACTGCCGGATCTCTCAGCTTGCGGAAAGCTTCTATGCCATCATTCAGAGCCGTCGCTTTCCCAACGCGCTCCTCGCAGACCTGCTGATAAGATATGAGGGTGCCAAGCCCAATCCCGTCGCCTCTTGAAACGCGATCGCGCCGGCCAAGGAACCCAGCAATGACGAGCTCAGACAGGCCGATGAACGATGCCGATCCAGGCACCCAGGTAGGGCGGCGCCTAACTCTTCGGCGACCCGACGACTGGCATGTTCACCTGCGTGACGACCACATGCTGGCCGGCGTGGTCAACTACACGGCCAGGCAGTTTGCGCGGGCTATTGTCATGCCCAATCTCAGTCCGCCGATCATAACCGTCGCAGCCGCGAAGGGCTATCGCGCCCGCATCCTGTCAGCCGTTGAGCCGGGTCTGACCTTCGAGCCACTCATGACTTGTTACCTCACAGACACCATCGATGCTGGCGAAGTCGAGCGCGGCTTTTCTGAAGGCGTATTTACCGCATGCAAGCTCTACCCCGCGCATGCGACCACCAATTCGGATCACGGCGTCACGGACATCCGAAACATCCATCGCGTGCTTGAGGTCATGCAGCGGATCGGCATGCCGCTCCTGGTGCATGGCGAGGTCACGGATCGCCACATCGATATTTTTGATCGGGAGGCCGTCTTTATTGAAAGCATCCTCGCAAAGCTGATCGAGGATTTTCCGGCGCTCAAGGTGGTGTTCGAACATATTACGACCGCCGATGCCGTGGCGTTCGTGGAGGCCGGAGCTTCAAATCTTGCGGCGACCATTACACCCCACCATTTGGCGATCAATCGCAACGCAATGTTCGACGGCGGAATCCGGCCGCATTTCTATTGCTTGCCGATCGCCAAGCGCGAGACACATCGACTGGCCTTGCGAAGGGCGGCGACGTCTGGCTCCGCCAAATTCTTCCTCGGCACCGATTCAGCGCCTCATACCGCGGGGGACAAGGAGGCCGCTTGTGGATGCGCTGGCATTTTCAACGCGCCGTTCGCCATGGAAAGCTATGCAAAGTCCTTCGATGAAGAAGGCGCACTCCACCGGCTTGAGGCGTTCGCCTCTGAGAACGGAGCGAGATTCTACGGCCTTCCTCTCAACGAAGGCCTAGTCGTCATCGAAAGACAGGATGTGAATGTACCCAGTCGACTGGCGACTTCATCGTCTGAGATCGTGCCATTTCACGCAGGAGAAAAGCTAGGGTGGCGGTTCGTGCCCCATGACGAGCCGGTTTGAGGCAGACCCGGCTTCTTGCCCTTTTGGAGTGACCGCTCGCCTAGATCGGCGCGATCCAGCGCCGCCGATCTAGACCGGGCTGTGCACGACAGAATATCGCCACTTGCGCCATTCGCGCATGTTTGGGGCGAAGAAGACAGTGCCGCATGGGGACAATAGGTCCGGCCTCAGATTTTACCTGGAATTTGGACGCTATCGAATTCAGGCCCGATGGCAGGCCTTAACGTTGTGGAGTGACGGCCAGGCCATTGGCTAATTTATAGGGCTGGATGACGAGGAGGCGCTCAAACGCGCCTGAGCGCAGCACCAAAGCTTGGCGGGCGCGTCCCCTTCGACTCGACCTGTGGCTTCCATCGCGCCACACGGCATAGCAAGGCTGAGACTCTGGTCGCTGACGGATGAAAGATCAGGGGCTAGCAACGCCCTTGCATGGCGCGCTTCGCGAGCCGTCACCAATCCCATACCTTAAAAATAATGCCCGATCAGCCGCAGGTGGGCCAAGCGTGTTCAGACGACAGTCCGATCTGGCGCAAAGGCACGCCTCCTACCTGGTCGATTACGGCCTCAAGCGGCCAGCGTTTCCTCTCGCAGCGACGTCAGGCCCAAGGCGTCCAACATCCAACTTTCGTGAGGGCAAATATGCTCGCGCGCCTGGTAAATGTTTTGGATGGCGGCCTCTGGTCCCTTGAGCAGCAGGGTCACGGGCACCAGAAACGCTGAGGGCCTGAAATTACGACGATCGCTCATCACCTCGGTCAGGATCGTTTCCGCATCGTCCATAAAGCCGGCGCGCCCCAGGAAATAGGCCAGAAGGAGGCGGGCTTGGGAGACGTCGCGGCTACGGTGTTCGCAGATGCTTTGCACGTGCTCAATGGCCGCCTGATAGTTGCCAAAATTGGCCTCAACGATTGCGGCGACCAGAAAGGATTGTTGATTAAAGGGGAAGGCTGCGATGACGCTCAGGGCGAATTCGCGCGCCTCATCAAGCCGTCCGAGCATCAAATGAATGCGTGCCGCGACCCAGCGATCTTCCAATCGCGCGGAAGATTTTACCTTCAGAATGGCCTGAATATCGCCGGTTTCGCAGACGGGCCGAGCGACGATGCGATAGGCCCAGGCGCGCAGTTGCCGCATCTGCATATCGCTCGGAGCAAGTTCAACGGCGTTGTCGAGGAAAGCCAGATTTTCAGCGTCTTTGGTGATCAAAGTTTGAGCAAAGCCCAAGATTGCGCTAGCCTCGTAACGTTTTGGATCAAGCTCAAGCGCGCGCCTTGCGGCGACCCCCGCCGAAGCGAAGGCCGAACGCGCTGGCTGATGCCCCAACATCGCACATAAAAGTTCGAATTCGGCAATCGCGCTATGGATCAGAGGATCATCGAGGCCCGCCTCGAGCGCATTGCCCGCGTTTGGCTTGGGCAAAACTCGTAATTTGATCGAACCGAAAAATGTGGGCAACCATCATCAGGTCGCCTGCTGAGAACGACGCAATTTTGAAAGTGCGCGTTAAGAGCGCCGGGCTACAAGGAATACGGAAGCACGACTGTTTTATCGGATTCAAACGCCGGAATATGACGCATAAAATTGTCATATAGATCTTGCGTTCTGCTCGTGATCAATTCCTGAGACGCGACAAGCTCAACGCCGACCATCAGCTTTCGCGCCCAGACCCGTCGGACCCGCCAGATCACGCCACTTCCGACCATTAAGAGGCTGAACGTCTCGGGGACGCGGCCGCAGCCCTTGGATAGGAAAAGCCTCATCCCGCGGTCAGAGATTTCGTCGACCCGACATATGAATGATTCCGACCCGTTAGGGGCCAATATAGCTGTCCTGCGCGCGTAGCGCCGGGAGGAGCGCCTCCTGTTCCCGTCGGTTTCAGAGGCCTCCGGCCTCCTGGATGCGTTGCAAGGCCAAAGTCGACGCAGAATGGCCGAGGTGGTGCCCCCCTTCCCGCGACCCGTCTCTTCGACGATCTTTGGAAGTAAATTAACGCATGTCTCACGCACGGTTTTGCCGATATCACTCTGTTTACAGGCGAAGAGTGCGCCGAGCGGGCAAGGCAAGTCTGGACCGGGCCCTGACGTCCCGGCGGAAAGTTGTGCGGCCGGCCACGGGCATCGGGCTTAACGAAAAGTTCCAGTCACCGTCGCGGGCGCGGCCTGGGAGAGGTTTGACGATCGGTCCGAGAACTGCGCCGTTTGGTTATTGGCGCTAACGCAACATCGTGACTTCCTGACCAAGATGTGACGCAATCGCGAACCAGACCCCCGGAAACGGGATCGCTCAGATTTAGAGTTTTTTCGCCGCAGCCTGCCGGGCAGGGAGGAGCGGACGAGGATGAAGGCCGCGAATTTTTCGAACGCCCCGTAGGTATTGCTCTCAAAGCAAGACGCAGACGCGATTGCGACTTCGGAAATCAGCCTCAAGGCCGCTATCAGCCCGGCGAGCGACTTCAAAGGAAAGTAGAGCTGCGACGGCCTACCAACGCCGGACAGGCGCCGTCTAAATCAGGTCAAAGACATGGACGCCAAGCTCAGGAAGCGGCTTGCGGCAGCTTTCGCCTGTCCTGGAAATGTTGCAAGCGGACTTACGCATCCGGCCGGCCCATTGGGCTCGCCCAGCGGCGTCTTTGAAGAATGCTCATCCCTCCCCTTATGCATCAGGGCGCACCGCCGCCATCCGGCACACTCCTCGATAGGCGTACTACCGAGACACGCCCCCACCCCACTTTTGGCCCTAACGTGTTATCGTTTCCATCGGGCTAGGCGGGACAGAACGATGATCACGGATCAAGACAGGCTCGACAGCCTGATCCACAGAACACGGCAGTTCGTACGGGAGATTGCCATTCCGAACGAAGACCGGGTCGAACGCGAGGACCAGGTGGGTGACGATCTCGTCGCGGCTATGCGCCAGCTTGGCACTTTTGGTTGGAGCATTCCCAAGGCTTACGGCGGAAGCGAGTTGACCACAGAAGAGCTGGCGCTGGCCTTCATGGAACTCACCCAATGTTCCGTCGCCTACCGCGTAGTCGGTGCCCAGAACGCGGGCATTGGCTCTGAATGCCTGATCCAGGACGGAACGCCAGAGCAGAAGGATCGCTACCTTCCGAAGCTGGCGTCCGGCGAGATGATCGGTTGCCTTGCCCTTACAGAGGAGTCCGCGGGATCGGACGCCACCAACTTGCAAACCCGGGCAGAACTTCAGGCCAGCGGGGATTACGTCATCAACGGCACCAAGCGCTATATCACGCTCGCCCCTATCGCTGATCTCTATACCGTCTTTGCGCGCACAGATGACAGCCCTCGCGGGAGTTCTGGCATCACCGCCTTTCTGATTGAGCGCGGCACGCCGGGACTGACGACCAGCGGCTCCACACCAAAGATGGGGCAGGAAGGCGCGCCGATCGGAGAGGTCTACCTTAGGGACTGCCGTGTCCCCGCCAGCGCTATTCTAGGCCTTGAGCCGGGTCAGGGGTTCAAGACCGTTATGAAGGCACTCAATAAGCAAAGGATCAATCTCGCCGCGCTCTCGACGGGTCCGGCGATCCGCATGCTTGACGAAGCCATCGCCTATGCAAAAGAGCGCCACCAGTCAGGTCGCCCAATCGCCGAATTTCAGCTTGTCCAAGCCATGTTGGCCGAATGCAAGATCGAAATAGAGGCGGCCCGCGCTCTCATCCTGGCGACAGCGCAAAAGCGCGATCGCGGCGAAGAGGTCTCAATGGACGTCTCCATGTGCAAATATATGGCGACCGAGATGTGCTGCCGGGTCGCTGACAGGGTTGTGCAAATTTTCGGCGGTCAGGGCTATGTGAAGGGCCGCGGGATTGAGCGGTTTTACCGCGATGTCCGAGCCGCCAGGATCTACGAAGGCACGAGCCAGATCCACCTGCTCAACATCGCCAAGCATCTGCTGCGTTGACGACGCAAGGGACTTGTTTCGCCAAGGTGCCCGCTTTAGAGGCGACTTGGTGTTTCGGGCCCAGAGCCCGAGCGGTTCAAAGCGAGCCGCAAGAAACAGCGTGAAGTCATAGGGGTTGGTTTTAACGCGGTTCGCATCTTCGGCTGACGGGACGCTGAAGACCATCAGGGCGAAATTGAAAGTATAAGGCATCATTCGACCGAAAAGCGTCGAAACCAAAAGCACGCCGGGAAATTCTATCCCTGGCCAACTGAGGGATGGGAGTGGTTCTCGTCGAGTCGCTGAAGAAATGCGTCCGCCTCGGCGAGGATTTCCGCCGCGCGTTCTGGCGGCCACCCAGCAAGACTGCGGTAGGGCATCGCCATCCGGGGGTTGGCGGACAGTCGATCTTTTTGTCGGATCAGAAACGCCCAGTAAAGATAGTTGAAAGGGCACGCATTCGGGCCTTTCTTTTGCCTGACATCATAAGCGCAGCCGGTGCAAAAATCTGACATCCTGTCGATATAGGCCCCCGAAGCGGCATAGGGCTTTGATGCCATCTGCCCGCCATCCGCAAAGACTGCCATGCCGAGCGTGTTGGGCATCTCCACCCACTCGAACGCATCGGCGTAAACGGCGAGGTACCAGCGCTCGATTTGCCGAGGCGCGACACCCGCGAGAAGGGCGAAGTTGCCAGTCACCATCAGCCGCTGAATATGATGAGAATAGGCGTATCGAGCCGTCGTGCCGATCGCCTCGCGAAGGCACCGCATATCGGTTTCGCCAGTCCAATAAAATTCCGGCAGGTCACGGTTTGCATGAAGTGCGTTTTGATCCGCATAGCCTGGCATCAGAGTCCAGTAGACGCCCCGAACATATTCCCGCCATCCCAGAACTTGACGCACGAAGCCTTCCGCTGCGTTCAGCGGTGCCGCGCCTTCCCTCCACGCCGCTTCCGCCGACCGGCAAACTTCGAACGGGGAAAGCAGACCGAGGTTCAATGCCGGCGCTAGCAGAGAGTGGTACAGGAACGGGGTGCCCTGTTTCATGGCGTCCTGATAGTCGCCGAAATGCGGCAGTCCATGCGCAACGAAATCGTCTAGCGCCAGCAACGCATCGGCCCGCGTCACCGGCCATTCGAAGTCTTGCAGCGCTCCAAAATGATCAGGAAAACGGCGTTCGACGAGCGCCATCACCTCTCGTGTTGTTTCGTCCGGCGTAAACCGCAGCCTCACAGGCGGAACAGTACGCGCCGGTAGTCTCTTGCGATTTGCACGGTCATAGTTCCATTCACCACCTGCAGGCTGATCGCCATCCATCAGAAGTCGATGTTCGCGGCGCATCTCGCGATAAAAATGTTCCATGCGCCAGCCGCGGCGCCCAGAAGCCCAGGCCGCAAACCGCTCGCGGCTTGCGAAGAAACGATGATCCGAAAGGACGTCGACCGGTACGCCGGTGAATTCAGCCCAGCCATCGACCAGCGCCTGGACCCGCCATTCAGAGGGCTCCGTTGCGACAATGCGGCTCGGGCGATGTCGCGCAACCGCACGTTGGACCTCGGTTGTGAAGCTCCCGGTATTGTCGAACGCGTCGAGCTTTACATAGTCAACTGTCAGACCGCGTTGGCGGAGCGTCTCGGCAAAATGGCGCATTGCCGCCAGCACCAGGACGATCTTCTGCTTATGATGCCTGACGTAGGTGTTTTCCTCCAACACCTCCATCATCAAGACGGCGTCACGTCCTGGATCTAGGGCGTTCAATGCCGACAGGTCCAGAGACAGCTGGTCTCCGAGAATAATCCTCAGGACGGTCACGACGGGGCCATCCGCGGACCCGACGCGGGTCGAGGGCTCGCCGCACGGCAGCGCTCCGAACAATATTTCACGTCGGCCCAGTCACGCTCCCATTTTTTTCTCCAGGCAAAGGGACGAGCGCAAACAACGCAGAGTTTGGTCGGCAGATCAGCCTTGCGACGCATCTTAGTCATCGGATCACCACGCCACTGGCTGGCCGCGCCAGTCGAAAAAACCACCGTTGGCATCGGCCGAGAGTTGATCGACGACGGCGAGCAGATGTTGAGCCGCCGCGGAGGGGGACTGAACCTCCAACCCAGCTGCCGCGAACGGAGCGGAGAGCGCCGTGGCGACCGTGCCAGGATGCAAGGCGATGCAAAGTGCGTCCGGAGATCGACGGGCCAATTCAACAGCTGCCGTCCGAACCAGTTGATTGAGAGCGGCTTTGGACGCCCGGTAGGAATACCAGCCTCCAAGTCGATTATCGCCAATGCTTCCGACCCTCGCAGACAGCGTCGCGAAGACGGCCTTGCCCGATCGCGGCAACCGCGGCAGCACATGCTTCATAATCAGGGCTGGTCCGATCGCGTTCAGCGTAAAGGACCGCATCAGATTGACCGCATCGAGTTGCCGCCAACTCTTCTCCGGTCCCTGCCGGTCATCGTGCAAAAACCCCGTGGCGTCGATCACGAGGCGAAGCTCGCCTCGAGCGGTAGCAAACGCTGCAGCGCGCTCCAGACTGGCCTCGTCCAGCAGGTCAATCGACGGCGACGTGCCGCGACTGAACGCGATCACATGCTCGAATCTTCCTGATGCCTGGATGGCCTCGACCAATGACCCTCCGATCCCGCCACTCGCGCCGAAGATGACGGCCACTCCAGCCTGTGGAAATGACCCAAGCTCAGATTTGGCTTCTGTCTCGGCGAGAGGTTGGCGTCGCTCAGTCATCGAGGCTTTGCTCCGTCGAAAACCCAAGATTTCGTTTCGGCAGTCATGGTTGGAAGGTGCGCGCTCTGTTCACTCATGGCACCAGCCCGGCATCTCCACTAACATTCGGCCATTCATAACCTTGGTGGGTGGTTCAGCCCACGCCAAAAGCCCGACTGATCCTCTGGAGGCCACGCCATTCCTAGCGTTATCGTAATGCCTGAAAACGATCGCCCCGCGCCGCTCGATGCCGGTGGGTTCATGATCACCGTGTTGGCTTCACGGAAAAACGCCAGCGAATATGAGATTTTTCATCAGGCTGGGCCTGAGGGCAAAGGTCCGGGACCGCATTTTCACGCCTGGGATGAGGCCTTCTACGTCCTGGAAGGTGAACTTCATTGTGGCGTGGACGGCATCGAGACGGTGGCCCATGTCGGCGCCCTGGTGCACGTTCCTGGCGGATCCACGCATTGGTTTCGTTTTGGTGCCGGCGGTGGCGCGGTTTTGGCGATAACCTCGCGGGGAAACGCCTCACAAATGTTCACCGACTACGATCAGGGCGTGGATTGGGAAAGCCCTGACCGAGAGCAACTCATCGAAGTTGCGGCGCGGCACGGGCAAACCATAATCAAATGAGTTGGTCAGCGATTCACATCCGGCAGGCTAGCAATTTGAGACCGAGGGCTTGGGACTGTCAGGAATTTCGGGTGTGCGGCGGCAAACCGGAACCAAGGAGAAGCCCCATGGCTCGACGAAAAGTGCCTTCGATACCTGATGCTATATTAGACCAGCGGTTTGAGGGTGCCGACGCCAAGGCCTGCCCCCGGAGCGTTGCTTGGCCCTTTGCCACCGCCATTTGAGCTGCGCCGTTACCATCTTGCAAAAATATCGGACACTGCACCGTCCACGAAGTAGGAACCCCGCCCCATGATCACTGTCAGGCCGGCAACAGCCACGGCGGCCAAGGCGTTCTGGATCGATCTGTTCGAGCCTGACGATAGTGACCGCCACCAGGTCGAGACCGGATGCGGGTTGAAGCTGCCAACCCGGGCAGACCTGCAGGAGATCGAGAGCTCGAGCCGCCACTATATGGACGGTGGGCGGGTTTTCCTCTCGACCCCTTTTATGACCCTGGACCAGGAAGCCGGCGTATCGGTCCTCACGCCGGTCGGCTTCGTGCTGGACAAGGACCGGGTCATCACTCAGCGGTTCGGCCATGCCGAACTGTTCTCCAAGCTCGGCAGCTCTCTGGAAACGCGCTCTGACGTGCGCGGCTGCGAGGCGTTCTGCATCATCATCGAGGCCATGGTCGACCATGCGGCGGATCATCTGGAGGGCATCGGCGGCGATCTCGACCAGATATCCCGCCTAATCTTCCACAAGTCCACCCCTGCCTGGAGAAAGTCAGTTGACACAAACCTTGAGGTAACCCTGAGCGAAATCGGGTATTTGGGCGAGCGGATCGGCCAGGTTCGTGGCGCAATCCTGGGTCTGGGCCGGATCCTCCCTTATGTGGCCGAAACTGTGAAGGACTGGCTGTCCGAGGACCAAATCGCCCGCTTTCGTGTGGCGCGGCAGGACCTGTCGTCCCTCATCGACTACGAAGCCCACCTCGCCAACAAGGTGCAGTTCCTGCTCGACGCCGTGCTGGGCTTCATCAACATCGACCAGAACAATGTGGTGAAAATTCTAACTATCGTTTCCGTGGTCGGGGTACCACCGGTACTCATCGGAGGCATTTATGGCATGAATTTCAAGGTGATACCGGAGCTAGGCTGGAAATACGGCTATGCATACGCTCTCGTGTTGATGCTGGTCACAACCTTGGCGCCGTTAGCTTGGTTCCGCTGGAAGAAATGGTTCTGACCTGACTTCACTCGAGATCGGACCCGCTATATTTCCGGGCTGGTGGGGGCGGGGCAAGAGGACCTCGCCCCTCGCCGACCAGACGATCTTCATGGGCAGGGTCCCCAGGCTACTCCCTCGTTGCCCCCGAAGATTGCTCGGGCTTAAGCTGATTAGGGAATTTCTAGCCTATGTCGGTCTGGTCAGTTTGGTCGGCGCTTTGGTTGCTGCCATCCTTTTGCAGTATCTACCCGTCGGTCGCGCGTTGCTCTGCATCGCCATCGTAGCATTATGGCTCGGCTATGCCGACGTCGTAGGGTGTTCGGGCATCGTCGGTGAGCTCAAGCCGCCCAGAGTCGGGCTGCTTGTCGCACCCGTCCAGGGCTTCGCGGTGCGCGTCCTTTGTCCAAAAACCGGACGGCGTGGCAAAGTCCTCGACGCACGCTAATCCCGCCATGAAAGAGCCCACGATTCCGATCCTCATGATGAGAATCTTCCTGCCGGAATTGTCGAACGGTGCGACGCAGACGTTGCCCCGTCGATCACCGGCTCGGGATACCGGAAGCCCAGCGCCCGCCCGGCGTTCGACGACGAACTGATTCGCCTGCATCGGACGAAAGCTCTTGTGACGGGGTTCGGGGCCGTGATGGCCGGCGCAGTGGCCCTCTATCTCGTAGGGCTATACAGGCCCGCATGGGCCGTCGCCGGCCTGCCACTAATTCTGATGTACGCCGTAGGCGCCGCGGCCCTGCGGTTCGTGTTCCTGGAACGGCGGGCCGAGGCCGATGGCTGAGCGACGCCTGGGCAATCGACTCAAGGAGACTCGCGTGCGGCTTGCGCTGACGCAGGCTAAGCTGGTCGGCGTCTCACGCAAGACGGTCAACACCATCGAAAACAGCGTGTTCATCGCCTCGACCATCCTGGCGTTGGCGTTGTCGCGGGCGCTAAATATGCGCGTAGAGGATCTGTTTTTTCTCGTCGAGGGACAATAGCAGCAGCGGACTGTCGGCCAGCTCTGCGTAGCGCGTCCCATTCTCTATCCAGCGACCGTGACTATGCCAGAATCTGAAGTCCGTGCTTCTGGACGATGCTGAGCAGCTTGAGCGCAGCGCCGCTCGGCTTTTTTGCCCCGGTTTCCCACTTCTCGACCGTGCTCTCGCTGGTGTTGAGGTAGCGGGCGAACAACAGAAGCGCGGCCGCGGAGTTGCCGCTGAAATGATCGGCCAACGGCAGCGGCGTTGTCGGCCGCACTTTGACAGACCGTGCGAAATCCCCGTCTTCAGTGAGTTGGAAAGCGAAATTCAATGACGCAGAAACCTCCATTTGCATGGGACGTCCGATACGCAGGCGACACGTTTCTGTTTGGCGTGAAGCCCAACGCCTTCCTCGCCACCCAGGCCGGACGCCTCGTGCGCGGAGCCAGCGTTCTGGCTGTCGCGGACGGAGAGGGGCGAAACGGGGTCTGGCTGGCGGAACAGGGTTTGGAGGTCCTGTCGATTGATGCCTCGTCCGTTGCGCAGGCGAAAGCCACCAAGCTGGCGGAGCAAAGGGGTGTCTCGCTGCAGCTGGAATGCGTCGACTTGGACACTTGGACGTTTCCTACCAGTCAGTTCGATGTGGTTGGCCTGCCCCTTCGGGGTGATCCAGTTTCAATGTTAGTGCACAGGGGGCTCTGACGCCAAGGTTGGGTTGGGCGAGCTCGCGCTTTCCCATCGAGCTGGCGGGCTCGCCCATGGCACGACGCTGCCACCGCGGGGGACGAAGGACTCTGGCGCTGGCGGTCGGTAATTGAGGGAGCTGTGGGGGCGCACGCCGTTGTAGTGCCGCCGCCAGGCCTCGATCAGGATCTGGGCCTCGGGCAGGCTGTAGAAGATCTCGCCGTCGAGCAGTTCGTCGCGCAGCTTGCTGTTGAAGCTCTCGCAGTAGCCGTTCTCCCAGGGACTGCCGGGCGCGATGTAGGCGGTCTGAGAGCCGACCGCGGCGATCCATTCGCGCAAGGC
>CAIOSI010000033.1 GCA_903860975.1 uncultured Alphaproteobacteria bacterium
AGGTCGTCTCCGTCACCGCGATCGTCTTCACCGCCTCCGCAATCGACCGGCCCTGACCCGTCAGGACATCAACCTGCCGCAGCTTGGCGACGATCTCTTCGGGCTTGTGGTGCTTCCTTGCCATCGTTCCATCCATCCAAAATGGTCCTCGGACCAACATAAGGGATGGATCACTTCAAGGGGGTCAGACCAACAAAGCCACCTCCAAAGATGACTAACGCCAAAACAGTGCCACGCCATTTTGATCGCATGCTTAGGTGGAATGCGGAGGTAAGAATCCACGCTATTAAGGCCAAGCTGATCATGATGGGAGCCCGCAAGCTGCTGCCGTCCACATCAACCAACTGGGATTTATTCTGAATGTGCTGGGCGGCTGACACTATAGAAGATAGTCCGCCTCCCTGAAGCCAGCCTAGCATTTCCAAGAGGGAAATGAGCCCGACCGTGAAACCGAAAACGATCAACTCAACAGTGCGGTTTTGATTTTGACGCGGGACTTTGTCGGATACCCCTAGTTCGCGATTGTAATTCATCCACGCACATTCCTGCCCCTGTCGCCCCTACTTGGCGGCGTGCTGCGTATAGCCCTTCTTGACCAGGAACTCCCGCAACAGCCGCTCGGTGATCTGCGTGAGCGGAATCCCGTCCTCTAGCGCCAGGCGCCGCAGATCCTTGTGCATGGTCTCGGGGATATGGATCAGCACCGGCTTCTTGCCCGGATGGCTGTCCTTCTTGCCGGCGACAGGCGACACGGCCAACGCTGGCGCCGGTTCGGCCTGGGGCTCCGGCGCATCGAACATCGCCCGCAGATTTGGCTTTGGCTTGCTCACGTCGCCCCTCGCTTAGCTCGCTTAGTCGCAAAATCGCTTAGTCGCTTAACTTCATCAAACGCCGCCCGCAGCTCGGCGGCGGCCTTGCCCTTCGGATCGTATTCGGTGGCGGCCTGCCCCAGCCCGACCGCGTTGCTGAAATCCTTCCGGTCATGCAGGCGGGTCGCCAGCACCACGACGCCCATCCCGACGAAAGAGGCGGCCGTGTCGTCGGCCTCGCTCCCTGTGTGCTTCACCTGGGAAAGGACGACGGCGAAGGGCGTCCCCTCCTGCTTGATCTGCTTGACCGTCTGCAGGACCGAGGCGATGTCGAAGGCGCGAGGAACGACGGGGATCAACACGAAGTCGGCCACGCGGGCGGCCTCCGTGGCGATGTCGCGGGAATTGGCGGGGGTGTCGATGATCACCAGGTCCGCTTGGCCCTTCTCGGCCTTGGCCAGGTTCAGCGGCAGCACGGCGATTCCGGTGTTGACCACGGTCACGTCATCCGTGGCGCGGGCGTTTTCCCAATAGCTGGCCGTGCCCTGCCGATCGTCTGTGTCGAGGATCACCACGGACGCGCCGTCGCGGGCCGCCTCAACGGCGAAGCCTGTGGCCAGGGTCGTTTTCCCCTGCCCGCCTTTTTGACTGATGATCGCCCAGGTGTGCATGACTAAGCCTGTAAGCGATTAATGGTTTCAGCGAGCTTAACGGCTTAATCGCTGATTTCCGCAATCGGATATTCGCATAGCGTCTTAATCGCTTAGTGTGCGGCCTGCAGCGCCTCGTGGCCCTCGGCCGGATGATACCGGGCCTCAAGCACCCGCAAGGCCTTGGGATCATTGTCTAAAAGTGCGAGCGCGCTGCTAATCGCCCGGCTCGGCAACAGATCGCCGGCCTCGTATTTCTGGAAGGCGCGCGGACCGCCGCCGATCAGCTCGCCGGCAGCGGCTTGGCTCAGGCCCAGCTTCTTGCGGATACGGCGGATGCCTTCGGGCTCAATCAACCCCTCGCTGCGGGCCTTGAGCAGGTTCAGCATCCGGTCGGAGACCTTCATATCCTCGCCGGTATGCGTGCTCTGATCCGAGGCGTCACAATACCAGCCCGGCATGTCGAAGGTGATCGACTGGCCTTTGTAATTGAGGGTCATCGGCCGCGCGTCGCGGCGCATGGGCGCCCCGGTTTCGGGACAGACTGGATTCTCAGCCATTGTCTTTCTCCTTGAACGACAGCAACAAAAACTCGGTGACCAGGTCGGCCGTGAACTTCACGTACAGCACGCCGGCAGGGGAGGGGACGTGGTACACATCCTGCCAAACTCGGTGATCAGCATAGGCGGTCATCGACTTGTAGAAGTGGCTGCGCTGCATCGTCTGGACCGTCGCAACGATCTCATCCCGGCCGAAACCAAGCTCGGCGGCGTTGCGTAAGGCGACACCCGTGACGTTCAGGCGATCAACGCTCGCAAACGCGGCCTTGAACCCCTCAAGATCGTAGGTGGGCTTCCGCTTTTCCGTCATGCCAACAAATGACACCACTATGGTGTAAAGTCAAGGCGCACCATTATGGTGTAGAGTCAGAAGCTACCGAACACTTGGTAACGACGCGCCATTGATGGGCGGGCTCATAGGATGGGGATTGCCGCATCGCCATGAAGCAGACATTCGGAAGGTCGGCAGGGGGTGGGTGGCGGAAGTCCAAGTCCGAGCCGATAGCGGACCTAGCGAGCTTGAGCACAGTCTCTGGGCCACATCTCCACCTCGAAGCCCGCCCCTGGAGAACCAGGGCGGACTGAGTAATAGTTGTAAATCATCCCATCCAGGCAAAAGCTCGCGATAGTGGGCAGCGACGACAAACGAACCGGCGCGCCTCGCGCCAGATAGTCTGGGCCCAGCCGGCCTTTCAGAGCGTGCTCCACGACTTCGGTGAGTTCGGGATGCTGTCCTGGCACGTGAATGGTGCAGCGACCTCTATAGAGGTTTGCAATGATGTTGCCTGGTGCTCGGTACATATGGTCAGGTCCCGGCGCGGACGTGAACGGGTTGGACGCTGGCTCAATCCGCGCCATCCGAGCTACGGCCATGGCCTCGCTCTCGGATCGCTCTCCCATCGAATAGGGCAAGCAGCCTTCCGTGAGCGCCAACTCTAGGCGTTGCGCGGCCATGGAGCCGCCGCCGTCTGGCGCGCTCATGCACCCAGCCAGCTCCCAAAAGACAATTGTCGATGCGATCAGCGTGCGAAGAAACATGACCAGTCCCGCAGCAACCGCGCGGAGGATGCCTGGGCTAGCGTGGCCGTGAAGTGTGACAAATGCAACCTAATGGCGTGCCGAGCGAGCGGGTACTGCGACCAGCGGGAAAGGGGCCAGAAAGCGGACTACCCTGAGGTCCGCCCAGGGGGGAATGCGGAAGCAAACCTCGATATCCACTAGCGCCCGTTTGTGGGGCTATGGGCCCAGTACGGTGCTGTGTACCAACCGGGCTGTTGTGCCTGTCCGAACCACCCCCAATCGTTCAACATCTCGATAAACAGCCTGCGGTCATATCGGGCGTAATCCATTTCCGAGTGCCAGCGGTTAGTCTTGCGCAGCACCGGGCGGACTTTTCCGCGCGTCAAACGGCTGATCGCGATCGCTCCAGTGGGCGAGCCGAAGTCGGGAATGAATGCCTCGCATCGGAGAAGCCTATTCCCAGTGATTGGAAGGCCGTAGGGCGCGATCACAGCAATGCCGAGGTCCCTCGACGCCTCCAGCCACGCGGCCACAAGATTTTCGTTCACATCGCTCATTGTTGCGGCCCTATTGCCCGAGCGAGAGTACTTCCCCTGTTGCGCAATGTCAGGATCGGGTCGGACTAACCCCGAGGGGTCATTCCGGACAACTGACATTCAAGTGGCACGCCCGGGAGCAGACCTTGGGAACGGCTGAATCGGGTGGATTACGGTCGTTCTTGGCGCGCCGGCGTGTCGGCCGTTAGTCTCGAATACCAAAGAATGTGAAGACGGCCACGACAGCATCTACTCCGAGGCCGACCAGAAAGGTCTTGGTGAAGCGTGATCCGTCACTTTCAGAAGCTACGTAGGCTGCAAAATAACAGCCGATCAGGCCGTACATAAACCAGACGAAGGCCAGGCGTTCAGCCTCATGAAGCCGTTTCTCAGCGAAGTCGGCTCGGCTGATCACTTCTCCAGTCGCGTTGACTTTCCACACATCGACCATTTCGCCGCAATTTTGGTCGTTTGCGCCTCCGCAAACCTCGTGTGACGTAATAACGGTGTCACGGATCGGCGTATAAATTTCGCGCGGCTCCCAATGGTAAGCTAGACTACCAGTCAATATCGGAACGATTAGGAAGAATAGCCAAAAACCCACGCCAGCTCTGCGTAACCAGTGCAGATCAATCCGGCGTACAGCGCGTGCGAATGGAGATTCTTGATCTTCACCAATCAGGTTGCGGCATCCTTGGCTATG
Organism: uncultured Alphaproteobacteria bacterium; assembly: GCA_903860975.1. GTDB lineage: Bacteria > Pseudomonadota > Alphaproteobacteria > Caulobacterales > Caulobacteraceae > Phenylobacterium. The sequence continues at coordinate 4,279 of CAIOSI010000033.1, forward strand.
CGACCACTTCCGTCACACTGGCGGCAACGGTCAGCGCTGACCTCACCTCGCGGGCCGGGGTTGCGCGATTGAACCGGGTCAGCGCCGGTTCCTTTGCAACGCGGACAATTCTGAAGATCGTTCACGTTCACTAAGCTACCTGTGGGTTCGCGCCAACTGCACCTAATCATAGCACAGCTTGCGACTGACGCCCAAACCGGATGCCTGCGCGGGCCGTAAACGAACATCCGCTGGGAGGGAGCCGCCCACCTCAGGCCGCCAATAAGCGGACCTGGCCAATGACGGCTCAGGGTCGCGAATCGACATTGGCTTCCGGCCCGAAACTGGACCTTCGACGACAGCGCCGGCGTCGGATTTGACCACTAAGCCGCGACCCGCGCCAAGGCCCGTTGCATGTTCCCAGGATGCCAGGACGCGCCGCCAGGGGAGGGGACGCCATCGGCGTTCAGGGCCTCGGCGATCCGCCGCAGCGTCAGCCCTTCGGCCTTGAAAGCCCGCAGGCGATCGGCGATCGGCGCCAGCCGGTCCACGGCCTCGGCCTTGTTTTGGTCCGCCAGGACGCGCCCATTCGCCCCCAGCACACGCCCGCGCGCCTTGGCGGCGGCGAGCGCGGCCTTGGTCCGCTGCGAGATCATATCGCGCTCGTGCTCGGCGACGGCGGCGAGAATGTGCAGGGTCAGCCGGGTCGCATGGGGATTGTCCACGGCGATGAAATCGACCTTGGCCTCCATCAGTTCGGAAATGAACGCGACGTTGCGGGCCAGCCGATCTAGCTTGGCGATGATCAGCGTGGCCTTGTGCTTGCGGGCGAAGGCGAGGGCGGCCTGCAGCTGGGGCCGGCGGTCCAGGGCGTTCGCGCCCTTTCCGGTTTCGACCTCGGTAAACTCGGCCAGCGGCGGCCATCCGCCATTGCTCAGATACCGCATGACGGCCTCGCGCTGGGCGTCCAGGCCCAAGCCCGAATGGCCCTGTTGAGCCGTGCTCACCCGGTAGTAGGCGACAAACTTTCCGTCGGCCATTTTGGACGCCTCGTCACATGCATACGAACGTTTACCTGTGACAACGACTTTTTGCACGAATTATTTCTCAACACATAATCTGGGTCTCCCAAGGTGGCGATCCGGTGAAAATCATGTTATTTCCCAATTGATTAGTCAATTTCGCGCAAACGGCCCTCTCGCGCGCGTAGCTACATAGCTTCACGTTGTGGACTACCCCATACGGACAAGATATGGACTCTGAGAGCTCAAATACCCCAATTTCTAGGCGCGGGCGGCCACGTCGAGCACCCGGCGCGCCCGTACATCGGCGAGCAAGCGTACACATAGAGAACACGGATGTCATCAAAGCGGTCAACGCCCTCCACTTCGCCAGCTATGAGCTGAAGCGGACGCCAAACGTCCACGTCACCGTCCATTGGGCGCGGGTCGGGGGCGAGATGGACCCGCCTACGCGCATCACCCGTCTCATGAACCGCGTTGGCACATGGCTTCGTCGCCAGCGGCCGGCTGGTATGTCGAGCGGCGATCAGTTTCCGGTCGTCTGGCTCTATGTGCGGGAGACGGCCTCCGCGAAGGGCGAACACCTCCACCTGTTCCTCCACGTCCCGCCCGCGTTCGTCGCCACACGCGCCGGGCTCTCGCAGTTCGAAACGCTATTCTGCGGCTGGGTCGCCGCCGACGGTGCGCTGATGGACCAGCCCAAAAGCAAAGCGGTCTATGTTCAGCCCAAGCTGACCCAGTTCCAGCAGCGGGACATGCGGGCCTACCTGCTCAAGGAGGCGGGAGAGGACGTGCTGGAAAACCACGGCATTGACGCCCACCACGCCGCGAAGGCGACCGGAGGACTCATCCTCGGCAAACGGGTGGCCGTGAGCCGGGCTATCGACCGCGCGGGCAGGCAGACGTACTTCAAGCGCCTGGGCGCACGTCTGCCTGGCGACGAGCACTGGCTTGACGAGCACGATCCAGCAAGGGCGGCTTGAACCGTCAGCAACGCATGATCGAAGCCGTCCACGGCCACCCCTGCAGGCCCGAAAAGCCAACCTGATAAAAGAGGCCCTTAGCCAAAGGATTTCGGAAAATATGGGCGGCTACAGCTCGGGCAGATACCGGACGCGAAACCGGGGAACGGTGGACGCGGCGCTTCGCCTGGATCTCCGCGTCATGCGCCGGCAGGGGTTCCTCGTGCCTGGCGCGGTCACGTCGGGCGTGCAGCGTTGGACGCGGGTGGCGACGGGCGAGGAATCCGGCAGCGTCGGCGTCACGGTGAACCTGGCCGACCCCGACGCGGGCTTTGTGGTGGTCCGGTTCAACCTCAACGGCGATCCGCGCGTCCAAGAGATCCAGCTAGAAAGCCGCCCCATGCGCTACGGCGGCCGGCGGTATTATTTCCTCTGCCCCAAACACGGGCGCCGGTGTGAAGTCCTGCCCATGGTCGGCGGCGTGTTCGCATCCCGCCAGGCCGGCCGGCTCACCTATCAATCGCAGTCGGCCGACCAGATCGATCGGATGCGGGATCGCGCACACAGGCTCGAAAAGCGCCTATGGCCCGACAAGGGAAAGCCCAGGCCGCGAGGGCGGAATCTGGAGCGCCTGGTCGAGGCGTGGAGCGAGGCGGACAGCGCCTTTGAGAACATGTTCGCCGCGACGGTCATGCGCCGCTGGGGCCACCTGTTTTAGGGGCGAGGCGTTGCTATCGGATTAGTGGCTGGCGAAATCACCCTCACGAGGGTGTGCGGCGAGCCACTCTTCCGCCTGCCGGCGAAGGTCGGGGATTTCTTGTCGCGTACCCTCAACCCATTCCTGTGAGCCAAGGGAAATGCCTACGCCCGGTCGGCGAAGGTGCTGTTTCATGGTGGTGAACAACCGCCCACCGCTTCGCGGTGAAAGACGGCCGTCCCGGCGCCCAGGAAGGAGCGCTCTCCTTGAAGGTCTACGGTGGGGCCTGCTTGTGAGAACCCGGATTGGCCGCGCCATTGATGCCTAACCCTGCAAGTTTGCTGATGATGATGGGGCCCAGGAGGGTCGCGAAGGCCGCGGTTGGGTGGTGATCATCGAGCCAAACCCCGGTGTTGCCGATGATGGGCGGACACTGATTCCGATCGCAAAAGTAACCGGTTAAATCGACAAGATGCACCTGATCTGGATGGGCCGCCGCAAACGCCGCTTCGGCCTTGTGGGCATTAGATTCAATAGCCGGTTGCGCTGGTATCGAGCACTTCAAGGCTGCGCTGAGATAGGTGGATAGGCAGGTAGGGATGTCTATCCCTTGCTGCAGCAGCGGAATTTGGATGATGACCACAGGAGCCACTCCACCGACTTGATCGAGGAAATGCGCAAGCCCCTGTTGATAGGCTGCAGCCGGACTGGCGCCGTCCGGAATATATCCATCGTGCCCTTGCTCGACCATGACGATGAATTCTGGCGGATCTTGCCTAAGTCTCGCCAGAACCGACTGCCGCCATGCCGGGCACCCAGGACGTCCGACGGGATTGTCGAGAGCGAACTCGCAGCCTGAATTGGTGTCGGCTTCGAGTGAAAGTCCCAACCTGCTTGCGACAACCGCAAGGGCTGGCCCCATCGCGGCGGCTTCCGAGTCGCCGACGAGGGCAATTCGCGGATGTCGTTGGTCTCCGAGGTAGCACGGATGGGGTGTGGTTGCGTTCGGCTCTTTGCCGTCCACAAGACAGCTATTCTCAAGAAGCCAAGAGCTTGCGTTTGGAGCGCCGATTGCAGGGTCGAGATTGCGGGGCACAAATGTCGTGATGTGCGTCGGAGGGGCCGTCAACATGCTGACATGCTCCGCCGCGCCAAGCCGAGACGCCAAGAGGCGCGTCTGGAAATTGACGATGGGTGTTAGTCCGATGGCGAGCGCGGCGGCGACGAGGCTGGAAACCGCGGCGACGAAAAGCGTTCGGCGCGTAGGCCGCAACCAAGGTGCGAACCGAACGGGGTTTTCGACAAATCGATAAAGCAGCCATGCGACCGGTATCGACAGCGCCGCCAAGCCAAGCCTGACCTGCGGGGAGAGCGGGAACCCATAGCCGTGGTTTGCTTGGACGAACTGGATCAGCGGCCAATGCACAAGGTAAATCGAGTACGACAGGGTGCCAATCCACGGCAATGGTTGGAGTGCAAGCACCCTGCCGGCGCCGAGACCCGAGCTCGGCGTCCCAGACAGGATCAGGAGCGCCGCGCCCAAGACTGGCAGCGCAGCATGGATCCCGGGCCACGAGGTAGCGGCCGTATAGCGCACGAACGCAAACCCGATACAGGCAAGCCCTATCCAGCTTGCCGCCACGCGTATCCAGGCCACCCGCCGCCACCAGTCGGGCAGGTGGCCCATGATGAGAGCGGCGCAGCCGCCCACGGCGAACTCCCAGGCCCGTCCCGTCGCCCAGAAGAATGCCCGCGATGGTTGGGAGAACGACAGGTCGCGTTGGTTGAGCCACGCAGAGACAAGTCCCACAACGACAGCGGCGGCTAGAAGTACGGCGCGCGGGGAACGCACACGGCTCAAACTTGGTTTGGAGGCACGATAGGCAAGCCAATAGGCGGTCGCCATGATGAGCGGCCAGACGAGATAGAACTGCTCTTCTACGCCCAAGGACCAGTAGTGCTGGTAGAGCGACGGCGTTGGGTCTGAGAAGTAGTCGGTCGCGCGGTGGGCGAACAGATAGTTGGGGACGTAGAGCGCGGTGGCGATCGCATCATGTAGCGCCGCCTTTCGCATCATGACGGGCAGCAAGACCAGGCTGACGGCCAAGGTGAGAAGAACCACGACCAGGGAGGCGGGAAGGATGCGGCGGGCTCGACGGGCATAGAACTTCCCGAGCCCTGCGAGGCTCATGCCCCCGCCCGCTTCAAATTCACGAGCAAGGTGATCGGTAATGAGGAAGCCGGAAATTACGAAGAAGACATCAACGCCAGCGTACCCGCCGCCCAGGTGGGGAAAGCTGATGTGGTTGAGCACAACGCCGCCGACGGCTACGGCGCGCAAGCCTTGAATGTCGGCGCGAAAGCCCTTGCCCTTGATTCTGTTCTTTTCGATCAGCCCGGGCTCTGCGCTCGCGGTGTCGATCCTCAAGCTGAACATATAGGCTGTCCTGGAAATCAAGCTAAGCGTTGCAACTGCCATAGCAGTCGAGCACCGGAACCGAAAACGGATCCGACCGTCACGTCCAATCTCAACGACCTCACACCTTAGCCGCCGACAAGTCCGCCGCGTTTACACGGCCTCGGTCGATTCTCCCCCGTTGGCTTCGGGCCGGGAACCGGACATTCGGCGCGCCTCTTGAAAGGTTAGATTCAGGACAATGGCGCATATACCGGTCGCGTGGGCTACACCCACCCGACCGCTCCGCGCCAGGCCCCTGTCACTCACCTCGCCGGGCGTGGGTGCGTGAGCCAAGGGCGTTGCCCTTAGCGATCTAAAGTAGGGGCTTTTAGGGGCCTCTATCAGCAAAGTGCTGAAATCTGCCGATGCAGGCACAGCTTCCCCAGCGCCGTTTCAGCCGCCGCTTGGTCTCGGGTTTGGGCGCCGGCGAAAGCCGCCACTCCACCCCGATGAGCCTCTTTGTTCGGCGCGCCCTATGCGCCGAACGCCGCTTAGAGATGACTTGCGGCCGGTAGGCCGCTCCGCATCCCTCTTACTAACAACTAGATCCGGATTCAGACCGCTCGGCGGACTCACACTCCTTCCGCATCAACCCCCGGCCAAGACGGCTCAGCGCCGCCGCGAGGGGGCCGGTGAGACCGGCCGCGGACGGTTGCTCATCCAGCGGCAAGCCGTCCACCATGGCGACCACGGCGGCCATCCGGGCGGCGCGGGCGTGCTCGATGTCCTCGGGCGTCGGCGGTGGGCTGGCCAGGTGGCCTTGGCCTGCCCCTTCGGGGTGATCCAGTTTCAATGTTAGTGCACAGGGGGCTCTGACGCCAAGGTTGGGTTGGGCGAGCTCGCGCTTTCCCATCGAGCTGGCGGGCTCGCCCATGGCAC
>CAIOSI010000034.1 GCA_903860975.1 uncultured Alphaproteobacteria bacterium
GCCTCCCCCGCCGCCGCCTCCGCCGCCTCCCCCGCCGCCGCCGCCGCCGCCGCCTCCGCCTCCGCCTCCGCCTCCGCCGCCTCCGCCGGCCTACGAGGCGAAGCAGTTCATCGTCTACTTCCCGTTTGATCAGTACATCCTGACGCCGGAAGCTCAGTCGGTGGTCACGGAAGCGGCGCACTATGCCTCTGCCGGACATGCGACGAAGGTGACCGTGGTCGGCCACACAGACACGTCCGGTTCCGCGGCCTATAACGTCCGCCTGTCGGAGCGCCGCGCCAAGGCCGTCGCCGACGCCCTGGTTGGAATGGGTGTTGCTCAGTCCACCATGTCGGTTGACTGGAAAGGCAAGACCCAACCTGCAGTCGCGACTGGCGACGGCGTGAAGGAACCGCTGAACCGCCGTTCGACGATCGATATCAACTTCTGATTTCGATCACCTAGCGATCGATAAACTTTGCGAGAGCCCGGCCGAAAGGCCGGGCTCTTTGCGTTGCGGTCCGAATAGAAGACGATGTTGAACCGGACGCGCGCGCAGGCGGCTATGAGACCTGTCTGGGGCAGGTCCGGCTGTGATTGTGTCAACGCCTCGCGGCTGTCAGCGTTCGACGGTCACAGTGTCGTGAGCGAAGGCGCGGCAATGAGCGCCAAGCCTTTGATCTGTCGAGGGGCGGAACTGTCCGTTAACCTTTGGTTTACGAAAAAATCTGGGCGCCGATGGCTGGCCTCATTGACGAGTCATTAGGACGGGTGCCCCATATGTAGGTTGTTCGGGTGTATCGCCCACAACATGTAGGGGCTAGAACGACGCCAGGGCTGGTGACGTTCGACAGGGATATGGGTCAGGGACGATGAGTGAAGCGGCGAAAGTTGGGATTGCCGAGTCAATTGAACGGGTTGCTGGGTCTGCTGTGCGACCGCAACTGCAGCTGGTTCGCAAGGTCGAGGTCGACAGGTCACGCGACGACCTTCTGACGGACTTCGGCAAGACCACTCTGGAGGACCGTTATCTTCTGGCGGGTGAAAGCTACCAGGACATGTTCGCGCGAGTCGCCACGGCTTACGCTGACGATGCCGACCACGCACAACGGATTTATGACTACATCTCCAGGCTCTGGTTCATGCCCTCGACGCCGGTCTTGTCGAACGGTGGCGCAAGCCGCGGCCTGCCGATCTCGTGTTTCTTGAACGCTGTGCCAGACAGCCTTGAGGGCATCCAAGGCGTCTGGAATGAAAACGTCCACCTTGCCTCCAATGGCGGCGGGATTGGCACCTATTGGGGAGGCGTGCGCTCCATCGGCGAAAAGGTGAAGGGTGCGGGTCAGACCAGCGGAATTATCCCGTTCATCCGCGTCATGGACTCCCTCACGCTTGCAATCAGCCAGGGCTCATTGCGCCGGGGCTCGGCGGCGGTCTACCTCGACATCCACCACCCGGAAATCGAGGAGTTCCTGGAGATCCGCAAGCCTTCCGGCGATTTCAACCGCAAAAGCTTGAACCTCCACCACGGGATCAACATCACAGACGAATTCATGGAGGCTGTGCGCGACGGTGCCATGTTTGGCCTGCGTTCGCCGAAATCCAAGGATATCATCCGCGAGGTCGACGCTCGCTCGCTTTGGCAGAAGATCCTCGAGATCCGTCTGCAGACCGGCGAGCCCTACCTGATTTTCTCCGACACTGTGAACCGCGCCATGCCGCTGCATCAGCGCGAACTTGGACTGAACGTTCGCCAGTCAAACCTCTGCTCGGAGATCGTGCTGCACACCGGTAAGGATCATCTGGGCATAGAGCGTACGGCGGTCTGCTGCTTGTCGTCAGTGAACGCCGAGACGTTCTTGGAATGGCGTGATCACCCGACTTTCATCGAAGACGTCATGCGCTTCCTCGACAATGTACTGGAGGACTTCATTCAGCGCGCGCCGCCGGAGATGGCCAACGCCATCTATGCCGCCAAGCGCGAGCGTTCGGTGGGCCTGGGCCTAATGGGCTTCCACACGTTCCTTCAATCGCAGAACGTGCCTTTCGAGAGCGCACTGGCGAAAAGCTGGAACATGCGGCTCTTCAAAACGCTGCGCCGTCAGTGTGACGCGGCCTCCCGCACACTTGCCGCCGAGCGCGGCCCGTGTCCCGACGCTGAGGAACGTGGGGTTATGGAGCGTTTCAGCCACAAACTTGCCATCGCGCCAACCGCTTCCATCTCGATCATCTGCGGCGGCACCTCGGCTGGCATCGAGCCAATCCCCGCCAATATTTACACCCACAAGACCCTGTCTGGGACCTTCGCGGTGAAAAGTCCCTATCTGGAACGGCTGCTGGAAACGACGGGTCACAACACGCCCGCAGTTTGGGACTCGATTCTGGAGAATGAAGGTTCGGTCCAACACCTGGATTTCCTCAGCCAGGACGATAAGGATATCTACAAGACCGCATTCGAGATCGATCAGCGCTGGGTCATCGAATTGGCAGCCGACCGAACGGCGGACATTTGCCAGTCGCAATCCGTCAACCTTTTCCTCCCAGGCGACGTGGAAAAGTGGGACCTGCACATGCTCCATTTCCAGGCCTGGGAGCGCGGATGCAAGTCGCTCTACTATTTGCGCTCAAAGTCGGTTCAGCGGGCCTCGCACGCGGGTGGCGAGACGCTGGTGGCTGTCGACATGTCCGGCCTGGCTAAGACTGACTATGAGGAGTGCCTGGCCTGCCAGTAGGACGGTTTCTGCTGCGGGAATTTCCCCGGCGTGGAATGACGCGCCCCTGGCGGCACTCAATCAATTCCGTATGGTCTAGCCTATGGCATAGCGGTTGCGGGTCGTCGAAATGACTCGTGAAAAGGCGGCGCGCTGCCTAGGTTGAGTGTGGGGAACCGAAGCCTGTCTGGTGGTTTTCGCTGTGATGCGAGGGCTGCCTAGCGAAGCCTCGGCATGGGAGAGACGATCATGCGGTCGCTGGCTGTTTTAGCCATCATCGTGACCTGTGCCGCGGCGACTGCCGCCGGCGCTGAAACCCTCAATGGGAAAGCCTCTTCGAACGCTAAGTCCGAAGCGATGTCCTACCTGGCCATGCTGACAGGCTCCGACGCGCCCGTCTCGCCCTCGAGTGGTGGGGATCCTCTCAGCCGACAGCTGGAGCGCGATATCTACGAAGCTGGAGCTGGCCCTGTGCGCGGGTCGAGCAGTCTGACGCTGCTGTCGACGAACACTGCGCTGCGCGTAAACCTCGCAGGCGTGCTTCGAGCATTGGATCATCTGACCTTCAATCTCGCCCAGGCGCAGGAGGACATGCAAGCCTCTGAGGTCGCCCTTACCCACGACTGGCCTGCGGCGATGGCCTTCGGGACCCAACATTTTGGCGTCGACCTGACGCCCCACGCCGGCGTTGGCGTGACCAACTTCGGCGGTTCGGCCGAAGCGGGTGCGACCTTGCGACTGATGAGCCGCGACGCCGCCACCGCCGAACGATTGCGGGCGATGGGCCTGCGCGATGGATTGAGCTTCGGCGACAAGGGCCGTTGGTATCTGTTTGCCGCCGCCAGCGGGCGTGCGGTTGGCCTGAACATGCTCCACGGCGAGCGGGGTTGGAACCGCGCTGGATGGACGACGGACGCAACCTCGACCCTCGCCGGCGACGCTCAGGTCGGCGTCGGCTGGCGCAAAGGCGATATGCAGACCTCCTTTGGTTACATCCATCGCGAGTTGAAGGGACAGAACACGCTGTTAGGTGTCGAGGCCAGGCAGGACTCAGTTGTTGCCTTCTCTCTCTCTATCCGCCCGCAATTCTAGCGTTTTCAGCCCTCTATTGGTCTTTGTGATTTGGTCGCACGGGCCCAGTCGATTGCATCTTGCCTCAATCATGGGCCCACCGGTGCCCGTATCGCCCTAGGCGTTATATCCACCGCTCATCAAAACCCGGTGGAAAAGCGCAACATGCGGCGTGCTGCGCCTTGCCGAGCCACAACATCTGGTGTCATGTTAGGGTCAATAGAATATTAAGCTGCGGATCCGTGAGATGACTCAGACATCGCCCTCAAACATCCGCACGCTTCCTGGCCTGCTCACGCCATCGGCCGCCTACAAGCCCTTCCGTTATCCATGGGCCTATGAGTTCTGGAAGAAGCAGCAGCAGGTCCACTGGATGCCCGAAGAGGTGCCGCTGGGGGAGGATTGCAAGGATTGGGCGACCAAACTCAATGACCGTGAACGCAATCTGCTCACCCAGATTTTTCGGTTCTTCACCCAGTCCGACGTTGAGGTGAACGACAACTACATGGAGCGCTATGCCCGCGTCTTCAAACCAACCGAAGTCAAGATGATGCTGGCGGCCTTCTCGAACATGGAGACCATCCACATCGCGGCCTACGCGCTTCTACTCGAGACGATCGGCATGCCGGATGCGGAGTTCACCGCGTTCCTCGACTATCAAGCCATGCGCGACAAGCACGACTACATGCAACAGTTCGGCGTCGAGACGAACGCCGACATTGCCCGCACAATCGCCATGTTTGGCGGCTTCACCGAGGGGCTGCAGCTCTTTGCCAGTTTCGCAATGCTGATGAACTTCCCAAGGCACAACAAGATGAAGGGCATGGGCCAGATCGTCAGCTGGAGCGTCCGCGACGAAAGCCTGCACTGCGAGGGAATGATCAAGGTCTACCACGCGTTCCAGGCAGAGACCGGCTGCGTAACCAAGACCGTCGCCGACGACATTGTCGACTGCTGCAAGACGGTGGTGGGCCTGGAGGACAAGTTCATCGACTTGGCCTTCGAAGCCGGAGAGATCCAGGGCATGACGCCAGAGGATATCAAAAGCTACATTCGCTTTATTGCCGACTGGCGCCTGCGCCAGCTGCAGCTGCCCGAAGTTTATGGCGTGAAGGAAAACCCTCTGCCCTGGCTGCAGTCGATGCTGTCGGGTGTCGAGCACGCGAACTTTTTCGAAGCCCGCAGCACAGAGTACTCCAAGGCGGCCACACGTGGTCAGTGGCACGGCGGCGAGGGGGTATGGAATGAGTTCGACAAGATGCAGGCCAAGCGTTTTGCCAACGAGATGCCAGCGGAGTGATCCCGTCGTGGGCTATTGCAGCCCTTAACCTCTAGGCTGACCTGCGTGACGGATGGACCACGTCCCAACGACGGGTGGGTTCGATGGCGTCGCACCCGGGAGCGACCTAAAGCGTCGGATCTTCGCCCACCTGAACCAGCATTTTTCCGAAATTTCCGCCACGCAGCATCTCAGCGAAAGCGTCTGGGATGGTCTCAATCCCCTGACGGATATCTTCGCGGTAGCGGATCTCGCCTGCGGCGACCCAGTCAGACATGTTGTTGAGAAATATTGCTTCGTGGTCGCCGACGAAGTCGCCGACGAAGAGGTCGCGAACGGTGATGCCGCGTGCGCTGAAGATCGTCTCGCCGCGCGCCATCAGGGCCGCCCGGGCATCGGATCCGGACGCGTCGCCGTAGGTGGCAATAAGGCCGCAGATGGTCATTCTCGCGCCTGGATTGAATAGCGGCAGGACGGCATCGAAGACCGCGCCTCCAACGTTTTCGAAGTAGACGTCGATGCCCGCTGGACAGGCTGCGCGAAGATCCTGGGCGAACGTTGGACTGAGGTGTGAGACGCAGGCGTCGAATCCGAGCTCATCCGTCACGAACTGGCACTTCTCCTGGCGGCCAGCGATGCCAACGACGCGCGCGCCTCGCAGCCTTGCAAGCTGGCCAGCGATCTGTCCCACGCCACCGGAGGCGGCCGAGACCACGGCTGTCTCGCCGGCCGCAGGGTCGCCTTGTAAGATCATGCCCGCATAGGCGGTAAGGCCCAGCATGCCAAGAACGCCGACCGCCTGCGAGATACGGCCCTGAGCTGGGTCGAGCCTGCGCGGGATCATATAAGGCGGCCGTAAAACGCCCTCGCCCATAAGGCCGAACTCGGCCCAGCCGTTGGTATTAAAGACCAGGTCGCCGGCCGCAAAGCTATCCATCCGGCTTTCAACGACTTGGGCCACAGTGCGGGCGTGACAAGGCGCACCAGCTGGCTCGACGCCGCGGCGCTTGTATCCCCATTGATACGGGTCAAGCGAAACGTAGATCGTGCGCGTCAGGGCCTGGCCGGACTTAAGCTGAGGCAGGGGCGCTTTACGCAGTTCAAACGTCTCCGACGTCGGCCAGGCGCCGAGCGGGTGGGGGGAAAGTGTCCAGTACCTGTTTGCGTCCATAACCATTTGCGAGCCCGCTTGAGGCCGCTTACTCCTTCTTCTTGGATCTAGCTTTGCCCTTCGCCGGACCCGGTCAGCCTGTGTCGATGGGAAGCTTCGGGTTCGCCGTGATCTTCAGATCCGCGCAATGGTGGTACTTGAAGCGGACGTCGGGGTTGACGCCGTTCGCAATCCCCTGGTTCGCCATCTTCATCCAAGTCAGCCGCGCGACGTCAGAGACGGGAAGCTGGCGGGGGTGGCTAACTCTTCGCCAGCGCATAGAGAAACTCGACGTAGCCCTCGGTGGCGCCGGCCATACCGCGGAGCTTCGTGTTCTCGGATTCAATGACATAGTATTCGTCAGGCGCGTGCTGGCGTGACCCATGGCCGAAGCCGAAATGGCCCGCGGGCAGGCTGACCGGCGCACCGGTAAAAATGTAGCCTGGCCAGGAACCTGCGAGCCGCGGCGTCAGGGCGACCTCCAGACCCGCTCGCCGGTAAACGCCCAGAGAAGCTTGAATCAGGGCCGAAGATTCCTCAGTCTGAGTCGGGTCGTATCCGCCCGTCACTTTGACGTCTATGTCGCCGTAGCCACGCTTGGCCAAGTGGGCCTTAAGCTTACGTTGCGCCTCGCCAGCCGTCTGGTCGGGGACCAGTCTGAAGTCCAGCTTGGCCGTCGCTTTGGACGGCAGGACGGTCTTGCCGCCTGGACCGGTGTAACCGGCGTTTATGCCTTCGATATTGACTGTGGGCTGCGAGGCCAGGCGTTCGAGCGCATCGCGATAAGACAGATCGCGGACCCATTTTTGGACCCCCATGAACGTTTTGCGGTCCGCCTCGCTGGTGTGAGCGGCCTGATCGGCGATGATTTCCTTCTGGCGAGGTGTCAGTGGCTTCACGTTTTCGAACCAGCCGTCGATGGCCGGGTCGTTGCCGTCTTCTGAGACCAGCGTGGAGAGCGCCTTTACCATCCGCCACACGGCGCTATCCAACTCCGCTTTGAAGGATGAATGGATGTCGTCGAGCGCGCCACGGCCCCAGGCCTTGGTGGTGCATGTGAGCTCCACTTCGATCATCCCCTTGGCGCCGAGGTCGACCTCCACACTGCCCTGCGGCGACTGGGCCGCGAACGGCATCCACACCTCATGGCATTTCGTCAGCGCCGCCAGTACCTCCGGACGATGCACCACCTGGCCGAAATGCGGAGAGCCGATCTCCTCTTCGCCCTCGGCAACGAGGACGAGATTCACCGGCGGCGTGCGGCCGGCAGCGCGCAGGGCGTGGAGGGCAGCCAGGAAGGTCGCTTCTGGGCCTTTTTGGTTAACAGCACCTCTGCCGATCAACACCTTGCCAAGACCAGGGCGCGGTACGATCCGCGCCTCGAGCGGAGGGGAGGACCACTCCGCCGGATCGAACTGCTTCACGTCGTACATAAAATACATACCGACCGTGCGAGCCGCGCCATTGTCCATGGTTGCGAAAACGCCGGGCCTGCCGTCGGTTTGAATGATCGACTGGTGTTGGAAGCCGGCGTCCTTCAGCAGGTCAGCCATATATTGGGCCCCCTCTTGAACGTTGCGGCCTTCCGCAGCGATAGAGGGAAGCGCGATCCAATCCTGAAGGCGCTTGATGGCTTCTGGACGCTGGGCCTCGATAGCCTTGCGCACGCCGGCCAGGTCGCCAGCTGAAGGCGCAGCTGCAAGCAATCTCGTGGGTGAGGTGAGGGCAACACCTGCCGCACCGGCCATCAGCATCAGGCCCCGCCGATCTGTCGCGCTCAAAATCCGATCGTCCACGATGTATTTCCCCTGTCTCGATGGGCGTAGCTTAGGGGTGAAGCGAGCTGTCACTCAAGCCACGCGCGTCGGCGGCGATCGGTTAGTCCTTCTTCGGCTTGATCACAGTGAGGTCGGTGCCGTCGTCGGCATAAAGTCTCACAGCTTTTCCGGTCTTTGCATTGATGCTGACGGCAGCTGAACTGTTCGGGCCAGCCTTGGCGCTGACCATCCAAACGCCCCCCTCGTGGACGACCTGAAAGGGGCCCGCGGCCTGCGGCAGTCCGGCCAGAGCCGCCTTAGCGGCCGCGATCGCTTCGTCCCGGGTGGTTACGGCATGCATCAACCCAGAGCCGCCGCAGGCCGAAAGTAGCAGGGTAAGGATCGTAGCATAGCCGCCTGCCATTGATGGACGCATCGTCAGGCGATTCCCGGTCCCAGTGTCATTAGAAGATGCAAACCTGCCGGCTTGTCTAAATCCAGAACCCGCCTTGCGCTTGGCCGTCTAAAGCTTGGACGCGGCGAAACGATCACCTGATCGGTCACCACATCCTTGAGCGTCTCCGGCGAGGTGCAACCTCACCGGGGACGCCTTCGGCGCCTAAGGCGGTTACTTCGGCTTCTTGAAACGCAGCAGGAACTGGTCGGTCTTGCCGCGGATCGAAGGGTGGAAGACGAACTTCGAGTGGTCATCAGAAGGATTGGCCAGGATGCTGCTTTCGCCATCCAGTTTGAAGCCCGCGGCCAGGACGTCTTCCTTGACCCGCGCCTCGTCGATGCGGTGGCGGCCTTCGGTTCCGGCCAATCCCGTGCCGGGTGCGTCAGCATGGTCCAGGATGACATAGACGCCGCCAGGTTTGAGCGCTGCGTAGACCGCCTTGTTAAAGGCCGGGACGTCGGCTGGGCCCATAAATTTATCGTAGAGGTCGTGATAGTTCTGCCGGATGAAGACGCCATCCAGCCCCTTGGGTAGGTCCATGGCGTTTACCGGCGGGGTGGAGACCACGATATTGGCGTAGGCTGGGTCAGCGGCGGTCTTGTTCAGGCCGCCCACCAAATCGGGATGGGCCTTAACCACTTCGGCCGGCAACACCGCATAGAGCTTTCCCTTCGGTCCAACCGCTTGGCTGAGCGCGCGAACAAAGCGGCCCGCGACGATTTCAGCAACCTTTTGTCCGGGCTTTACGCCCATGAACGCGATCACCTCAGCGCCTTTGAAAGACGGATCGGACAAGGCGTCGGCGGGTGCCGCGGCCGGGGCCTGTGCAAAGGACATGGCTGGAATGCCGATTGCCAGTGACAGCGCCGCGGCCGCCGCGATGAGAATTCTGCGTGACATACGAGTAGCTCCCTGATCCCTGATTTGGCGGGATGCGAGCCTCTTGGCCTCGCGAAGTCAAGTCCGAGCGAGCATGGACGTGAGGTCCTTACGGGCCAGGCGCGAGGCGGGGTCTGTATTTCTCAAGCGGCCAAGCGTCGACCCCGGCCGAGAATGCCGCTGTGTTTGAATAGCCCGGGCCCGCTCGGAGTTTTGCAGCGCCATGGCAGCGGTGACCCTAATGCGCAGCCGCATCCTGGCACCGCTGTGGGCTTTGGAAACGCCTTTATGGTCTGGATCAAATCGTTGCTTTTCTGAGCCCACCGATCTGCTGCGCCAAGCTCCGCTGAGGCCTGGACTGGGGGCTGTCGGCCTAAGGCGATCAGGGTTTTTCAGGCGCGCCAGGCCTTGGCAGGCTGAACATCTCGCGCTCGGCGTTTGTAAAGACGATGCGTTCGACCTTGATGTCTTCTGCGCCGCCGGCGGCTCCCTCAATGGTTATGTGGAACGCGGCCTTGATGGGGCCGACTTTGCGGTAATCGGAGAATTCCATCGTGACGGCCAAAGGGCCGCTACGGTCAACAATCCGGGCTAAGAGGTGGCTGCTGCCGTCGAACCAAAGTTCGCGAGGGGTTCCGTCCCAGGGATGGACGGTGATGACGTCGAAGCTTCGTCCGCGTAGCTGGCGAAGGCCGAGCGACTCTCCATGGGCGTCAAAGCGGCCGGAATAAAAGAAGCCATAGGCCCCAAGGAAGGCTTCCGTGCGTGCTTGGGCCACCATGGCTCGTTCTTCAACGCCAGACGCGATACCGTTGGGTTCAATCCTCCAGGCGCCTTGGCCATTGAAGCCCCGCACGCTGAGCCCGGCGGCGTTGCCGGTTTCAACACGCATGCCGTAGCGCAGGGTGTCGAACCAGCTTTCATAAGTCCCGCCGCCTTGATGGCCGATTTCATGCCAGCCTCGAAGATAGCTCCAGCCCGCGCCGCCCGAGGCTGCCCGAGCCTGTGCCAGCACGCGCTTGGCGGCGGGTGAATAGCCTTGGAGGTTTCCTGTATCTTTA
Source organism: uncultured Alphaproteobacteria bacterium (assembly GCA_903860975.1). Classification (GTDB taxonomy): domain Bacteria; phylum Pseudomonadota; class Alphaproteobacteria; order Caulobacterales; family Caulobacteraceae; genus Phenylobacterium. The sequence continues at coordinate 10,345 of CAIOSI010000034.1, forward strand.
CCGTCAACCGCGGCTCTCTGATGAATCCGCAGGTGAGGTGCCGGACGAGCGTAGAATGAGGCTGCGGGTGCCTGCGACGCAGCCGCAATCGCCCAGATCAGGACGGCGCCGGCTGGCGCGGTGGCGAGTTTGTGAAGCGCTGCAATCATTTCGAGGGCGACCAACCCTCGAAGCTTGTCCACACTACGACGCTCGCCTTCATTTTGAGGGAAATAAAGGCTCGGCGATCCGCGGAGGGCTTCATGCGGCTGCTGCTTAACGTGCTTTGGTTTGTTCTGGGCGGTTGGATTTCTGGCAGCCTGTGGCTGCTGGCCGGCGTGATACTTGCGATCACCATCATCGGCCTACCTTGGGTGCCGGCAGCGTTCCGCATCGCGGGCTTCAGCTACTTGCCGTTCGGTAAGATGGTGATCGATGGGCCAGCTGGCCCGCAGAGCGTCGTCCTGAACCTCCTGTGGCTGGTCTTTGCCGGCTGGTGGCTAGCCCTGCACCATATCGTGCTGGCGATGGCGCTTGGCGTGACGATCATCGGCATTCCGTTCGCTTGGCAGCACGTCAAGCTCGCTCGGCTCTCCTTGACGCCGGTCGGCAAGATGGTGATCGAAGTCTAGGCGTGTCCCTGACGAGCGCCTTCTCGCCAGGCACTCTACGTCGAACGGGGCGTGCTTCAAGTTCGGCGCGATGGGCCCCGAACGGTTCGCTGAGCTGGAACACTTGGCGCGGACTTGCGCCATGGCTTACGAAGCCTGCATCGGTCTTTTATGCCTCAACTGTAGGCGTAGCGTCGTCTGGGCTCTTGGATAAAGGTGCTGGGGGCTGCGGCGTGAGACGCACGAAGGGCCGTTTCCATCTGGTCGGCGGGCATCGGGCGGGCGAACCAGTAACCTTGCATGCGCTCGCAGCCGGCAGCGCGCAGGATGATCGCTTGGGCTTCGTCTTCGACACCTTCGGCCACGATGCGAACGCCCAAAGCATGGGCGGCGTGCAGCATGGAGGCCACCAGCTTGGCGACGCGACCGTCCTTGGCGACGTCGCAGATTAACGAGCGGTCGAGTTTCACAGTTTGAATCGGCAGGTGCATCAAGGCGCGCAGGTTCGAGTATCCCGTGCCGAAATCGTCCAGCGCAATATGCACACCCTTGGCGTTCAGCCGCTCAATATGGCGACGCGACAGCGCAAGGTCCTGTAGAAGAAACGTCTCTGTGATCTCAACCGTTAGCGCCGTGGCCGGCAGGGCGGTCTGAGCCAGCCGCCCAATAAGTTTTCGGGAAAAGGCAGGATCGAGCAGGTCGTGGGGCGAGACGTTGAAGGCGACGCTTTCGATGAGACCGGCTTCGACCCAGGCGGCCGCACTCTGGCAGCCCGCTGCGAAAACCGCCTCGTCGATGCGGCCGATCAAGCCGAGTTCCTCAGCCATAGGCACAAAGGCTCCAGGCAGCAGCAGGCCTTGTTCGGGGTGGCGCCAACGGGCCAACACTTCAACGCTGACGATCTGGCCATTTTTGGCGTCGACGACCGGTTGGAACCACGGTTCGATCTCACCCGCCGGAATAGCGCGCCTGAGCTCATCTTCAAGCGTGCGGCGGCGGCGGTTTTCATCGCGGAGTTCGGCATCGAAGGCCGACCAGCGCCGCCCGCCCTGCATCTTTGCGCTATAGAGCGCCATGTCGGCGAAGCGCTGCAGGTCTCCGGCCTCGGCTGCATCGTCAGGATAGACGGCGACACCCACCGATGCGCCTGGCGAAATTTGGCGGCCGTAAATGAGGTGCGGTTGAGCTAGGAGCTCGACCAATCGGCGCGCGCGATCGGCCGCGCCGGGGCCGCTTGAGATCAGCGCGAATTCGTCGCCCCCCAGACGAGCCACCAGCTCGTGGGGGCGTGCATCGCCTCGCAGGCGCTCGCCCACCTCGGCCAGGAAAAGGTCGCCTGCGTGGTGGCCCAAGGTGTCGTTGAGGTGCTTGAAACGGTCGAGGTCGATGACGAACAGACTGACTTGAGCGCTATCGGTCGCCGCAGCATCGAGCCGCTCATAGAGGGAGGCTGTAAAGGCGCCGCGGTTGACCAGGCCCGTCAGGGAATCGGTCTGCGCAAGGCGCAAAGTCAGATTGCGCTCCGCCTCAAGTTGCGTAACCCGCGCCAGGAGTTCGTTAAACTTTTGTGCGCTGTCTGGCACGGTGTCGGAACGCCTCAAGTCGGAAAAAGAAGACTTCCGGTGAGTTAGCGCAAGCCAAGTGAACACCCCATTGAACGACATGCCTAACAGACAATGGAGCGTTGGTGTCTGCGGCCTGATCGGTTGCCGGCACCGGCCGAAAAAACGCCTAAGCCACAGCGGTTTGCGATTCGGACGCCGGGGCTGTGATCTGGTTTTCCCATTTGGCGACAATGGCGGCAGCGACAGAGTTTCCGACAACATTGGTGGCCGAGCGACCCATATCGAGGAGGTTGTCTACCGCCAGGATGAGCAGCAAGCCCGCCTCTGGCAGGTGGAAATAGATGAGGGTCGCGGAGATCACGACAAGTGAGGCCCGCGGCACGCCTGCGACGCCCTTCGAGGTAATCATCAGAAGCAGCAGCATGGTGATCTGCTGAGAAATCGACAGCTCGATCCCATAGGCCTGAGCGACGAAGAGGGTTGCAAATGTGCAGTACATCATCGTGCCGTCGAGATTGAACGAGTAGCCTAACGGCAGGACGAAACTCGCGACCCTCTTGGATACGCCCCATTGCTCAAGCGCCTGGAGCGTTCCGGGATAGGCGGCTTCCGACGAGGCGGTGGAAAACGCCAGCAGGGCCGGGCTCCGCACGGCCATCATCAGCTTCAGCGCACGGGGCCCCACGAATATCACCACAACAGCGATCAACAGCGCCCAGAGCAGGGCAAGGGACAGGTAGAAGCCACCGACGAATTTTGCATAGGTGGCGAGCACGCCAACGCCTTGGGTCGCGACCGTTGCTGCGAGCGCCGCGAAGATCGCGAGCGGAGCGGTCTTCATCACATAGCTGGTCACTTTCAGCATAATTTTGGAGACTTGCTCGACCAATGCCAGCACCGCGGGCGCGCGATCTTCCATCGCCGAGACGGCGGTGCCGAAGAACACTGAGAAGATGACGATCTGCAAAATCTCATTGTTAGCCATCGCCTCGACGATCGACTTCGGGAAGATGTGGCTGACGAAATCTTTCAGGTTGAACTTGGTCATATCGACGGCCGAGACGATCTTGCCTGCGTCGGGGATCGCCAGGTGCATGCTCGCGCCCGGCTTCAGGACATGGACCATGATCAACCCGATTGTCAGCGAAACCAGGGAGGCTGAAATGAACCAGCCGAGTGTCTTGGCACCGACCCGGCCGACGGTCGCCGCATCCTCCATGTGAGCGATGCCGGCCACCAAGGTCGTAAACACCAGCGGCGCAATGATCATCTTGATGAGACGCAGGAAGACGTCTGTGATGATGGACAGGTTGGTGGCGATGGCCTTTGCTTGATCGGGCAGGGCGTACTGGTGAACGGCCCAGCCGACGGCGACGCCCAACACCATGGCGAGGACGATGATAATCGTAAAAAGGCGGTTCATGTCGGTCCCAACGAGGCTGAAGCGAGCGCCTTTGTCGCTGGGAAGCGAAGCTTCGTCCATCCTATCCCGCGCCGGTGCGCGGTTGCGGCCGATATGCTCACGAATGCGGCGGTTTGCGACCCAAGCTCGCCAACCTTAGCGTGTGGCGGTTATAAGACGCGATGACATCAAAGACAGACGCTGCCGCCATCGTGGACCGGCTGGAATACGAATACCGCACGACGGTCGATGCCCTCAAAGGCGCGCTTAAGACATTTCTCGCTGGAGGCTCGCCACCGGATGCGTCCGCACGCGCCGCCGGAGCCTTCGTCTATCCCGAGTTGAGGCTGCATTGGCCGGCGGGGGAACCCTTCCCGCGAATTGGACGCGCCTATGCACGGATCGGCGCGCCGGGCCGTTATGCAATCACGGTGACCAAGCCGGCGCTGTTTCGCGACTACTTGATCGAGCAGCTCAGCCTGCTGATGCAGGATTTCAAGGTCGAGATTGAGGTTGGCCGTTCCAACCAGGAAATGCCGTTCCCCTATGTGCTGGATGGACAGGCCGACGCAGCCTTGGCCGACATCGGCTCGGCGGAGATCGCGCGCCATTTCCCGACGACGGAACTGGCCTTCATTGGCGACGAGATCGCCGATGGATCCTGGGCGCAGCACGTCGATCATCCACGCCCAATGGCGTTGTTCGACGGTCTCAGGACCGATTTCTCATTGGCCCGCCTGACGCACTACACCGGCGCGCCCGCCGACCATGTCCAGCCTTACATCCTCTTCACCAACTACATCCGTTACGTCGATGAGTTCGTCCGTTGGGGCTGCGAGCAGATCAAGGACCCGAATAGTCCGTACACGGCGCTGTCGGCGGCGGGGAATGTGCTGGTCGACGCGAACACGCTCGATCCGGCTGCGATGGTGAATGCAGCGCCTTGGCGCAAGCACCAGATGCCCGCCTATCATTTGATGGCTGAGGGCCGGGCGGGGATCACGCTGGTCAATATCGGCGTGGGGCCCTCCAACGCCAAGACGATCTGCGACCACCTGGCGGTGCTGCGTCCTCAGGCGTGGTTGATGATTGGTCACTGCGGGGGCCTGCGCGGTAGTCAGACCATCGGCGACTACGTCTTGGCGCATGCCTATCTGCGGGACGATCACGTTCTGGACGAAGCGCTGCCGACGGAGATCCCAATTCCACCGATCGCAGAGGTGCAGGTCGCCTTGAACCGCGCCGCTGAGATCGTAACGGGCGAAACGGGCGAAGTCCTCAAGCGACGCCTACGGACGGGTACTGTCGTGACGACTGACGACCGGAACTGGGAGCTCCGATATTCCTCAAGCGCGCTCAGGTTCAATCAGAGCCGAGCTGTCGCCATCGACATGGAGAGCGCCACGATCGCCACGCAAGGCTACCGCTTCAGAGTGCCTTACGGGACCTTGCTCTGTGTGTCCGACAAGCCACTGCACGGAGAGATCAAGCTGCCAGGCCAGGCCAACGCCTTCTATGACCGCGCCATCGGACAGCACCTGCAGATTGGCATCGTAACGATGGACCTGTTGCGTCAAGAAGGCCCACGCCTTCATTCGCGAAAGCTGCGGAGTTTCGACGAACCGCCATTCCGCTAGTCCCAATTCAAATAACAACGATCTTTCGATTGTAACCGGGCGCGATATTTGATCCCGTTCCGCCAGACACAGGAGGAACGGATGAAGTCTCTGGTTCTTGTAACAATCGCGGGGCTGGCGATATCAAACTCGGCGTTCGGTGCGCCTTCGTCCGCCAAGCTTCTGGTGCCGATCCATCAGTTCATCGCCAGCTTCAACGCAGGCGATACAGCAAAGGCGGCTGCGGCGCAGGCGCGCGATGTGAGCATCATCGACGATATCGCGCCGCACTTCTGGCGTGGGCCAAAGGCTTTCGAAACCTGGGCCGCTGATCTGGCCGCAGATGATAAGAAGAGCGGGATTAGCGAAGAGAAGGTCGCGCTTGGCAAGACGCAGCGCGCGTTGATCGATGGCGACACAGGCTATGCGGTCCTGAAGGCCGTCTACACGTTCAAGCAGAACGGCGCGGATATGATCGAGACCGCCACCATGACCTTCGCCTTGAAGTCCGGTAAGGCGGGATGGAAGATCACGGCGTGGTCGTGGGATGGGTCCGTGCCGCATCCGGTCGCGGCGAAGTAGCGGCGCAGCGAGCGCCCACTTCACCTGGCGTTTCAGGGAAGCGAGGTCGCCACGGTCCCAAAGGTGCTCGACAATTTTAGGCCAAGCGCGCCGATTGCGGACACGATTACGACGACAATCAGAGCTGCAATGAGGCCGTATTCAATGGCTGTTGCACCGGATTCGTTCCGGCAAAAGCGTTCGAAGAAGATCGACAAAGCTACCTCCTATCAGGTCACTGCCGCACCATGATGAGTGCGATGTGCTGCGGATAAAGACTGGCCATGATTATCGACTGAGGTGAATTCCAGGTGCATCTTCGTGGTGAAGATTTTGTATCGATGAGAAATTCTGGAGTCTGGGGCCGCTCGGTCTTCAAGGCTTGCTCATTTGACAGCTTGCCGCTTGGGGTCGACCTCAGCATCCATCTGCAAGGTTTCGCCAGCTGCTGGCCACCAAGAGCCAAATCATAAGTGGCCTGGGCGCGTTGATCGCGGGCTCGGAGTTTTCGTGTTTGGGACGCATTGCCGTCCTCCTCGGGTTCCTGGGTGCGCCTCCTGACCGCCGATAGCGCCCAGCCCGCATTCCAATCGACCCGTCGTTGATCGCGCAGGACGCGCAGGACCCGCAATTCGGAAAGCCCAGGTTTCAGCCAACGGACAATCGATCCTTCGGACTGGGGGCGGCCAACACGAGGGCCAGCAGACCTGACACGTCAGCAGCGATTGCCGGCAAACCAAGGCGGATTTCGACCACGTCATTACCGACCAAGCCGGCGTGGTCTTGCTCTACGGTTTCGGCAGCGTCGGTCAGGACCATGCCCTGTGCGTTTTGGAGCATCTTTACGCCGGCCGGTATCCAGGACACTGGCGCTGTGCCCCAACCAGCGGTTCGGTGGCGGGCCATCGAAATTTGAGGCGACGGACCTCAAATACGCAACCGGCGGCGGATGATAACCTCCGCTAGCTTGCGGCTGAGACTCCGGTTAGAGGACCGCATGATCCGGCATATCGACTTCGACGGCATCGAGAACTTTCGCGATTTCGGCGGCTATGACACCGTCTCAGGTCGAAAGGTGAAGTCGGGGCTGCTCTACCGATCGGCCAATCACGCCTATGCCAGCGATGCCGATCTGGATCGGATGCGCAAGCTTGGTCTGGCCGCGATTGTCGACCTTCGGCGAACTGAGGAGCGCACGCGCGAACCCTCCAAGCGTTGGCCAGGGTTCGGCGCAGCGGTGGTGGAGAATGACATCTTGTCCGACCATGCGGACTGGATCGAAACCATGAGGGGCGTCGAGGTCAACGCCCAATGGTTCTTTGACGACGCTATGAGCTACTACCGCACTGCGCCTTTCCAGGCTCGGCATATCGACCTGTTTCGTCGCTATTTCCTGACCTTGGCGGACACTCCGGGGCCAATCGTTGTCCACTGCGCGGCTGGTAAGGACCGGACGGGCATCATCTGTGCGCTCACGCATCATCTACTTGGCGTAAATTCCGATGACATCCTGGCTGACTATTTGTTGACCAACGACGAGGCGCGGATGGCCCGGAAGATTGCCTTCCTTGGGCCGTGGCTGCGCGACACGGTCGACAAGACCGTGGACGAGGCTGGCCTTCGTGTCGCGGTGTCTGTGAACGCGGCCTACCTGGAGACCGCTGTCAGCGTGATAGGCAAGGCCCATGGATCGCTCGACAATTATCTGACAGAGGTCTTGGGCGTCGACGCCGGCCTGCGCGAGAGGCTACAAGACCGGCTCCTCGCCTAGCTTTTCAAGGATCACCATGCAGAGCTTCCAGCCGCCCCGCCGGATCTTGATGGGGCCAGGCCCGTCCGACGTGAGCCCGCGGGTGCTGAGCGCCTTAGCGCGGCCGACGATCGGGCATTTGGACCCCGAGTTCCAGGCGTTGATGGAGGAGATCAAGTCGGCCCTGCAGCGACTGTTCAATGCCCCTGATCACGCCTGCGTCCCGCTGCCAGCGCCGGGGACGGCTGGCATGGAGGCGGCAATCATGAATCTGCTGGAGCCCGGCGACCGAGCGGTTATCGCGGTCAACGGCGCCTTTGGCGGACGCATGGCCGACATGGCCGGTCGCGCTGGAGCCAGCGTCATGACCGTCGATCACGACTGGGGCCAGCCGGTCAGTGTCGCGCGCGTCGAAGCCGCCTTGGCCCAAGCACCGACGAAGGTTCTAGCCTTCGTGCATGCTGAAACGTCCACCGGCGCTCGCAGTGACGCGGCAAGCCTCTGCGCGGTTGCGCGCAAACACGGCGCGCTCTCGATCGTGGATTGCGTGACGTCTCTGGGTGGCATCGTCGTAGACGTCGCTGGCTGGGATGCCGATGTCGTCTACTCCGGCACCCAGAAGTGCCTCTCGGCCCCGCCGGGCCTATCGCCCATTGCGCTGTCCAAGCGAGCCCAGCAGGTGATCACAGGGCGCAAGGAAAAGGTCCGGAACTGGCTCTTGGATTTCAACCTCCTGATGAGCTACTGGGGCGGCGAGGGCGGCCGGACCTATCACCACACCGCGCCGATCAACGCCCTTTACGGCTTGCACGAGAGCCTGGTGGCAATCTTCGAAGAGGGCCAGCAGGCCGCGATCGTGCGCCACGCGCGCATGCATGAGGCCCTTGTTGCAGGTCTTGAGGCGGCGGGATTGAAGATGCTCGTGGCCGAGAAGGATCGGCTGCCGCAGCTCAATACCGTGTGTGTGCCCAGCGAGGTCGACGAGGGTGCGGTGCGGGCCCACGTCCTGAAGCATTGGGACCTCGAAATTGGGGCGGGCCTGGGCCCCCTTAAGGGCAAGGTCTGGCGGATCGGTCTGATGGGAGCCTCGGCGACGGCTTGGCATGTTCGCCTGTGCCTGACCGCGCTTTGCGAGGCTCTGGTCGCTCAGGAGTTTGCCGCTGACGTCGGCGCAGCGCTAGCCGCGGCCGACAGCAGGCTGGCCTAGCGCTAGCGTCCAAAAGTCGTCAACCTCCTCCGAGCCGCGGTCAACAGCGGAAATTGGGAGGACCTACGGGTGAACGAGGTATTGCCGTTGGATGCAGACGGGCCGACAGCGGTTGTCGAGCCTCCGATGATCGCCACCTTTGGGGGTGACGGAAAGATGAGCCCGGGGGCTTATGCCTGGTCGATCCATCAGGGCGGGCGTGATCCCTTCATTATCCTGGTCACCATCTACATCTTCATGCCCTACGTCGCCTCCGTGCTGGTTGGGGACCCGGTACGTGGCCAGGCGACCATCTCCAGTTGGGACCAGATTATCGGCTGGGTCGTGGTCTTCACGGCGCCCTTCCTCGGAGCATCTATCGACAAGCTTGGTCCGCGAAAGCCTTGGCTTGGACTGATCGTCGGCCTGATGGTTCCGATGATCGCGTTGCTTTGGTTTGCACGGCCTGGCGGCACCATGACATTGGCGACACTCGCCGGTCTCTACATCGGTGCCCGGCTGCTCTTCGTCTATGGGGAGGTGCTGCATAACGCGATGCTGATCCGCGCCGCGGGCCTGAAAGCGGCTCATAAGGCCTCAGCGCTCGCACTTTCGGCTGGAAATGCCGCCTCAGTCATCGCACTGGGCTTTACGGCCTGGGCGTTCGCCCTGCCTGGAAAGGTCACCTGGAACTGGGTTCCCGCAGCCCCTCTGTTCGGTCTCAACCCGCTCACCCATGAGCCAGAGCGGGTGGTTACGCTTATGGCGGCCGGCCTGCTGGCGCTCGGGTCAATTCCGCTCTTCCTGTTCACGCCGGACGCCCCGCGCACGGGGGTGCCTATTTTGACGGCTTGGCGCGACGGAGCGGGGGAGCTCCTGCGCATGCTGAAGACTGTTCGACGCTACCGCGACGCGGTCGTCTATTTGGTTTCGCGAATGTTCTTCGTGGACGGCATGAATGCGGTGCTGATCTATGCCGGCGTCTACGCTATCGGGGTGATGAAGTGGGGGCCACTTGAGATGCTGGTTTACGGCATCTTGCTCAGCATCTTCGCGGTGATCGGCGGTTATATCGCGCGACTGCTCGATGGATCCGTCGGGCCGAAGCGGGCCTTGCAGATTCAGATCGGTGTCACAGCCGTCAGCCTGACCACCATGTTGGGCGTCTCGCCAGACCGCATCCTCTATCTTTGGTCCTACGATGCCGCCGCCCATGCACCGATCTGGAACGGCCCCGTCTTCCGCCACCTGCCGGACCTTGTGTTCATTGGCATCGGCTTCATCAACGCCATTTTTATCACAGGGCAATACGCCTCAAGCCGCACCTTGCTGACCCGGCTTACGCCGCCTGAGCAAACGGGCGCGTTCTTTGGCGTTTATGCGCTGTCGGGGGTCGCCACGCTGTGGCTGGCGCCCACGCTGGTGAATCTTGGGACCAACCTGACCCACAGCCAGCAGGGTGGCTTCGCCACCATCGTTCTTCTGCTGATCATTGGCTTTGCAGCGCTGATGTTCGTAAAGGGTGGTGGCCGCCAGGTCGCGCCTTAGCCGGTATTGACCACCGCCGCGGACGACCTCGGCTTCTTGTGGAAGCCTTTCCTAAACGTGAAGCGCGCCGGCACCGCCATGCCCATCGGCGAGGTATGAGCATATTGCATGTCGGCCTCGATCACGCTGTCGCCGGCAGCCAGCAGGGTGGGCGGAAAGCCAGAGGCAGCCGCACCAATCGTGAAGGGCGTCAAGCCATTGCCCCGGCTCCAAGTCACCAGCGGCACGCCGAGTGCATCGGCCGTGACGTTGGTGAGGCGCAATTTCAGCGCTGCCGACGGGAACGGTTTCATGATGGACTGGCCAGTTGTAAAAATGTCGGTGATGTCGGCGGCCGAGACCGACTACGCCATCAGGTCACCCACATCGGAGGCTGCATGACCTGCGCGCCGCTCGGCCATCGTTGAAGGTGAGGGAGTTCTGGACAAGCGCGCCCGAGATGCCTGCGAACGTTGAATGGGTCCGTACGTCCAGCCAAAGGTCCGCCGTGCACTTCGAACTGAGCCAACTCATTTGAGAGCAGACCAGGTTCTTGAAGTTGGCCTTGGTGTTGGTTGCGCCCGTCTGGAACTCGCCAGTACGGATTTGGCGAGACGCCCATTGGGTCGCGGTGTCCAAGGTCGACGTGGCCAGGAACAGCATCACGAATTCAATAGGACCGAAGATCATCACTCGCATCGGAAGACTAATGAGAGCGAAATAAACCGCTGTCGCGCCATGCTCTGCGCGGAAGTATCCAGCAGTAAAGCGATTTCATCGTCGGGATGAATTACCGATAATATAGTTCTATTTATATATTTTAATATATTGATCATATGTAGATTAATTAATTTAAATAAACTATAATTGCTGTATAATAAATATTATTTACTATATAATATTCCATAGTTAATACAAATTGATGATTAATATCAATTTACCAAATAAAATTATCCTGTGAATCCGAATCTTTACTGACGATTAAGTGAAGTCTGGGAATTTGAGGCTGTATTTGGGCGATTGGCGATCCCGCTTGAAGCACCACCCAGACTGCTCGCTTAGAAGGAGATGAGCTATGTCCAAGTTTGTTTCGCGCTTCCTGAACGACGAATCCGGCGCCACGGCCATTGAATATGGCCTGATCGCAGCTCTGGTCGCCGTGGTCCTCGTGACCGCGCTCAGCGCAATGGGCAACAAGCTGTCCGGGACCTTCAACAAGGTCACGAGCAACCTGCCCTAGTCGAACTTCAAGGTTTGAGCCAATTCAGAAGACCCCCGCCGGGTGACCGTCGGGGGTTTTTCTCTTGGGTCTCCGACGTCGGGCCAGACGACACCGTCCGTTCATTCGCGTATGGCATGCTAGCGGTTCCACGGAGACTGCGATGATCCACGCTGTTCAGGCCTTGCTGATGTTGTGCTTCCCGGTGCTGGTCGTTGTGGCGGCCCTGCGCGATGCAACCAGCTACACCATCCCCAATTGGATTTCCTTGGCGCTCATTGTTGCCTTCTTTGCGGCAGCCTTTGCGAGCGGAACGCCACTGCAAACAATCGGCTTGAACTTTGGCGTGGGTGTTGTCGCCCTTGTCCTGGGTATGGCGATGTTCGCCATGGGCTGGATCGGCGGAGGGGACGCCAAGCTTTTCGCCGCGGCGGCCTTGTGGCTCGGTCTGCCCGCGGCGGCGACCTATCTCGCGGTCGTTGGCGTGGCCGGCGGGGCGCTGGCTGTCGGCTTGCTGGCTATGCGTTCGGCCTATGTCCGCCCCTTCATGCCGACCGGTCCCGCCTGGTTCGTACGCCTCGTGGAGCCGGGGGAGAACGTACCCTACGGTGTCGCCATTGCTGTCGGCGCCCTGGCCGCCTTCCCACGTTCAGCTCTGCTCGCCCACCTCTAGCGAAACGCTTGAACCGGTTGCGGCAGCGACACAGATGCGCCTAGGACAGGGTCGGTTCCCCTCTAGGTAAAGAGCCCGCTCATGTCTGATGTGATCCTCGACGCCGCTGATGGCCCGGTGATCCCTGTCCATGCGCTGCTGGAAAGTGAAACAGCTGTTGCATTGGACGCCATGCCCGCAGCGGCCAAAGCATTCTCGGCACTTAACGATTTCAAGGGCAAGGTCGGCCAGGTTCTGACTGTGCCTGACGCTGATGGCGCGTTGGCAAGCGTGCTCTTCGGTTTGGGTGCAAGCCGCGATCCCATGGCGTTCCGAACTCTAGCGGCCAAATTGCCGGCCGGAATTTACCGAATCTCGCGCGCACCTTCCGGCCTTCCTTCCGACCAGATCGCCTTGGCCTTCGCCTTGGGGAGCTACCGGTTCGATCGCTACAAATCTCATGGCGGTGAGCGGGCGAAGCTGCTCGTGCAAGACGTTGATGTCGCGGAAATCCGCCAGGTGGCTCACGCCTGCGCGCTCGCCCGCGACATGATCAATACGCCCGCCAACGACATGGGTCCTTTGCAGATCGAGACGATCGCTCGCGAAATCGCAGAACAGTACGGTGCCTCGATGAGCGTCGTTGCTGGTGATGATCTGCTGGACGCCAACTATCCCGCCGTCCACGCCGTGGGTCGCGCCGCCGACCCGTCCCGCAGTCCCAGAATGATTGAGATCAGCTGGGGGGATGCCGACAAACCGCTGGTCTGCCTTGTCGGCAAAGGGGTGGTTTTCGACACCGGTGGTCTAGATATCAAGCCCTCGGCGGGCATGCGGCAGATGAAGAAGGATATGGGTGGGGCCGCGCATGCCCTGGCGCTTGGGCGAATGATCATGGCCGCCAAGCTGCCAATACGACTGGTCATCCTCACACCTGTCGTCGAGAACGCGATTTCGGGAAACGCTATGCGGCCAGGCGATGTCTTGGCCTCCCGCAAAGGACTCGCGATCGAGGTGGGCAACACCGACGCTGAAGGTCGATTGATCCTGGCTGACGCCCTCACCCGGGCTTGCGAGCTTGAGCCAACACTAACGATTGATCTGGCGACACTTACCGGCGCAGCGCGCGTCGCTCTTGGACCCCAGCTTCCGCCTTTCTATACTGACGACGAGGACCTTGCGTTCAACATTGAGCAAGCCGCTAAAGTGGTCGGCGATCCGGTTTGGCGCATGCCGCTTTGGAAGGGCTATCTCGATGCCCTCGATTCGGACGTGGCCGAGATCAAGAACGATCCGGACGCTTGGGCCCAGGCCGGATCCGTAACCGCAGCCTTATTCCTTCAGCGGTTCGCGCCCAGCGGATCTTGGGTGCACTTCGATATTTTTGCCTGGAACCCGCGCCATCGGCCAGGCCACCCAGCCGGAGCCGAAGCGCAGGCTATTCGTGGCCTTTACCGCATGATCCGGGATCGTTTCGCGTGACAGATGATCCGCGCGCCACGCCGATCCGAGACGGCGTCGCCAGTCGGACGCTGGAAGGTATTTTGCGTGCAGAGGTTTACTTAGATCCCAAGTCGATGAGCTGTGTCGTTCCGGCCGCCGGCCTCCACCGCGCCCCCAACGCCGCCTCGGAACAGATGGACCAGCTCCTATTTGGCGAAGTCTTCGAGGCAATTGAGGACGAAGGACCTTGGCTGTGGGGCCAGGCGCGGCGCGACGGCTATGTGGGATTCGTGGCCGCCTCATCGCTTGCCCCGCTCCGGCCTGAGCCAACCCATCGCGTGACGGCGATCCGCACCTACGCTTTCGTAGAGCCCAGTATCAAAACCCGCGCATCGGGGCCTTACTCGATGAACGCGCTCGTGGCTGTGGAGGCTGAGGACGGTCGGCTTGCAAAAGTCGCTGGCGCAGGCTGGATGGCGCGCGAGCATTTGATATCCATCGGTGTCTTTGAGACCGACTGGGCAGGTGTGGCCGAACGATTCCTGGGCGCGCCTTACCTCTGGGGCGGACGGGAGAGCCTGGGCCTGGATTGTTCGGGGCTCGTCCAGCAGGCGCTTTTTGCCTGTGGCCGGGCCTGTCCCCGCGATACCGACCAACAGTCCAGACTGGGCCGCGAAATCGCGCGTGGCGACTTCGCGCGTGGTGATCTGGTATTTTGGAACGGCCACGTAGCGATCGGCCTAGATTGCGATCGCATCGTGCACGCCAATGGCTTCCACATGATGGTCGCGATTGAGCGCTTAGACGTCGCGATCACCCGAATCGAAGAAGCCGGCGTGGGCCACCCCACGACTTTCCGCCGGCTCTGAAACTACTTCGCCGGCGAGGTCTTTGCAGCTTCCGCAGCCTTGGGCGCTTCTGCGCCAGCTGCAGCACCGCTCGCCACGGGCTTATCACCCGGCTTCGCCTCAGCGGCGGGCGCAGCTGCCGCCGCCGGAGCAGCTGCAGGGTTCGGCGCCGGAATCGGCAGGGTTGAGCCCTGGCCATGCAGATAGGCGATGACGTTGATGCGGTCCTGAGCTTGCTTCAAGCCCACAAAGCTCATCTTTGTGCCGGAAACGTAGGCCTGCGGGCCCTTCAGGAACTCGTAGAGGTGCTGGTAGTCCCAGATCGGCGTCTTCGCACCAAAGCCCTTCATACCATCGGAGTAGCTGAAGCCAGCCTCCGTGCCGGGCTTGCGCCCGACCACGCCCGTCAGGTTCGGCCCGATGCCATTGGCGGTTAGGGCGTGACACGATTGGCACTTGGTGAAGGTCGCCTGTCCAGCGGCCACATCAGCGGTCTTCAGCACCGTGCCCCAGTCGGGCGGCACCTCTGGCGCGGCTGCGCCGCCACCGGTCTCTTCGGCCACTTGCACTTTGAAGCCTGGCTTGGCGACCTTGTCCTGGCTGAACACAATGCCAGACGCATTGATGAGCAAGGCGATTACGAAGCCGGTGCCGAGTAAGGCGCCGGCGTATTTGTTGAAGGTCAGACTGTCGCTCATCGTCCCGAAATCAGCCCTCTAGTCGTCCTCGTCGCATGCCGACGAAAGCGCGGGAATCCCGCCCCTTGTTGCGTCCGGCTCTCTTACACGCTACCGGCGCTCGCGCAACCGCCCAGGCGTTTCAATGAACCCCATCGTCCTAATCCCCGCGCGTATGGCCGCTACCCGACTGCCCGGGAAGCCGCTTGCCGATATCTGCGGCCTACCCATGATCGTGCGGGTGCTGAGGCAGGCTGAAGCCGCCGGTGTTGGACCCGTCGCTGTGGCGGCCGGCGATGGAGTTATCGTCGAGGCGGTGCGCGCCGCCGGCGGCCGCGCGGTGCTGACGGACCCCGATCTGCCGTCCGGCTCCGACCGGATCGTTGCCGCGCTGGCGCAGATCGACCCCCTTGGGAGGCATGACGTGGTCATCAACCTGCAGGGCGATATTCCGTTTGTGAAGTCTGAGGCGCTAAGCGCGGTCGCGGACCTGCTGGCGACCTATCCTTCCTGTGATCTATCGACAGTTATGGTCGCAGAGGCCGATCCAGCGGACCGGAGCAATCCAGACGTACCCAAGGTGGTCGCCGCTATGCAGCCGGACGGCCGCTCAGCCAGAGCCCTCTATTTCACGCGCTCCGTGCTCTATGGCGACGCACCCGTCTGGCTGCATCATGGAATCTACGGGTTCCGTCGTGCGGCGCTGGAGCGATTCTGCGCCGCGCCGCCCTCGCCGCTGGAGAAACGCGAACGCCTCGAACAACTCCGGGCGCTGGAACTTGGGATGTCGATCTGGGCGGCGGTGATCGACGAGGCGCCGATCTCAGTGGATAACCCTGCCGACCTGGAACGCGCCCGGGCCTATGCAAGAGGATTGACATGACCAAGGGACGCATCGCCTTCCAGGGCGAACTGGGCGCAAATAGCCACGAGGCCTGCATGGCTGTGTTTCCGGATATGGAACCGGTTCCTCAGCCCACATTCGAAGATGCGTTTGAGGCGGTAAAGACCGGCGATTGTCAGCTGGGCATGATCCCGGTCGAGAACTCCGTCGCCGGCAGGGTGGCCGACGTGCATCATCTGCTGCCCTCGTCGGGCCTCAGGATTATCGGCGAGCGTTTCAAGCCGATCCATTTCCAGCTGATGGCCAATAGGGGCGCGACGCTCGAAACCATCAAAACAGCCTCCAGCATGTCGATCGCACTCGCCCAATGCCGAAAGACGATCCGCAGGATGAAGCTGAAGACCGAACCTGTCGGCGATACGGCCGGCGCTGCGCGATTGCTGAGCCAGAATCCGGACCTAACGCGGGCGGCAATCTCGCCGGCCCTGGCCGCAGAGATTTACGGCCTAGAAATTCTGGCTCGCGACATCGAAGACGAGCACCACAACACGACCCGCTTCCTGATCATGACGGCAGATAAGGATCCGCCGCCGCCGCCGTTCACGGAGCCTTGCATCACCAGCTTCGTGTTCCGGGTCCGGAATCTGCCGGCGGCGCTCTACAAGGCTATGGGCGGGTTCGCGACCAATGGTGTGAACATCTCAAAGCTCGAGAGCTACATGGAGAACGGTGCCTGGACCGCGACCTTTTTCTACGCCGAAGCGGACGGGCGTCCCGAAGACCGCGGTCTGGCCTTGGCCTTTGACGAGCTGAGGTTCTTCTCCGACGAGTTTACGGTGCTGGGCGTCTACCCGGCCGACGGGTTCCGCACGCGCGGCTAGCCGCCCGTCCGATGGAACGGCGGCTCGCGGTGCGAGACGATCCGCAATCGTTCTTACGCGCCGTCTTCAACCCAAGCCTTGATCAGCTGATGGGCAATGGCGAGTTTGCCCGGAGCGACAGCATCTTCGAGTTTGCCGTCGATCAAGTCGCGGGCTTCGGCTCGGGTGAACCAGCGAATTTCGGAGATTTCCGCCTGGTCAGGCGTGCCCTCATCGTCCTCCACTTCCGCGAGAAGGCCGATCATCAGGGATGACGGATAAGGCCATGGCTGCGTGGAATGATAGCGGACCCTTCGGGTCCTCAGGCCTGCCTCTTCGGAAAGTTCGCGCGCGCAGGCCTCTTCGATGCTCTCGCCGGGTTCCAGGAAACCGGCCAGCGCCGAGAACATTCCAGGCGGCCAACGCTCCTGGCGGCCCAGCATGCAGCGATCGCCGTGGAAGGGCAGCATGATGACGACTGGGTCGGTGCGCGGGAAATGCTCGGCTTCGCAGGACGGACACTTTCGTTTCCAGCCGCCGTCCATAACCTGGGTGGGCTGCCCGCAGACCGCACAGTGCTTGTGGCGCCGGCGCCATTCGAACATTTGCTTGGCGGTCGCCAGGATCGCGGCGTCCGGTGCGGGGACCTTGAGCGCGATCGCCCTTAGGTCATCAAATTTTCCGAAGCCTTGCAAAGGGCCTTCGCCGGGGTCGGCGGTGTCTTCCAGGTCGACGGCGAAAACCGCAGTGCCCTGCCACAGACCCATGAACAGCAGTCGCTCGGGTCCTGCGGCCAGCTGTTCAACAAGCTTTGCCGGCAGGTAGGCGATCTGGAGACCACCATCCTTCGATGGTTCGATGAACGGCTTGCCGTTCCACATGGCTAGGCCAAGGGCTTCCGAGGAGGCGAGTTGCTCGGCAATCCACTCAGGCTTCGATCGCCGATCGCTGGCGCGATCGAGCGGGTTGCCGGCAAAGGTGTTCTGGAAGACGTCGAGGGCCATGACAGAGGTTCTATCGTGCTGCAGCGCACCCGTCATGTAGCGCCTTGCGACTTATACGCCAAAGTCTAGGCGTCTTGACCCTTAGGGGCCATTCTTCCGCCGGCTGGGTCGGGTTTAGCGACGTGCACGTGATGGCCGTCTCACTGGGCGCTTTGCGCCTCGCCATCGTTTTAGGTGCGCTGATCGGATGCCACCCCACGACGAATCGCACGGTCGACAAGCTGAACGAGCTCAAGCTACCGAAAGTGTACATCAAGTACGCCTTAATCGGCGCCGTGATCGGCGTGACCATGCACGACTTTGGCATGGTCATCGGAGTCGTCGTTTTCGGAATTAGCGGGCTGATCCGCTTTCGTACCGACACGGGCTTCACGAGGGAAACCGGCCGGTTGATTGTCGTTACCCTGACAGGCCTTATCGCGGGGCTAGGCCTACCGCATTTCGCGGTGATTGCCTCTGTCTTCGCCTGCGTGCTGATCTTTGCCTTTGATTCCAGTCCCGCCTGCCGGATAAAAATTGAGCAGCTTGCGGCCGGGCGAACAATCGAAAGCGCTGGGGCCTATCGCGGCGTGCTAAACGCCCATGGGTGCAGGATCATCGCCGCGCACAGATCGTTCGGCAAAGAGCGGCTCGAATTCGTCTTCCGAATGCCACGCTGCCATACGATAGATCGCCTGCGCGCGGCTCTATGCGAGGTGCCCATCGAGGTGCGTGGCGAAGTCGATTGGGAAATTGAATAGGGCGACAACAGAGCGCCGAAGATTAGAGGGAGGCGAGCGATGACGCGTTTTGGAGGCCTGTTGTTGGCCACAGCATTGGCGTTGTTCGTGGGCACCAGCGCCTCAGCCCAGCCGCCGAAGTTCGACATTCGGGCACCTGTCGATCCCTCGCGGGGAGATGCGCTGACGAATCCCGTCTTCAAAGGACCCGAGGTCCTGAAGTTCATCGGCCTGAAGAAGGGCGATAAGATCGCCGACATCTTTGCCGGCCGTTTCACGACCGCGTTTGGCGCAGCTGTTGGGTCTAAGGGCCGCGTTTATGCAGTGACGCCCGTCGAAATGATAAAAATCCACCCAGAACTCACCGACGTGCTCGCGGCTCGAACCAAGGATCCAGCTTACGCGAATGTCGAATTCTCCTCCTCACCGGTGAATGACATGGTTGTGCCGGCCGGCTTGGACGCGGTGTTCATTCGCCAGAATTACCATGACTTGCACGTTCGATTCATGGGTCCGGCCGACGTTGCGGCGTTCAACCATAAGGTGTTCGCTGCCCTGAAGCCCGGCGGCGTTTTCGTCGTTCTGGATCATGTGGCCGCAGCTGGGACAGACGTGAATACCGCTAGCAACCGCCTGCACCGTATCGACCCTGCGACCGTCAAAGCGGAGGTCGAGGCGGCAGGTTTCAAGTTCGACGGCGAAAGCACGATCTTGGCCAATAAGGACGACTCCCACGACAAGATGGTGCTGGAGCCGGCGATCCTCGGTAAGACAGACCAGTTCCTCTTTAGGTTCCGCAAGCCGAAGTGAAGCAGGAGGTTTGAGTGATCACCATCAGGGTCAATGGCAAGCAACATCAACTCGATGTCGAGCCCGATGCACCGCTACTTTGGGTTCTGCGAGACGAGCTGGGACTGACGGGAACCAAGTTCGGGTGCGGGATCGCCCAGTGTGGCGCTTGCACCGTACAGGTGAACGGGGTGGCCATGCGGACTTGCGTCCTGCCGCTCAGCGCTGTGGTTGGCAAGGACATCACGACAATTGAGGGGTTGTCTGCGGACATCACCCATCCCGTGCAGAAGGCCTGGCTCGCCGAGGATGTCCCGCAGTGCGGCTACTGCCAGTCGGGGCAGATCATGTCGGCCGCGGCCTTTCTGAAGGCCCACCCGGAGCCTACGGACGCTGATATCGACAAGGCGATGACCAACGTCTGTCGCTGCGGCACCTATCCGCGCATCAAGAAGGCGATCCATCGCGCCGCGGCGCTTGTCGCGGGCAAAGGGGTGTAAGGTTATGCAGGACACGCTTCGTAAAACCGGTCCAAGCCGCCGGATTCTGATGACCTGTGGCCTGTCCGCTGCAGGCGGCCTCGCCATTGGTATGGTCCTGCCGCGTTCCGCCAAGGCTTGGGCGGGCCTTCCGGCCTTGCCATCTAGTCCTGAAAATTCCGCCCCACCGAACGAGATCAACGCCTGGCTGGTCATCGAGCCTGACAGCTCAGTTCTGGTACGCATGGCGCACTCTGAACTTGGTCAGGGCACGACCACGGCGTTGGCCATGTTGGTCGCCGAAGAGCTCGGGTGCGATTGGTCAAAGGTGAAGTGCGAGTATGCGTCTTCCAACCGAAATCTGAGGCAGAACGGCGTCTACAAGAGCCAAAGCACTGTGGGCAGCCGAGGTTTGCGAAGCTCTGTCCAGTTTATGCAGCAGGCCGGTGCCAGCGCACGCGCCCGGCTGGTCGAGGCCGCCGCCCGTCGATGGGATGTGCCGGCGGTGGCCTGTCGTTGGGCTGACGGCAAGGTGACCCATGCCGCCAGCGGCCGTTCGCTCGACTACGGTGCGCTCTGCCAGGAGGCGACGAAAATCACCCTGGCTCAGGAGCCAGAGATCAAGACACCGGATCAGTTTAAGTTGGTCGGCAAATGGACGGCTAGGCTCGATACAGCGCCAAAGCTCGATGGATCGGCGCAGTTCGGCATCGACGCCCAGGTTCCAGGGATGGTCTATGCTGCGGTGGTCTCGTGCCCGGAGTGGGGCGGCAAGCTCCAGAGTGTCGACGAGGCGGTAATCAAGGATCAGCGCGGTGTCATTGCCGTCGTTAAGCTGGATGACGCGGTCGCCGTCGTCGCCGACCGTTACTGGCGCGCAAAATCGGCGCTGGCCAAGCTAAAGCCGGTATGGGCGCCGGGGGCCAATGCAGGGGTCGATAGCGCTCAACTCGACAAAGCCTATCGTGATGCGCTGGACGGTTCGATGGTCGTCGCCCGCAAGGACGGTGACGCGACTGCGGCCCTGTTGGCACCCGGCGCAAAGCTGGTGGAGGCCGTCTATGAGGTTCCCTATCTGGCCCATGCGCCCATGGAACCGCTGAATGCAACGGTCGATCTCAAGGCCAACCGCTTAGACGTTTGGATCAGCACTCAGTCACCGATGGACGTGCTGAAGCTTGCCGCTTCCGAGAGCGGTGTCGCGCCGGAAAATGTCTATGTGCACAATGGCTTTGTGGGCGGCGGCTTCGGGCGACGCACCAAGCACGACGAACTGGTGCACGCCATTGCGGTCGCCAAGGCGGTCAAGAAGCCCGTCAAGCTCATCTGGAGCCGTGAGCAGGATATCCGGCGCGACCGTTATCGCCCGCAGGCGGCCGTCAGGTTCAAGGCTGCGCTTAACGCAAAGGGTCAAGCCACAGCCTTGCAAGGCCGGATCGCCGTCGGCTCCTTGCTCCGCTCGTTGGGCGGCCCGAACGCCGTGCCCACTGGCATTGAGCCCATGGCCGTTGAGACGATCGCCACGCATGCCTATAAAATTCCCAGCAACGACATCGGGGTGCAGCTTAAGAACGCCCACGTGCCGGTGATGTTCTGGCGCAGCGTCGGTGCCTCGCAAAACAGCTTCTTCATCGAAAGCTTCATTGATGAAATGGCGCATGCAGCGGGCCAGGACCCCTACCTGTTCCGCCGCGCCATGCTCGAGCGTCCCGACTATCTGGCCGTGCTCGATACCATGGCCAAGAAGGGAAATTGGGGTGATCCGCTTGCACCCGGGCGCGGGCGCGGGATGGCGATTGTCGAGACCTACGGCACCGTAACCGGCCAGGTGGCCGAGGTGACGGTGAGCCCTATGGGCAAGGTCAAAGTCGACAGGATCGTCTGCGTGGTGGATTGCTATCACGCCGCTAATCCCAACACGATCGCTCAGCAGATTGAAGGCGGCGTCGTCTTTGGACTGACCGCGGCGCTCTACGGCGAAATCACCATCAAAAACGGTGGGCCGGTTCAGGGCAACTTCGACACCTATCCGATGCTCCGCATGGCAGAAACACCGAAGATCGAGGTCTATCTGCAGCCCTCGGGCGGTAAGTCTTGGGGTGGCATTGGCGAGCCCTCGGTGGCGCCCGTCGCGCCTGCGGTTTGTAACGCCATTTTCGCGGCGACCGGCAAACGGGTGAGGAAGTTACCGTTGAAAAATCTGGACCTGAAGAGCGTCTAGGCAAGTTGTCGCCCACGAGCGGCGGCTCGACGGCCAAGTTCGTCCCATAGCGTCTAACCCGCCATGGGGCAGGGAGCGTCAACAAGGCGTCCCTTACTAGACGACCAGAGCTTACATAGCGACAGTGCCTATGGAGCGCCCAAGCCGCGTGATGCCGTTTATTCCCATGTCGAAGTCTACCCATTACGTCCCCGACCGACCAAGCAGCGTCTCCCAAGCGCTCGAGCAGGCGAGCCTTGCACTCCAGGCGCAGAGGCCCGACGAGGCTGAACGTCTCGCCGCGGGTGTGTTGAGGGCAGACCGAAGCAACATTACCGCAGCGCGGGTCCTCGCAACGGCCTTGTTGGTTCAAGGCCGCGCCGATGAGGCGATCCATCCCTTGCAGAGAGCGGCCAGGCGCAGCCAAGATCCAGCGATCGAAACCTTGCTGGCTAGGGCGTTGGCCGCTATCGGGCGCAAAGATGAGGCCCTGGATCAGCTGCGGGAAACGATAGGTCGAAGGCCGCCGTTCCCGCAGGCGTTCCTCGAGCTCGGAGACCAACTGAGCGCTATGGGGCGCTTTGAAGAGGGCGCCGCCGTCTTCGAGAGCGGCGTGGCGCTCATGCCGGACGCGTTGGTCCTGCGCGTGGGTCTCGGATATCTGAATCTGCAGCGAAACGACCGCGCCCAGGCCCGGACCCTGTTTTTGAGGGTACGCGCCGAGGCGCCTGGGCGAATCGATGCTCTTGTCGGGCTGGCCAGGGTGATGACGCTTGATGGCGACTATGCCGAGGCCGCCGAGCTCTATCGCAAGGTGCTCGAGGTTCGCCCAAGCGACGCTGCGACGCGCATTGAGCTTGGAAAATGCCTGCTGGAAATGGGCAAGCGCGACGCCGGCGCGGCGACCCTTTGCGCGGCGACCCAGGGTTCGGCAGAGCTGAGCGGACCTGCGACTATGGCGCTTGCCACCGCCTCGCATGGCCGCTTTTTCCTCCGCCGCAGCGCGGCGGCCAAGTATCTGCGTGGCAATGCAAACTAGCCTGCGTCAGGCTCTGAACTGCCGGCGGTAGACGCCCTTTTCGCGACCTATGGCATGCATCACGTCATGCGTCCGCTGTGTCTCCTCCTCCGTGAGGGCTGCCGTGCGCATGACCCAGCCCTCGCGCTTCACGGGAATGCACTGGGCGATGGGTGTCCCTTTGGGCAGGACTCCACTGAACGTTTCATCATGCCATTGTGCCGGGAAATGGATCCAGGCGTCGTGATAGAGGTCGGCGTCGACCCATCCCGTGATGGTGGTGAAAGGCAAGTCGAACCGATTTGCCGGGTGCGTGATCAACAGCGAGTAGCCGGCAGGTGCCTCGATCGTCCAAAGGTTGTGGAATTTGATGAGGAAGCGGTCGTCGTCGAAAAGGGGGGTGCCGGTGACCTGGCTGGCGTCGTGGAAACCAACCGGCGAGCGCGCAAAACTGATGCTTCCCCCCGCAGGCAGATCATTATCCCAAGTGAAGACCCCGTTCTCGACGTTCAGGTCGCAGATCAGCGGGATCAAGAAGCCGCAGGTCATGGCGTCGATGAAGGCCGGACAGCGCTTGGCTGTATCGTCCTGATTGGAAATGACTGCACTGTAGGCTTGCTGCGGCATGGCCTTAAACCAGTCCGGCACGCCCTGCGCCGCCGGAATTGGCATCGGAATCAGTCCTTCCAGCTCCTTCGGACACCGGAACGTCAGCGCCATTGGGCTTTCATTTTTCAACATGACGTGTTCGCTGAACTCTAGGGACCAGGTGGAATAGGCCCGGGGGGAAGCAGAAATATTTCGCTTAGGAGCTAAACCCTGAAAATGGGCCGCGCGGTCAATTTTACGGTGCGACCATGCGTCGTGGCTCCGGTTTACTTGCCCACAACCAGGATCGAAAAAGAGTCGGGCACCATCGGGCCGCGCCGGGGGCGGCCTGGAGGGCCAACTTGGGCAGCGGGTTGCGGCGTCGCGGGCGGCGGACCGAACTGCGCGGTGATCAGCACGACGTGGCCTGTCTTGGTATCTAAGGTGAGCGTTTTCGCGCCGAGCTTGGTTTCGACGGTCTGTTCCAACGCAAAGCGGGTGGGGCTCAGTTCCTTGATGATGGTGAGCGTGCCATCGCCCTGCGAACTGAATGCTTCCTTCGTCGCGGGGTTGAACGCGGCACCGTCGACGCCGACGCCGATGGGCAGGACCTGCAGTATCTTGCCAGTATCGGAGTTGATCATCGCCATGACCGCAGGATTGCGGCAGGCGGCGAACAGGACGTGGGTCTTAATGTCCAGGGCCAACCCGGCTGGTGTGCCGCACTTGCCTTCCAGGCTGAACCTGGCTGAGACGCTCATGGTCTTGGTGTCGACCACGGCGATCTGATCTTTGTCCTCAACATCGACGAAGAGATGGCCTTTGCCGTCGGTGACGGCCTGTTCTGGAGCGCCGCCGATGTCTACCGTTCCGATGACCGAGCCGTCCACAGCGTCGATGGCCGTCACGTTGGGCGCGATATGGCTCAGGATGAAGATTCGCTGGCTGACCGCGTCTGCCAAAATGCCATCAGGGTAGCCTTGCACCTCGATGGTTTTGATCGGCGTAAGTGTCCTGGCGTCCCACATGGCGATGGGCTTGCTTGACGAAAAACCGTGCCCGGACTTGGCGTCGACCGCAGCGCCATGACCATTGACCCCGGCGATTAGACCAACCGGGGCGAAGGTGTCGAGATCGAAGACCGCAATGCGCGCCGTCGAACCACTACGTGGAACATAGAGCCGGCGATTGGCCACGTCGGCGTACACGTAGTCAAAACCGCCGTCGCCCCCGGCCTTTTCGGCCTTAAGCACCTTGTAGGATCCGACCAATGGGGGCTGTGCGTGCGCCAAAGATGCGCTCAAGGCGACGGCAAGGGCCAGGGCTGTCAGTCGCGGGCGCATGAAGGGCCTTTCGTTAAGGGTTCGAAATCGCATCCGTCCGGGGGGCGAGCTTGCAACCCGTTCGTGACAATCGCCATCGCCATCGCCAACGCAACTGCCATAACGTTCTGGGCCGGTTATGGAACAGTGGTAATATGACCGCAGGATCAAGCTAAGAATCCAATCGGGAGCCTAAGCCATGCGACGTATCCTCATTCTGGCGCTCGGAACTGCCCTTTGCTCAGCGGGCCTGGCGCTCGCCGCGCCGGCTAAGGCGCCCGTCGACCCCACCATCGCGCAGCCGGGCTGGGTGACGCCCAAGACCGCGTTCGGTCAGCCCGACCTTTCTGGTTACTGGTCCAACGCGACCATGACGCCGCTGACCCGCAACACGAAGCTCACCGATAAGGCGACACTGTCTCCGTTGGAGGCACGCGCCGCGGAGAAGGTCTGGGGTGATGCCCTGGCCGCAGCTGATAGTCCGACCGACGCCAATGCGACCGCGCCGAGCGCGCAGGAAAAGGCCACCCAGGAAAAGCTGTTCGCCCTTCGTCCCGACTTCGCCGCAGCGGGCGGCGACGTGGGAGGCTACAACGTCTTCTGGATCGATCCAGGCACTCACGTCATGGAGGTCAACGGCCAGTTCCGCAGCTCTATCCTGACGACGCCGAACGGCCAGCCCCCGGCGCGAAGGGCGGGCGTGGCGGGTGCTGGTGGTTTCCCGCGCGACATCTATGACAGCTATGAGAACCGCGGGGTCGGCGAGCGTTGTATCATGGGCTTCGGCCGCAACGCCGGCCCGCCGATGCTGCCGAACGGCTACTACAACAACGACTATTACATCATCCAGACGCCGGACTCGGTGGCGATCCAGGTGGAGATGATCCAAGATACACGCATCGTTCGGTTGAAGGGGGGGCACCGTACAGACGGGTTGCGAACTTGGATGGGCGATAGCATTGGTCACTTCGAGGGCGACACCCTGGTGGTCGAGACCACCAACTTCCCTGAGCAGCAAGGCTTCATGGGGTCTTGGAAGCATCTAAAAGTCACCGAGCGTTTTACTCGCGTTTCGCCCAGCCGGCTCAACTACCAGTTCCAGATCGAAGACCCCGATACCTGGGACAAACCCTGGGGCGGTGAGTACGATTTCGCCCCGATGCATGGCATCGTCTATGAGTATGCGTGCCATGAGGGAAACTATGCGTTGCCTTCGATCTTGGCGGGCGCGCGCCGCAAGGAGCAAGAAGCGGCTGGGGTAGCCGCGAAGTCCGGCGGGAATTAAAAAGCGGTCTTCGGGCGTGGCGAGGTGGCGCGGCGAGACCCCGCCGGCATACGGCTGCTGACGTGCTGGATGTCGCAGATTTCGCCGTCTGTTGCCGGTGGGTCGAAATTCGACAGGGTCTTGATGCTGCGGCAAATGGGGAGGCTGAAGCTTCGTGTGGATGCGCCCTCGATCGCTGGCTGAGGTCCTGGCGTTGGGCGAAGGCTGCGAGGGACTGGCGATCCGAGACGGCCTCGCGCTTGCCTCGGCATCTCCAATCCGTCATATCCCCGCGCGGAGATCGGCGGCGGGCGGGCGCTTCGCCAACCTGGTCAGGGCCGGAAGGCAGCAGCCACAACGAATTCCGTTCCGGGTCGCCGTTCGGTCTCCACTTCTCCTCTTCGCGTTTTGGTCCTGCTTTTACGAGCGCAGATCTCGAGGCGCAGGCACCCAAGCTACGGTCAAGCGCTCCAGGTCGTGTTCTTTCTTGTGAGCATTCGCCTTCTTCAAAGGCTTTCTCCTTTGCTGCACGAGGGACCTCCTCTTAGATGGTGTCCATGGCCGATGAGGACGATCTTGCGCCGCGTGACGAGACTGAGGGCATGGCCGAAGGGCCGCCTTCGATCGACATGTTCGGCGCGGCTCCAGCGCCGACGCTGAGCGACGACGCCTCGGCGGCCTATACGGTCATTGCGCGAAAGTACCGGCCCAAGACCTTTGACGACCTCTATGGCCAGGAGGCCATGGTACGCACGCTGAAGAACGCGTTTGCTTCAGGTCGGATTGCGCATGCCTTCATGCTTACCGGCGTGCGCGGCGTGGGGAAGACCACGACAGCGCGGTTACTGGCGCGGGCCCTGAACTATGAGAGCGATTCAGTCCACGGACCGACGCTCGACCTGTCGGTAGAGGGCGTCCACTGCAAGTCGATCGTCGAGGGCCGGCATATGGATGTGCTGGAACTCGATGCCGCCTCGCGGACCAAGGTCGACGAAATGCGCGAGCTGCTGGACGGCGTTCGCTATGCGCCGACGTCTGCGCGCTATAAAGTCTACATCATTGACGAAGTGCACATGTTGTCGACGCAGTCGTTCAACGCGCTCCTGAAGACGCTCGAAGAGCCTCCGCCGCACGCCAAATTCATCTTCGCCACCACTGAAATCCGCAAGGTGCCAGTGACAATCCTTTCGCGAACCCAACGGTTTGATCTGCGGCGCGTCGAGCCTGAGGTGATCGTCAAGAATCTGGAGATGATCTCTGAGGCTGAAGGCGCGCGGGTTGAGGCCGATGGCCTCATGCTGATCGCGCGGGCCGCCGAGGGGTCGGTGCGCGACGCCCAGTCAATGCTCGATCAGGCCATCGTCCAGGCTGAGCCAGGTCAGACGGTCACAGCGGCGACGATCCGCGACATGCTGGGGCTCGCCGATCGGGCGCAGACGATTTCCTTGTTCGAGCAGGTGATGCGCGGTGAGGCTGGGCCGGCGATCGAGACGTTCCGCACCCTTTACGGTTACGGTGCCAATCCCGACCAAGTGATGCTCGATCTGCTTGATCACTGCCACGGGGCGTCGGTCGCCAAGGCGATCGGGCCGCAGGCGCTGATCATGCCTAAGGAACAGTCGGCAAGGTTGGCGGCCATTGGGTCGGCGATCTCAGCCGGGACGCTTTCGCGGCTCTGGCAGCTCACGCTTAAGGCTTATGAGGAAGTGCGCCGCGCGCCCGATGCTGCGGCGGCAGCCGACATGGCGCTGATCCGATTGGCCTACGCGGCAGACTTGCCGGGCCCGGAGGAGGCGCTGAAGCGGCTTTCTGCATCACCGGAGGCTTCGCAAATCGAGGCTCCTGGCGGACCCCCGGGCGGTGGTTCGGCAATGTCGAGCGGTGGTGGGACGAGCGTGGCGCGGGGCTTTGCTGCGCCGCTACCGCAACCGACGACGGCGCCCGTCGCGGTGCTCAGCACGTTCGAGGAGATGCTGGCGCTTATTGACCGCAAGCGTGACATATCACTGAAGCTGGACGTGGAGCGGTTCGTCCGACCGATCAGCTTCCGCCCCGGGGCGATCGAATACGAGGCCGCGCCCGGCGCGCCTGTGAACCTCGCCCAGCGGCTGGTAGGCCGGCTGAAGGAATGGACCGGTGAACGTTGGCTGATCGCCGCACAGGGTGGCGGTGGCGCAGAGAGCCTGTGGGAACGCCAGAAGCGCGAGGAGCGAGAGGTCCGCGCCCAGATCGAGCAGGATCCCTTCGTGCTGTCGGTGATGGCAACCTTTCCCGGCGCCGAGATCGTTGGCATTCGCACCCTCCCGCAGGTCGAGGCGGCGGAGGGGGTTGCGACCGAAGCGGAGGACGATGATGAGGATTAGACTGTGCTTTGCCACCGAGCCCGCTCAGCTGCCGGTGGTCCAGACCAACCTATCTGGGACGATGAGGCTTCGGGAGCCGCGAGCCAAATGAAGGACCTCTCATCGCTGATGAAGCAGGCTCAGGCCATGCAGGAGAAGGTGGGCCAAGCCCAGTCCGAGTTGGAATCGTTGGTGCTGCTGGGCCAGGCCGGCGACGGGCTGGTGAAGGTCACGCTGAAGGGCACGGGCCAAATCATTCGCGTCGACATAGACGACAGCCTAATGAGGCCTGGCGAGGCGGAGCTGGTCGGCGATCTGGTTGCGGCCGCTCACGCTGACGCCAAGCGACATCTAGATGCCCGCTCCGCCGAGTTGATGCGGAAGGCCGCTGGACCCCTGGCCGGGATGCCCGGCATGCCAAGGTTCTGATTTGACAGCGTCTGCAGGACCCGAGATCGAGCGGCTTATCAGCTTGCTGGCCAAGTTGCCGGGCCTTGGCCAGAGGTCGGCTAGGCGCGCGGCTTTGGCGTTGTTGAAAAAGCGCGAACAGTTGCTGACCCCATTGGCCGACGCCATGACCGAGGCCGCAGCGCGGGTGAAAATCTGCACGACCTGCGGCTCACTGGATACGCAAGACCCCTGCGCCGTCTGTTGCGACGCGAGCCGCGATCCGACGTTGATTTGCGTCGTCGAGGAGGTGGGTGCGCTTTGGGCCATGGAACGGGCGAGCGCCTTTCGCGGGCGCTATCACGTGCTGGGGGGGTTGTTGTCAGCGCTAGACGGTGTCGGGCCGGACGCACTTCGCGTAAGTAGCCTTGTCGGTAGGGCGTCCGGTGGCGAGGTGCGTGAAGTCGTCTTGGCCTTGCCGGCCACCGTCGATGGTCAAACCACAGCCCATTACCTCGCTGACCGGTTGGCTGGCGCCGAGGTCTCGGTCACCATGCTGGCCCGCGGCGTGCCGGTTGGCGGTGAGCTGGATTGGCTAGACGACGGGACGATCGCCCAGGCGATGCGGGCGCGACGGCCGGCTTAGACGACAGACGTCGCATCACATTCTCGAGCGCGACCTCTCTGATCGAAGCGGATTATCGAGCGTTTTCACCTTCAGCTCGGATCCCTCGGGCGACCCCTTGGGGCAAAGGTCTTGGGGATGGCTGCGACTCGCGGCTTCCGCTAAGAACGCAACATGAACGGGTCACTTATCGCTGCGCTCGCCTTTGGACTGATTGCGATCGGAGCAATCGCCTGGGCGATTAAGGAGCGGATGCGGGCTGCTGAGGCCGAGCTCCGCGTCGAGATGCTGCGCGAGCAGGCGAACCTTGTCAGCGCCCAGGTGGCCCAGTCGGCGACCGGCGTAGCCGAGGCTATCCTCAAAAAGAACGACGAGGCGCAGCATACTCGCGAACAACTGGCCCAGGCCAGGCTCGAAGCCCAACTGAAGCCCGTGGCGGAAAGCTTGCAGAAATTCCAGGAACATGTCGCGCTCGTCGAGAAAGTCCGGGTCGAGGAAACCGGTGGCCTGAAGGAACAGATCGCAGCGTTGCTGCTGGCCTCGACAGCGACCCAGGACGAGGCACGCAAACTTTCTTCGGCGCTGCGGCGGGGTGCAGGCGTGCAGGGGCGTTGGGGCGAGCAGACCTTGCGCAATGTTCTGGAGGCCGCGGGTCTTTCGCACCGCTACGATTTCGACGAACAGGCCTCAACCGACACTGAAGAGGGCCGCAGGCGTCCAGATGTGACGGTCAGGTTGCCCGGAGGCGGTGTGTTCGTCATCGACTCCAAGTGCTCGCTAAATGCTTTTCTGGACTTACAGGAAGCGACGGACGAGGCGGGCCGCGAGGCGGCGGGCCTGCGCCATGTGCAGAGCGTCAGGGCTCACGTTCAGGGGCTATCGGCCAAGGCCTATTGGGATCAATTCGACAGATCTCCAGATTTCGTCGCGATGTTCGTGCCGCTTGACAGCGCCATGGCTGCGGCGCTCGACCGCGCTCCGGACCTGATGACCGAGGCCATGGACAAGCGTGTCGTGGTCGTGACCCCCACCACGCTCTTTGCGCTCTGCAAGGCGGTCGTCTACGGCTGGCGGGTCGAGGAGCAGGCGGCCAACGCCCAAAAGATCGCCGAGTTGGGGCGTGAGCTCTACAAGCGCATAGCCGTCATGGGGGGCCATGCCGGCGCGATGGGTAAAGCGCTGGAAGCGGCGGTCGGCAAGTACAACCAGTTCGTAGGTTCGCTGGAGACTCAAGTCCTGACCCAGGCGCGCCGCTTCGAGGAGCTCAAGGTCGACCACGAGGGCAGGAATGTCGACCCGCTGGAACCCTTGAGCACCGCGATACGCCCTATGAACAAGCTTGCGCCCGAGACCCCGGCGCAGGTTCGGCTGGTGACTGGCGAGGAGTCTTGAGGCCATTCGCCCACCTTGACGCTCGGGTATTGCGCCCCTAACTCCCGGGCCATGGCCTTGAGAAATATCCTCGTCGTTCCCGATCCGATCCTGAAGAAGGTCTCGGCGTCCGTCGCGGTGGTCGATGACGAACTCCGCGCGCTGATGGATGATATGCTCGAGACCATGTACGCCGCGCCCGGTATTGGGCTGGCGGCTATTCAGGTTGGAATCCCCAAGCGTGTGATCGTCATGGATCTCGCCCGGGAGAGCGAGGAGCCTGCGCCGCGCTATTTCGTAAATCCGGAGATCCTCTGGGCGTCGGATGAGACCGCGCCCTACGAAGAGGGCTGCTTATCGGTGCCGGAAATTTACGACGAGGTCGAACGGCCCGCCCAAGTCAAACTGCGCTACTTAAACTACCAGGGCGAGACGGTTGAGGAAGCTGCCGAGGGTCTGTTCGCCGTCTGCATCCAACACGAGATGGATCATCTGGAAGGCGTCCTATTCATCGACCACCTGTCGCGACTGAAGCGCGAGCAGGCGGTCAAGAAGGTCAAGAAACAGGCAAGGGCGGCCTGAGCCTTCTATTTTTTTGTTGCGGCGTCGGTGGCTTTTTTGATGGTCGCATCGGTCTTGTCGCCAGCCGCCTTCGCGCCAGATTTCATGTCCTCGCCGGCTTTCGCCGCGCCCGCTTTCAGCTGATCTCCCGCCTTTTCTGCGGCGACCTTGGTTGAGGCAGCGGCCTCAGTTGCGCCCTGCTTGATATCTGAGCCCAGGTCCTTCATGGCGGGCGCGCCGGCCACGTCCTTGGCTGCGGCACCGACGTCCGACCCTATGGCTTTCAGGTCCTGACCAGTTTTTTCCTGGGTGGGCTTGGAGCAGGCGGCCACCGCTAGCCAAATCCCAAGGACAATCGCGAGGTGGGAGTTGCGCATGCCAGGTTCCTTCGAGACGTCATTAACGAACGCTTAACGATCGCAGACGTTCCTCTTAGCTGAACAGACCGGCCTTTGCGCGTCTCTTCCCCCGCAGGTAGAAGCAGGTCTGATGCGCATCGCCTTTCTTGGAACTCCTGATTTCGCGCTGGCCGCCTTACGGCGGTTGATCGCCGCTGGGCAGGAGATCGCCTGCGTCTATTCACAGCCACCTGCGCCGCGCGGCCGGGGTCAAACGTTGCAGCCATCGCCGGTGCACGCCTATGCCCTGGAGCATGGCTTGATCGTACGAACGCCTGCCTCCATGCGAGATCCTGGCGAGATTTTCGCCTTCCAGGGGCTGGAGCTGGATGCTGCGGTCGTCGTGGCGTTCGGCCAAATCCTGCCGTCTGAGGTGATCGAGGCACCACTCTTGGGAACGTTCAATCTGCACGGCTCGCTGCTTCCGCGCTGGCGCGGCGCGGCCCCGATCCAACGGGCCGTGATGGCTGGAGATCTGCTGACCGGCGTAGAGGTCATGCGCCTGACCGAAGGTCTGGACGAGGGGCCGGTATTGGCCTCCCAGAGCCTGCGGATAGGGCCCCAGGACACAGCAGGGACGGTGCACGACCGCATGGCCGTGATTGGCGCGGAGCTGCTCGCATGCACCTTGCCGCTGATCGAACAAGGACTGGCGATCGAAACGCCGCAACCTGAAAGCGGCGTCACCTACGCCAAGAAGATTCGACCCAAGGAAGCGCGGATAGACTGGACAAAGCCCGGCGCTGAGATCGACTTTAAAATCCGCGGTCTTTCGCCCTTCCCAGGCGCTTGGTTCCAACTGCAGACTGACAAGGGCCCTGTGCGGGTGAAGGCCTTGCTGTCGGTGTTTGAAAATGCCGATGGTCCGGCAGGCGAGGTGCTGGACGATCGTTTGTTGATCGGCGCTGGTGCCGGAGCGGTGAGGCTATTGCGTGTGCAACGCGAGGGCAGGGGGCCACAGGACGCCGAAACGTTCCTGCGCGGCACCTCTGTGGCCCGTGGCATGAAACTCAGCTGATGCCTCGCTACAGGCTTCTGCTGGAGTACGATGGTGGACCGTACAATGGCTTCCAGGCCCAGGCCGATCAGCCGACCATCCAGGGATCTCTGGAACGCGCTGTAAGGGCCTTCTGCGGCGAGGCGGTGCGCGTTCACGCCGCTGGACGCACCGACACGGGCGTGCACGCCACCGGACAAGTCGCGCACATCGACCTTCAAAAGGATTGGCCGGCTGAGACAGTCCGAAACGCGCTCAACGCTCACCTGCGGCCCGAACCGATCGTCGTACTGGACGCCCAGGTGGCAGCGGAGGGCTGGCACGCCAGGTTCGCCGCGACAGAGCGCCGCTACCGCTACCGTATCCTCAATCGCCTAAGCCCGCCCGGACTTGAGCGGGGCCATGTCTGGCACGTGAAGACGCTCTTGGATGCAGATGTCATGCATATCGCGGCCCAGGCGCTGGTGGGCCTGCACGATTTCACCACCTTTCGTGACGTCGCCTGCCAAGCGAAGTCGCCGGTAAAGACCTTGGATGCAGCGACGGTTCGACGCCAGGGTGAGGAGATCGTGCTGATCTTTGCGGCACGCTCATTTCTGCATCGCCAAGTCCGCTCCATGGTGGGTTCAATCGCCGAGGTCGGGTTAAGCCGCTGGACGACGGAGGACCTAAAGGCTGCGCTGGACGCCAAGGACCGCAAGGCCTGCGGCACGGTCGCACCGGCCGATGGGCTCTATCTGACGCAGGTACGTTACGAGGCCGATAGCGAATGATTGTCGCCAGAACCCTATTTCATGCCCATACAGCCCAACAGGCGATGGCCTTACCGGTATTTGTCACGGCCGCTCAATCGGCGGGAAACGCCTCGAAATAGCGTTCGATCAGTCGTTCGTAGACCGCTTGGAGCTGCATGATCTCAGAGACGGGTGCGCGTTCGTCGACCTGATGCATGGTGGTTCCGACGAGGCCCAGCTCAATCACAGGGCAAAGTGTCCGGATGAAGCGTGCATCGGAGGTGCCGCCGCTCGTGGAGAGTTCCGGATCGCGGCCGACGACGTCGCGGACCGCCGCGGCGACAACGTCGGTGAAGGGACCTGGTGCGGTCAGGAAGGCTTCGCCGCTGATCTGGGCGTCAACGCTGATGGAGCCAATGAAATTCTCCGAAGCCCTCTCGGCCTCCGCCTCGATCCATCGCGCCAGGTCGGAGCCTGTGTGGCTTGGGTTGAAGCGAATGTTCAGCCGCGCCCGAGCGAGGGCTGGGATGACGTTGGTCGCCGTGTTGGGCACTTCGATCTGTGTGATCTCAAGGTTCGAAGGCTGGAATTCCGCAAAGCCGTGGTCCAGCACCCGCTCCTGAAGGCGCAAGAGAAACCGCAGGAGGACGGGCACGGGATTGGCCGCACGGTGGGGATAGGCAACGTGTCCCTGGATGCCGTGGACGGTGATCTCAGCATTGATGGAACCTCGGCGACCGACCTTTATCATGTCGCCCAGGATCTCGCTGGAGCTGGGTTCTCCGACCACGCAGTGGCTGATCGTCTCCTCCTCGATCTCCAGAGCCTCCACGACCCTGCGCGTTCCGTGGGTCGCGATACCCTCTTCGTCACCGGTGATCAGGAAGGAGAGCGAGCCCTTGACCTGACCCGCCGCGATGGCCTTGGCTGAGGCGGCGGCGAAAGCGGCAATTGCGGACTTCATGTCGACAGCGCCGCGTCCTATCAGGGTCCCGTTCACCACCTCGGCCTCAAAGGCACCTTGCGTCCAGGCGGCGGGGTCGCCCACCGGGACAACGTCGGTATGGCCAGCGAAGCAGAGGTTAGGATAGGTGGTCCCGAAGCGGGCGTAGAGGTTTTCGATCTCGCCAAACTTCATCCTGCGGCAGGCAAAGCCCAGACCTTTGAGGGTCTCTTCAACGAGGTTCATCGCCCCCGCGTCCACAGGCGTGACCGACGGGCGCCGGATCAGCTCTTTCGTCAGATTGATCGCGTCGATCACGCTCGCCCCCACAGCCATCTTTGATAGGCTTTGTTTCCTCGTAGACCGGAACGGCTCCATGCCCAAGATCGACATTGATGCGGCACCCACTCGCTTCGGGACTGGCTACCCGCCGCCCTATGACGCGCCATGCCTGGAACGACAGCGTTGGAAGCTGGGAGATGCGGCGGGCCTAACCCAGTTCGGGGTCAATCTGCATCGTCTGGCCCCTGGTGTCTGGTCGAGCCAGCGCCATTGGCACACGGCCGAGGACGAATTCGTCTGGGTGGTTCGCGGCGAGGTGGTTCTGGTCACCGACGAGGGCGAGCAGGTTCTGCGGGCCGGTGATTGCGCGGGCTTCGCGGCCGGGGCACCCAACGGCCATCACCTGCAGAATCGTTCCAACCACGAGGCTGTGCTGCTGGAGGTCGGGTCGAGGCGGCCGGATGAAGACGGGTGCAATTACCCGGACATCGACTTGGTGCTCGATAGGGGCGCGACGCAGTATCGGCATCGCGATGGCCGTGCCTACGAGAACACGCAGACGGTGCGGAGTCGTTGAACGGCCCTCCACGCGGCGTGGAAATCGATCAGTCCCTCAACAACTCATTGATGCTGGTTTTTGACCGCGTTCTTTCGTCCACCGTCTTCATGATGACCGCGCAGTAGGTTGATGGCATGCCTTCGTGTGGGCTCGGTCGCGAACCGGACATCAGAACCGAATAGGGCGGCACTTCACCGGTGATCACTTCGCCCGTCTTGCGATCGATGATCGGCGTCGTCGACGTCAAGTAGACGCCCATGGAAAGAACAGATCCCTCGCGCACGATGACGCCCTCGGCGACTTCGGATCTCGCACCGATGAAACAGTTGTCTTCGATAATGGTGGGGTTGGCCTGCAAAGGCTCCAGGACGCCGCCGATGCCGGCACCGCCGGAGATATGGCAGTGCTTTCCGATCTGGGCGCACGAGCCAACGGTGGCCCAGCCGTCGACCATGGTCCCTTCATCGACGTAAGCGCCGATGTTGACCAAAGAGGGAAGCAGCACGACTCCCTTGGCAATATAGGAGCCCTTGCGGACCAGGCTGCCTGGCACAGCGCGGAAGCCCGCTGCCTCGAAGCGGGCGGCGTCCCAGCCGGTCGTCTTCATCGGCACCTTATCCCAATAGGGCCCGGGCGTGTCGGAATCGGTGAGTGCGTTGGGTGTCAAACGAAAGAAAAGCAGAATGGCCTGCTTGGCCCACTGGTTGGTGACCCACGATCCGTCAGCTTCGCGTTGGGCCACGCGCAAGGTCCCGGCGTCCAATCGCTCGAGGGTTTCCAACACCGCCTCGCGTACGGCGCCCCTTGTGGCGCGGCTGATTGCGTCGCGATCTTCCCAGGCGGTCTCTATAACGGTCTTCAGATCCGCATGCGTCAGAGGGCTCATCAGGGGGCTTTCTTCAGGCGGGCGTCGCTCAGGAAGGACGCAAGGTTGTTGGTTTTGTAGTCGATGAAGGGCGCTGTCGAGGCCGCCGCGTGTGGCCCAACCAGCACCGTCGTCATGCCGAGATCTGCGGCGGGCTTCAGATTTCGCTCGCTGTCCTCGAAGAAGACGGTGGTCTTCGGGGCGATCGCATGAGCGGCGTTCAGCTTCTCGAACGTGGCGATATTGGGCTTAGGCAAATAGTCGGCCGAGCCTATGTGGAAGACGTCTTCGAATAGATCCGCCAGCCCTAGGTGTTCCAAAACCCGTCGAGCGTGGACCTCGTCGGCGTTGGTGAAGATCAGCCGACGCCCGGGCAGGCGAGAGATCGCCGCCACGAGTTCTGCGTCCTGGGTCAGGGCCTCCAGCGACACGTCATGAAAGATGGCGTGGAATTCAGCCGGCTCGACCCCGTGATGTTCGACAAGGCCGCGCAGGGTTAGGCCATATTCGGCAAAGTAGGCCTTCTGGAGCTTGTAGGCCTCGTCATGCGCCAGACCTGCGACGCGTCCGACATAGGCCGTCATCCGCCGCTCGATCTCGCCCATGAAGCCAGACTCGACCCGATAGAGGGTGTTGTCCAGGTCGAATAACCAGGTGTCGACGTGCCTGAAGTCGGCGTTCATTCGCTGACGAGCGTGCCCGCCCCATGTTCTGTGAAGAGTTCGACCAGCATGGCATGGGGTCTGCGGCCGTCCAGGATGACCACCGCGCCAACGCCAGCCTCAACGGCGGCGATGCAGGTTTCAAGCTTCGGAATCATGCCCCCCGTCGCAACACCATCGGCGATGGCCAGCCTGGCCTCGGCCACGGTCATCTGACGGATCAGCTCCCCATTCTTGTCGAGGACCCCTGGCACGTCGGTGAGCAAAAGCATGCGCTTGGCGTTGAGCGCGCCGGCCAGCGCGCCAGCCACCGTGTCGGCGTTGATGTTATAGGTCTGGCCGTCGTCGGCGACGCCAATCGGGGCGATCACAGGGATGTAGTCCTCGTCAGCGTAGATCAGCGCCTCGATAAGCTTGGGATCGATCCGCGTGGGCTCGCCCACGAAGCCCAGGTCGACCTCCCTTTCGATGAGCGAGCCGGGGTCTTTCTTGGTGCGGGTGGCTTTCTGGACGGTGATGAGGCGTGCGTCCTTGCCGGATAGGCCCACGCCTCGGACGTCGGCCTCCCGACCGGCCAGCGTGATCCAGTTGGCGATTTCCTTGTTGATTGCGCCGGAAAGCACCATCTCAGCCACTTCCATCGTCGCAGCATCGGTGACCCGCAGCCCATCGATGAAGGTCGACTTGACGCCTGCGCGTTCCAACATTGCAGAGATCTGCGGCCCGCCGCCGTGCACGATCACAGGGTGCAGGCCCAGCATCTTCAAGAGCACAGCATCGGCCGCGAACTGCTTTGCGACCTCTTCCTCGCCCATGGCGTGACCGCCGTATTTGATGACCACGGTCGAACGGTCGTAGGTCTGGATATAGGGTAGGGCCTCGGCGAGCGTCTTGGCTGTCGCCCAGCCCTGGCCTTGATTGTCGTCAGTCACGGGCGGCGCCTGAGCTCTCGTAAGTACGGAGCGCTCCGATAGCGGACAGCTGAGCTCCTGTCACCTTTAGGCGGTCATGCTAAGCCTGCTGACAAGCTTCAGATTGGGGGATTGGGCATGCGGATTTCGTGGGTTGTCTCAGCAGCGTTGGTTGCTTGGGCCTTTGCCGCCGGGGCGGAGGCAAAAACCGTGGCCGTGAGCGCAGAGCGGCTGCTGGACGTGGCAACCGGAAAATATCTGGAAAAGCCGCTGATTTTGATCGTCGATGGCCGGATCAAGTCGGTCGGGCATCAGACAGACAAGTTGCCTGCGGGTGCCTGGAAGGTAGACCTGCCGGGGGTAACGCTGCTGCCTGGCCTGATCGATATGCACGTTCACTTGACGTCCTCGCCACTTTTCGGCGGCTACAACCGGCTGCAGTACACTGACAGCTTCTGGCCGATCCTGGGGACGACCCACGCCAAAGCCACCGTCGAGGCGGGCTTCACGACCGTGCGGAACGTGGGGTCCAAGGACTTCGAGGACTTGGGCTTGCGCCAGGCGATAGACGGCGGCTTCATCGAGGGGCCACGGATGATCACCGCGACCGATGCCATTGGCTCGACGGGTGGTCATTGCGACTCAACCTTCTTCCCTCCCTCCATGAAGCAGAAGGGCGATGCGGTCATTGATAGCCCAGACGAGGGCCGAAAGATGGTTCGCCAGCTGCACAAGTACGGCGCCCAAGTGATCAAGATCTGCGCCACCGGCGGGGTCTTCAGTCACGGTGACACACCCGGCGCTCAGCAGCTGACGCTGGATGAGATCAAGGCCATCGTCGATGAAGCTCACGCGACAGGCATGCGCGTTGCCGCCCACGCCCACGGCGCATCCGGCATCAAGGCGGCGATCTTAGGCGGGGTTGATACGATCGAACACGCAAGCCTTGTGGACGAGGAGGGCATCCAGCTCGCCATCCAGCACGGCACCTACTTCGGCATGGACATCTACAATACCGACTACACCCAGACCGAGGGCAAGAAGAACGGCGTCTTGGAAGAAAACCTGCAGAAGGACCGCGATATCGGGGACATCCAGCGAGAGAATTTTCGCAAGGCGCTTAAGGCGGGTGTGAAGATGATTTTCTCGTCTGACGCTGGGGTCTACCCGCACGGGACCAACGCCAAGCAGTTTGCGACCATGGTCCGCTACGGTGCCACGCCGCTGCAGGCGATCCAGACGGCGACCCTAACAGCGGCCGAGGCGCTGGATCGCGCCAAAGACGTTGGCCAAGTGACGCCCGGGCGTTTCGGCGACCTTGTCGGCGTCAGCGGAGATCCGCTCAAAGACGTGACGGTTCTGGAACACCCCGTCTTCGTGATGAAGGGTGGGGATATCGTGAAGCACTAGGGCCTCACGCGCTGGCGAGGTCTTGGCACAATCGCCCGACGGCAAGTCTAAATCGAGCGCGCCACAACTTCCTTCATAATCTCGCTCGTCCCACCGTAGATGCGCTGCACCCGGGCGTCACGCCAGAGCCTGGCGATAGGGTATTCGTTCATATAGCCGGCACCGCCGTGCAGCTGTAGGGCCGCGTCGCAGACTTCCCATTGCAGTTCTGTATGGAACAGCTTCGCAGCAGAGGCTTCGGCGGCCGTCAGCTTCTTTTCCAAGTGCCGCGCCATACACCAGTCGATATGCGCCCAGCCGGCTTGCAGCTTGGCTTTCAAGGCGCCCAGCGTAAAGCGGGTGTTCTGGAAGTCGAAGATGGTCTGCTTGAAGGCCTTGCGGTCCTTGGTGAACTTCACCGCCTCGTCGAAGGCGCGCTGGGCGCCGGCTTGGCCTGCGATGGCGATTTGCAGGCGCTCCTGCGGCAGCTGACTCATCAGATAGGCGAAACCCATGCCCTCTTGGCCAAGGCAGTTGGTGATCGGCACGCGGACATCTTCGAAAAACAGCTCCGAGGTGTCGGCGGAATTCTGACCGACCTTGTTTAGGTTGCGGCCGCGCTTGAAACCGGCCCGGTCACCTTCCACCAGGATCAGCGAAATCCCCTTCGAGCCCTGGGTCGGGTCGGTCTTGGCGATGACGACGATCAGGTCGGCGCTCTGGCCGTTCGTGATGTAGGTCTTGGAGCCAGAGACCACATAGTGGTTGCCGTCGCGCACCGCGGTTGTCCGCACACCCTGCAGGTCCGATCCCGCGCCCGGTTCGGTCATAGCGATGGCGGTAATTACCTCGCCCGACACCATGCCAGGCAGCCAGCGCTGCTTCTGCTCTTCAGAGCCGTAGTTGATGATATAATCGACGACGATGTCGGACTGCAGCGTGATGCCCGCGCTTGAGCCGGCATAGGAGAGCTCTTCGCCGATAACGGCGTTGTAGCGGTAGTCTGCACCAAGGCCGCCATAGGCCTCCGGAACCTGCGGGCAGAGCAGACCCGCCTCCCCCGCCGCCAGCCAGAATTTTCGGTCAACGACGCCTTCCTCTTCCCAGCGGTCGAGGTGAGGGATCAGCGCCTTATCGTAGAACTTGCGAACCTGGTCGCGGAAAAGGTTGAGGTCGGCATCATATACGGTGCGGGTGTCTGTCTGGAGCATGCCAACGTCATAGCCGCATGACCGTGGGTCCGGCTAGATGGCGCAGGCCGCAACGATCTCGGCGCGGAGTTCGGGGATGCCCCAGCCTTTTTCGGCAGAGGTCGCCAGGACGCGTGGGAACGCCGCTGGTCGCTTGGCGATGGCCTGGAGTGTCCTGGCTGTGACGGCCGCGACCTCGGAAGTCTTCAACTTGTCGGACTTGGTGAGCACAATCTGATAGGAGACGGCTGCGATATCGAAGGTATCGAGGGCTTCCTTGTCCACATCCTTCAGGCCGTGGCGGGCGTCGATCAACAGGTAGGCGCGCTTCAGGTTCGGGCGGCCGCGGAGGTAGTCGCGGCCAAGGTTTTGGAACTTCTTGACGTCGCCGCGAGAGGCGCGGGCGAAGCCGTATCCGGGCAGGTCGACGAGACGCAGTTTCTCATCGGCGACAAAGAAGTTCACCTCTCGGGTACGCCCTGGCGAGTTGGACGCGCGCGCCAGGTGCAAGCGGCCTGCAACGGCGTTGATCAGCGTCGACTTGCCGACGTTGGAGCGACCCGCGAAGGCGACCTCCGGCAGGTCGGCGGGCGGCAGGCCGGCGATTTGCACCGCGCCCATCATGAACGACACCTCGTGGGCGAAGAGCACGCGCGCGGCCTCTAACGCGTCCGCAGTGAAGGTTTCATCCGTCACCCGGGCGACGCCTTGCCAGTCAGGCGGGCCAGGGTTCGATCGATTGGGTTGTCGACCTTGAAGCGCCGCATCATCACGTACTGCTGGAGGGTGGTGAGCACGTTGGACCAGGTCCAGTAGATCAACAGGCCTACCGCGAAGGGGGCCATGATGAACATGAACATCAGCGGCATCAGCTGAAAGATCCGCTGCTGAGCGGGATCACCGGCCGGCGGACTCATCGACGTCGTCAGGAACATCGTGAAGCCGTAGAGCAAGGGCAGGATGCCCAGGTGCAGGGGGCCATCGAGATAGGTCCCGATCAGCGGCAAATGCGCGGGGTTCCAGGGGATCAGGCCGAACAAATTCCAGATCGTGGTCGGATCGCGCGCCGAAAGGTCGGTGAACGCCAGGAAGGGCGCATGGCGCATCTCAATGGTCACGGAGAGCACCTTGTAGAGCGAAAAGAAGACGGGGATCTGCAACAAGATCGGGAGGCAGCCAGCCAACGGATTGACCTTTTCCCTCTGGTAGAGGGCCATGATCTCCTGCTGCTGCTTTGCCGGATCTTCCTTGAAGCGCTTGCGAATCTCCTCCTGCATCGGCTGCAGCTTCTTCATCTTTGTCATCGACTCGTATTGCTTGTTGGCGATCGGGAAGAAAGCCAGGCGCACACAGACGGTGAGCAGCAGGATGGCGATGCCGAAGGTGCCCACGTGGGCGAAAATAAACTCCAGGAAGATAAAGATCGGTCGAGTGAGGAACCAGAACATGCCCCAGTCGACGGCGTCGTCGAAATGCGAGATCCCCAGGCTCTTCTCGTAACCCTGCAAAAGCGGAACGGTCTTGGCGCCGACGAAGACATGCTGGGTTGTGCTGATCTGCTGGGCAGGCCCGATCGTGCGCGCAGCGCCGGTATAGTTGGCCTCGTAGACATCAAGTGGGCCAGATTTCGCATCGCGGAAGACGGCGTGCACGGGCTCTGCAGCGTTGGGGATGA
The DNA here is from genome assembly GCA_903860975.1 of uncultured Alphaproteobacteria bacterium. Taxonomy (GTDB): domain Bacteria; phylum Pseudomonadota; class Alphaproteobacteria; order Caulobacterales; family Caulobacteraceae; genus Phenylobacterium. The sequence goes on from CAIOSI010000034.1 coordinate 52,359, forward strand.
GCGCGGCCAGCCAGTACTTGTCGGTGATCCCTGTCCAGGCCGCCGCGGAGTTGAATTCCTGAGCGGCTGAAGCTTTGGAGAGGTCTTTATATTTGAAAGCCCGGACGCGGCCGTCCAAGTAACCCACCGAACCCTCGTGTACGACGCCGGATTTTCCAATATCGGCCGGCACGCCCTGGCGCTGGATGGAGCCATAGGGCGCCAGCGTCACCGGCGTGGTGCCAGTGTTGGCCACCGTATCGGTGAGGGTGAACATGTAGTGCTCATCCACCTCCACCTTGCGGGTAAAGGTAAGGCCCTGGCCGTTGGCGTAAGTCAGCACAATCGGTTGGCTGGGTGCGAGCGCTGTGCCTTGTGCCAAGGTCCAGACGGTGGTCGGGCCGGGCAGGCCGGCCACGTTTTGACCGACCCAGCCGATATCGACGAACCAGGGGAAGGCTGTTCCCTCAGGGCGCAGCATCTCCACCGGGGGCGAACCCTTGTCTGTTGTCTGAGGGTATTGGGTGAGGAAAAGATCATCGAGGCGCGCGCCGCGCAGCGAGATCGAGCCCTTCAGCGCCGGCGACGCCACCGGCACACGCGGGCTGGCGGCCAGCGCGGCGGCTCGGGTGACTGCGGGGGGCGCGTTCAACGCCGGCGCGCCGGGAGCCAAGGTTTGCGCTGCCGCAGGCGGGTGCAGCCTGCGCTCCTGCTCCAGCCGCTTCTGCTGCGGCTCCAGGAAGAGCGTGTTGTAAAGAACAAAGAGCACGAGCGCGCACGCAAGGAAGATAATCGTGTTGCGGCTTGAATCGTCTTGCATGGAGTGGACGCGGTCCGGCTAAAAGAAAGGCCCTTAGGACGCAGGGCGGTCGCGGTCGGCGGCGAGCCTTATCAGCGCGCTTTTCACATCGTCAAGCAAACGCAGCCATGGGCGCGACGTCACACCGCCTCTGGCGATCAAAACATAGTCAAAACCTGGGGTGCCGTGGGCAGGAAGCAAGAGGCGGGCCGCTTCGCGCAGACGGCGCTTGGCGCGATTGCGTTCGACAGCCCCACCGATCCTTTTAGTGGCGGTGAACCCGGCGCGGACCATGGCTTCATCGTCGCGAGGACGGGCCTGAATCAGTACCGCGCCTCGCGCACAATATGCAGCCTTGGCGCAGGCCAAGAAATCTGGGCGCTTCCGAAGACGTTCGATTTTAAATAGGGCATCGGTCACACCGACACCTTAGCGCAAGCCGAAGATCAGGCGCTCAGACGCTTGCGACCCTTGGCGCGGCGGCGGGCAAGCACCTTTTGTCCGTTCTTCGTGGACATGCGCAGGCGGAAGCCGTGGCGACGGGCGCGGACGAGACGGGAAGGCTGAAAAGTCCGCTTCACGGAAGGCTCCGGGGTCGAAAATCGAACGGCGGTGGATAGTGGAAGGGTGAAGACGTGTCAACCGTTTGACCCTTATTAGCCCGTCATCGTGCGTTCCGGTTTTGCGCAGCGAAGGCTCCAACCCCGAAAGGCTATCGATCTGAGCGACCGCGCAGAGCGGTGTTTTCGCAAACCTCGGACAAACGCCACGTTCTTTCCAGGTCGTAGCGCCTATAAATCCGGTCTTACCACCGACTTTCCAATCACCTTGCGCCCCGCAAGAGAATCGAAGGCCAAGCGCCAGTCGGCCAGGGGGAATTCGGCGTCCACGCGCGGTCTGACTAAGCCGTCTTCGGCCAGCTTCCAGATCGCGGCGTGGTTTTCACGGCCCTTTTCGGGGAACTGGCGGCCATATTCGCCGGCGCGGACGCCAATCACTGAGAAGCCCTTGATGAGCGCGATATTGACCGGAAGCACCGGCAGTCGGCCAGAGGTGAAGCCAATCGACAGAATGCGACCGCCAAAGGCGATGCAGCGCAAGCTTTCGTCGAAGACATCACCGCCGACGGGGTCGTAGATCAAATCGGCTCCGCGCCCGCCGGTTAGCGCCTTCACCCGCTCGCGGAAGCCATTGGAGACGTTGATGGTCGCCTCAGGGGCGTAGGTTTCTGCAATAACGGCCAGCTTTGCGTCGGAGGCTGAGGCCGCAATCACCTTGGCTCCCATGATATGGGCAAGGTCAACGGCGGCCAGTCCGACGCCGCCCGCCGCCCCGTGGATCAGCACCCATTCGTCTGGCCGCAGGCGCGCGCAGCGCTCAAAGGCCACGTAAGCCGTGAGATAGGCGACCGCATATCCCGCCGCTTGGCTGAAACTCAGGGTCTGCGGCTTACGGCGAAGACCCGCGGCTGGCAGCACGGCATATTCGGCCATGCCGCCGCGGCCGCCGCCGCAGACGGCTTCGCCTCGTTGGAAATCGGTGACACCTTCGCCGAGCGCCTCGATCTCACCGGCCAGTTCCATGCCGGGGATAAAGGGAACCTGCGGCTTATGCTGGTGCTCTCCGCGGGTCTGCATCAGGTCAGGGAAGTTCACGGCCGATGCTCTGACGCGGATCAGCACCTCGCCGGGTCCGGGCTTGGGCGTGGGAACGTCTTTGACGACGCAGCCTGCGTAGTCCGGTAGCAAGGCCTCGACGACGAGGGCCTTCACGCGATACGGCCTTCGAAACCCTCGCGGACCAGGCCCGCGACTTCGCGGCACGCGAGGTCGGCGAAAGGGACTGCGCCGGTGAAGCTGGTGAAAGCGTGCGCCAGGCTGTCATAGCAACGGTAGATCGTGGGCACGTGGGCCTCCTTAAGCCGGCGTGCATAGCCTTCGCCTTGGTCGAGCAATGGGTCGAAGCCGGCCGTCACCACAATGGCAGGCGCCAGGCCCGAGAGGTCTTCGGCGCGCAAGGGCGAAAGTCGGGGATCTGCGGGACTATCGCCTGGGGCCATATAGTGGCCCATGAACCAATCCATGGTCGCCCGGCTCAGCGGGAAGGCATCGCCGTAGGTGTTCATCGAGGCGCTCTCACAGGCCAGGTCCACGCAAGGATAGATCAGCAGCTGCAAGGCAGGCTGCGGCTCGCCCGTGCGCTTCAGCTCCTGGCAGATGATGGCCGCGAAATTACCGCCCATTGAATCGCCGCCGATCGCGGCCTTGTCGCGGGGGGCTCCAAACTGGCCGGCGTTGTCACGGGCGAAGCGGTACGCCGCAAGAGTGTCCTCAAGGCCTGCTGGAAAACGATGTTCAGGCGCCAGTCGATAGTCGACCGAGATCACCGGGCCACGGAGGGTCTTCGCCAGGAGGGTGCAAAAGGCGTGGCAGGTTTCCAGGTCGCCAATCACGCCGCCGCCCATGTGGGCAAAGACCATGACGGGCGTCTGGGCGTCTTGAATGTCAGGGCGATAGAACCGGGCTCCAATGCCCCCACCGGGCCCTGGAATGGTCAGGGCCTCGATGCGAACCCCGGGCTCAGGGTCGCCGCTCATGACTGCGAGCGCGCCCGCGCTGGTGCGACGGGCCTCCTCAGGCGAGAGCGTGTTCATAGGGGGTTGGCCCCGCGACTTGGCGGCCAGGTATTGGAGTCTTGGATCGAGCGTGCGACCGCCCTGGTAGACGACCCCGCCGCCAGACATCAGGCGTAATAACGGGGTTGGTAGACTGAGCAGCTTGCGAACAACCAGACGCTGAGTTGCAGAGCTTGGCATGGTCAGCTCTTCGCCTTGGGCAGACCCTTCAGGCCGCTGAGGATCATGGTCACGGCGAATTCCGTAGCGCCGGCCGTATCGATGGGGCGGCGTTCCAGCATCTTGTCGCCGACGTCACGGGCGATGGCGATGCACGAGGCGGCCATGTAGTCGGGGTCCGAGAAGGGGCTCTTACGTTCGGCGATGTCCTCGGAGAGTGCGTCGCGAATCTCGGCGAAGACGGCCGCCATTTCGGGGGTTTCGCCGCGTACGTGCGGATGCGGTTCTCCGGCCGGGCGGCGTTCGATCCAAGTGCGTTGTTCCTCGGCGATGAATCCGAAGTAAGCACTGATCGCGCGGTGGACGAACTCCTCGAAGGAGTAGCCCCTGTTGCGCAGACTCTTAAGGATGGGGGCGAAGCGACGTGCGCCGTCGTCGGCGAGGGCCGCGAACACCTCCTCCTTGGAGCGGTAGTAGTTATAGAAGGTGCCTGCCGCCAGGCCCGTGCGCCGAATTATGTCGCGCACGGTCGCCGTTTCGTAGCCCAGGTCTCCGAACACTTCCCGAGCCGCATCGAGGATCGACTGGCGGTTGGCGACTTTGGTCTGTTCGCGTTTACCGACGGTGGGAAGATAAGCGACCTGGGACATGCAGTTCTTTTTGCGACAGACTCAAAAGTGACACGCGTCACTCTAGGGGTGTGCGGAGGGAAAGCAATCGCTTGGCCAATCAAACGGTTCGCTGGGCCCGGTCCTTTTCGTTGGTGGAGCGGATGGAGTCTCGAGCCGCCTCCCATTCCGCATCGCCCCAGGCTGCGAGGCGGTTAAACCCGCCGCCGCTTTGCAGATGCGAGCCGCCATCAATGGCGATGGTCTGGCCGTTCACATACGCTGAGCCGGGATCCAGCAGATAGACGGCGAGGTTGGCGAGCTCGCGCATCTCGCCGTTGCGGCCCAATGGGATGGTGGGGTCGGCTTTCGCGGATTCGGTACCCGCCCCGGGGTTCAGGCGCGCCCAGGCGCCTTCGGTCGGGAAGGGCCCCGGCGCGATGGCGTTGAAGCGCAGGCCGCGGTTACCCCATTCGACCGCAAGAGATTGAGTCATGACGTTGAGACCGGCCTTGGACATGGCTGAAGGCACCGTGAAAGGACCGCCGTTCCACACCCAGGTGGTCAGTATCGAGACAACCGACGCATGCTTACCTTCGGCCAGCCATCGCTTGCCGCATTCCTGGGTCACGAAGAAGGAGCCGCGGAAGACAATGTTTGAGATGGCGTCGAAACCACGGGCCGAAAGGTCTTCGGTGCGGCTTATGAAGTTGCCGGCGGCGTTATTGACAAGGCCCGTCAGGGCCCCGCCGTCAGCCCAGACCGTGTCGATCATCTCGGCGATAGCTTCCGGCACACGGATGTCGCAAGCCAGCCCGACGCACTTGCCGCCATGCGCATCGACAAGGTCTTTGGCGGCGGCCTCGACCACGCCGCCGCGACGGCCGCAAATATAGACCTCGGCACCCAACAGAAGGCATGCCTCAGCTATCACCTTGCCGAGTCCCGTGCCCCCGCCTGTAATCAGGATGCGCTGACCCTTCATAAGTCCCGAACGGAACATCAGGTCGTCGAGCGTGAATTCGGCCATGGCGCTTCCCTTTATTTTTGGATCTCTAGCGAACGCCACTGACCCCAGGGAGGTCAATAACCGTTGGCTTTCAAATTTCCTTGCTCCGGATCGCCCGCCTATCTCGTCATTTTCCCCAGAGGCGAAGTTGGCTCAGCGTTTGCAACGATAGCTTCAATACGCAGCCTTGGAGCCCTAAATGTCTCAAATCAAGACGACCCAACTCACCGTCTCCCTGCTGGGCGCAGGCTTTGTCGCGGCGGCCTTGGTTGCGCTTCCGGCCCAGGCCAGCACCTTGCTGCTCAACAGCGCCTCCATGAACCAGGCTTACACAGCTCAAATTACCGGGGGCGTGTTCGGCAGCGGCGGCTTGAACGTGTACGAGGGCCCGCTGACCTTCAGCGTGACTGACGGCTCTGGAACCCACAACATAACGGCCTTCTGCGTCGACCTCTTCGACGAAATCGACCTGGGGACCTTTTCCCCGAGCCTGCAATATCAAACCGAGTCCTTGACGACCACCCGGGACGTCGATGGCCAGCAGCTGGGCACTGGGCTGAGCGTCACGCAGCTGACGCAGATCAACCGACTGGTCACGCTGGCTTCAGGCCTTGAGGTGAACGCCTCGACCAATGCCGCCAATCTGGCGGCGATCCAAGGTGCCATCTGGATGATCGAAAATCCCACCTACACGGTAACCTCCCACAACAGCCTGGATTCAATGACATCGGGTTACATCACCCAGTCGTTGTTCACGAACCCAGTGACGACGGGCTATCTGCCGACGGGGGTCGAGACGACGATCATTTCGAGCAGCACCTATCATCAGGCGTTTACGTTCTCGGTTCCTGGCGGCGTGCCGGAGCCGGCGACCTGGGCGATGATGATCATCGGCTTTGGTGGGGTCGGCGCAGTCAGGCGAAAGCGCCGTAAAGACGTCGCATTCGCCTGAAGCGGGCTTTGGAGTTGAGCCACGTGTCGGCGCCTGTCATTGGGCGCCGTTTGCGTTGAGGGTTCTGGCTCGCGGCTGGAGACGGAGCTTATCTATCCGTCTTACCGCAGGTCGGGTTTCGCCCATAACGATGGCTGCAAATTTGCAGGCACCGTGAGATCGTTCGTCGGCTTGACCCAGCCCCTCCAGATCGCTGGCCCTGCATCAGGGCTTGAAGGGCCAGCTGCCGAGGCGCGCCAAAACCGATCGCGCCAACCTCAAGGCGAGGTCCGTTCTGAGGCGGTTTTGTCCCGCGCGGCTTTAAATTCCGAACCGGCCTTCCACTCTGGCCACTCGCGCGAATTCCCGAGGTCGCGGCCGAGATCGTAGACGATGGCGAGATCTTGGGCGAAGCCTGTCAAATCCCAGCTTGGGTCGAACGCATCGGCCGGCTGGTGGTAGCGGTCGCGCGTGTAGGCTTCACTCGCGGCCCTGCCGGCCGCGACGCCGCCGTTGATCAGGTCCTGGCCGCCCTTGAAGGAAATCGACGGCAGACCTTGCTTGGCGAAGGAGAAGTGGTCGGAACGGAAGAAGCCGCCTGCCTCTGGACGGGCGTCGGGTGTGAAATAGCGGCCGTGCGCCTTCGCGACTTTGATAAGGTCGTCCTGCAGGGTCAAACCGCCGTCGCCGGACGTTGAAACATCCTTGGCCGGACCGTTTACCGCCCCGCCATCCATGTTGATGTTCGCAACCGTTGTGGCCAGCGGGTAGAGCGGCGTCGTCGCATAGTATTCTGAACCTAAAAGGCCCTTTTCCTCAGCCGTCACCGCCATGAACATTTCCGTCCGATCCGTGCGGGGCGAATGAGCGAAGGCGCGGGCGAGCTCAATCAGGCCGGAAACGCCAGAGGCGTTGTCCACGGCACCATTATAGATGCGATCGCCCTTGGCATCGGCCAGACCCACGCCCAAGTGGTCCCAGTGAGCTGTGTAGACGACCCGCTCGTTCGGATGCTTCGTCCCTGGCAGGACGCCCACGACGTTGTGCGAGATCACCTTCTTGGCCTCGACCGCAAACGCAGTCGAGAACGTCACGCCGCTGAGCGTCACCGGTTTGAAGTTTCGCGTTTGTGCGCTTTTCTTCAGGGCCTCGAAATCCAGGCCCGCTGTCTTGAAGAGCGCCACCGTTGGGTCGCGCTGGATCCAGGCCTCGATGGGTGCATGGACCTTCGCAGGATCCCTTCGGATGATGTCAAAGACCGCGTCAGTGTTGGAGTTTTTGACGGTGTTCCAGCCGTAAGCGGCAGGGCCGGTTTCGTGGATCACGATAAAGCCGATTGCGCCTTGGCGGGCAGCTTCCTCGTACTTGTAGGTCCAGCGGCCGTAGTAGGTCATGGCCTTGCCGCCAAAGTCGCCGACGCCGGTCTCGTAGTCCGGGTCATTGACCAGGACGAGGGCGATCTTGCCGTGAAGGTCGACGCCTTTGAAGTCGTCCCAATTGCGTTCGGGCGCCTTGACGCCGTAGCCAACGAAGACGACAGGCGCGTTCTTGATGTCGATTTGGTTCACGCCGGTCTGTGGCGCGCGGATGGCGACTTCCTGGCCTTGCTTCCAGGAAAGGGTCTGGCCAGCAGCCTTTGCTGTGAAGGTCACGGGGCCTTTGATGTTAAATTCCGCCAGCGGGACGTTCTGGGTCCAGGCGCGGCCAGATTTCGTTTTATCGCCGCCCGGCTGCAATCCGGCCGCCTTGAATTCTTTGGTGATGTAGGCGACCGACTTCACCTCACCGGGCGTTGCGGGGCCACGGCCTTCAAAGGCGTCGGACGACAGCACCTTGATGTGCTGCGATAACGCCGCCGGGTCGATTTTGACGTCAGCGGCGCAGGCGGTTGAGACGATAGCGCAGGCCGCGATTGTGCCCGCAAAAATCTGTTTCATCGATAACTCGAAAAAGGGTGTGAATTCGCGCGCGACCCTAGCGTCGCCGCAGTCGTACGGCTAGGCCGGCCTGCGCGTATTCTCGACAAAGGTCGCCAGACCATCGAGGACGCGCTGCAGGCCAAATTCGAAGTTCCGTTCCGGATCCGGCCCAGGCATCTGGCCGCTCTTGTAGGCTTCGCCCATCCGGACTGTGGTCGGATAGCGAGCGGGGTCGACCAGGCCTTGCAGCAGCGGGGTGTTCATCGCCCACCACTGCTCATCTGTCATCCCGGTCTGTTTTTCGATCTCGCGAGCGTCGAGCGCGGCGCGTACGGCACCTCGGACGTAGTCGCTGACGACGGACGTGACCTGGTCCATCTCCATCTCTGTAAGCCCCAGGCCGTCGATGGCGCAAAGCGTGCTCTCGACCCTGGCCAATACATTGGGACCCAGCGGCGGACGATGGGTGCCAACCTGCAGGATCCAGGGGTGTCGCTGGGCGCGGCTCCAGTGCTGCCGGGCGATCTGTTCCAATCGGGCGCGCCAGCCGTTGGCGGGGTCTGGGGTTTGGTCTTCGCCGGCCACCCGGTCGAGCATCAGGTCCACCAACTCGGCTTTCGAAGGGACGTAGGTGTAGAGCGACATGGGCGACAGACCGAGCGCCTCGGCCACCCGACGCATCGAAAGCGCGCTCAGTCCTTCGGCATCGGCCAATGCGATGGCGGCGCGTACGACATCCTCGACGGTGTGGCGTGGCTTTGGGCCGCGACGTGCGGGTCCTGGCAGGCTCCACAAAAGAGCGATGCTCCGTCCAGGATCACCGCTACCTGTGAACTCCTCCGCCATGGCGCTAAACTACACGTCGAATAACACTTTACAACATACGGAGTTTAGACCAGAGAAGGGCTTGCGGACACGCCCGGCAAGAGGCGGCCTGTGGGAGCTTCATCACTGGGCTTAGGTGTTCATGTCGCTAGACGGCCGTCTTTCGCCTCTGCATCCCAATGGGGCGCTGCATCTCGTTCGGATGTGGGCGGCGATTAGGAACACTTCCTCCCACCTCCTCGCGGCACCATAACGAAAATCCGACATGCGTCCTGCCTCCTATCTCGCCGTCCTGGCCTGCGCCGCGCTCGCCGCCTGCGCCCATGTGCGTCCGGCGGACACGCGCTTGCCGGCGGATTTCGAAGCCCCAAAGGGCTCTTCGCCCGCCGGTGCGATCGATCTGGATCGCTGGTGGCTGGCGTTTAACGACGCTGAGCTGAGCGGTCTCATTGACCAAGCCCTTGCCGCCAATCCGGATGCGCGCAGCGCAGCTGCGCGCCTGAACGAAGCCCGCGCCAATCGCACCGAAGCGCTGGTCCATTTCCTGCCGCAGGGCGATGTCACGGGCTCGACGCGGCGGACTGACACCCATCAGTTGGCCGGCACAGTGATCAATTTTCCAGGCTTTTCTTCGAGCGGCGTGAGCAACGCGCAGGCCTCGAACTTCAATGTGAGTTGGGAAGTCGACATTTTCGGCCGTTTCCTTGCCGTTCGTAAGGCGGTGAACGGCGACATCGCGGCCGCGCGCTTCAACTACGAGGGCGCACGCGCCATGCTGGCGGCCAATGTCGCTGACGCCTATTTTCAGGCCCGCGGCCTCGCCATTCAACTGGGCGACGCGCGCGAAACCGCTCGCATCGAGCAGGAACTTTATGACAGCTCCAGCAAGCGCGGTGCGCTGGGTATTGCGGCCACGTCCGATGCCGACCGGGTTGCGGGAGATCTCGCTCAGGCCAAGGCGCAAGCCGCGGGCCTGCAAGCCGAGCTGCAAGCGCAGCGGCGCACACTGTTGATCCTGGCGGGCCGTACGATCGAGCCCACAGCCAACCTCGCGGTTGAAGCAAGCGTCGGGACCCTGCCGCCCATACCCGCCACGATCCCCAGCCAACTTCTGAAGCGCCGGCCCGACGTGCGCGAGGCCCAAGCGCGGGTCGCCTCGGCAGCTGGGCGCGCGGATGCCGATCTGCTGGCTTTCTTGCCGACCCTCAATTTTACGCCCTCACTGGGCTGGTCGAAGTCGTCGCAGCCGGGCTATTCGGTCACGGCCCGGTCGCTGGTCAGTGGCGCGGCCATCACGCAGCCGCTGCTGTCGATCCCGACGAAACTGGCTGAGTTAAAGGCGCAAAACGCACGGACTGAACAGGCGGTGATCGCCTACGAAAAGGCTGTGCAGACAGCTTTTTCGGATTCCGAAGGTACGCTGGTGCGGCTGGATGCAGACCGCAAGCGCGTGGCGCTGCTAACGGACGGCGAGATTCGCGCGGCGCGTAGCTATCGCGCCTCAAAGATCGGCTACGACCGCGGCTTGACGGATCTGCAGACGGCGCTCAGCGCCGAGCAATCCTGGCGGGCCACCCGTTCCCAACTGACAGCTGCCCAGGTGCAGGCGTTCCGGCGCACTGTTCAGGCCTATAAGGCGCTCGGCGGCGGTTGGCCTGCCGAGCAATTCCCAACCCAGACGCAGGCCCGCTGAGACCCGCATGAGACATTTCAAACCTTCTACGGTCCTTTTCCTGCTACCGCTCGTAGCGACTCTGTCGTTGGCGGGTTGCAAGAAGCCGCCGGCCAAGACCACAGAGGCCGAACAAGCCCGAGCCGTGCGGATCGTGCCGCTGGAAACCCGATCGATTACCGGGGCGCTGGCTGCGTCTGGTGACCTTGTGTCACGCGAAGAGGCCGCGGTTCTTCCTGAAGTCAGCGGCTTCCGCGTCACCGCCGTTCTGGTGGACGTGGGCGATCATGTGGCCAAGGGCCAGACCCTGGTCCAGCTCGACCCTTCCCTGCTGCAGGGCCAGCTCGCCCAACAGGAGGCTCTGGCGGCTCAGGCGGCGGTCAATGCCAAACAGGCCGAGGATCAGGCCGGCCGGGTGAAGGATCTGGACAATCAAGGTGTTCTCTCCCAGGAGGCCATCGACCAGCGACGCTTCCAGGCCCGCGCCGCCCAGGCCACAGCCAATGCTCAGGCCGCGGCGTTGCGTGACATCAAGACCCGCAACGCCAAGATGGCAGTGACGGCGCCGGTATCGGGCCTGATTTTGGAGCGCACTGTTCGCCCAGGCGACATGTCATCGACGGGAGGGGGGACACCCTGGTTCCGACTGGCGCGCGATAGCGAGGTTGAACTCGCCGCGCAGTTGTCTGACAGCGATCTGGCCAATATTCGGCCCGGCCAGCATGCCGACGTCACCCTCCCTGGCGGCTTGGTGGTGTCAGGCGTGGTTCGCCTTGTCAGTCCGCAAATTGATCCCCAGACCAAACTCGGCATCGTTCGCATTCATCTGCCGGTCAGGGCCGATATCCGCGCTGGCGGCTTCGGACGCGCGGTCTTCACCGATGTTTCCGGCGCGGTGCTCGCCGCCCCGGAGACGGCCGTACGCTACGACGCCGATGGGGCCAGCGTTATGGTCGTAGGTCCTGACAACCGCGTTCACCGCGCGACGGTCCAGACCGGCCAGCGCGGCGGGGGATATGTTCAGCTTCTGAAGGGGCCACCGGTCGGCTCTAAGATCGTTCAGAACGCCGCCGCGTTCCTGCTGGACGGCGATATGGTTCGTCCACAGACTGGAGCTGACGTGCCGGCTTCGGTTTCCGGCGTGACCGCCGCCGCCGCGCGACCGGCCGTTCGCCGATGAGCGAAGTCCACCAGCCACGCTTCGCTATCTCGGCTTGGGCGATCCGCAACCCTGTTCCCGTGGCCGTGCTATTCATCGGCCTGATCCTGGCTGGGTTGATTTCCTACATGGGGCTGCCGATCAAGCAGTACCCCAACATCCAGTTCCCTGTGGTGGCTGTGACCGTCACCCAGAACGGCGCTGCGCCCGGCGAGATGGAGACCCAGATCACCCGGCCGGTGGAAGATGCGCTCGCCGGCGTCACGGGGGTCAAGACGGTTCAGTCGACAGTCACTCAGGGCGTCTCGACGACCTCGATGCAATTCGAGATCGGCGAAGATCTTCAGAAGAAGACCGATGACGTCCGCTCCAAAATCGCTCAGGCGCGCTCCATCCTGCCGCGCGACATCGACGAGCCCATTGTTCAGCGGATCGAAATCGACGACGCCGCGCCGATTATGACCTACGCGGTCTCGGCGCCGGCGATGTCCGACGACGAGCTTTCTTGGTTCATCGAAGACACACTTTCGCGCGAACTTCAGGCCGCGACGGGCGTTTCGCGGATCAACCGGGTTGGTGGTGTCAGTCGTGAGATCAACGTGGTCGTAAGTCCCGACCGACTTGCCGCCCACGGCCTAACCGCAACCCAAGTGAACAATGCGCTACGGGGGTTCCAAACAGACGCTCCCGGCGGTCGCCTCAATGTGGGTGGGCGAGAGCAGACCTTGCGGGTCTTCTCAAACGTGGCCTCAGTCGGGCAGCTGCGCGACCTGAACATCCCCACCGGCGGCGGGAAGTTCGTAAAGCTTTCCGACGTCGCCGACATTGGCGATGGAGCCTCCGAAGTGCGTGGCTTCGCGCGCCTGAACGGTCGACCCGTGGTGGGCTTTCAGGTGTCCAAGACCAAGGAGGCTAGTGACGTCGTCACCGAAGATTCGGTGATCAAGAAGTTAGGGGTGCTGCACAAGAAGTACCCCGGCGTCACCTTCACGAAGATTTTCTCTTCCGTCGATTCGACGCGAGCGAGCTTCCATGCCACCCAGCATGTGCTGACCGAGGGCATGTTCCTGGCGGCGCTGGTCGTGTTCTTCTTCCTGCGCGACTGGCGGGCCACCTTGATCACGGCTGTGGCCATGCCGATCTCGCTGATCCCGACGTTCTTCGTCATGAAGATGTTTGGCTTCTCGCTCAACATGGTGACGCTGTTAGCGCTGACCCTGGTGGTCGGCATTCTGGTCGACGACGCGATTGTCGAGATCGAAAACATCGAAAAACGTGTCGCCAGGGGCCTGCGCCCATTCCAGGCTGCGATCGAGGGAGCCGATGCGATCGGTCTGGCTGTTGTGGCCACGACCATGGCGATTGTCGCGGTGTTCATACCCGTGAGCTTCATGCCGGGCATCCCCGGTCAGTTCTTCAAGGAATTCGGCCTGACGGTCTCGGTGGCGGTGCTGTTTTCGCTGGCGGTTGCGCGCCTCGTGACACCACCCATGGCCGCCTACTTCCTGAAACCGACCCTTTCGACGCATGAGCGCAAGCCTTTCAAGGGCCTCTACCGAAACGTGCTGGACTGGGCGCTGAAGCACCGGATCATCACCGCGATTGCAGGCGGCCTGATCTTCTTTGCGTCTCTGTTCCTTGTGCCGCTGCTGCCGCAGGGCTTCCAACCGGCTGGGGATCCCGATTTCATCTACGTGGACATCCAAGGCCCGCCGGGTGCCTCGGTCGCCGACATGGAAGATACCGCCCAGCGAATCAGCGGCCTGTTCCGCGGCCAGCCGTCTGTAACCGACGTCTTTGTGCAGGTGGGCTCGACCGTATCGGTGTTCGGCCCTGGATCGAGCGGCGGCGGGGGGAGTGACCTGCGTAGCGGTACGGCCACGATCCTGCTGGACCCCAACCGTCACCAGAGCGGCGATGAGATCCGAAATGCCTTACGCGACAGGCTACGCGCAATTCCCGACGCTCGACTGACCTTTCTCGACTTCCAGGGCGCGGCCGGGTTCCAGCAGATCCTCACCGGCGACAACCCCGCGAACTTACAAGCCGCGGCGCTGGAGCTGGAAAAGGAAATGCGTCGCTTGCCGGAACTGGCCGACCCGCACCCAGCGAAGCCTCCGGAGGCGCCCGAGATTGTTATCAAGCCAAAGCCGCAGGAGGCCGCTCGCCTGGGTGTTTCGCCGGATACGATCGCCACGATCGTACGCGTCGCGACGGTCGGCGATATCGATGCCAACGTGGCCAAGTTCAACCAGGGCGAGCGACGTATACCGATCCGCGTCCGGTTACCGCAAAATACGCGGGCCGACCTCCAGCGGATCGCTTCTCTGCGGGTGCCTACAGGATCTGGTGGCTCGACCACCCTCGACAGCGTCGCCGACATCAGCTTCGAGGCAGGACCGGCGCGCATCGACCGCCTGAACCGCGAACGGCAACTGACCGTCAAGGCCGAGCTGAACGGTGTGGAGATGGGACCTGCCCAGAATGCGGTCAACAAGTTGCCGATTATGAAACACTTGCCGCCGGGTGTTCGGCCTGCCGCAATTGGCAATCAGCAGGCGTTTGCCGAGCTGATCATCGGCTTCGTCGTGGCCTTCGCAACCGCAATCTTCCTGATGTACGCGGTGCTAGTGCTGCTGTTCCGCAGCTTCTTCAAGCCCGTGATGATCTTGACCGCCTTGCCGCTGTCCTTCGGCGGTGCCTTCGTGGGCCTGCTCACCTTCCACCTGTCCTTGTCGATCCCATCACTGATTGGTTTCCTGATGCTGATGGGCCTGGCGGCGAAAAACTCAATTCTGCTGGTCGAGTACGCCATCGAGCGCGAGCGCGAGGGCTACAGCCAGTATGACGCCCTGATCGAGGCCTGCCGCGAGCGAGCGCGGCCGATCATCATGACGACGGTTGCAATGGCGGCCGGCATGCTGCCGACGGCTTTTGCCTTGGAGAAGGGCGCTGAGTTCCGTCAGCCAATGGCCGTGGCCGTGATCGGCGGATTGATCACCTCGACGATGCTGTCTCTGGTGATGGTGCCGGTCGTCTATGAGTTCGTGGACGACTTCGAGTCTTGGCTTAAGCCGCTGTTGGCCAAACTTATCACGCCAAGACACCGTCCCCTGGAGCCGGCCCCGGAAGATCGACTGTAGAGCTCGGGACAAGGCTTGGCGTAGGCTGCGGCGGGCTGCGGGCTGCGTTGAGGACGAAGGCGATGATCACCGCGATCGCCTCGTAGAGCGGCTCGGGTATCTCGCTTTCAACCTCGATGGTGGAGAGCGCCTGGGCCAAGGGCGGATTCGTCTCAAGCGGAACGCCGTGCATCATGGCGGTGTCGATGATGCGTTGGCCGACCAGGCCACGGCCGACGGCCACCACCTTGGGAGCATCGGGTTCATCGTAGCGCAAGGCGACAGCAAGCCGTCGTTTGTCGGGCGGCGTCATGAGCTTTGATCTATAAACTGACCAGGTCCCGGCATTGGGGCAGACCTGCGAGGGGTGCCTGGATGAATGGCCACTTCGGCCGACAGCGCCTGAGCCAGGGCTGTACCTTGGCTGCGAAGGCGCTCGACGGCTCCCGTTCGCTCGGCCCAGATGGTGACGGCAGAGCTCTCTTGGCCTATCCGAAGGTGAACATGCACCGGCCCTAGCGGTTCGACGTCTATTGAGAAACGTGTTCGCCAGGCCTGAGCAGAGCCCGGTTCGCCCGTCGCAGCTTCCGCGTCGTGATCGATCACGAACTGAGCCATCGTCGCGCCCTGCGGTGTTAGGAGGGGGAGCTCGAAAATCCATGCTGGACCGCTCGTCTGGTCAGGCAGGGACGCGAGCTGGTGCAAGGTCAGGCGGGCAAGCGCCTGACCGGTTTCTCCCGCCAGATGTTGCGCGACAGTGGCCTCGTCTCCAGCCGGTAAGACGGCGGGTCCAGCCGCCTGGGCGATCGTAGCGTTCTGTCGGAGTGGCGGCGGTGCCGTAGAGCGTGAGGGCGCCATGGGTCGTCCCGTCGGCACAGCGGCGGCAGCCCCCTGAAGGATCAACAGAGCTGCGCTCATATCTGCCGTCGGCTCCTGGGGGCGAGGCACCAGCTGGGTTGGTCCCGCCTGCGGTGACACCGCCGCCTGCGGGATAGTGGCCTCCTCCACAGCATACTGAACGCTGCCCGTGGGCGTCGTCGGCAGCGCTGAGGCCTGGACAATTGCGGCCTTCGCCGGTGCCAAGGGCGTTAGCGATACGCTTGAGACGGCATCTGGGATGATCCCGGTTACTTCGATGGCGGGAACGGTTGGGACGGCCGAAATGACCGAACTTGCAGGCACCGCTGGCGTGGCAGGGTTGGCGGAGACCCCAGGCGTGCCTTGAGGCGGCGGCACACCTGATGTTGGTGAAGCGAGGCTTTCAGCCAAATTCGTGGATCCAACCTGGGCATGTAGGGCCTGGGCTTGGGGGATCGTCGTTTCAGGGACGGACGTGGCTGGGGCGACGTCGCGTTCCGCAACTGAGCCAGCAGGCGCGACCGCCTCGCCGGGGGTTCGAGCGGCCGGCGCAGATTCGAGGAGAGCCGGCGCAGCTTGAGCCTGAGGGGGCGTCGGACCCGCTTGCGGCAACGATAGGGTCGCAGCGTCAGGCGGGGCGGCGAGCATCGTCGAGACGGCGGGTGCGGTAGAGCCGCCGATATTGCTCGGCGTGTTTGTAGGGATTTGTGCTCTGGTAGGTGCCGGGACGCTCTGGCGTGGTGAAGGCAGGCTCGGCGCGGGCTCTGGCTCGACGGATCCAGGATCTGGCGTGACCGCCGCCAAAGCGTTCTGGAGCACCAGCAGTGCCGCCTTGAGATCCGGCGTCGTCCCGCCGAAAGGTGTCGGGCCGGCGAGATGGGCTTCCAGGAATAATCCCGACTGGGCGACGGCGCCCTTGATGGTTTGTGTTGTGACGGGCTCATCCGTAGGGGTTTGCAGCGCCAGCACCTCAGCGATGGCGGCCTTGACCTCCTTAGGAAGGGTCAAGATGCTGAAGGCCTGTGCCAGGTCTGCCAGTAGAGGCGCAAGACTGCCCTGACGCGCCGCAGCTTCGGCTCGCGCGAGGTTGACGGCAAGCTCGTTGGGGTTTGGCACCGCCGCCGACTGTGAAGGGGGTGGGCCTGGTGCAACTGCGCTTTCAACGGGCGTGGCGGTGGTCATCGTGGGCGCAGCATCGCCAGGCGCCGCGACCGCTCGCGACGGCGACCCCGCGTTCACCGGTGCAATCGGAGAGACGCTCATGTGGGCAGCTTACCACTCTGGCGCTGCGCCGACCATCAGCAGAACTCGGCACGCCATCGGTCAAGCTCCAACCGGGTGCCTAACCCACGGTGCAAGGTTTCGGTCACCGCCCTGCGGCTCGCTCGGATTTCAAGCCCGGCGACGGGGCATTGGCCCGCGTGGGCGAAATTCGGCCGCCCGCTACCGTTGAGATGGGCCAGCACCCTAGATTTCACCTCGTAGGACCTGGGCGAACAGCTCGGGGTCGACATTGCCACCGGAAAGGATGACGCCCACGGTCTTGCCCTGCGAGGCGACCTTATCAGAAAGCAGGGCGGCAAGGCCTGCGATGCCACCGGGTTCGACCACCAACTTCAGGGTGGCGAAGGCATAGCGCATAGCCTCGGTGACCTCGGCGTTGCTCACCTCGACGGCACCGGCCAGATTCTTCTGCAGAATTGGGAAGTTGAGCACGCCGGGTGCCGGGCTTTCCAGCGCATCGCACAGCGACCGGGTACTTGGGTGGAGGGTCACGCGCTCGCCAGCCTTCAGAGACAGCGCCAGGTCATCGAAGCCTGCGGGCTCGACGGCCCACAGCTGGGTTTTCGGCGACAGCGTCCTGACAGCTTCTGAGACGCCGGCCATCAGGCCGCCGCCGCTGGCAGGCGCCAGGAGGAGATCGAACTGGGCGCCAATAGCCTCTGCCTGGCGAACCATCTCCAGGCCAACAGTGCCTTGCCCAGCGATGATATCCGGGTCGTCGAATGCCGGAACGACGACGGCCCCGCGGCTTTCGGCAATCTCTGCGGCGATGGCCTCGCGGCTCTCCTTGAGGCGGTCGTAAAGCTTGATCTCCGCGCCGTAGCCCCGGGTGTTTGCGACCTTCATGGCCGGGGCGTCAGCGGGCATTACGATCAGTGCGGGCATGCCAAGTAGCTTCGCCGCCAGCGCTACGCCCTGCGCATGATTGCCGGAGGAGAAGGCCACAACCCCGCGTTTGCGCTCTTCCGCGCTGAGTTGGACCAAGCGGTTGAATGCGCCACGGAACTTGAAGGCCCCGACCCGCTGCAGGGTCTCTAGCTTCATCAGGACGCGCGCGCCCAGGCGCTCGTTGAGGGCCGGGCTCTCGATGAGCGGGGTTTCGACCGCATGGCCCCAGATCCGCTGGGCTGCCGCTTCGATATTGGCAAACGTCACACTTGCGGAGGAACTCATTTCGCAAAAACCATCGCGTCGTCCGCAAAGGCCTTGAATTCAAGGGCATTGCCGGACGGGTCGAGGAAAAACATGGTCGATTGTTCTCCGGCCTCGTCCTTGAAGCGGGTGTGAGGTTCAATCACAAATTGGGTTCCGGCTGCCTTTAGACGTTCAGCCAGCGCATTCCAGTCGCCGGGGGGCAGGATCGCACCGAAATGGCGAACCGGCACCTGATGGCCGTCAACGGCGCTGGTCGATTTGTGGCCGATCTCGTCAGGAGCCAAGTGGGCGACGATCTGGTGGCCATAGAAATCGAAATCGACCCATTCATCGCTTGATCGGCCCTCGGGGCAGCTGAGAAGCTTGCCATAGAAGGCGCGGGCCTCGGTGAGGTCACGCACGGGGAAAGCGAGGTGGAAGCGGGGAATATCCATGCCAGCCTGATAGCGCGCCCAATGTCGTCAGGCGAGGGGTTGAGGCGCAAGCCACACTAGTCTACACACCCGCCGCGCGCCGCTGCCCGTTTAAGAGGGACGCACGCCTCAGTTTGATCCCAGCCAGTCGCCGAGCACCTGTCGAAGGGCGGCTGGTCTTCTCCTGGCAGGTGGAAGGATCGTATCCATGGCCAATGTCACCGTGATCGGCGCCCAGTGGGGCGACGAAGGCAAGGGGAAGCTCGTCGATTGGCTTTCAAACCGTGCCGATGTGGTCGTGCGTTTTCAAGGCGGGCACAACGCGGGTCATACGCTGGTGGTCGGTGATCAGGTCTATAAGCTCTCCTTGCTCCCGTCCGGCGTCGTTCAAGGCAAGCTTTCGGTGATTGGAAATGGGGTCGTGGTCGACCCTTGGCACCTGCTGGCCGAGATCGAAAAGCTGGGAAGACAGGGCGTACCGATTGGGCCGGACTTGCTCGTGTTGGCCGACAACGCTTGTCTCATTTTGCCGCTGCATCGCGATCTCGACCAGGCCCGCGAAGCGGCGGCCACTCAGAAGATCGGCACAACGGGCCGTGGCATAGGTCCGGCTTACGAGGACAAGGTTGGCCGCCGCGCCATCCGCGTCGCAGACCTTGCCGACCGCGCGGCCCTCGAGGCTAAGATTGACCGGCTGATGGCGCACCACGGACCGCTACGCCGAGGCCTTGGCCTTCCTGACATCGATGGGGCGGCGCTTTTGTTAGAGCTGGAGGCGGTCGCCCCGAAGGTTCTGCCGTTCGCAAAACCCGCTTGGTTGCTGCTCGACGAACTCGTCAAAGCCGGCAAGCGGGTACTGTTTGAGGGTGCCCAAGGGGCGCTGCTTGATGTCGACCACGGCACCTATCCTTACGTGACCTCGTCCAACACGGTAGCTGGGCAGGCGGCAGCCGGATCTGGCTTGGGACCCAAGGGGGCCGGATATGTCCTCGGGATCGTCAAGGCCTATACGACGCGGGTCGGCGAAGGCCCATTTCCCACCGAACTCGACGACGCGGTCGGTCAACATCTGGGCGCAGTCGGCAAGGAAGTGGGGACCGTCACCGGTCGCAATCGCCGCTGCGGCTGGTTCGACGCTGTCTTGGTCCGGCAATCCGTCGCCCTGAACGGTATCAGCGGGATCGCGTTGACCAAGCTCGATGTGCTGGATGGCCTGCCGACTTTGAAGATCTGCACTGGCTATCGGTCCGGCGAACAGCACTTCAGCTATCTCCCCGCTGGGCTTAAGGCGCAGGGCTCGCTTATGCCTGTCTACGAAGAAATGGAGGGTTGGAGCCAGACGACCCAGGGTGCGCGCTCGTGGCGCGATCTCCCAGCCAACGCCATCAAATATGTGCGCCGGATCGAGGAATTGATCGGCGCACCGGTGGCGCTGCTGGGCACGAGCCCCCAGCGTGAGGACATGATCCTGGTCCGAGACCCATTCCAAGACTAGCGTCTGGGTCACTAAGGCCCTGCGAAATCAGGATTATCGTCAAAGCCTTCTTTACGGATTTCGGGTTACCTATCGTGGGTATCCGGAGATTTCGCCCGTGTTCGACGAAGATGCCAAGATCATCCAACGCATGGCTCCCATGCTGCAAAGAGTTCTGGTCGTTGATCCAAAGGCCTCTGGCGCGCGATTGATCAGTGATCTCATGCGTGACATCGCCCGCGCGCAGATCTGGGTCGCAGAGACCAATGAGACGGGCATGCGTCTGGCCAAAAGCTTTGATCCCCAGGTCATATTTGCGGAAATGGGGCCCGCGCCGATCGACGGAATCGCATTTACGCGCGCTCTGCGCACCAGCCACATTTCCGCCCGTTACGTCCCCGTGATTATGATCACCAGCCAGGCGACGGCGGGCGGCATCCTGGCGGCGCGCGACGCCGGCGTACATGAGTTCTTACGCAAACCCTTCACGGTGAAGGATCTGCTCCGGCGGCTGGAGGCGGTGACGCTGCGCCCGCGCGACTGGGTGGAGGCTGTGGAATATATCGGGCCTGACCGCCGCCGGTTCAACTCCGGCGACTATAAAGGCTCGCTTAAAAGGCGCACTGATGTTCGCGAAGATGAGGATCTTGAGCGTATGATTCAGGCCTTGAAAATCCTGCGCTCAGCGATCGACGCAGCGGCCAGTCATCCCATGCAAGCGATGCGATCAATGCAGACGCAGGTCATCGATCTGCGCACGTGCGCCACGAACCTCGCTGACCTGAAGCTGACCACAGCGGTCATCGATTTTGGTCGCTTCCTCCAAGAGATCGAACACGACGGCGCACCCTATGATGCGGCCCAGCTAGAGCTGAAGGCGGCACCCTTGCTGGCCTATATGCCGAAGGATCAGGCGGCCGCAGCCTAAGCGTCCACCAAGTTCCGGTCGAGGGCCGCAGCCTTCATCGACTTCTGAAGCTTCTCGAAGGCTCGGACCTCGATTTGACGAACCCGTTCGCGGCTGACGCCATATTGCGACGCCAAGTCTTCCAAGGTCGTGGGGTCGTCCTTCAGTCGCCGCTCGGTCAGGATGTGGCGTTCGCGCTCAGAGAGTTCAGTCATAGCCTCTCCCAGGAGGCTCATGCGGATCGACTTCTCCTGGCTGTCCGCAACCACCGTCTCCTGGCTGGGCGTCTTGTCGTCAACCAACCAGTCCTGCCACTCGCTCTCGCTGTCGGCCCGCATGGGGGAGTTCAGCGAAGCGTCGCCGCCGGACAGACGGCGGTTCATCGATATGACTTCCTCGTTGAGCACGCCGAGCTTGGTGGCGATGGTCGACACTTGGTCGGGATGCAGGTCGCCCTCCTGTAGAGCCGAAATCTCGCTCTTTGCCTTCCGCAGGTTGAAGAACAGCTTCTTCTGGGCCGCGGTGGTACCCATCTTCACCAGGGACCAGGAGCGGAGGATGTATTCCTGGATCGAGGCGCGGATCCACCACATCGCATAGGTCGCGAGGCGAAAGCCCTTGTCTGGGTCGAACTTCTTGACGGCCTGCATCAGGCCAACGTTGCCTTCGGAGATAACTTCGCCGATCGGCAGGCCATATCCGCGGTAACCCATTGCAATCTTGGCAACGAGGCGCAGGTGGCTGGTGACCAGACGGTGGGCGGCCTCAGGGTCTTCGTGCTCCTGCCAACGCTTGGCGAGCATGAATTCCTCATCCTTCGCCAACATCGGGAATTTGCGAATCTCCGACAGATATCGGCTCAGGCCGCCATCGGGCGACATAACTGAAAGGGCGCTAGCGGCCATGGTTCTTACCCCTCAATTTCCGGACGTCTGGGCCGGCGCGCCATCGGCGCGCGCTTGGTCCATCCGCCCCCCTGTAACTCGTAGATATGTACGAGGTTGCAGTGGCGGAAGACCCTTTGATGCGGCCTTTCAATGTCCCACTTATTGAGTAGGACTTTCTAGTCGGGGAAGTTGGCGCCTTCAAGGCGAAGGTTTCTCACAAAGTCTGCAGCAAACCTGGAGGGATGGGCCTTCACAGTCTTAAGAAAATAGCTTCCGGAATTCGATGCGCCAGGTGCGGCCAAGCGCGTCGATATAGGCCGGCTGGAAGGAAAGCGGCGTGGCGCCACGAGCGTCATGCACCGACAGCCGCTGATCGAAGATGTTCGAGACCGAGAAGGTAATCCGCGAACCTTTCAGCCAGGGCTCTCGCTCGATCAGCGTCTTGCGCCGGGTCAGGTCGGCGAAAAGGCGCGCGTTGACTTTGGCGAGGCTGGAGAAATCGAGGTCGCCGGTGCCGGCTCCGAGGGTTCCCCGCTTTACCGTCGTGCCGCTCTTCCAGTCCATGTTGAGCTCGCCGCCGAAGCCACGCTCGGCGATGTTGATCTGGGCGTGGATCTCCTGGCGCGGTTGACCACCCAAGCCGCCGAGTGCGCTGCCGCTCAGGAAATCCAGCACCGGACCCCCTGGACGAACGAGGAAGTTGTCGACGAAGTAGATGGTCTCAAAGACCGAGATCCGCAGGCGGCCATCCTGGGCGCTGCCGCGGCCGCCGGCGCCGCCACGTACCGCCCCCCTGCCATAGCCGCCACCTGCCGGACCGCCACCGCCTGAACCGCGAGCCGAAAAGCCTGCGCCTGCGCCGAATGCGCCGAGCTGAGGTCCATCTGCCGTAGCCTCAGGGCCCTGCGTGGCTTGTGGCGAAGTGGCGTAAGGCCCCGGACCAGGACCTCCAGACACAGGGGCGGGCAGGCCTTCTGCGGTGGCTCCAGGAGATCCGCCGGCCCGCCGTCCCACCAAGGCCGCAGCCGCGCCAGGCGCAGCTCGGCGTAGCTCGGCGAGGGCTTGATTTCGAGGCGGCGGCGCGCTGACGGGACCGATCGGTCGAGAATAGTCGAAGCCCCATTTGAGCGAGGTCGCAGCTTGGCTGACGAAGTTGACCGGTCGATAGTCAACTTCTGTCAGATCACCTTGGGCGTTGCGGATGAAACGGTCGGGAAAGGCGGCCTGGATGGCTGCGCTAGCCGACGGGAAGGTGGAGATGGGGTTCTTGTAATGGGCCTGGTTGTAGTCGACCCGAAAGATCAACTGTTGGTCGGCGAACGGCTGGTAGTTCATGCGGATCGACATCCGATCACGCCCATCGGAGTTGAGGGTGCGAACGCCACCGGAGATCTGAGTGACGTCGACTGTCCGGTTCGTCGCATAATCGAAAATCCGGACACCGGGTGTCAGCAGTAAGGGCGCGCCAAGTTGCTGCTGCGTTGGCGCAGCCTGGTCGCGCAGGTGGGAGGCCAAAATACTGAGGCCCGCGATCGGAACCCAGTGCAGGCCATAGCCGAACGTCGTCAGCGTCCCGAAGTCCGACAATTGGTCGATGGCGACGTGAGTGTTGAGGTTGATGTCCCCCAGCAGGGGAAGGATTTTAGCCTTCTTGCTGGTCAGGGGGACGTCGATGCTGGCCTGTGCATTGACGGTGCTACGCGAAAACCGGGTCAACTGTTCGAACCCAGCCCGCTCGGAATCAGACGAAAACGCGTTGTCTGTGACGCCCACTCGGAAACTGGTGCGCACCTGGCCGGCGGGTAAGGTCAAGATCGGCCCGGAGGCGATGAACTGCAGGTTGGCGGTATCAGATTGCGACCGGCTTGTGTCCGGGGTTCGCAGGGTGAGGAGATTTGAGGGCACGGGACCGGTCTGGGTGACTGTGGCCGTACCGGCGATGATCGCGGCCTGGAGGGCCGTAGCGTCAACCCCAAGGTCATTGCTGTTGCGGTTGTCAGCGTGGTCATAGTTGCCGGTCAAAGCCAGACGCCAGCTCTGGATATCGCGATTGAAGCTGACGCCCAGGTGACCGTTCCAAACGTCGGCTTTCTGGTTCAGCGCTCCGAGGGCAGGTGCGAGGCGGGCGATCTGGCTGAGACCACTTGGGGAAGGCGCGAGCAGGCTGACTGTGGGTAGACCGCGCAGCGTGTCACTTGTCGTGGCCTCGAAGGTGCCGTTCACGGTTGCTTTGATGTCGGCGAAGATCGGCCGAGTGAAGACCGCGTTAGCGGAGACCATCTGGGTCTGCGACACCAGGGTTCGGAAATGCCGGTCATCGACGGGATTGCCCGCCAGATCCAGGACCGGGTCAGTGGTCAGCGGCGTGACATTGCGGGCGGCTTCTGTCAGCGAAGCCTTGGGATTGTATTTGAGGTCGATGTTAAATCGACGTTCGCCCGCAATTCTCGTCTCGCCCACTTCGGCTTGTCCGCTGGCCGCCCCGCCCGCAGTACTCGCCCCGCCCTGCAGGTTCGCGAGTGCGGATCCGTAGTGGTCGCGCAGCACGATGTTGACGACGCGCTGATTGGCCGAGAAGCCATACTTCAGCGCGGCCTCCTCCGGTAGAATGTCGACCCTCAGGATCGACTCGGTAGGGAGGTTTCGAATCTCGTTGAGGCCGGAAATGCGCCGGCCGTTGAGCAGGATGGCCGGACTTTCGCTGCCGCGGCCGGAATTGCTCCCGATCTCTGGCGCCAGTTCGGCGAGGAGCTCGGTAATGGTTGACACCCCGTAGGTCTGGACGTCCTCGGGTGCGAGTTGAAGGTCAGGTTTGATGTCGCCCACCGCCGCGCCAATTTCAGCCTTGGGCTCGGCGGTCACCACCAATTCGGAGACGGTGGGCGGCTTGGCCTTAGGCGTCTCGGCGCCCATGGCATGAGTGGCGATCAGCATTGCCGACGCCCATACGCCGACCTGCAAAGACCATCGGGATTCGTTGAAGGTCATGCTGGGTTCATACCTCGTCAGGCCGCTCACACGCGCGCTGATCTCCCGAAGAGCTCAGCTTCCAGAAATCGCCGTCAGGCGCGTTCAGATGAGGGCACCATTGCTGCGAGGCGATTACCTCACTGTGACGCGTCCTGCGCCGCTGAAATATCAAATAACGGCGAGTAAGCCGTGGAGCGCGGCCATATCCGGCGGCAGCGGACTTTCAAATCGAAGGGTTTCGCCTGTCACAGGATGACGGAACCCCAAGACTGCGGCGTGAAGCGCCTGGCGTCTCAGGCCCGACTGGGATATCGCGGCGCGCACTTTCTCGGCCGGCGGGCCGGAGCCATACGTCGGATCGCCCAGGCAGGGTGCGCCGACGGAGGCAAGGTGGACACGGATCTGATGGGTGCGGCCCGTCTCAAGCGTGCATGTGACGCGCGCGGCAAGCGGCTTTTCCGCCGGACCGAAGATGCGTTCAATCGCGTAGTGAGTGATCGCGTGTCGGCCGCCGGACGTCACCAGGGCCATCTTCTTGCGGTCGGACGACGAGCGACCGATAGAACCTTCAATGGTTCCACGCATGTCTTTCAGTGTTCCCCCGCGCGGTGCGCCCCGGGTCAACGCAACGTAGACCCGGTCGATGTCATGGGCGGCGAAGAGGGCGGAGAGGCCCTTGTGGGCAGCATCCGTTTTGGCGACGACGACGATGCCTGAGGTGTCTTTGTCGATGCGGTGGACGATACCTGGCCGAGCAACGCCGCCGATGCCGGAGAGGCTATCTCCAGCGTGGTGAAGCAAAGCATTGACCAGGGTTCCGCGTTCGCTGCCCGGCGCGGGGTGGACGGCCATGCCTGCCGGCTTGTCGACCACGATGAGGTGGGCATCCTCGTACAATATGCTGAGCGCGATTGCCTCAGCTGACGGTTCGGCTGCGACCGGCGGCGGAATCTTCAGTCGATAATCCCCGGGAAAGGCCTTGTCCGAGGCATCGACGATCCGGGCACCGTCCCGGCTCACAAGACCCTGTGCGATCAACGCTTGAATACGCGCCCGCGAAAGCTCTGGCAGAAGGCTGGAAAGGAGTTTGTCGACACGTCCTCTAGCCTCTCCTGGTCCTACAGAGACGGTTCGGACATCGAGGACCTCATCCTCTTCGCCCTGGGACTCGGGCACCTCAACCCTCATACCGGACGCAGCGTTTTTCGCATCTCATGCGAAGGTTTTCGCTGAAGGCTGGGGTGACTCTGCTTTGGCATCGTCTCTCTAATAGTCGTGTGTGAGATGGAGTGCGAGGCTGGGGTGCGACAGATGCAGTTCGACAGGCGTAAGGCGCTGGTCCTGATGGGTCTGGGAGCCGCCGGTCAGGCCACGGATGCCCGGGCCTGGGGCCACGTTTCTTTCCGGCATGGCGTCGCGTCCGGAGATCCGTTGCAAGATCGGGTGATCTTGTGGACGCGGGTCACAACCCGCGGATCGGACGCACTGGCGTATACGTGGAGACTTGATCCGACGGACGGAAAAGGCGGTGGTAAGCACGGCGAAGGCGTGACCGGCCCAGACCGCGATTTCACAATCAAGGTGGATGCCGTCAACCTCGATCCAGGCCGGGCCTATAGCTTTCAGTTTGAAGCCGGTGGAACCAAGTCGCCGATCGGCCGCACCCAAACCTTATCGGAGGGCCCGATAAAGGACGCGGTCCTCGCCGTCTGCACCTGCGCGCTCTACCCAAATGGCTATTTCAACGGCTATGGCGCGATCGCCAAACTGCCCCGCGTCGATGCCGTGCTGCACCTGGGTGACTACATCTACGAGTATGGTGGCTCGGGGTCCTATGGGATGGACAGTCCCGTGGCGTCTGAGCGAGCGCATGATCCGTCGCACGAGTGTCTTACTCTGGGCGATTACCGGCGCCGCCACGCCCAGTACAAGACCGACCCTCAGTTGCAGGCCGCACACGCCCGGGTGCCATGGATCGTGGTTTGGGACGATCACGAGACGGCCAACGATAGCTGGAAAGGTGGGGCTGAAAATCACCAGCCGGCCACTGAGGGCGACTGGAATGTCCGCAAGGCTATGGCGATCAAGGCTTATTACGAGTGGATGCCGATCCGCGAGCCGGTGGGCGGCGGTTTCGCCATCAACCGCAGCTTCGACTTCGGCGATGTGGCGAGCTTGTTCGTGCTGGAAACGCGGCTGACCGCTCGCGATCACCAACTCTATGCTGAAAATGCGCTGCCTAAAGATCCAACCCTTGCTGAAGTCGCAGCGTTTAAGCAGCGCCTTGCCGACCCCGCCCGCAAGATGTTGTCGGTTGGGCAAGAGGCCTGGCTTGGCCGGGGCCTTGCAGCGTCGGTGAAGGCTGGCGCGACCTGGCAGGTGATCGGCAATGAAGTGATGATGGCCCGCCTGTTCACGCCGCCGATCCGCCGGTACATGACGGCTGAGGCCTACGCGAAGGCCAAGGGTGAACTTAGCCGTGCCGGCGCCAACCGGCTTGCAAAGATCGAGGCCAACGCGGCGCGAGGCCTGCCTTGGGACACGGACATGTGGGATGGCTATCCCGCCGACCGCCAGAGACTCTACCGACTGATCGCAAAAGCCCGTGCAAATGCCATCGTCCTATCCGGCGACAGCCAGGCATTCTGGGCGAACGAGCTTTATGACGCCGAGGTCGGCGGCAAGCGCGTCGCAGTGGAGTTCGGTGCAGCGGGAATCTCCAGTCCAGGGCCAGGCGAGGCGATCGCTCAGATTCCTCTGGGAGATGCCTTTGCGAAATACAATCGTGAGGTCTTATTCAACGATCAGACCGCCAAAGGCTTCGTCCTGCTGACACTGACCCACAGCGAGGCGAAGGCCGAGTTTATGGCGGTCTCCAGTATCCATGATCGGGCGTTTACGACCAAGCCGATCGCGACCTATCACGCGTCGCCGGGCGCTTTGGGTGTGTCGCCACTGAAGACCGCTTCAGCGCCGCTCCAAAGCCAGTCGCACGCTAAAGCCTAGGAACAGGCCCCCGGTAATTCGGTCCAGCCATCGGACGACGTTGGCGTTTCTCAGCACTTGAGCGACGGGTCGCGTGGCACCGATCAGGCAGGCCCACCAAAGGCTGGCGATGAGAACATGGATCACAGCGAGCATGAAAATGAAGGGGGCCGCCGCAACCCCTTGCGGCAGAAACTGCGGCAAGAACGATATATAGAAGACACCCATTTTGGGGTTCAGCAGATTGGTGAGCAGACCGCGCCTCATCCAGGTGAAATCATCCCCGCCGCCAGGCGCGCTCGAACCGCGGTCGAAGTTGTCGCGAGGTTTGAAGATGAGGTTTAGGCCGAGCCACGCGAGGTAGGCCCCACCCGCCCACTTCAAAAATGGCAGTGCAAGCGCCGAGGTCTCCACCATCACGCCCAGTCCCAGAGCGACGGCTGCACCCCAGATCAGGCAGCCAATATTGATGCCCAGTGCGGCCAGCGCGGCGCGCTTTGGCCCATCAACCGAGGCCGTTCGCAGGATTAACGCGGTATCGAGACCCGGCGTCAGAGTGAGCAGGCCGGCCGCGACAACATAGGTCGCCAGCGATTGGAAGACCGTCACAGATGTTCCACCAGCTCGCCCCCTTCGATCACACGATAGAAGCATGAGCGGGCGCCTGTGTGGCAGGCGCCGCCGTCGCCCTGCGGCCGGACCTTGAGCCAGACGCAATCCTGATCACAGTCCACACGGATCTCTGCGACGCGTTGGATCTGGCCGCTCGTTGCGCCCTTATGCCACAACTCGCCGCGCGAGCGACTGAAGTAGTGCGCCTCGCCGGTATCGAGCGTGCGAGCCAGGGCCTCCGCGTTCATCCATGCGAACATCAGGACTTCTCCGGTGTCAGCGTGGGTCGCGATAGCCGCGATCAGGCCGTTGGCGTCGAAGCGGGGCGCCAAGGCGCCGCCGTGTTCTAGGGCGTACTTGTCGGGGGCGGTCAGAAAAGCCTTCATCCGGACAATATGGCGCCGGCACGCGGCACTGCGCTAGGCGCTCTCGCAAGCCGTCTCGGGTTCTTCATATAAGATTATGGCCAACACCCTGATATCCCAAGTCGCAGAGGGCGTGGGGCCGAACACGGTTTGGCGGGCGCTTCAGGTCTCAGACGACCGGAGTCTGAATATCTCTCGCCATCTAATCCTGGCGTGGAGGCAAATGTCTTGGCGTTTATGACTTCGTCGGCGGTGCCATGCACAGCAACGACGCGATTGCGACCGACATTCGATGGACGCTGTCGTCCCCTCGACCTGGGACCTCCAGGCGGCGTCGTTGGCCAACGCGAGGCTCCACCGCCTGGGGAGCCTCGCGACGGGTCACGATGACCGCGGCGGTCCGGCCTTGGATGCAGAACTCAGCCCTTGCCTATCCACAACCTGGCTTAGCGCCCCTGAAACCCGCTCATCCCCAACTTTGCAAGCCCACCTTTGCAAGCCCGTCTTTGCAGGGATGAGCTTGGGTCATTTCTTATTCGCGAAGTCCAAGAACCGCTGCCGTAGTGTCGGGTCTGTCTTAAAGACGCCGGTGAACTGTGTCGTGATTGTTGAGACGTGGCGGTGGTGTACGCCTCGCGTGGACATGCATTGATGGTTCGCGTCGATCAGCACCGCCACGCCAGCCGGGCGCAGACTATCGGTAATGGCATCTGCGATCTGCTGGGTCATGGTCTCCTGGGTCTGGAGACGCTTGGCGAAAATTTCCACCACGCGAGCGATCTTGGAGATGCCCACCACGCGGTTGGTGGGCATATAGGCCACGTAGGCCTTCCCCAGGAACGGTGCCATGTGGTGTTCACAGTGGCTCTCGACCTCAATCTCGCGCAGCATGACGATATCGTCATATCCCTGCACATCCTCGAATGTGCGCGAGAGCTCTTTGGCGGGATCGGCCTCATAGCCCTCGAACCATTCGCCATAGGCGTCGACCACACGCTTGGGTGTATCGAGCACCCCTTCGCGGCGGGGATCATCACCGGCCCAGGCGATCAGGGTGCGCACCGCCGCCATCGCTTCCTCGCGAGACGGGCGTTTCACGGCTTCAAGATCAAGGTCGTTGGCGCCGACCAGGGTTCGGTCGCGAATAGCATCCATGGCAAAGAGGTTCTTTCCGGGACTGAGTTGCGCCGGGACGAAGGTCCCGGAAATAACGCGTGGCGACCCTTCTTTTGAGGGGAGGTAGGCCCACGGGTTCCCGTGGCTTCCCGACCCTCTCATCTGTATATGGGCGCAACCCGCACCCGGGCAACCGTCACGCTGCGTTAGTTAGACCCCAATGTCGCTCATTCTTTATGACACGATGGCCCGCCGTAAGCGGCCGTTCGTCCCTGCAAACCCCCGGCGCGTGACGATGTATGTCTGTGGCCCGACGGTCTACAACTACAGTCACATAGGCAACTTCCGACCCGTCGTCGCGTTCGACGTCCTGTTCCGCGTCTTGCGCCGACTCTACGGCGAAGATGAGGTGCTCTACGCGGCCAACGTCACGGACGTGGACGACAAGATCAATGCTAAGGCCGCCGAGGAAGGCGTTCCGATCTCCGTCATCACGGATCGCTATCTGACGGCCTACAACGCCGACGCTGCGGCTCTTGGGGCGCTGATGCCAACGGCTCAGCCGCGGGCCACAGAGACGATGGATGCCATCATCGCCATGATTGATCGTCTCGTGGGCAACAGCGCTGCTTACGCTGCCGACGGCCACGTGCTCTTTAACACTCAAGCCTACGGCGAGTATGGTCGGCTATCCGGCCGGCCGCTGGATGAGATGATCGCCGGCGCTCGCGTCGAGGTCGCGCCTTACAAGCAGCATCCTGCGGATTTTGTGCTCTGGAAGCCGTCGAAGCCAGGCGAGCCAGCATGGGAGAGCCCCTGGGGTCCAGGCCGGCCGGGTTGGCACATCGAATGCTCGGCGATGATCGAGCAGGAACTGGGCCTGCCGATCGACATCCACGGCGGCGGTATCGACCTGGTCTTCCCGCACCATGAGAATGAATTGGCGCAAGGCATGTGCGCCGGACATTCAGAGGCAAACCATCAGCACCCAGCTTACGCCCATTTCTGGCTGCATAACGGGTTCCTCAACATGGGCGAGGAGAAGATGGCCAAAAGCCTGGGCAACGTCGCGCTTGCGCATGACCTCTTGAAGCATCAGCCGGGTGAGGTGATCCGCTGGGCTCTGCTGGGTGCGCACTATCGCCAGCCACTTTCCTGGACCGACGATGCCCTCGCCCATGCCCGTAATTCGTTGGACCACCTCTATGGCGTGCTGGGCCGCGCCCGCCACATTGAGGCCGCCGGTAGCGCCGCGCTTGCGGAAGATCAACTCGCACCCTTGCTAGACGACCTCAATACGCCCGCGGCCATGTCGGTCTTAAAGAAGCTCGCCAGCGACCTCGATGCAGCGGTGCGCCGCGACGCATCCACTGCGCCTGCGATCAAGCAAGACCTGATGGCCTTGGCCGAGGTAATGGGCTTTCTTCAGGTCGATCCTCAGGCCTGGTTCCAGGGCGGCGCGGACGCTAGTCTGACGGTGCAGATCGACGCGCTTATTGTTGCCCGCGACGCGGCTCGCGCCGCAAAGGACTGGGGTGAGGCCGACCGTATTCGTGCCGAACTTACCGCGTTGAATGTCGAGGTTATGGATGGACCCGCCGGCGCAACCTGGCGGATCAAGGAGCAGGTCTGATGCCCGTGCGATACATGCCAGAACTCAAAGCGGGGCCGTTTGGAACCCGGAGCGGCCCGCGGATTGGGCCGATCCAGATCACGCCCAAACTGCCGCCGCCGAAGCCACCGGCTGGGGTGCGCATCGAGAACCGGATTGGCATCCAGGCTCCGGCTGAGGTGATCTGGGAGGTGATCTCAGACCTCGAGAGCTGGCAGCAGTGGAACAAGCTCTATCCGCAAGCGTCTGGTGAGATTCGCATCGGCTCGGCCCTCGACTTGACACTGGCTCTGCCAGACCAGGCGCCGCAGGAGATCAAGCCCGTGGTGCTGGAGTGGGTGCCCAATGAGCAGCTGCACTGGAAGCTCACCATGCTGGGTGGTCTGGTGCGGACGATCCGCTACCTCGAGATCGAGGCCATTGCCGGCGCCGGCTGCATCATCTCTAACGGTGAGATTTTTGGCGGATTTTTAGGCTCGCGCGTCGCCAAGCGCATGGGCCGAAACATTCAGCGCGCATTCCTGCAGAACAACGAAGACCTCAAGGCCAGAGCCGAAGCCTTGTGGGAAGCGCGCCGGAGCTAAGCCGGCGCTTGCTGTCCGTTCCTCGCCTGATGCTGCGCCCGGTCTGTTAGGTCTGCAGTCCAAGCAGTGGGTCGCTGCGGCTCGTCTTGCCGTCTTCCCCGTGGCCCGCAAGGCGGCGCTGGAAGCTGGGCGCCTCGGCGCAGGTGACGAGGAAATCGTACCAATTATGGCTGGATTTCAGGCTCCAGATATCTGTGACCTCTGCGCCCGGCGCCAGGCGGTGTTTGCGCGGTGCGGTCTCGATATAGGCCAGGGGGGCGATCTCCAGGGTCATCGGTCTTGAGCTCGAATTTCGCAAGGTGACCATTAGGCCGCCAGCTTTCGGATCGAACCGAGCAAAGGCTTCTGGGCCGGGTGCGCCCGTCTCGCCTCGGAAAGCGCGCAGGAAACCGTTGGGGCCATTTAAGGTGAGGTCGTAGTGGCCCTTGGCTGGCGCTAAGTCCTTAAGGCGCTTCCCAGCCTCGAGGGTATAGAACCGCGGCTCGCCACCACGGGCCACCCTCAGGTCGAATGCCGCGCCTGTCGCGCCAGTGTTGACGAGGGTCATAGCGAGGCCCTCAGTGCCGACCACGGCAGAGACTTCGAAGGCATAAGGCAGCGGCCGGGCGGGGCGTTGGCCGGGTTCTTGGCGCGGATGGCTTTCGGCCACAGTCGGCGCCTTGGGGAATGGCAGAGCCTTTGCCTTTTGTGCCCGCCCGGGCAGGTCAGATGCATCGGGCAGCGGTTGAAGGTTTCGGTTTGGTGTCTTGAAGTCGAAGACGCTGGTGAGGTCGCCGCAGACCGTACGGCGCCATGGCGTAATATGGGGTTCCATCACCCCGAACCGCGCTTCCAGGAACCGGATCACCGAGGTGTGGTCGAAGATTTCGGAATTTACAAAACCACCCTTGGTCCATGGAGAGACGACCAACATCGGCACCCGCGGTCCCAGACCCACTGGCTCGCCGTGGAAAACCTCGCCTTCGGTCGTCACGCTGCTTGCGCCTGCTGCGGTGCCGGCCGCGGGGATCGGTGGGGGCAAGTGGTCGAAGAAGCCGTCGTTCTCATCGTAGTTCAGAATGAAGACGGTCTTGGCCCAGACCTTCGGATTGGAGGCGAGAGCGGAGATCAGCCGGGCAATCAGGAACTCCCCATCGGAGGGCGTTGCGCTGGGATGTTCGGAGAGCTGGTAGGATGGCACGATCCAAGAGACCTGCGGCAGGCGATCGGCGGCGACGTCGGCCGCGAAGGCCGAGACGAGGTGTTCGCCTTTGGATGTCTTGGCGTTGTCCTCGTTGGCACCCGGGACCCAGGCGCGACCACGCTGATAAAGGGGCGAGTCCGGTGCGATTGCGCGGAAATTGGCAAAATAGGCGAGGCCGTTGTCCCCGTAGTTGTTGAACTCTTGATAGACCCGCCAGGAGACACCAGC
This sequence comes from uncultured Alphaproteobacteria bacterium, assembly GCA_903860975.1. Classification (GTDB taxonomy): domain Bacteria; phylum Pseudomonadota; class Alphaproteobacteria; order Caulobacterales; family Caulobacteraceae; genus Phenylobacterium. Next base: position 85,809 of record CAIOSI010000034.1, read on the forward strand.
TGCCTGCAGCCGTTCGGCGTAGGTCGGCCAGGAGAGTCCCTTGAACTTCGCCCCGTCTCTGGCGGGATCGGCCGTTTCGTTGGTCTCGTCCGGTGGATTGGCCACGACGATCTGGCTGTCTTCGCCCGCGGCAAGACCGCTGGTCCCGCTGAAGAGGAAGAGCCGGTTGGGATTGGTCGACGAGAATATCGAACAGAAGTAGGCGTCGCAGACCGTAAAGGCATCGGCCAGTGCGTAGTAGAATGGCAGGTCCGCGCGCGTGTGGTAGCCCATGGTCAGCGGCGTCTTGGCTGGAATCCAGGCGTCGTGGTGCTTCCACCGCGCGTGAGAACCCTTCCAGCTATGGTCCAGGCTGAACATGGTCTCAGCGCGCGAGGTGCTGGTGTTCAGGTGGAACGGGCTAACCGTAGAGACGCCGTCCTTGGCGGGTTGTTTCCAGACCGTCTGCCCGCTCGGCAGGTCTATAGGTCGCGGATCGCCGAAGCCGCGGACGCCGCGCAATGTTCCGAAATAGTGATCGAAGGAGCGATTCTCCTGCATCAAGATCACCACATGCTCGACATCCTTGATCGTGCCCGTGATCCGGTTGGCAGGCAGTTGCAGTGCGTTGGCGACCGCAGGCGGCAAGGCGGTGGCGCCGAGCGCGGCTCCGGCGGCGAGCTGCAGGAAGGCCCTTCGGTCGTTTTGTCGGGTGGTCATTGCCGCCTGCGTCTTTCAGCCGTTATTTCGACCTTGTTAGCCGACCTGCGCTGAACTGCCGATACGTCTTGTGTTTCGTCACTCTGGCGTACCGTTGTGTGGTCAGGCTACATAACGGTCAGGGCGACAGGCGAGGGTCAAGGATTGAGCGAGGTTGTATGGACAACGCTTAGGCTTGCCGGCCTGACGACCGTGCTATTGTTGATCCTCGCAACCCCGATCGCCTGGTGGTTAGCGGGGCGTCGGGCTTGGTGGAGGGAGGTCGTGGCAGCGGTTACGACGCTACCCATTATCCTGCCGCCGTCGGTGCTGGGCTTTTATCTGTTGATCGCCATCGCACCGCAGAGCCCCCTGATGGGCCTTTTACATCCCTTTGGGCTGCGCACGCTGGCCTTCACCTTTCAGGGACTGGTGATCGGCTCGATGGTCTATTCCCTGCCGTTCGCCGTTCAGCCCATCCGCGGCGCGTTCGAAGCCATGGGACCGCGGCCCATGGAGGTTGCTGCGACGCTCCGCGCCACGCCGATTGATGCCTTCTTTACGATCGCGCTGCCGCTTTCGAGGCGGGGCTTTGCGACCGCCGCGATCCTGGTCTTCGCCCACACCATCGGCGAGTTCGGGGTGGTGCTGATGATCGGCGGCGGCATTCCTGGCAAAACCGAGGTGATCTCGGTGCGAATTTATCAATTGGTGGAGAGCCTGCAATATGGCCAGGCGCACCGGCTGGCGGCCGGCGTGGTCGCCTTCTCATTCGCCGCCTTGCTGGCTTTGCTTTTGATTGGCCGTCAAACGGATGAGGCGGTCCTATGAACGGTGTCGTCGGTCGGTTCTCGGGCGCGCTGGGCGGATTTCGCCTCGATGCTGAATTCGCTCTGGAGCCTACGGGCGTCACAGCCTTGAGTGGTCCCTCAGGCTCGGGCAAGACCACACTGCTGCGCTGCATCGCGGGCCTCACGCGATTGAAGGGCGGCCTTCGCGTTGCTGGCGCGGTCTGGCAGGATGAGCAGACGTTTCTTCCGCCACATCGACGAGCGGTGGGCGTGGTATTTCAGGATGCAAGCCTGCTGGCGCACCTGTCCGTCCGCGCAAACCTCAATTATGGCGCGAAGCGAACCTCAGCAAAGGCGGACATCGGGTTCGATGACACTGTGGAATTGCTGGGACTGGGCCCCCTTCTGACGCGCTCGACGCTCAACCTCTCGGGAGGCGAGCGACAGCGGGTGGCGCTAGGACGGGCCTTGCTGTCCCAGCCGCGGCTGCTGCTGATGGACGAGCCTCTGTCCAGCCTCGACGCCGCCAGCAAGGCCGAAATCCTGCCATACCTGGATCGGCTGCATCGAGCTTTAGCGATCCCTGCGCTCTACATCAGCCACGACGATGCAGAAATCGCGCGGCTGGCGGACCGGGTGCTGGTGATGGAAGCCGGCCGCGTGCATCCGGCAAAGGCGGTGAAACGTGATGCGCTGTCGGCATTGAGCTCTCGGGAGCGCGACGGCTTGGCCCTCGCGGCGCTTCAGGCAGGGCTCAGGCCTCTGAGCTAGGCAGAAGTACCGACCACGCCGTAAGCCTTTCCAAAGCGCCAGTCGATGAGCAAGAAGATCGCTGCGCCAAGTCCGACCAAACTCGCGTGGAGCGTCCAGAATTGCGCCGGCGTGAGCGCCTCATAGAGGCCACCGAGGCGGCCTGAGATGATACTGCCCAGAAACGCCGAAGCGCTGTTGACGCCTAAAAGCGTCGCGACGATCGACGCGGGTGCCGAGCGTGTGAAGATCGCGACCATTGTCGGGGTGAAGTAGAGCCAGCCGAGGTTCGAGGCGAGGTGGAAGACAATCGCCCAGATCAGTGGGCTGCGCCCGGCCTCATCAGTCACGAACCCGGCGGCGGCTAGCCACAGCGTCGAACACGCGAAGATCAGACATCCGATTCCGGCCTTGGCGAATGGGCTTGGCTCGCGGCCGCGGCTGGCTTGCCAACGCCACATCATCAGCATGGGTGGCAGGCAGATGAAGGGCGATAGGCCGTCGATCGCCTGTAGCCAAGGCACCGGCACCTGGAAGCTGCCGATGTGCAGCTGAATGTGGTCGCGGACCCAGAGGTTGTAGGTGTTCCAGATCTGGCTTTGACCAATCCAAAACAGGGCGGAGACCGGGACCAAGGCCAGCAAAATAAGGACCCGCCGACGCTCGGCCGCGGTGAGTGGAGTTTTCGCCGCTTTCGTCTCGCGCACGATCACCGGAACCACCCACCGCTGGCCGCTCAGGTATATGATCAGGCCAACGCTCATGCCGACGCCGGCGAAGCCGAAGCCGATGTGCCAGCTAAACGTCTGTGCGAGGGCTCCGGTGACGACGGGGGCGATGAATGCGCCGAGATTGACCATCGAATAGTAGAGTTGGAAAGCCGTGTCGCGACGGGCGTCGTGCTGCGGGTAAAGCTCGCCCACCTGTGGCGCCAGGTTGCCCCGGAGTGCGCCGGCGCCAATGATCAGGAACAGCATGGCCAGCAGGAATGACTGGTCAAAGGCCATACAGAAGTGACCGGCCGTCATCAGCAGGGCGCCTATGGTGACAGCACCTTTGCGACCCAGCCAGCGGTCGCCAAGCCAGCCGCCGATGACCGGCATGAAGGCGACCAGACCTACGTAGAGGCCGAAGACTTGAGAGGCGAGCGCCTGAGTGGAAAGCGGACCCGTTAGGGCTTGGATGGCTGAGCGCAAGCCAGCAAAGCCGATGATTTTCTCCACATGGCCTGGCGTGAACAGTTGGCCCACCATGTAGAGGGTCAGTAGCGCCTGCATGCCATGGAAGGAGATCCGCTCCCAAAGCTCCGTGCCGGCCAATACGACCAGGCCCCGAGGGTGTCCAAACAAGCCGCCAGCAGGTTTGACCGCCTCGCCATCATCGTCAGCTATTGCGCTCATCCAAGGCCCCCCGACATCGCGCGACGCTAAGCGTCAGGCGAAGGGGCGGCAACGCGCAATTCTGCGGCAGGCCAGTTCAGCGTTGCTCGCACGGCGTTTGGGCAGACCACATCAAATTACCGCAATCTATCGCGGCATCAGACCTCGAGGCGATCATCCGGCCGCGCAACGAGGGCGTAGAGCACGGGCATGACGAAGACACTGATCAGAAGTCGGGTGAAGAGACCGCTGACAATGACCAGTGCGAACGGCCGCTGCGAGTCCGTACCGACCCCGGTCGCCAGCGCAGCCGGCGCAAGGCCCAGCGCCGCCACAAGCGCCGTCATCATGATCGGCCGCAATCGTAGGATCGCGCTTTCACGCACCGCGTAGGCCAGCGAGACGCCGTCACGGCGAAGCTCGTTGACATAGGAGATGTAGACCACTGCGGTCTGAACCGAGACCCCAAACAGCGCAAGAAAGCCGATCCCAGAAGAGACCGAGAACGGCGTGTGTGTCAGCCAAAGCGCAAGAACGCCACCGACCGGCGCAGAGAGCGCCACACCCAAAAACGTGATGAACGGGAATTTGAAGTTCGAATAGAGCGCAAAAAGCAGCAAAAAGATCAGGAAGATCGTCAGCGGCAGGATCAACTTCAGCTGATCGCGCGAGGCCGTGTATTCGGTGTAATCTCCGCCCCAGTCCGCGTGGTAGCTCTGCGGAAGGGCGACCTTCTGATGGACCTGCTTGATGGCGTCTTCGACGGCGCCGGCCAGGTCGCGACCCTCCACCGAAAACTGTACGCCGATGTAGCGGGAGTTGTTCTCGCGGTAGATGAAGGCCGCTCCGTTGGTCACCCCAATGTCGGCGAACTCCTTGAGGGGTATCTGCTGGCCACTCGGCGTCGCGACCAAGATGTTTCCGATTTCCTCGGGGTTTTCGCGGTATCGCTGCTCCAGGCGCACAACAAGATCGAACTGCTTTTCCTGTTGTACGACCTGCGTCGCCACATCGCCGCCGATGGCCGCTTGCACCAGACTGTTGAGGTCAGAGACGGTCAGGCCGTAGCGCGCGATCTTGTTTCGGTCGATCTTGATGGTCAGGCTGGGCTGGCCTAGCTCTCTCACCAAGGTCACGTCCTTGATGCCGCGGACATGCTGCAGGACCTGCTTGATGGCCTTGCCCTTGGTCTCCAGCGTTTTGAGGTCGGGGCCAAAGACCTTCACGGCCAGCGCGCTTTTAAGTCCGGTTTCGGCTTCGTCGACGGCGTCCTGAGCGGGCTGGGTGTAGTTGAAGGTGATGCCAGGGAAAGCCTCCAGCTTCTTATCGATGGCCGCGATCAACTGGGCCTTGCTGTGGTGGGGCCCGGTCCACTGAGCGTAGGGCTTCAGAGCCACGAAGAATTCGACGTTGAAGAAACCGGTCGGATTGGTGCCGTCGTCAGGCCGGCCGAGCTCAGAGGAGACGGTCGTCACCTCGGGGAATGACGTGAGGATTGCGCGAACCTCGGGGGCGATCTTGGCGCTTTCATCAAAAGAGATGGTGTAAGGCATAGTCGCCCGTACCCAGAGCGCGCCCTCATCGAGTTGGGGCATAAACTCTGCTCCTACAAAGGGGATCAGCAGGAGCGTGGCGGCCAGAAGACCACCTGCGGCCCAAAGCGTCCCCCAACGATGCCTGAGGCAGAAATCCAGGCCCTTTGCGTAACGCGCCTTCAGCCATTCGAAGGGGCGATTGCGCCGCTCACGAACGTCTCTGCGCATCAGAAAGGCGCAGAGTACAGGCAGTAGCAGCAGCGTCACCAAAAGCGCCCCGATCAGGCCAAAGATCATGGTGTCGGCCATGGGCCTAAACAGGGTGCCAGAGGGGCCAGACAGGACGTAGATCGGCAGGAAGCTCACCACGATCACAGCCACAGCGTAGACGAGCGGCCGATCCACTTCGGCGGCGGCGTCGCGGATGATTTCATTGACGGTTGTGGGCGTACCTTTTCGCAGGGCGATCTGGCGGAAGATATTCTCCACCATCACCACGGCCCCATCGACCAATATGCCGAAGTCGATCGCCCCTATGGACAACAGGTTGGCCGAAGCTTTCTGGACGTCCAGACAGATGAAGGCGAAGAGCAGCGCCAGCGGGATTGTGGCGGCCACGATCAACCCAGCGCGAAAATCGTAGAGGAAGAAGATTAGCACCACGACCACCAGGATCATGCCGCGAATCAGATTGCCTTCCACCACGCCCGTGGTGAACTTGATCAGGTCCATCCTGTCATAGAATGGAACGATTTTGACATCTTTGGGCAAGATGTGTTGGTTCAGATCGAGAGCCTTGGCCTCGACGCCTTTCAGAACATCTTGGGTCTTCTGGCCGCTGCGCAACATGATGACGCCTTCGACAGCGTCATCTAGGTTTTGATAGCCAAATTCGCCCAGGCGGGGGGCTATTCCGATCGCCGGGCGACCGACGTCCTTGACCAGCACCGGGACGCCGTCGTGCACCGCGAGCACGACGTTGCCGATATCCTCCAGGGTCTCTAGCCGGCCGACGCCGCGGACGTAGTAGAACTGGCCGCCTTGCGAATAGAAGCCGCCGCCGGCGTTGCTGTTGTTCGCTCCAAGCGCGGCCTCGGCTTGGGAGATCGACAGTCCGACACCGGCCAATTTGTTGGGGTCGAACAGCACTTGGTACTGCATCGCACCGCCGCCGAAGCCCGAGTCATCGGCGACCCCTGGCACGGACTTCAGTGCAGGTTCCACCACCCAGTCCTCGAAGGTCTTCAATTCCATCGCGGAGCGGTCCGTGCTTTGCAGCACATAGCGGTAGATCAGTCCCGAGGGTGACGACGGCGGCGAGACTGAGGGCTTTACGCCGTCGGGCAAAGAAAGCTCGCCCAGGCGGTTGAAGACTTCCTGGCGCGCGGTGTTTCGGTCGGTCCCGTCTTTGTAGGTGATCCGCACGTCGGACAGGCCGTAAAGCGAGATCGAACGCGTAACGGTCGCATCGGGCAGTCCGTTCATGCCCACTTCCGTCGGCACGGTGATCAGCCGCTCGACTTCTTCAGAAGTGTGGCCTGGCCACTGAGTGACCAATTCTACGATCGGCGGCGACAGATCTGGATAAGCATCCACTGGCAGGCGCTGCATCGACCAGATGCCGGTCCCGATCAGGATCAAGGTCAACAGGGCCACAAGCCAGGGTTGACGCAGGCCCGCGCCGACCACCCGGTTGATCAGCGTGGGTCCGCGCGGCGGTTCCGGCGGCACCAGCCCAGAAGGGGGCAGGGTCTGGCTCATTGGCTCTGCATGAACTGCATGAAGACGCCGCCGTCGACGACGATCCGGTCCCCGGCCTTAAGACCCTCGGGGATGTTGTATTGGTCGCCCGTCCGCTCGCCCAGCGTGACGTGGCGGCGTGCGAAACCTCCTCCGCTGGCGGCAACAAAGACGAACGGCAGGTTCTCATCGTCGCGCAGGATCGCTGAGACCGGCACGAGCAGGCCTGTGTGATCCTGGCCCGAACGGATATGGACCCGAACGTACATTTGCTTCTTCAGCAGGCCATCAGGGTTAGCCACGACGACCCGGGCGCTGACCGCGCGGGTGTCAGGGTTCACCAGCGCCGCAATGTTGTCGATTACGCCGCTCAGACGAGCAGTCCCGATGCTCGTCTCGATCTCAGCCGGATCGCCAGGGCGGATTGAAGCCAAGTCTGAACTCGAGATCTGGGCCATGACCCAAACCTTTGACAGATTGGCGACGGTGAAGGCTGGCGTCGTTCCGGCCTGCAGCAGCTGACCCTGCGTGATCAACTTCTCCACGAGCGTCCCGGAGATGGGCGCTCGGATTGCACCTTCGATGTGACTAATGGACCGGCCGGCCTGGATATCCCTGATTGCGGCAGGATCGAGTTTCAGAGCCTGCAGCGCTTGCAGTGCTGCGTCGCGGTCGGCGGCGGCGTTTCCAGCGTCAGTCTCGGCCTGCTGAGCCTCGCGGGCCGAGATGCCGTTGTGTTGCGCCAGGTCTTTGTCGGCGTCGGCGAGTTGGCGTGTCGTCCGCGCAGTGGCTACCGCCTTGGCATAAGCGCTGGTCGCTGCCGCGAAGTCGGAAGAATCGACCATAGCCAAGGCCTGCCCGGCGGCCACCTTTTGACCTGGCGAGACCAGAAGGCGCGTCACGAGGCCTGAGATCGGTGACGTCACGCCCGTAGATTGGTCGTTATCAAAGTCGACGACACCCGCCGCCTCAATGGTCTTGTGGAAGCTTGCCGAGCCGAGCGTCAGAACGCCGATGTGCGCCAGCTGCTCTGCGCTTAACGTGACATTCTGCGGTGTGGCTGAAGCCTGGGCGGCGGTATCAGGCTTTGACCCGCAGGCCCCAAGGGTGGCGAGCGGCATCGCCAGAAGCGCGACGGCTGCAAAGACGCTAGACGACGATCTAGTGGGCATGGGCATCCTTGACGAGATCGGCCTTGATGAGGTCTGAGCGTCGCCACCAGCCGCCGCCCAGCGCTTGGTAGAGCGCCACCGTGTCGCTGAAGCGCGCGGCCTGGGCTCCGACCAGGCTGATGCGAGCCTGTTGGTAGGCCTGCTCGGCGCTCAGCAGAGAAAGGTAGCTTGCATAGCCAGCGCGGTACTGGCGCTCAGACAGATCCAGCGTCGTCTTGGCGGCTTCAGATGCTGCGACCGAAGCCTTAAGGCCTTCTGCGTCCTGTTCGATAGCCGCCAGCGTGTCGGCGACGTTTTGGACAGCGCCAAGCACAGCGCCGCGGTATTGCTCGGCCGACTGTTGGTAAGCCGCTCTTGCGGCGCGCTCTTGGTGCCGTAACGCGCCCCCCTGGAAGATCGGCGCGGCCACGGCCGCACCCAGATCCCAGAACCCTGTACCTGAGTGAAAGACGCGCGCGATCGCCAAGGAGGATGATCCCGCGTTACCGGTGAGCTGGAAATTGGGGAGGCGATTGGCCTGCGCGACGCCGACCTGGGCGCTGGCTGCGTGAAGGTTGGCCTGGGCAGCCCGCACGTCTGGACGTTGTGTCACGAGCGTCGCGGGCAAGCTCAGCGGCAGGTCCGAAGGCAGCATCAGGCTCTCCAACGTGAAGCGCGTTTCAGGCGCTTCAACGGGGAAACGCCCGCTGAGGACGGCGATCAGATCGTGCTGTTGGGCCGATTGTTTAAGGAGCGGGGGAAGAGCGGCCTTGGCTTGGGCAAGCTGACTTTGCTGGGCGGCGAGTTCGAGGCCGCCTGCATAGCCTTTCGAAACCTGAAGGCGCAGGACATCGACCATCCTGCTGTTGATATCGATCAATCGCCGAGTGGCGTCGATCTGGGCGTTGATTGATGCGTCCTGGATTGCGGCGTTGGCGACGTTGGTGGTCAGTGTCAGATCGACGGCCAGCATCTGAAAGCGGTTGGCCTCCTCCTGGGCGCGCGCGCCTTCGGCCAACCGCCGGGTCAGGCCGAAAACGTCGGGAGAATAGGAAACGCTGACCTGTGGGGTGAAGAGATTATACTCGAAGGCATTGTTGCTGGGCGTTGGCGCAATGTCCCCGGACTGCCGAGTGCGTGTTGCAGAAAGGCCAGCCGCGATGCTGGGGAAAAAGGCTCCGCGCTGGGCGAGCGTCGTTTCGTGAGCCTGCCTCAGAGCTGCTTGGGCCGCCTTCAGATCGGGATTGGCTTTCAGGGCTTGGACGATTAGGTCGTTGAGCGCCGGGGAATGGAAGAGGGTCCACCAATCGCCAGGCAGGTCTGCATCACCGACTAACCTCTGGGCTGTACCTCCCGAGGCCGATGGGCTTGCGGCAGCCAACGAAGTCTCACGTGAGGCGTAGGTGCTCACCGAAGGCGCCGCCGGTTTCTTAAAATCTGGGCCCGCTGCGCAAGCGCTGACCAGGACCATGGCCAGGATGGCGAACGACGGATGCACCGTTGGCCTCAGCGGCCAAACGACTGCCATGCGCGCACGACAGTCGTCGCCGACCGGTCTTGTCCGGGAAAGAGATCCTCGGCTGGGGGGCACTTAAACCGGCGGCAAAGAGTTTGAGGCAGCCGTTGTCATGGTCTCACCCGTGGGGTCCGAGAATTATGATGTTATATTATAGCATCGAGAGCGCAAATAGCCTTCGCGCGGCCTTATGGCGACAAAGAGGTCGCCGGGTTTCAGTTTGCAACAGTCGGCCTGCCCGCGGCGCACAAAGGCGATTTGACTTGGACGCTGCGGCCTCCGATCTAGAGATCATGATCGACGACCTCTACTCCGCGAAACTCCTGAAGCTCGCTGCGAATATGCCCCGCGCCGGGCGCCTCGTCGCGCCTGACGCCAGTGTGGAAAAGATCGCCAAGCTTTGCGGCAGTCGGGTGGTGGTGGATGTGGTCCTGATCGGCGACAGGGTCGCAGACTTCGCTCAGGACGTTAAAGCTTGTGCGCTTGGCCAGGCGGCGGCCTCGGTGTTGGGGCAGCACATTATCGGAGCCAGTCTTGAAGAGCTTGAATTGGCTCGCGATCAGTTTTGGGCTATGTTGAAGACGGGCGCGCCCGCGCCTGACGGACGATTCTCGGACCTGGCTATGCTCGCGCCTGTGAAGGACTATCCTGCCCGCCACGCCTCGACGCTTCTGGCGTTTGAGGCCGTGACAGAGGCTGTCAGGACCGCCAGCAGGCGAACTAGCCCCGCCGGCGCAGCTTGATCCACCGCGGGGGGCGGCGTAATCGCTGCCCTCTCTTCCGAGATCACCGTAGCCGGCATGACTTTCTATGAACGCTGCGTCAGGGGCGCCCTTGGTGCCTACAAGCTGACGCTTTCGCCGCTGATCGGGCGGCAATGCCGGTTTCTTCCGACATGTTCGGAATACGCCGCAGACGCCCTGATCAGCCACGGCCTGTGGCGAGGCGCTGGGCTCGCCGCGAACAGGCTGTGTCGTTGCCATCCCTGGGGCGGCGGTTCGGGTTTCGATCCCGTCCCGCCTCCGCGTCAAAGACCTCCCAAAGCACAAGTTGGGAAGCCGTCGCGCAAGTGGACCTGTGAAACATGATTGATCTGATTTTCCCTGACGGCTCAACGCGCCAATATGACGAGGGGGCTACCGGCAAGGCGGTCGCGGCTTCCATCGCGCCATCGCTTGCCAAAAGGGCTGCGCTGATCAAGCTGGATGGCCGGCTCTACGACGTCGACTGGCCGCTACCGCACGGCGGTCACTTCGAGATCCTTTCGCGTGACAGTCTCGAGGCGCTGGAGACCCTGCGGCACGACGCGAGCCACATCATGGCCGAGGCTGTTCAGGAGTTGTTTCCTGGGACGCAGGTGACCATCGGACCCTCGATCGAGGACGGTTTCTTCTACGACTTCGCCCGCGACGAGCCGTTCAGCCTGGATGACCTTTCGGCCATTGAGCAGCGGATGAAAGACATCGTCGACCGTGACGAAGCCATCAGCCGCGAGGTTTGGACGCGCGACGAGGCGATCGCTCACTTCAAATCGATCGGCGAAGCTTACAAGGCCGAGATCATCGAGACCATCCCGGCCGGAGAGGACGTAAGCGTCTATCGACAGGGGAAGTGGAAGGATCTTTGCCGCGGGCCGCACTTTCCTTCGACGAAGTTCGTGGGAAAAGCCTTCAAGCTGACGAAGCTCGCCGGCGCCTACTGGCGTGGTGATCACCGCAACGCTCAGTTGCAGCGCATTTATGGCACCGCCTGGGCGTCGGAAGTCGACCTTGAAGCCTACCTCCATCGCATCGAGGAGGCCGAAAAGCGCGACCACCGCAAGATTGGCCGGGCCATGGACCTCTTCCACCTGCAGGAAGAGGCCAAAGGCATGATCTTCTGGCACCCCAAGGGCTGGACCCTTTACCGCACGGTGGAAGCCTACATGCGCCGCCGACTGGATGCGGACGGATATGTCGAGGTCAAGGCCCCCCAGCTCATGGATCGCGAGCTGTGGGAGAAGTCTGGCCACTGGCAGAAGTTTAGCCACGCCATGTTTACTTGCGAGACGGAGGAAGGCGAGGTCCTGGCCGTAAAGCCGATGAACTGCCCAGGCCACGTGCAGATCTTCAATCACGGCCAGAAATCTTACCGAGACTTGCCCCTGCGCATGGCCGAATTCGGCGCATGTCACCGTTACGAGCCGTCTGGCGCGCTGCACGGGATATTCCGCGTTCGCGCTTTCACGCAGGACGACGCGCACATTTTTTGTCGCGAGGACCAGATCGAAGACGAGTCGACGAAATTCGTCCGGCTTCTGGAAAGCGTCTATCGTGACTGCGGACTGGAGCTGCACGCCGTGAAGCTAGCGTTGCGGCCGGAACTTCGTTTCGGAACGGACGAGGTCTGGGACATCGCCGAGAAGAAACTGGAACGCGCAGCGAAGAATGCGGGCATCGACAAGGTGGAGATGCTGCCAGGTGAAGGCGCTTTTTATGGCCCCAAGCTGGAGTTTCACCTGCGCGACGCCATTGGCCGCACCTGGCAGTGCGGCACGCTACAGCTCGATTATGTGCTGCCTGAACGGCTGGACGCTGAGTATGTCGCCGAGGATGGCTCCAAGCAGCGCCCGGTGATGCTGCATCGGGCCATCTGTGGCTCAATGGAACGTTTCCTTGGCGTGATGATCGAAAACTACGCTGGCGCGTTTCCGCTCTGGTTGGCTCCCGTTCAGGTAACGGTCGCCACGATCACGTCTGATGCGGCCGACTTCGCAATGACGGCGGCCGCGGCATTACGAGCCAGGGGCCTGCGAGTGGAAACTGATCTCCGCAACGAAAAAATCAACCTCAAGGTGCGCGAGCACAGCCTCGCAAAAGTTCCGATTATTGCCGTGGTGGGGCGTCGCGAAGCGGAGCTGGGGCAGGTGGCGCTGCGGCGTCTTGGATCCGACGGCCAACAGATTCTCGATCTCGAAGACGCGGTAAACCTGCTTGCCTTACAGGCGACTCCGCCCGATGTTGCGACCCATGCTGGGGGTGTTGAATCGCCGCAGCTGGCCGATCGGTAAGGAAGGCTGGATGAACGGCATCGCCGCATCGATCGTCGCTGTGGAGCCCGCTGAACAGCCAGAATTCTTGGCGAGGCGCTCCAGCGTATCGGTCGTCATGGTGGTCTACATGACCGGTGTCGCGCTCGAGGAAAGCTTGACCTGTGTGCTGCGCGATCCGTTGGTCGACCAATTGGTTGTGGTCGACAACGGCTCTACTGAGGCGGATGCGGCGAGCTTGAGGGCGCTGGCCGAGCGGGACGATCGGGTCGTTTTGTTGGCCGGGCAGGGTAACGTTGGTTTTGCCCGCGGGGCCAACCTGGGTGCGCGCGCGGCGAGCGGCGAGATCTTGGTGTTCCTCAATCCAGACGCCTTCCTGCAGCCAGGCTGTATCGCTGAACTGACCCATGAGATCGTCGGACGGCCGGTGCCTTGTATTGTGGGTGGTCGTGTCTTGAACGCCGACCTAACAGAGCAACGTGGTGCGCGACGGGGCGAGATCACGCCGATGAGCGCGCTTTTGTCGCTCTGCCAGCTTGCGAAACACGTGCCGGCCTGGCGGCGCTACGAGGTGCATTGGGAGGCCGAGGTTTCGCCCGATGCGCCTGCCGCAGTTCCGACCATCTCGGGTGCCTGCCTGTGCATGCGGCGCGAGGATTTCGATTTCGTTCGCGGCTTTGACGAGAAGTATTTTCTGCATGTCGAGGACGTCGACCTCTGCTGGCGCGTGCGTCGTGCCGGAGGCCTTGTGCTGTTCCATCCCAAAGCCGAAGTGGTCCACCTGGGTCACACAAGCCTGACCAGCCCGATCCGCGTCGAGTTTCACAAAGGCGTCGGTCTGGCGCGATACTTCCGCAAGCGCGCCCAGGGCGTGGGCCAGCAACTCATCGCATTGGTACTTTCCCCGATCGTCGTCGTGGCGGCGATCGCCCGCCCCGTGCTGTGGCGCTTCAGGGGACGCGCTGGCTAGTTTATCCTCCGCGTAGCCGACGTCTGGGCTTCACTGTCTTTGCATAGGAACTTTATCGCCAAGGTCCGGCGTGGCGCGTGGGCGCTGGACGGCGACGATGATGTCGGCCAGGACCTTATCGTTGTGAAATGGCCTGCCTAAAGCGGAAAAATTCCGGCGCGACTGACTGAGCCGGCGGGTGGTTTGCCGAGAATCCCCGCCATCCACTTCGCGGTCGAGATGAGGGCAGGCAAGTTGTAACCGGTCTCGAAGCCGGCGCGTTCCAACATATAAACGAGGTCCTCGGTGCCGATGTTGCCGGTGGCGTTCGGGGCAAAGGGACACCCGCCCAGGCCTCCGCAACTGGCGTCCAGCACGTCGACGCCGGCTTCGACGCTTGCGAAGGCGTTGGCTAGGCCTGTGTTGCGCGTGTCGTGGAAGTGCATGCGCAAGCGTTGGTCGGGTGCAGCGTTGCGGGTGGCTTCGACACGTCGGCGCACCAACCAGGGATCTGCAACTCCGATCGTGTCCGCTAACGCGATCTCGGCGACGCCAGCCTCTGCGGCGGCCCGCACGATGCGGATGACCTGGTCCTCAGGGACTTCGCCGTCAAAAGGGCACCCGAAGGCCACAGATATCGTCACGGTGATCGCCGGCCCGCCTTCGGCCCTCTGGCGGGCGGCGATTGCCTGCATCGTGGTCGTCTGTTCTGCCGCCGACGCACCTTGGTTGCGGATGCCAAAGCCGTCAGTGGCGCAGACAACCACATTGGCCTCGTCGCAGCCTGCGGCGACACAGCGATCCCAGCCGCGCTCGTTCAGGACGAGGCCGATGCGAGACCGGCCAGTGGTGTGCGGCAGGGCGGCGGCGATTTCCTCCGCACCGGCCATTTGCGGCACGCGCTTGGGATTGACGAAGGACACGGTCTCGATTCGACGGGCTCCGGCGGCTTCCAACTGCTGAATGAAGTCGAGCTTCTGGTGGATTTCCAGGAGGGCCTTCTCGTTTTGCAGGCCGTCGCGCGGCCCAACTTCGACGATCTCGATATGACGTTTCATTGTTCGGGCGCCTGAGGTGAGTTTGGGGCGGCTTCATAGATGCGTAGGGTCATTTTCTTGCCGTTCGAATAGTCGCGCCCTCGCACCGTGGTGACCAGATGGCTCTTCGCACCGTAAACCGAAAGGGCCTGTTCGAAGGCCGCCTCCTGTCGCTGTTCGACGACGGCGGGGCGGTGCTCATAGATTGCTTGGGCCGCGTCTTCTGGCCCGGCGAGTTCTGTCGCGGTGCCCAACGCAAAGACCAAACTGGGCTCGGCGTAGCCAGCGACGGTGACTGGCGCATCGGCCATGCCCTGTTCGGGTAGGAGTTGGGCTTTGGCCATCGCCTTGTCGATTCGCGCAGACAGCCACAGCGGACTGAGCCTAGGCACCAATCCCGCCGCCAGGGCTGCATGGCCCACCAGCCCCAGACCTAGAGCTGCAACGACAGCCGGTTGGGCCGCCTTGCGCACCAGCAAATAGCCACCAGCCAGGCCCGCCGCGGCCAAAAGGAAGGCGGAAGGAATTGCAAATTGCAGATCCGAGGCACCGCCATAGAGCTTGATCATGTAGAAGGTCGCGCCGGCCAACAGGAGACCAAACAGCCCAGCTAGCGCCGCGCCGGTCCAGCGGCTTCGCAGGCTAATAGGCGCAACCAAGGCGGCGGCGGCCAGCCAGGCCACGGCGGCGTAAGCTGGCAGAGTGTAGTGTACAAGCTTGGTCGGGATCGCTTCGAAGACGAGCCAGGTCGGTAGGAGCCAGGCGAGGGCAAACCGCACGCCTGGCTCGCGCCAGCGCGTCCAGGCAGCCACGGCCGCGGCCGGCAACAACAGGGTCATGGGGAACATCAAAAGCGGGGCTAGCAGCGTGTGATAGCCGAGCGGCGCGCCGTGGGTCTCCTGGCCGCCCGCGAGTTTGGGGACGAGGTCACCCCCCAAGGCCTCGCTCCAAAAGCGGCCATCCGTGGCGACGGTCACCGCACCGGCCCAAGGACCAACGATGGCGAGGAGAAGGATCAGGCCCCAGATCCATTTCAACCGACCAAGCCAAAGCACTTTGCGATCCAGCGCGATCAGGGCCAGGATCGTCAGTCCGGCAACCATTGGCGTGATCGGGCCCTTCACCAGCGTTCCCAGCGCAATCCCTACCCAGAAAAGCAGCCAGGCGCGCTTGCCAGCCGGCGGCCCGTCATGTGTATCGGCGTAGATGCGGCCGAGCGCTGCGAGCGCCAAGGTCGTGGCACCGCACAGTGTGGCGTCGGTCTTGGCGATGAACGCTTCGGTTGAGAGCAGAAACGTCGTGCCCAGCATGGCGCCGGCCAGCATGCCGGCGGGCTCCCCGAAGAAGGCCGCAGCACCCCAAGCACAGGCCGCTGCGGCGAGCATCGCCCCCAGCAGGGACGGGATGCGATAGGCCCAGATCGCACGGTCCTCCGGGTTCGAAAGCACCGACACCGAGGCGGCCTGGAGCCAATGAATGCCAATTGGCTTCTTGAAACGTGGCTCCTCCTGGTAGCGGATCACCACGAAGTCACGGCTTTCCAGCATCTGGGCTGTCGCCTGGGCAAATCGTGCTTCGTCGCGGTCGAGCGGCGGGATGGCGAGCAGGCCAGGCACGCCTGCCAGGAAGGCGACCATGGCGGCCATTGCGGGGCCGCGCCAGGTGCGGCTAAGGCGAGTCAATTGACCTTCGAGCGTCATCGCTGCCCTGATAGCACGATCCTTCCCAACGCCCGCTTTTCCAGTATGGGAGGCGTAATGGCCCGCCAATCCGCCTCCGCAAGTTCGCAATCTGGGACGCCAGATATCTCTATCGTCGTCCCGGTCTTCAACGAGGAAGGCGCGGTGCGCGCTCTGGCTCTCGAAATCGCGGCGGCCTTCAAGGGCCGCGATTACGAGTTGATCTTTGTCGATGACGCCAGCCGCGACGGCACGCGCGCAGCGCTGAAGGCGCTTTCGGCGGAAATCCCGCAGCTTCTGGTGCTGGGCCACAGTAAGACTGCAGGTCAGAGCCGAGCGATCCGTTCTGGAATCCTGCGCGCTAGAGGCTCGACCATCATGACGTTAGACGGCGATGGCCAGAACGACCCGGCCGATGGGCCGGCGCTGGTCGACGCCTTGGTCGCCGGACCGCCGGAGCTCGCGCTAGTGGGCGGCGAGCGGGTGGAGCGGCAGGACAGGCTCGCCAAGAAGGTGGCCAGTCAAATCGCCAATAGCGTGCGCAAACGCCTCTTGAATGACAGCGCCAACGACACCGGTTGCGGCCTTAAGGCCTTCCGACGCGACGCCTTCCTTAGGCTGCCCTATTTCGATCACATCCACCGCTACCTGCCGGCCATGATGATGCGGGAGGGTTTTCAGGTCGCATTTCGCCCGGTGAATCACCGTCATAGACAGACGGGCATATCAAAATACACCAACCTGGGTCGGTTATGGGCCTCGCTGTCGGATCTATTTGGAGTGGTCTGGCTGCAGTCGCGTGCCCGTAATCCTGGGGTCGTCGACGAGATTTGAACGCTCAGGTCAGGGCTGAGAAGATAAGGGTCACCACGGTGACGTCGACGAATCTGAAGACAAAATGCAGCATACGACCGGTCCGTGATCTTGGTTTCTGATCAGGGTTAAGCAAGACCGGCGCCAGATCAGCGCAGAGGCAATGGCCCTATTTTTTGATGGCGTTTGGTTCGGCGCCCGCCTCGGGGAACGCGATCTTTCGCGAGAACGCCTGGCGGCGAGGCTCGACATCACCACCGAGGATCTGGCGCTCCTGTTCAAGGACCAAATGGAGCTTTCCGCCGGGCAAGTCGCAGCATTTGCCGAGTTGCTGGGTGTTTCTGCAGCCGAGGTCGCCTCACGGGCAGGCGTGTCGACCCCTGTCCCAAGCCAACAGACTTCGCCTCACGCACGGATCGCCTCGCTGGAACGGCGGGTCGAGGCCTTGGAGGCGGAAATCGATCGGCTTAAGGCTGGCTAGATTTTCGTCTTAGCGACGCGACCCTTAGGCGCTCTGCGGTCGAAGGAGCCGGACCATTCCGTCCGATTGTAGCTCGCCTTGGCCACGTCATGGATTGTCGCGCCGGCGCGCAAACCGCGGCGTTCACCTAGAACCTGGGCATCGATCGCCGCCGATCCGCCGAATCGAGCGGTGCCTGGCGGGGGGGTGGGCACCGCGCTGATCGGCACCGGCAGGTTGGAAGGTTCTGCCGGCGAAGTCGATTCAGACGGCTCCGCGTCAGCTTTGCGGGCCCGGCGGGAGGTGAACCTCTTTGGGACTGGATCGATCGAAAGGGTCATCGTGCGAATATCCGTGCAGAACTTGTGCCAATCGTCGAGGTGCCGTTAGCGCTTTGCCGCCAGTTTTTCGATCTGTGCCTGCATTTCCTCCATCTGTTTGCGCAGCGCCAAAAGAGCGTCGTCGGCGGGTGAGCTTGCTGGCGCGGCGCGCGGGGCGCTTGCTGGCTCTTCGGGCTTGGCATAGGCGAAAGGCGAAAACATCTTCATGGCGCGGTCGAAGAGAGCCAGGTTCTGGCGCACCTGTTCGTCGAATACGCTGGCGCCCGGCGCATGACCCAACGAGGTAAACTGGGTGCGCATCCGCTCCTGCTGTTGGGCGAAGCTCGCTAGCGATAGCTCTAGGTAACTCGGCAGGAAGGCCTGCATTGAATTGCCGTAGAAGCCGATCAATTGGCGCAGAAACTGGATCGGCAACAGGCTTTGGCCCTGCTGGCTCTCTTCTTCAAAAATAATCTGGGTCAGCACCGATCGAGTGATGTCTTCGTTGGTCTTGGCGTCATAGACCACGAAATCGATGTTCTGTTTCACCATCTCGGACAAGTGTTCGAGGGTGACGTAACTCGAGGAGGCGGTGTTGTAGAGCCGCCGGTTTGCGTACTTCTTGATAATGACACGCTCGCCAAGGGCGGCGGAGTCCTGGGTATCAACCATCCCAAATCCTTTACCGGGCTGGCGCACGACCAGCCCACTGTTTCTGCACTGCAGTATCGCGCATGCGAGCGGAATGGCAATCAGGGCCAAAGTACGCTTGGGCTTGCGGAAATCCGCCTAGCTCCCAATAGATAGTTTCGGGCCGTCTCATTTGAACGCAGGAATCCCCGCTGTGACCGACATCGTCATCGTTTCCGCCGCACGCACGCCCGTTGGTTCGTTCAACGGGTCGCTCTCCAGCTTGCCTGCCCATGAACTTGGCAAGATCGCCATTCAGGCCGCGATCCAGCGCGCCGGAATCCAGGCTTCTGATGTCGACGAAGTCATTATGGGCCAGGTGCTGCAGGCGGGGGCTGGCCAGGGGCCGGCCCGACAGGCCGCGATCAACGCAGGCATCCCCGTGGAAAGCCCAGCCTGGAGCCTTAACCAGCTCTGCGGTTCGGGCCTGCGGGCAGTTGCTCTGGGCGCCCAGCAGATCAAGGACGGTTCTGCCGAAATCGTGATCGCCGGTGGTCAGGAGAGCATGAGCCAATCGCCTCATGCCCAGAACTTGCGTGGCGGCCAGAAAATGGGCGACCTGGCGTTCGTCGATACGATGATCAAGGACGGGCTGTGGGACGCTTTCCACGGTTATCACATGGGCCAGACCGCCGAGAACATCGCCGCGCGTTGGCAGATCACCCGCGACGACCAGGACAAATTCGCTGTCGGCTCCCAGAACAAGGCCGAGGCTGCCCAGACATCGGGCAAGTTCGCCGCTGAGATCGCGCCCGTCACGATCAAGGGACGCAAAGGCGACGTGGTCGTAGACCAGGACGAATTCATCCGGCCAGGTACAACGCTAGAGAGTATTTCGGGACTGCGGCCGGCGTTCATGAAGGATGGCACAGTGACCGCTGCGAACGCCTCTGGGCTGAACGATGGCGCTGCGGCTCTGGTTCTTATGACAGCTGAGGAAGCCCAGAAGCGCGGCCTGAAGCCCCTCGCACGAATCGCCTCTTGGGCTCACGCTGGCGTCGACCCCGAAATCATGGGCACCGGGCCTATCCCGGCCAGCCGAAAGGCTCTGGAGCGGGCGGGTTGGGCGGTCTCCGATCTTGATTTAATCGAATCCAACGAGGCGTTCGCAGCGCAGTCGATCTGCGTCGTCCGCGACTTGGGTCTTGATCCGGCGAAGGTGAACGTCAACGGTGGGGCTATCGCCATCGGCCACCCGATTGGCGCATCAGGGGCGCGGATTCTTACGACCCTTCTTCACGAGATGAGCCGCACTGACGCGACCAAGGGTCTGGCGACACTCTGTGTCGGCGGTGGCATGGGTGTCGCCATGTGCGTCGAAAAGATCTGATCGATAAATTGCCGAGCGCCGGATCAACCGGCGTCTCGGTTTGGGGAGGTGACTTGAATGACCAGGGTGGCGCTGGTCACGGGCGGAACCCGTGGCATTGGACGAGCGATTGTTGAGCGACTGTCTGCCGACGGGATCAAGGTCGCCGCCGGCTACTCAGGCAATGACGAGGCCGCCGCAGCCCTAAAACGCGAGACCGGGGCGATGGTCATCAAGGGCAACGTCGGTAACTTCGCCGACTGCAAGCATGCCGTGGAGGCGGTGACCGCCGAACTCGGGCCGATCGACATCTTGGTCAACAACGCCGGAATTACCCGCGACGGTGTCTTCCATAGAATGAACTCTGAGCAGTGGAGCGAAGTGATCCGGGTCAACATGGACTCGCTTTTCAACATGACCCGCCAAGTGATCGAGGGCATGCGCGAGCGCGAATGGGGCCGGATCATCAATATCTCTTCGATCAATGGCCAAAAAGGCCAGGTCGGTCAGACCAACTATTCCGCCGCCAAAGCCGGCATGATCGGCTTTTCGAAGGCGCTGGCGCTGGAGAATGCCAAAAAAGGTGTGACGGTGAATGTCATCGCACCGGGCTATATCGACACCGAGATGGTGCAGGCGGTGCCTGAGAAGGTGTTGGAAGCTATTATCGGCCAAATTCCTGTGGGTCGACTGGGGCGCGGCGATGAAATTGCCGACATGGTGGCGTTTTTGGCTGGCGAACGGGCCGGTTATGTGACCGGAACGACACTATCGCTTAATGGTGGACAGTACTTGGTCGGCTAGGGCTGCGCTGACCTGTGACGGCTCCATTCCGGTCCAAAAAGCGCCACACGCTCTGGCCTTATGCTTTCGTGTCATGACAGACGAGCCACGAGTTTCTGCAATAACCGGTTCGGCGGCGATCCTTGGGGCCGTGTTTTGCGCCGCGCTGGGTTGGGCTGAGCCTGTGCTGGCGGGGCCGGTAGATAGCCTGCGGCAAGCTTTGAGCCACCGCCCCAGCGATGGGCAAGACGTCGCGGCCGCATCGGTTGGACGTTATGTGTCTGAGGATGGGGACGTATTCACCCTCGATCGAACGGGCTCAAAGGCTCTCCTAAAGTTCGACGCGGGTTTCGAGGTCTGGGCCCTGACGCCGCAACAAGCGCCTCGGGGGGATACGATCTACAAGAATGACTTGGGTGAGCCCGTCTTGCGCGCTACCCGTTTGGGTGGCCTGACGATCTTTACCGATCATCGGCCTGATGGTGAGGCGGCTGCGCTCGTCGGGGTCGGAAATCCGCTGAAGCTGGCGATCATGGGGCCGCAGGCGCTGTTCGAGCGCTTGGCCCAGGCGGCTATCCGAACCAGTCACGCCGTTCACCGCGGGATCTCTTTTGAAGGCGAGGCGACGCCCGTCTCGTCCGCCTTAATGGCTGACGCAGCACTGGTCGCCAGCGAAGCCCTCATTCGGATGAGCAAGCGTTCCGACGGCCATCGGTTTGTCGATCGAATTCAGAGAGTGCGGTTCGTGGAAGGCCGCAAGGCTGCCGCTGAACTCAGCTCCGAGGGCGTGCTGTTGATCACGTTGGCGCCGCCGCAGGGCCAGGCTGGCCGACCATCGTCTGACCGGATTCAACGCCAGTTCGTCCAACCCGTCTTCAATCCCAACTAGCCTCTAAACGCATCCTTGGCCGCGCGAACCGCACCGAAGGCCTTGTAATCCGGCTCGCCGGACGCGCCGACCCGGGCGGCTAACGCCGGCGCACGGAGGAAGGGATTGGTGGCCTTTTCCAGGCCGATGGTCGTGGGCACAGTGGGCTCTCCGCGTTCGCGCATCGCGAAGATTTCGGCGGCGCGGGCCTTCAACGCCGGGTCGTCATCCACCGACAGCGCAAAGCGGGCGTTGGAGGCGGTGTATTCATGTGCGCAGTAGACGGTCGTATCGTCTGGAAGGGCGGCCAGCCGCTGGAGGCTCGTCCACATTTGCTCGACAGTCCCCTCGAACAATCGCCCGCAGCCGAGCGCAAACAGGGTATCGCCAACAAATGCGATATGGTCGGCCGCATCGAAGTAGGCGATGTGGCCCAAAGTGTGACCGCCAGCTTCGATGACGTCGAAACGGGTCTCGCCCAGCATCACCACCTCGCCGCCTTTCACCTCGCGGTCGAGAGAGGTCAAGCGCGTGACTTCCGCCGGGCCTATGACCGTCGCACCGGTAGCGGCCACGATCTCAGCATTGCCGCCGGCGTGGTCGGGGTGCCAGTGTGTGTTTAGGATGAGGTCGAGTGTCCAGCCCTTCGCCTTCAGCGCAGCCAGGATCGGGGCGACCTCGGGCGTGTCGATGCAGGCGGTTTTGCCTGTCGCCTCATCATGGGCCAGGAAGCCGTAGTTGTCCGAAAGACAGGGAAATTGATGGACGGTCAGCGACATGGGGGGAGCTCCGGCCTTAACGTAACACTACAGGGTATGCGATTTAGGTTGGCGCAAGGCCTTAGTCGAGCATAGCCATCGTTCCATGCGCCGCGACGTCCTCGAACTTCGCCAATTCTATGCCTCTGACCTCGGCCGGGCCGCGCGCGCTATGGTCGGACGAAAGGTGCTGGAAGCCTGGGGAGACGCGCGCGGGCTTGATGTGCTGGCTCTGGGCTATGCGACGCCATTTGTTGCGCCCGCCAGACACGCCGCGCGACGAGTTGTCGGCGCCATGCCCGCTCAGCAGGGCGTGGAGATTTGGCCAGGGGGTGATCACAATCTCACGACCCTTGTTGGCGAAGACAGCCTGCCGTTCCCCAACGCGCTGTTCGATCGCATTCTGATGGTCCATGGCATTGAGGAGAGCCCAGATCCCCTGGCTCTTCTGCGTGAGGTTTGGCGCGTTCTGGCGCCTTCGGGCCGGGTCGTTGTGGTGGTGGCGGCCCGAAATGGACTGTGGGCCAACACCGAAAGAACGCCCTTTGGCCATGGGCGACCCTACAGCCGAAGTCAGCTTGCAGAACTGCTCCGTGAGGCTGAGCTGGAGCCTTCAGGCTGGACGCGGGCGCTCTATGTGCCGCCGCTGAACTGGATGGCAGGATGGGCCGAGGCCTTCGAGCAGACCGGGTCGCGGCTCTGGCCCGGGTTCGCGGGTCTCTTGCTTATGGAGGCCGTGAAGCAGACCTTTGCGGTTAAGCCGAAAGGGCACGGTGCCCGGGTGCGTCGGGCGCGGCCCTTGCTTGCGCCGGTGCCTGTTTCGCAGTCAGACGGTGGCCTCATTCGCTGCTGGCCCTTGGAGGTGGGCGGCGAAGGCCTTAGCGTTAAAAGTCCCGCCGTATTTGGCAGATCGAACGGAGAGGCAGAGCCATGAAGATGATCGTTGCGGTCATCAAGCCGAGCCGCCTCGATGCTGTGCTTGACGCAGTCACCGAGGCCGGCGCGTCAGGCATGACCGTCACCGAGGTTCGCGGCTACGGCCGCCAACGCGGCAAGACAGAGGTTTATCGAGGCGCAGAGTATGAGGTGAAGCTCCTGCCCAAGGTTAAGTTGGAGATCGCGGTTCCGACCGACATTGCCGAGGCCGTGGTCGAGGCCTTGGCCCGCACCGCCAATACGGGCAAGATCGGCGACGGCAAGGTCTTCGTCATGGACCTCGAGCAAGCCTTGCGCATTCGGACAGGTGACAAGGACGCGGCTGCGATCGCGGGTTGAGACGTAACCTGCGCCGGGTGAGTTTCGTTCGCCTTCACAGAACGAGGCCTCTTTAGCGACGATCGCCGAAACGTAACGGGTCATCGTCAACCGGTCACAAAGTCGCTGCCAGGCGTCATCTGCGCCCCTGAGCAGATATCGGAGTTCACAGCCGCCCGGTGGCGCCGCGTGGACGCTCGCGGCTCAAGATTTTTCCTGGATCGCGCCTATGCTGAGCTCTGGCGCGAGACCTTGAGAGCCACGAAATTCGGAGCCTGGGTGGCAGCCTAGACTTTTGCGCGGCGTTTGAGCTTCGAGCCCGGCATCTCTGGTTTTGGGAGCGCCATCTCTCCGAAGAGATTCTTCGGTACTGCGTCTGGATTTTCTTCGACCCGGCGGCTGAGCAGGAAGAGGGCGGTCTCGGAGCGCCAGTTCTCCAACGGACCGTCGGGCTGGATCGGCCGCGCCGGCTTTCCGCCAGACAGCGCTGCACAGGCATCAACCCTGAGGTCGAGCTCGCGGCACAGGTCCGTGAAATCCCTCAGCGTGCACAGGTGGATGTTCGGCGTGGACCACCAGGGGTCGGGAAGCGCGCGGGTCTCGGGCATCCGTCCACGCGCCATCAGCGACATGCGCACTCTCCAATGTCCGAAGTTCGGCACTGAGACGATGGCCTGGTCGGCTATGCGCAGCAGTTCAGACAGTACGCGCCTGGGTTCTCGCATCTGCTGCAGGGTCTTCGACAGAATTGCGTAGTCGAAGGAGCGGGTCGGGAAATGATCCAGGTCGCGGTCGCCATCGCCCTGCACAACGGCCAGTCCCTTGGCCAGGCAAGCCGAGACACCAGCTGGACTGATCTCAAGGCCCTGGCCGTCGATGCGCATTTCGCGGGTCAGCAGTTCCAGGAGCGCGCCGTCCTCGCAGCCTACATCCAACACCCGCGCGCCGGGCCGCACGAGCCGCAGGATTTCGGCAAAATCCTCTCGCGTCGCGGACACTAGAGGCCTCGCGCTTGAGCGGTTGATGTAAAGAAGCCGCGGAGTGCGCCATCCAGCTGGGGTTCGTCGAGAAAGAACGCATCGTGGCCCTTGTCGGTCTCGATCTCAGCGAAACTTGCGCGACAGCCGGCGGCGTTCAAGGCACGCACGACGTCGCGGCTCTCGGCGGTGGGGTAGAGCCAGTCCGAGGAGAATGAGAGGACGCAAAATCTGACGTGCCGCGCCTTGCGAAAGGCCTCGGCCAAAACCCCGCCGTGAGCGGCGGCCAAGTCAAAGTAGTCGAGAGCTCGGGTGATATAGAGGTAGGAGTTGGCGTCGAACCGGTCGACGAAGCTAGTGCCTTGGTGGCGGAGGTAGCTTTCGACCTGAAAATCGGCGTCAAATCCCCAAGACAGGCCGTCGCGCTGTAGCTCGCGACCGAACTTACGCTGCAAGGCCGGTTCAGACAGATAGGTGATGTGCGCAGCCATCCGGGCGACGGCTAAGCCTTTTTCTGGCCTTACGCCTTCCGCTTCATAAGCGCCTCCTCGCCAATCCGGATCGGCCATAATCGCCTGACGTCCGACCTCATGGAAGGCGATGTTCTGGGCAGAGTGTCGCGATGCTGCGGCGATACAGACCGCACTGAAGAGCTTTTCCGGGTAGTCGGCCGCCCATTGCAACACCTGCATACCGCCCATGGAGCCGCCAACGACGGCGAACAGGGTTTCAATGCCCAGGGAGTCAATCAACATGGCCTGTGCTCGAACCATGTCGGCAATGGTGATTACCGGAAAAGCCAGACCATAGGGTTGGCCGCTTTTGGGGTTGTTGGAAGCTGGGCCGGTCGAGCCCATACAGCCGCCAACGACATTGGTGACAATGACAAAATAGCGCCTCGGATCCAGGGGAAGACCTGGCCCTATCACACGGTCCCACCAACCCGGCCGTCCCGTCAGCGGGTTCGGGGAGCCTGCATGTTGATCGCCGGTCAGCGCATGGCAGACGAGGACCGCGTTGGAGCGGGTCTCATTTAGCCGGCCATAGGTTTTGTAGGCGATTTCCAGAGGCTCAAGATTAGCCCCAGATTCAAGGCGCAGAGGCTTGCCGACGGGGGAGCGCCAAACGCCGCCGCCTTCGGTCTCGATCGCAGGGCTGGGTTCGGCCGTTGCGTCCATGCTCGCCTTGGACCGCCAAGGCCTTTCGGTGTCAATGGTCGCGCGGTGGCTTCGCAGCCGGCGCGAGCCCCGCTATGAGGTCTTCAATCTTCGGTTGGAGCGTCAATGGACCGGCTGATCCTTTTCCGGCACGGCAAGGCCGAAGCGGAGTCCGCAAGCGGCGAGGACTTTGACCGACGGCTTGCGCCTCGCGGCTGGCGAGAGACCGCCGAGATGGGTGCTAAGCTCGCTGACCTGGGCTTTCTACCCGATGTGGTACTCGTTTCTCCGGCAGCGCGGACACGGGAGACGTGGGCTTCTCTGGAGCCCTGCTTCCCGCGGGCCCGGGCGCAGTTCGAGGAAGAACTTTATCATGCCGGTTCCGGCTCGGTGCGCCACGAGGCCGAGCGGGTTGGCGCTGGAACGGGTACAGTGATGATCGTTGGGCATAATCCGGGTCTGCAGGAACTTGCCGTCCAACTTCTGACTGAAGGCGGCTCGCCAGCATCGCTCATCGTTCGCGCCGCCCGCCAGTTCCCAACCGCGACGGCGGCTGTCTTCCTCATCGACGCCAACGGTCGCCCGGCCTTCGATGGCCTCTTCTTTCCGGAGCGCGGTGATTGAGCCGAATCTATAAGATCCTTCCCCGCGCCGCCTGGACGGCGGCGCATGAGGCTGGATACTTCGAAGGCTCACCCCTCGACGTGTCCGACGGCTTTATTCATTTCTCGACCGCGGCTCAGGCGCAGGAGACTGCCAGACGCCACTTTGCGGGCCAATCAGACCTGGTCGTGCTTGAGCTTGAGGCGGACGATCTCGGTGAGGCTCTTCGCTGGGAGCCCTCGCGTGGCGGTGATCTCTTCCCACATCTTTATGGTGCGCTGGCCGTCGCACTGGTGCGCTATGTCACCGAGGCCCCGCTGGACGCAGCCGGCGTACCGGCGCTTGGGGCCCTTCTGTGAGTCTGCACGGCCTGGCGACCCGGATGCTCAGGGGGCTGGACCCTGAGGACGCTCACGGCCTGGCTATCCGGTCGCTTAAGTTGGGTTTGGGTTCGTGGCCGGGTCCAGACGACTTGATCCTGGCGACATCACTTGCAGGCATCGACCTTCCGAATGCGGTCGGTTTGGCGCCGGGCTTCGACAAAGACGCCGAGGTGTTCGCCGCCATGTTACGCGCGGGTTTCGGGTTCGTGGAGTGCGGGACCGTTACGCCCCGGCCGCAGGTCGGAAACCCCAGACCCAGGCTCTTCCGACTGACCGAAGATCGGGCCGTTATCAACCGAATGGGGTTCAACAATCGAGGCCTGGAAGCCTTTGCAGGACGATTGGTGCGCGGCAGGTCGGGGGCGTCTCCTGGTGTGGTTGGCGCAAATATCGGGGCCAATAAGGACTCCGAAGACCGGATCGGTGACTATGTGATCGGGCTCGAACGGCTTTGGGGGCTCGCTTCCTATTTTACGATCAATATCTCTTCGCCCAATACGCCGGGCCTTAGGGCGTTGCAGACCAAGGCCGCGCTAGAGGAATTGCTCGGGCGCCTCGCTCAGGCGCGGGATGCTCTACCGGCGTCAGGACGGGTCCCGATGTTCCTGAAGGTCGCACCGGATTTGGAAAGCGGCGAGGTCGAGACCATCGTCGAAACGAGCCTCGCCCAAGGCTTAGCCGGAATCATAGTCTCCAATACGACCCTGCAGCGGCCAGCGCTAACTTCGTCGTTCCGCGATGAGACAGGGGGGCTTTCCGGAGCACCCCTGATGGAGCTGTCCAATCGGGTGCTTAGAGAATTCGCTCAGGCCTCAAGGGGACGGCTGGCCTTGGTCGGCGTCGGCGGGATCGCGTCGGGCGCAGATGCCTACGCAAAGATTCGCGCGGGCGCGGCAGCTGTTCAGCTCTACTCAGCCCTGGTGTTTGAGGGGCCAGGTCTGATCGCGCGCATTAAACGCGATCTGGCCGCACGGCTGCGCGCAGACGGATTTGCCTCGATAAGTGCCGCCGTGGGCGCACAATAAGAGATCGCAGCGTAAGCTTGGGCCCGAGGCTTGCAGGGTCAACAGGCTGCGTTGCCGAAGTTGTCGGGCTGGATTAACTCGGGAGGATCATGGCGCAAGCCGCCCCAAAGCTGCAGGAGCTTGAACGGCCCAAGAGGCCCCGCTTCTTCTGGCCGGGCGGCCTTTCTGCGCGCCTGCTCACCCTAACCATTTTGTTTGCGGTTCTTGCCGGCACCTGCGCGGTGCCGCCGGCGCTTGCATCTTTCGAAGCCAAGTGGCTGCTCGACCGCACGCGGGCCGGTGAGCTCGCCTCAATGGCCCCAGACGTCGCCCCTAACCGTAAGGTTTCGCAGAAGGTGGCGGCTCAGCTTCTGGATGGGGCCGGCGTTGTACGTGTGCTGGTCCAGTCTGACGGCATGCAGATTCCGATTCTCACCGGACCGATGCTGAGGCGGACGCCTTATGTGGTCGACCTCCGCTCGCAAGATCCTTTGTCTTGGCTAGCTGCGCCCTTCCAAACCTTGTTGGGCGGTGAAGGCGGTTATGTCCGGGTGAGGGCCAAGCCCGGCATCTACCGCAACGCCGATTACGTCGAAATCGTCGCTCCCGACGCCGAGCTGAAGCGCCAACTGGTATCCTACCTGTGGAAGCTCGTGCTCGTGGCGGCCTTTCTGACCAGCGGCGTGGGCGCGGTCGTCTATCTTTCGCTAAACCTTTTTCTCGTTCGGCCCATGCAGCGGATCACCAATGCCATGGAGCGGTTCCGCGCTGACCCGGAGGATGCTGGCGCGCGCGTTCAACTCTCCGGCCGCCGCGACGAAATCGGCCGCGCCGAGGCAGAGCTTGATCGCATGCAGGCTGACCTTCGGGTGGCGCTAAATTCGCGGGCGCGGCTGGCGGCGCTTGGCGAGGCGGTGGCCAAGATCAATCACGACCTGAAGAACATGCTGACAAGCGCCCAGATCGCGTCTGAGCGACTTGCCGCGCTCAAGGACCCAAAGGTGATCCAGGCGCTGCCCCGGCTGGAGCGGGCGCTGGATCGGGCCGTGAAACTGGCGTCCGGCGTGCTGGCCTACGGCAAAACCCAGGAAGCCGCGCCAGACCTGCAGGCAGTGCCGCTGTCGTTCGCCATCGAGGCCGCGGCAGAGGAGGCGCGTCTCACCGAACGAGGGATCGTCATGAAGAACGGCGTCGCCTCCACCGAGCAGTTGAGCGCAGACCCCGACCAGCTCCATCGCATATTAGCCAACCTGTTGCGCAATGCCCGCGAGGCGATTGAACACCAGGAAGAGCGAGGCGCTGTCGGTCGAATCGAGATCGGTCTAACGCGGACTGGGGACATGAGCATCGTTCGGATAGCCGACAATGGGCCGGGTGTTCCTGAGCGAGTCCGCGAGCGGCTTTTCCAGCCCTTCGCGGGCTCCGGACGGCCTGATAGCACCGGCCTGGGCCTCGCAATCGCGCGCGAACTCGCCCAAGGGCATGGCGGCGACCTAATCTTGGCGGAAACAGGTCCGAAGGGTTCTATATTCGAGCTCAGACTACCGGGCGCGCCCCTGCGGCGGCGGGCGATCAGACGCCCCGCAGCCTAATTACGCCCTCGTCTAGTAACCGCGGGCCACGCCTTCGCGCCGGGGATCGGCACCACCGCGCAAGCCGTTAGCGGTCGCCTCGATACCCTGCTCTCCGGAGCCTTCGCCGAACCCACCGCCGCGCACCGTTACGCCCTTGGCCGCCAGGCCCGCAACGACGCCGGTTGGGAAACGAGCGGGCTCGGAAGCGTAGATCGTTTCAAAGGCGATGAGGTTGGGCAGGTTGATCGCGTCCTGGATCGGCAGTTTCCAGTCCAGGAGGCCCACGAGGACCTTGAGGTTGAAGGCGATGATCGACGGCCCGCCCGGCGAGCCTGCGCCCGCAACGAACCGGCCCTGCTTGTCGAGGACGATGGCCGGCGCCATGGACGAGCGTGGTCGTTTGCCGCCGGCCGGGGAATTCGCAGCCGGAGCTCCGTCAATGTCCTTCGGTGTGAAGGAGAAGTCGGTGAGCTGGTTATTGAGGAAGAAGCCGCCGACCATTTTGCCGTCGCCAAAGATACTTTCGACGGTGGTCGTCATCGAGACGGCATTGCCGTCCTTGTCGACGATGACGAAGTGGGTTGTGCCACCCGGCTCCTTTGTCTGGTCCGGTGCGCGAGGGCCGGCTCCCTTGGGATTGCCGGGCCCAGGCGGCGGGCCAGCCTTATCTGAAGCGATTAATTTGGCGCGTGCATCGAGGTAGTCAGGCGCCAGCAATCCTTCCATCGGCACGGAGACGAAGTCGGGATCGCCGTAGTAGCGGTCGCGATCTGCGTACATCAACCGGCTTGCCTGGCTGAAAAGGTACCAGCCCTCGGTGTCGTTCGGGTGCGTGTTGATGTTCGTGCGTTGAAGGATGCCCAGGCCTTCCAAAACCGCCGGACCGCCCGACGGCGCTGGCGGTACGCAGACGGTGTACGCTCGGTAAGGTCGGCAGACCGCAGGCGTGGCCTTGGGCTGGTAACTCGCCAGATCTTTGAGCGTCATGGCGCTCGGGTAGGGCCCCTCGTGTAGCTTGGCGACGATCTGTTCGGCGATCGGGCCTTCGAGGATGGCCTTGGGGCCCTGCGAGGCGATGTTGTGAAGGGTTGTCGCGTAGGCCGCATTTTTGAAGAGCTCTCCGGCCTGGATTTTCGTGCCATCGGGCTTGGTGAAATAAGCCACTGCGTCCGGTTGGTTGGCCTGCGGGGCGCGAGACGCCGCAGCCTCGGCCATACGCCTGGGGACGATGAAGCCGTTGGCGGCCAGGCTCTCAGCGTCGTCGAACAGGTCTTTCCAGGCCAGCTTCCCGTGCTGGCTTTGCGCGAGAAAGAGCATCGCGATGGCGCCAGGCACCCCGGCTGAACGGCCCCCGACAATGGCTTGACCCTTCGGCATGGGCTTGCCGTCCGGACCGTAGAACAGCTCAGGCGTCGCGCCTGCTGGTGCTTTTTCGCGACCGTTGTAGGCGGTGACCTTTCGGGTTTTGGCGTCATAGTAGGTCATAAACGACCCACCGCCGAGGCCGGAGCTTTGCGGCTCTTCGAGGCCCAGTACGGCTTGAACGGCGACGGCGGCGTCGACTGCCGAGCCACCGGCTTTCAACACCTTGAGGCCGGCTTCCACAGCGTCAGGTTCGGCAGCCGCCACCATGGCTGCGGGCCCCTTTTTCGGCGCAGCATGCACAACCAGCGGAATTGCGGCGGCCACGAGAACGGCTACGACACCGATTGGGAGCAGGCGCTTTGCGAGGGACACTTGGCAGGTAACTCCGAATATTGATCGCTTGCAGGGGGAGACCAACTCAAAACGTATGACGTCTTTGCGACAGGACGCCTTGCCTTCGCACGCTCGCCGGGGCGTTCGCAACCAGATCGCGCCCGATACGTCGCAGAACAGAGGTGCCTACTGGTGCCTAATTAGGCACCTTTAGCCGACCCGCCCGTACCGTTATTTCGAACGGCAGTGTTCGGCGGAAGGTCGTGATCATGCGGCATAATTTTGTTCTGTTGACAGCTGCTACCGTCGGGGTGCCGGCGGCCAGCGCTCAGCCGGCCGGACAGAAAGTCGCTTGGCCGGTAGCGTTCTACTGGCTGAGCGCCGTCCACCCCGCCGGGCTTCGCAATGTCCAGCATTGGCGCCGGATCTGCGGGCTATGGCGGTGGGCGTCCATCACCCAGCCAGATGACGGCCATGATGAACGCTGGAAGCGGCGCTTAGCACAGCTTGATCCTGCAGCTGGGTTCGACGCAGCGGCCAACTGGGGAGGGGCAACGCCGAACATCTGCCGCCAAAGGGCCTAGGCGCTGGTCCGAGGCTGCCACGGATGACGCCGGAGGCTCAGCCGCAAGCGCCGCGGGCGCAAGCGCCTGAGCCTCCATCGATCCCACCGCACTTTCAGAAGCCTCGGGGCTGGATGTTGATCTTCTGGGGCTGTGGCGAACATGCCAAGCCTGGCCAGCCTATCGTTGTCGATTTCGCCCAGGTCAGCGCATGCCGGTGTCCGCGCTAACGTCGGAGAGCTTTTGCGCCATGTGCAATTCTCGCCGGTCCCTGACTTGCGCTTCGATCGATCCACGACTAGGTTCCGCGCCCTTGCCGAAAGGCATTGCGCGCCCGTAGCTCAGCTGGATAGAGCATCAGACTACGAATCTGAGGGTCGGACGTTCGAATCGTTCCGGGCGCGCCAATAATTTCAAGGACTTACGAGGCTTTTTCCCGGTTTCTGCTTCCCAGAAAGTTCTATTGGGAAGCGTATGGGAAGCTGCCGGGCGTTGTTTTTGTGCGATTCGAGGCCTCAGCCCTCCGGCCAACCCGCTGTCAGCCTGATGTAGGTCGTGATCTTGGGGTTCTTGCCCCGGAACTCCACCACACCATCGCACCCGATCCGCCGACACCGCGCTTGACGGTTCCACAGGACCGCCTGCGGGCCGCTCACGCGTTCCACGAGGGCCAAGTCGACCTTCATGGTCAGGTGGCAGGCGCGGCAATAGGACAACACGTCCCACCCTGCCTTCCGCATTTGCGCGACCGTCTCGGCAGTGCGCCGCCACTCCTCGGGTGACCACCGGTCATAGTTTCGAAGGCCCATGAGGGCATATGTTCTCTTTACGTTCTTTTCGGCAACGATGAATTTTTAATTCGGTGCCAAATAGTCTGGATTGACGCAGACCACGCAGGGCCAAGCGATGTGGCAAATGATTTCGGGCGATTTCGACGTGGACCTTGTCGGGGAACGGGGCGGCCACAGACTCTTCTGCCGACAGAAGGGAGACTTTTGGCACTTCGTGCGTGCTTCGCCTTGCCCTCAACAAGGCGACGAAAATTTCGCGCACACGGACATCGGCCAACGGTTTGTGCCGAGATTTCTCATGGCGGAGGCGCTCGTCTCACTCGAAAAAATGAATCAAGACCTACGCCCTGGTGTGCGGTCCGACGCAGAGCCCATGGCCACCACAATTAGTGATCAGATTGGCGTTTACTCCAGGGGCGGCGACGTTTTCGACCTGTCAATCTTACAGCTCGAAGATGGACTACCCGCATCACTACTGAGAGACATGGCCGAAGATATCGAAATCTATGAGGCGG
This sequence comes from uncultured Alphaproteobacteria bacterium, assembly GCA_903860975.1. Taxonomy (GTDB): domain Bacteria; phylum Pseudomonadota; class Alphaproteobacteria; order Caulobacterales; family Caulobacteraceae; genus Phenylobacterium. The sequence continues at coordinate 118,562 of CAIOSI010000034.1, forward strand.
CATGCGCTCGCGTACATTCGAAAGAGGACGAATTTGTATTGCCAGGTTTCTCAACCCACGACGGGAATATGATCTCCTACGGTTCACGCAGGTTTATCGAAAGCGTGGCTTTTGAACTGGAGACCCGTGGGAAACTCAATGCCTATGAGTTCGGATACTATTCGGCATTCTGTTCCTTGCGTGATCGAGTACTCGGGCGGGGTGTCGATCGATCGCTCATAGAAGATCTGGTCGAACAGCAGTTTGAGTATGACGCCTCCGAGTTTGAAGGGAGCCCATTTCTGGATCTGGCCATGGCCGTGCAGGCCGAGTTGTTGGTCGAGCCGATCTGGGGCCTGATAGGTGATCAGGCAATCAACATCCCAGCAACTCGGGCTGCGGATTTACTGCAGGACGGGATAGCCAAGCTGACACCCCTCCAATGGACTCAGTTTGCCCTAATGAATGGAATGCACCACAGCGGGCTGTTTCTTCCCTTGGCCCAGGTGATCGGTCTCAACCCATGGGAAACATACATGGAGTGGAAAACGCAGAATTTCGCTCCTGACTCCGAAGAGGAACAATCCCTTCGAATGGAGACCTCGATTATCCGATCCCTTGGAGATTTCGGGTCGAATTAGGTCTCCGGAGCCTTGGATCCGATCGTCGAATTGACCGGGCATCATTTGCATCAAGTTCAAGCTTGTCCTTTCGCCTCTCGATATGGTTGAATTGGTTGCTGTCCGCTTGATCTTATCTTCAACGTATAAAATTGGGATTCATGACGGCCAAAAGCGCCAATTTTGAATTCCTGAAAAAGGACCACGACCGGCTTTATCGCTTTGCAGGGACGTCGTGGTTTTCGAGTGACAGTGTTACGCCCCGCCTTCGCCGCGATTTGACTCCGGTAGCGCTTGGTGCGAAGGGGAACCCATGCCTCGGTACGCAGCAAATGGCGCTCGGTCGCAGGGAACGAGGCGCGCATGGCTGGCTCTCCTGCTGCTTGCCGCAGTCATCCTGCGGAGCCTCACGCCCGCGGGATGGATGCCGAACCCTCAGGGAGCCTTGGGCGCTCCCTTTGTCATCTGCACGGCTGACGGAAGTCACCTAGTTCAATTGGACGGCCAAGGTCGCCCGGCCAAGCCGCACAGCGAGCACCGCGAGGTCTGCGCATTCGCCGGCCACCATTGCGCTCCGGCCCCAACCGTGTTCGCTGTTGCCGAAGCTGTCTCATTCGTCCGGTTCTCTCCGCGCCTTCCGGCCGATCAACCGCCGTCATCGCTTGCGGAGCGTCATCGCGACCAATCCCCAAGAGCGCCTCCCACCACGATCTGAGTTCGTTCGCCCGCGCACGCTTCGTGACCGTCCAGGTCATGCGGAAGCGCCTCGACATCCTCAGATTTTTGGAGTGCCGATGCGCAATCTTATCCTCCTGGCGTCCACGGCTGTAGCTATCGCCGTGCTCGCAACCGATCCTGCCGCCGCCCACGCCATCGCAGGCAACCGCTTCTTTCCGGCAACCCTGGTCACTGACGATCCAGGCGTCGCGGACGAGCTGTCCCTCCCCACGATCTCGTCCTTCAAGACCGGTGACGATCCGTCCGCCCGTGAACTCGACATTGCGGGCGAATATTCAAAGCGTCTGACCAGCAAGTTCGGGGTGTCATTCGGCGAAAGTTGGACGCAAGTGAAGTCGCCAGACGGCGGCAAGGTCCAAGGCTTTCAGAACCTAGAGATCACCGCGAAATACCAAGCGCTGACCAGCGCTGCGCACGAAGCCATCGTAGCCTTCGGGCTCAGCACCGAATTTGGCGACACGGGTGCGGATCAGGTTGGCGCGGAGCGTCACTCGACCTTCACCCCGACCATCTATTTCGGCAAAGGAGCTGGCGACTTCCCGGAAAGCCTCGCTTGGGCGCGCCCGTTCGCCGTCACCGGTGTCGTGGGTTACGCCATTCCTAGCCGCTCCCACGATGGCCTCTCGGGCAACGCTAAGGTCCTGCGATCTGGCCTCGTCCTCGAATACAGTCTCCCTTACCTAGCCTCGCACGTGAAGGACTACGGCTTTGCGGACTTTGTGAACCAACTGACGCCGCTCGTGGAGGCGTCCTTTCAGTCGCCGGTGGGAAACGGTGGGGGGAAAACGACGGGCACAGTCAATCCCGGCGTGATCTGGTCCGCACGGCACTACCAAGTCGGCGCGGAAGCTACCTTACCGATCAACCGCGACAGCGGCCGGGGTGTCGGCTTCGTCGTGCAACTCCACTTCTTCCTTGATGACCTTTTCCCAAGGTCCATCGGGAAGCCGATCTGGTAGGTGACACCATGCGCATTTCCTTCATGCTGGCCGCCGCCATTGCGGCCATCTTCGCGGGCCACGCCGAAGCTCACGCGCGGCTGCTGCACGCATCGCCAAAGGTCGGAGCGACCGTCACCTGGTCGCCTACGGAGCTTCGATTGTGGTTCAGCGAAACCATCCAACCCTCGCTTTCGAGGATCACCCTGGTCAGCGGGGACGGTCGGCCGGTGCGGACCGGACGCTTGGCTCTCGACCCAAAGGACAAGCGCGTTGTCGTGCTCCCATTGCTCTCCGCTTTGGCGACCGGGACCTATCGTGTGAGTTGGGAGACGACCTCGGAGGACACGCACAACACGGACGGCGACTTCGTCTTCAAGGTAGGGCCGTAGGGCTGGCCCGGCGACAGTCAGGCGGCTTCGCGCAGCGCCATGCGGGCGGCGAGCCAGGCGTCCAGCTCGCACTCTAGGAAGCGGATCGCTCCGGTGGGGCCATGCCCGGTGCGGACTGGCCGCGGGAAGTCACCTTGCCTCACAAGGCGCATCAGATGCTCGGAGTGATACCCGACCCTGGCCCAACGGCCATATCTGGAGACGCCTTTGCCTGACAGCACCGTGACGCCTTAGATCAGATACCCCTTCATCTAGCGATCTGGCGCACGGCCCTGTTGACCGAAATATCCATGACACGCGCTTCATATGTCTGACGACGTAGTTGCCGCCCAATCCAGAGCCGCACTGAGGACCGCTCAGAACCGACTTAACGTTGACCGCCCATGCGGTGCCCAAATAGGTTCGCGCGAACCCTTGAGAGGATGACGCCGTGAAGCTCTACACATCGGTCGGACCGAACCCCCGCGTGGTGAAGATGTTCCTTGCGGAGAAGGGCATGACCCTGCCCATGATCGAGGTCGACATCCGCGGCGGCGAGAACCGCAAGGCGCCCTACACCACGGCCAATCCGGCCGGCCAATCGCCGGCCCTGGAGCTGGACGACGGCTCTGTGCTGGCCGAAATCACCGCCATCTGCGAATACCTGGATGAGGTCCAGCCCGATCCGCCGCTGATGGGAACCACAGCGGAGGAGCGGGCAAAGACGCGCATGTGGATACGCCGCGTCGACCTGAAGGTCTGCGAGCCCCTGGCCAACGGCTTCCGCTTCGGCGAGGGCCTACCGATGTTCCAGAGCCGCATGCGCTGCCTGCCCGAGGCGTCTGCAGGCCTCAAGGCTATCGCCAAGGACGGCGAGGCCTGGCTGGAAGAGCATCTGAGCGGTCCCTGGCTGGCCGGCGAGCGCTTCACTCTGGCCGACATCCTGCTGTTCGGCTTCATCGACTTCGGCAATGTCGTGGGCCAGCCGCTGGATCCGGAGTTCAAGCGTCTCAACGATTGGTTCGGCCGGGTGAAGGCCCGCCCAAGCGCGGTGGCGAGCGCCTGAGGCATCGCCGGAATTCGAATCCGGCCTGCGAACTTGCTCAATTGGCTCTTACCGACCTTCATCGACATCATGGTGGATAAGGCTGCCCATGATTGGGGGAAGCCTTTCTAACCGGTCGTGGATCAGATCGCGGTCAATGACGTCCGATCTTGACGCATCAGCGAGCTAGCTTCGGATCATGACCAGACGTCTTTCCGCCGGGTGCCTCGCTGATTTCCTAGGCTGCTCGCATCACGCTGCCCTTTGGCTCGATGGCGTTCCCGCGCCGGCGAACGATGATGCGGCCCTGGACCTGGTGCGCGCCAAGCGCTTTGAGCATGAAGCTCGTGTTCTCGCGGTACGAGTGGAGCAATACGGGCCGGCCGTTTCCGTTCCGACGACAGGACCGATGGAGGCCCGCGTCGATGCTACGCTGGCGGCAATTGGGAATGACCTGGCTGGAAGACGAACCTCGCTGTCAGATCGCTGCAATTGCCGGAGGCGAGTTGGGCGTTAGCCCCTGTAAGATCTGCGATTTAGTTCGATTGGAGACGCAACGTCGTCCTGACGACGTATCACGATGCTTGTGTGATCTGCCGTTGGCGTTCTCGACGCCTAAGCTCCATGAGCGAAAAAAAGGCGGCGGAAGGAACGAGCCTTCCGCCGCCGCTTTTGGCCTACTTGAAGAGGCCAAGGAGGATCGAAGACGATTGGTTGGCGATCGAGAGCGCCTGAATACCCAGTTGCTGCTTTGTCTGCATCGCCTGGAGATTCGCGCTTTCCTTCGCCAGGTCGGCGTCCACCAAGTTACCAATGCCTGCGTTGATCGTGTTCTGCAGGTTGGTGATGAACGTCTGTTGATTTGCCATCGCCTTGCTACCCGTACCGAGCTTGCCAAGCGCGCTCGAAACGTTCGCGATCGAAGTGTTCAGGGCCGTGATCTGCGC
>CAIOSI010000035.1 GCA_903860975.1 uncultured Alphaproteobacteria bacterium
CTTCGTCCCGCGCAGCGGCGGCATCGTGCCATGGGCAAGCGCGCCAGCCGTTGAGGGCGCGCGCTCACCCACCCCAAACATGGCGTTAGAGACCGCCGTGCACTAACATTGAAACCGGATCACCCCAAAGGGGCAGGCCACCCGCCAACATCATCGCATGGTCTCTGTGGCGAAGGGCCCATCAAGCTGCGGCTCGAAGGGCCCATCTCAAGATGAGGCTGCATCTGTAATGCTAGGCGAGGACCTGCAAGCCGTGTTTTTGGACGACTGACAGGAGCTTTCGTAAGGGCGGGCTGGGCCGCTTGGCGCCCGATTCCCACTTCTCGACCGTGCTTTCGCTCGTGTTGAGATAGCGGGCGAACACGCGCTGGCTGACATTGTTGGCCTCGCGGAGCTGCTTGATTTCGGCGGGCGCGATTTCGCTCGGGACCAAATGCCGGGCGTCGAAATCCAGCATGGTCGTTTTGTCGATCGCCCCTACCTTGTGAAGCATCGCCGCAGACGAGTGAATCGCCTCGGACATGGCACTCTTAAATTTGCTTTTCGTCGCCATTGCATATCTCCGTCAGGTCTTTGTCCTCTAGGAGTTGAGCGATCTGCTTTTCGCTCAACGCGGCATATTTCTTCGCGAGGGTTCTGAACTCGTCCAAGTCCTCATCGTCGATGTTGGCTTGGTCCTTTTTCGCGAACAGGAACTCGTAAATCCAATACCGACCACCCTTCGCGAGAATGATGCTTCAGTGCATGTTCTTGTTCAGGCGCTTCTTGAATACCCCGCCACCAAGATCGTCTGCCGGCCCTTCCGTACTTCCTCGATCGCTTCGCAAAGTTCGTCGTCTTTGATGCGCGCCTTGCGCGCCGCCTTGGTGAACCAGGCGGTTTTGAAGGCCCACGCGGTTTCCTCGGCATCGGTCATGACATACATGTAGCACTGGGTCCGGTAGGCATCGAGTGCGGAGCAACGCAGGTTGGGTCTCAGTTTGAATCTGAGGGCTGGCCCGGGCTGCATGGCGGATGTACCAAAACCGCTCGCGGCGGCGTGGAAGCAGACACGCGGTACGCTTGGCCAGTAAGACCAACACTCCTAACGGGGCCGCGGTCAGACCACTAAGCTGAGGGCAGCGACCCTGGTGGCGGTGTAAGTCCGAAGTTAAGCCTCCGCCGCTTCGGGTCTCTAGGCCATCGACTCGTTAAACCGCATCCAAATCCTGGCTGAGGCAAGCTTGACGCCGGCGAGGTCGTTGTCCGCGCACTTATCGAAGCGAGTTGCCACGCCTCGGAAGTGTCTGAGCTTGTTGAAGAAGCGCTCGACGAGGTTGCGGTAGCGGTACAGGAAGCCGCTGAAGGCAGGGACGTCTCGGCGGTTCTCCTTGGGTTTGATGTTGGCCCAGGCGCCTTGGTCGGCCGCCGCCTGGCGCAGCGAGTTGCCGTCTTAGGCGCGATCGGCCAGCAGGACATCGCCGACCCCAAGCGAGCCGATCATCTCCAGGGCCGTTGGATTGTCGTGCGCCTGGCCCTCGGTGAGCTTGAGCGCGATCGGCAGACCCTCGGCGTCCACCAAGGCATGGATCTTGGTGGTCAGGCCGCCGCGCGAACGACCCATGCAACTGGATCCGTCGTCTTTTTTTGGCATTGGCAGCGTGCTGGTGAACTCGGATCGAGGAGCTGTCGATCATCTGGATATCGCCTTGGTGCGCCTCTGACACCGCCGCCAGAAGTCGATGCCAGACCCCGGCTTTGCGCCATTGGTTGAAGCGGTTGACGCAGGTCGTATGCGGACGATAGCGCTCCGGGATATCCGCCCAGGGCGCGCCCGTTCGCAAACGCCAGAAGATCCCGTTCAACACCCGCCGGTCGTCGACCCGCGGAACACCGCGCGGCTTGTTCGGCAACAACGGCTGGATCACAGACCACTCGAAATCCGACAGATCAAAACGTGCCATCTCGTCCTCCCGTCCTACCGAGAGTGAATCAGCACATCAGAGATCCGGGAATCCTGTTTATGGGTCTGTGTCCTAGTCAAAAGCGCGGACGCCGCATTTTCGCTCGCCCGCGAAAATCGTGGCCTGTTGCAGGGCGTGAACGATCTGACGCTGCGCCACTCAGTGGACCAGACGGTATCTTTCAAGAATGCACGCCTCCTCCACGCGTCGGGATTCAGATCTCTACGACCACGCGACGCCAGCCTTCGAACTCTTGGTCGGATGCGATCCGCCCGCCACGCGACGAGATGGGCCGTTGCTCATTGGGCCTGAAGAGCAGGCTGACAGGCCCCGCAGGCGGGCTCTTGCCGCTGGCGCGAAGATCGACACTTAGCGCTTCAGATGTCGCCTCAACGGTCACGATCCAATGGCCAAACCCCCCGTGCCGCCAAGCTTCCGTCTCTCCGTCGTCTTCGTAGCAGGTGGTCTCGAATGTCCCGCAGACTGGCGCAAAGACCGCAAAGCCACGAGCGTCTGCGCGGTGGTCGAAGCTTTGGTGGGCGAGGTTAAGCGCAATCGCCGAACGCTCTCGCACCAACAACGGTGGCTTGCCCCAAGGCGCGGGACGAATGACCCGCTGCCCACCCTGGAAACGCTCGCCGGACCAGAAATCGGCCCAGACCGCGCCGGCCGGAAGGTAAACCACGCGCGAGTCCGCCCCAGGTTCGACCACCGAGGCCACCAACAGGGACGGCCCCAACATCAGGTCATCGACATCATCGAGGCAGGTCGCATCCTCGGGAAACTCGTAGAACGTCGGCCGCAAGATCGGCTCGAAGTCAGCATGATAACGCCAGCTCAGGTCGTATAAATAGGGCAGCAGCTGGTAGCGCAGCCGGATCAGATCTCGGACGAATTGGGTCGTCTGTGGGAACATCCATGGCTCATTGGCAGAACCGTCGTCATTCCAAGAATGGATGCTGAAGCGTGGCATGAATACACCCGCCTCGACCCAGCGGACGAAAAGCTCAGCGTTCGGTGAGGGACCGGCGAAACCGCCGATGTCATGGCCCGAGTTGGAGACCCCGCTCAGCGCCAGCCCAACGCCCATACGGATGTTGTACTTCAAGGTCTCCCAAGACGTTGCATTATCGCCAGACCAGGTCTGGACATAACGCTGCATGCCAGCCCCGCCGGCGCGCGACACCAGGAAGGGCCGACGATCTGGCGCGTAGTCCCTTTGGGCCCGGCGCGATGTGCGCAGCATCAGCATGGTCTGCAGGGGCTTCGTCTCAATCGCCGGCCTCGAAGCGCCGAACATAGCCGCCCGCGCGTCAGGCGAGGTGACCTCGAACTCATTGTTGTCGTTCCAGGTCGCTTCAATACCAAGCCTGAGCAGATCGGCGGTGACATGGGTGCTCCACCAGGCCTGAGTGTCGGGGTTGGTGAAATCCAGATAAGCGCCGAGCCCGCCCCAGAATTGCGCCCATGCCGGCTCGCCATCGGGATCACAGATCAGCAGGCCCTTATCGCGTGCCTCCTCCAGCAGGGGGTGGTCGTCCAGGAGGCAGGGTTTGATGTTCGCGCACAGTCTCACGCCGGCATCGCGGTAGCATCGTGCAAACTCGGCCGGATCGGGAAACCGATCCCGGTTCCAGTTGAAAACGTAACGACGTGGACCGATTGCGGTGTATCCAGACGAGAGATGAAAGCTGTCGCAGACGATGTCGTGGCGGCGACACTTATCGAGAAATTCGCCCATTCGAACCTGGGCGTCCGGCGCGTCGGTGTAGCTCATCGTCGAGCCAGAGTAGCCAAGCGCCCATCGCGGCAACAACGCTGGACGCCCTGTCAGCCATGTAAAGCGACGGGTAACATCGGCTATCTGCGGCCCTGCGATCACATAGTAGTCAAGCTTGCCGCCTGTCGCGGTGAAGCTGCGAAATAGGCCGTGATAATTGCTCCGCTCGGCGCCCAGGTCGAACTCGCAATCGGCATAGGTGTCGTAGAACAGGCCAAAGGCCAGACCCGTTTCACCGTGCCGTGTGATGTAGAACGGGATGTGCTTGTAGAGCGGGTCAGACGCTCGCGCGTCGTAGCCCATGGCGTCCATATTCTTCATCCGAAAGCGGCGACCCTTGCGGTCCAGTTCCCCGGTCTTTTCCCCCAAGCCGAAGTAGCGCTCTGCTGGGTCGCCGATCAGATAGTGGCAAACGCTCTGTCCCCACCAACCCAGGTTGTAAGCCTGGGTCGGCCGGTCTCGCGCGATCGGCGTCCAACCGGTCCCTGCAGCCATATCCCACCAAAAGAAGAGACCGGCCAAGCGGACGGTAAGGCGCAGGCGATCCGTCCTTATGATCACCTGATCTTCGCTCGTCTCGATGTCGAAAGCTGGCTTCGAGAAGCCACTGTCGTCCATCTCTTCTCGCCCGAGATCCGGTGCGTCCTCGGCGCCCGGCGCAATGGCCCAGGTGCGCGATCCGGCACGATCGCCAGACGGGCGATGCAGCACCCGGATTATATCCGGCTCCAACACAAAGATATCGACGCCGTAGCCCTCGTGCGACGTCAGCGTCACCCTCGCCCCCTCTCGACCGCTGATCGCGAAACGAGGCGGATGAGCCAGGGATGCGCTCATGCGTAGAGCCGCTGGGCGTCGCGCACGGAGGGCCTCATCAAAACAAAAAGAGCGATCGCAGCCGTGATATCAAAGACGCCGATCAGACCGAACAGAGGGCCAAACCCGACGGTATCTGCAAGCGCCCCAATCAGTAGCGAAAAGAGCAAGCCTCCGATCCAGCCAAACATACCCACCAGACCGTTGGCGCGGGCCACTGCATCGCGTGGAAAGACATCGGTTGTGAGTGTATTGATGAGGCCTGAGATCATTTGGTGCGCAAAGCCGCCTATGGAGAACAAGGCGATCGCCAAGTAAGGGCTGAACGCAAGACCCACACAGGCTGGAGCGATCATCAGGAGGGCGCCAAGGGTGATGCCGCTTGCCCGAGATGTAAGCAGCCCCATCCGGAACCGCTTCATCAGGAACGGCGAGAGATATCCGCCCAGGATGCCGCCAATGTCAGCCGCCAAGAACGGCAGCCATGCGAAAAGCGCGATATGCTTTAAGTCCATGCCGCGTTCCTTCGCCAGGTAGAGCGGGATCCAGAAGCTGAAGGTCTGCCAGGCCGGCTCGATCAGGAACCGAGGAACCGCCAGCGACCAGAACACCCTTCGTCGCAGCAGGTCCCGGATCGGGAGCGCAGGACCAGACGCTGGATCCACGATGGACGGAGAGAGCGCGCGCTCCTTTGCGCTCAGGAGAGGATGGGCTGTGGGGGGATTATAGAGCAGGTACCAGGCCAACGCCCACACCAGGCCGATGGCTCCGGTGACCACGAAGGCCGATCGCCAGCCGTAAGCGAGGGAAAGACCGATCACCACGGGCGGAGCGATGAGCGCGCCAAAAGACGTGCCGGCGTTAAAATAGCCAATGGCTACGGAGCGGTCTTTTGCCGGGAACCACTCGCTCACAGCTTTCACGCCGGCCGGAATGGCAGCTGACTCGCTCAATCCCAGCAGGCCACGGAAGAAGGCCAACGAAATCCAGCCTTCGGCCAGGCCATGGGCCATGTTCGCAAGCGACCAGGCCGCAGCGAAGAGCGCCAAGGCTAGCTTCAAACCCAAGGAGTCGATGATGGCGCCGCAGATCGGTTGCATCACCGTGTAGGCAACCTGGAAGGACGCCACGACCCAGGAATATTGCTGGGTCGAGAAATGAAGATCGTGAGTGAGTTGTGGGGCGAGCACAGCGAGCGAATTGCGCGCAAGGTAGTTCAAGATGGTGCCCAGACAGACCAGGAACACGATCCACCAGCGTAGGCGTTTGAGCCTCGTCATGCCAGCGCACCGATACGCTCTAGACGTCGCCTGGTGCCCATCACCAGTTCCACATGGTTCCGTCTTCAAGACGGGCGATGGGCAGTTGCTTCGGCTCGTAGGGGTATTTCGCAGCCAGTGTCTCATCGATATCGACACCATGTCCCGGCATCTCGCCGGGGAACAGCAGTCCCGCCTCAAACCGGTAATCGTGAGGGAAGACAGCATCGGTCAGCGCGGTGTGGCGCATGTATTCCTGGATGCCGAAATTTGGGACCCAGCTGTCAAAATGCAGCGCCGTCCCCATGGTCACAGGCGACAGGTCGGTCGCTCCATGACAACCGGTGCGCACCTGCCAAACCGCCGCGAAGTCGGCGATCCGGCGAAGATGAGTGACGCCGCCAGCGCCAACGATCGTGGTGCGGATATAGTCGATGAGCTGTTCTTGCAGAAGATCCTTGCAGTCCCAGATGGTGTTGAAGACTTCTCCGACGGCGAGCGGGGTCGTGGTGTGCTGTCGCACCAACCGGAACCCCTCCTGGTTTTCAGCGGGGGTGACGTCCTCAAGCCAGAAGAGGTTGAAGGGTTCCAGCGACTTGCCGAGCCTGGCAGCCTCCATCGGCGTCAGGCGATGGTGGGCGTCGTGGAGCAACTCGACATCCGAACCGTGGCGGATCCGTAGCTGCTCGAAGAGCTTCGGCACGTGGTTCAGGTACTTCGACGTCGACCAAACAGTCTCAGTCGGCAGCGCTGAATCGGCGGGCTCGTAATACATTCGATCGCCAGAGACGCCGTAGGGTTTGTCCAGTCCTGGCACCCCGCTCTGTGCCCGCACCGCCTTGTATCCGAGGCCTATATAGCGCCCGACCTCGTCACAGGTCTCCTCGATGTCTGACCCGTTGGCGTGACCATAGACCAAGACACCCTCGCGGCTCTTGCCACCCAGGAGATCGTAGAGCGGCAGGCCAGCAGCCTTGGCTTTGATATCCCAAAGCGCGACGTCTACCGCAGCGATTGCCCGCATCGTGACGGGACCACGTCGCCAGTATGCGCCCCTGTAGAGGAGCTGCCAGGTGTCTTCGATTCGCCGCGCATCGCGTCCGATTAGCAGCGGAATGACGTGATCTTCGAGATAAGAAACGACCGCCTTTTCCCGGCCGTTAAGCGTCGCATCGCCGATGCCGTAGATGCCGTCACTGGTGACGATCTTGAGGGTCACGAAGTTGCGGCCGGGACAGGTGACAATGACGTTCGCGTCTACGATGCGCATGGTGAGCTCATCTCTTCTGTGTCGCTGGAGTGACCCATATCGAAAACATCCAAACCCAAACCTCATGCCAGCTAGCGCAACCGAGACGCCACCGCCATGCCGAAAGGCCTGCCCCCTGGGCCGTAGCCTTTTGTGGCACAAGACGCTCTCGCTTCAAGACCTCGCGCGCGCCACAGATCCCGACGCCGAAGGGTCATTTGGCGGCGTGGCTAGCGTGGGCGCTTGACGCGCCGCGTCTGACGATTGTCGCGAAGACCGACAGCCACCTTGCCCATGTTCTGCCGACGGATCCGCGCGCCGTCCTCGTCGTAGAGGAAAGGCACAAAGACGAAGCGCTCGCCTAGGGTCACCGGCGTCGCTTCATGCAGCAGGCTGCAGGAGAATACCGTCGCTCCCCCCGCCGGCGGACGATAGGTGCGTGGGCCGAACTCCGGGAAGCGGAGATCGCCGCCTTCGTATCCGTCATTCAGGTTCAGCGAGACCGCGAACTTCCGGTGCGCGGTGCCGGCTGTTGCGTCATCGCGGTGGCGAGAGAAGAACCCTTCATCCTCCGCGCCATAGCGGCAGATGAGGTAGCGCTCGATGTACTGCGCCTGCCAACCCAGGGCTCGCTTCAGCATAGGGAACAGCCGATCCTCAAGCCGTGTACGGATCGCCTCCAGCACGCCTTCATCCTCGAGCGTCACATCGCTGCGCCGCTTCAGGAAGGGGTCGATATGCACGACGGTTTGGCCGCCAATATCGCGTGCAAATCCCGAGGCCGTCGCACCGCCGGATCGGTAGTCGCCGATCAAAGCCTCGCAGAGCTCTGGCTCGAAGATACGCGGTAAGGTGAGAACCGGGGCGTATTGGCTCTCTGCGCCCGATGGCGTTTCGTGGAGCGCCTGCGCAAGCCGATCAAGCACCTCCCCTATCGCCTCGGCGGGCGCGGTCATGGCGATGCGGAAGGTTGGGTCGATGAGGAACACGCAGGGACGGAAGTTCACTTCGTCTGCAACACCCCAGAGCCGCGACACCGCCAGATCGAAATCCCAGAAGAACCGCACCCCGGGCTCAGAATTGGCCAACCCGCGCTCAGCGCGATCTGCAGGATCGACGCTGACGCCGAACAGGGCTGCGTCTGCCCCATTGAACAGCTCGCGGCGCTCAAGGGCCAGCGCCAGTCCCTCGGCGGGGCCTACCTGCGCTGTTGTGCCGAAGAACATCAGAACGATCCAACGGCCGGCAGCCACGTCGAGGCTATAGCGGTCAATGCCGTCCGTGGCGGCGGCGAAGAAGGGCGCAGGCTCTCCGACCTGCGGCATCCTCGCCGGCCGGCGTGCGCCAGGGTCGCGGGCCATCTCTAGGCTCCTTCTCGGCGAATCTCAGACCAGCCATATCGCGCGCCGCCGCGCCGCGCGATGCCCCCAACGTCTTAGGTTCGAAACCGCACCGGAGGAACTACCAGACCCCGACATTGGGCATGGACGACCAAGGCTCGGCGGGCGCCAGGGCGGGTCCAGCCTGCAAGAGCTCAATCGAGATATCGTCAGGTGAGCGCACAAACGCCATTCGTCCGTCCCGTGGCGGCCGATTGATCACCACGCCCTTGTCTTTCAGCCGTTGGCAAAGCGCGTAGATGTCATCCACCGCATAGGCCAAATGGCCGAAATTCCGGCCGCCCTCATAGGCCTCTGGGTCCCAGTTGTAGGTAAGCTCGACCATCGGGGCCTTATTGGCTTTTGCGCCCTGATCGCCAGGCGCACACAGGAAGACCAGGGTGAAACGCCCCCCAGAATTTTCGACCCGCGAGGCTTCGACCAGGCCCAGCTTGTCGCAGTAGAATTCCAGCGAGGCGTCGAGGTCCGTGACACGGACCATGGTGTGAAGATATTTCACCAGTGGTTATCCTTTACAAAGTAACAATGTTGGCACGGGGCAAAGCGGCGAAGACCGCAACCGCGTGTTGCAATAAACGGCTTCGAACCAGACATACCGTCGTGTCGCCATCCTGTCCGCGATTTCATTTGCTCTCGCGCAAGGGTTGCATCACAAGCGTCAAACCTTCGCGATCGGAGGTGCCCGCGCAGAGGCGTCGCCGATTTGTAGGGAGCTGTAGGGGGCTCAGGACAGCTTGATGCGGATGAAATCTCAGTACGTATTCGTCATCGCCGTTTGCGGCTTGGTGGCGCTTTATTTCATCGTGCGGAGTCTCGCCAGCGCGGTTCACCCCCGTGAGTCCCACGCCAGAGCCACAACGCCCGTCGGCCCTCCCAGCGTGCAGGTCAAACTCGTCCCGGCGATCGAACGACCCTACGACGTTATCGTTCGCGGCCGAACGCAGTCCACACGCAGCGTGATCGTCCGTTCCGAGACAGCGGGTGTCGTCGCCGCTGCGCCGGTGCTGCAGGGCACCTTCGTCAAGCAGGGGCAAGTGCTGTGCCGGCTCGCGGTGGACGCACGCCAGGCCGCTCTCGACCAGGCCCATGCCGCCCAGAAATCGATGCAACTCGTCCAGCAACAGAACGAACAGCTGGCCAAGCAAGGCTACCGGTCTCCAGCTCAAGTGCTTCAAAGCCAGGCCAACCTCGACGCGGCTACGGCCGCCGTGCGCCAGGCCGAGATCGCGCTGGCCCAGGTGAACATCAAGGCGCCTTTCACGGGTGTATTTGACCGCCGGGACGCGGAAGTCGGGGCCTATCTCGGGCCAGGCCAGCCCTGCGGTATGATGATTGAAATTAATCCGCTGCTGATCGTGGGTGATGTCGCCGAAACGCTTGCGGCAAGGATGAAGGTCGGGGCGCCAGCCAAGGCACGGCTCGTTTCGGGCCAGACCCTGAGCGGCCACATTCGCTACGTCTCCCACGATGCGGACCCACAAACGCGCACCTACCGCCTGGAGGTTACCGTGCCGAACGCTGGGCTCGACATACGCTCAGGCCTGTCGGCGGAGTTGCATATCGGGGCCGGATCAGGCCCGGCCCACCTTGTGCCCCTCTCAACTTTGGTGCTGGATTCTGCCGGACGCCAAGGCGTCCGATACGTACAATCCGACGGGCGCGTGAGCTTCGCGCCGGTCGCGATCCTGGAGGAAACCCACGAGGGCGTCTGGGTGTCCGGCCTGACCGGGGATGTAGAGTTGATCACCGTTGGACAGTCTTACGTCGCCGACGGGCAGAAGGTTCGTGTCGCTCCGGCGCACTAACGCCTCGGTGATAGGAGAAACGTGATGATCGCGGCGTTGATCGATGGAGCCATTAAGCGGCGCAAGGTGGTGCTGGGCGTCACTTTGATCGCCTGCCTATTTGGTTTCTTCGCCTACTTGGCCATGCCGCGCGAAGCGCAGCCGGATATCGATCTTCCCTACATCTCGGTCATCGTGCCCTTCCCCGGCGTGAGCCCTGAGGACGCCGAACGCCTGCTGGTCAAACCCCTGGAGGTCCAGCTTCAGACCATCCAAGGCATCAAGGCCATGAACGCTGTCGCCCGGCAGAACGCGGCGATTGTGACGCTGGAGTTTGAGCCCGACGCGCCAAAACAGAAGGCGTTGGACGACGTCCGATCCAAGACCGACCTGGCCCGAGGCCGATTCCCGCCCGACGCGGAGCCGCCGATCATCGAGGAAGAAAGCTTTGCCGACCGCCCGATCATCGGGGTGGTGCTGCATGGCGAGGCACCTGAGCGCGAGCTGGCGCGGATTTCCAAGAGCCTGAAAGAGCGCCTCGAGGCCTCCCCCGGCGTACAGGAAGCCTTTGAGAGCGGCGCACGTGAGGAACTGCTCGACGTCACCATCGATCCCCTGCGGATGGAGGCCTACAACGTCACGGCCAACGACCTGTCGGGCGTGATCGCGCGCAACAACCAACTGGTGCCCGCTGGCAATCTACGCTCGGGTCCTGGCCAGTTTGCCGTGAAGATCCCGGGCGTTGTGCAGAATCCGGCCGACATCCTGGCTCTGCCTATCAAGCGGAACGGCGACCGTATTGTCACCATCGCCGACATCGGCGACGTACGAAGGACCTTTAAAGAACCGGCGTTTATCACGCGCTTCAATGGCCAGTCGGCCGTAGCGCTCGACGTCTCCAAGCGCAACGGTGCCAACATCCTAGATACCGTAAAGACCATCCGCAGCGTGGTCGCTGATGAGCAGAAGCATTGGCCGGCAACGGTTAAGGTCGACTACACCTACGATAATTCCGAATTCATTGGCCGAACCCTGACCATCCTAGAAAGTGGGATCATCGCGGCCAGCCTGCTCGTGATGATGATCATCGTCGCCAGCCTCGGCATTCGTCAGGGTCTCATCGTCGGCCTGGCGATCCCGACTTGCTTCCTGCTCGCCTTCCTGATGATCCACGCCAAAGGGATCACGCTCAACCAGATGGTGATGTTTGGGATGGTGCTGGCCGTCGGCATCCTTGTCGATGGTGGCATCGTGGTGGTGGAGTTCGCAGACCGGAAGATGGCCGAGGGCATGCCCAAGGAGCAGGCCTTCGCTGCCGCCGGAAAGCGCATGTTCTGGCCGGTGACGAACGGTACGCTCACGACGCTCTGTGCGTTTCTGCCGTTCATGTTCTGGAACTCGATCAGCGGGAAATTCATGAGCTTCCTGCCCTTGACCCTGTTCTTCGTTCTGGGTGCCTCAATTTTCGTGGCTCTGATTTTTACACCGGCACTGGGTTCGATCTTTGGACGGCCGACGGCAGTTGATGCGGCGCACCTGGCTGAAATCGAGAAATCCGAGCACGGCGATCCGCGCGAAATGTCCGGCTTCATGGGCTGGTATGCAAAGACCGTTTCCATGCTGGGTCGCCATCCTGGACGGACGGTTCTGACCACCCTGGTCATCATCTTCGGCATCGCCATCTGGTTTGGAAAAACTCCGCATCGCACGGAGTTTTTCCTGGATCAGGACCCCCAGCAGGTGACGATCTTTGTGAAAGCCCGCGGCAACATGTCTCCGGACGCCCAGGACGAGTTGATGAAGCAGGTGGAAAGCCGGCTGGTGGCGATCAAAGGCATCGAGTCCATGTATGTCCGCGCCGGGGGCGTCAACAGCAACGGTGGGCCATCTTCCCCGCCCAATGACACGATCGGGCGTATCGAGGTTGAGTTCGACAAGTACGAAGAGCGAAAAGCAATTGGCCTTCAGGGCAAGGACATTGCCCAGGAGATTCGCAAGCGGGTCACCGATCTGCCAGGCATGCAGGTTGAGGTCCGTGAGCCCGAAGGCGGCCCGCCCACTGGCAAGTCGGTGCAGGTGCTGATGACGAGCCACGACCCGGTCGCCCTGGACAAGGCCGCCGACCTGGTCAAGGCCAAGCTATCTGCGGATCCTCAACTCATTGAACTCGAGGACAACCGCACTTCCCCCGGCATCGAGTACAACCTCTCCGTCGACCGGATCGCGGCTGGCCGCTATGGCGTCGATGTGCTGTCGGTTGGCCAGGCCATTCAATTCATGACAGACGGCGTTCTGGTGGGCCGCTTCCGCCCTGACGACGCCCAGGACGAGCTGGATATTCGCGTGCGCTTCCCGATCGAAGCTCGCACGGTGGCGGCCTTCGACCAGTTGAAGATCACCACCCCTTCGGGGCCTGTGCCGGCAAGCTACTTCGTCAAGCGCTTGCCTGCCCAGCAGGTCACGCAAATCCAGCGTCGCGAAGGCCAGCGTATGGTTCTGCTGCAGGCGAATGCCATCCAGGGTCTCGCCGCCAACTTGAAGGTGGGTCAACTCAAAGACTGGGTCGCCAAGCAGGGGCTCGATCCAAGCGTCCATTTGAAGTTCACCGGTGCCGACGAGGAAGGCCAGGACGCCGCGCAATTCTTTATCGTGGCGATGATGGTCTCTTTGTTCCTGATGGGCGTCATCCTGCTTTGGCAGTTCAACAGCTTCTACGGCGTCCTGGTGACGCTCTCGGCCGTCGCTCTGTCGACCATCGGCGTGCTGCTGGGCATTCAGGTGAACCTGCTGCACACCTTCGACTATATCTCGGTGATCATGCTAGGGACCGGCGTGGTGTCGCTGGCCGGCGTCGTTGTGGGCCACAATATCGTATTGGTGGATACCTACTACCAGCTTCGCCGCCAGGGCTATCCGGCCGATGAAGCGGCGGTTCGGGCTGCAACTCAGCGGTTCCGGCCGGTCATGCTGACGACCCTGGTGACCGTCGTGGGGCTGCTGCCGCTGATGTTCCAGGTCCACCCGAACTTCCAGAACGGGCATATCGAACTGAAGGCACCGGGCTCGGAGTGGTGGGTGCAACTCTCAGGCGCCGTGGTTTGGGGGCTGTCATTTGCGACCCTGCTGACCCTGGTGTTGACGCCGGTGCTGCTGGCCGCCCCGAAGGTGGCTTCCGTCCGGTTCACGAGCTACTGGCGCTGGGGGCAGCGACAATTGGGCATTCGTCCGAAGCCGCAAGCGGTCAAGCCTTACGAAATCCCGCGGGCTGCCGAATAGGTCATGACAGACCTGACGTCTCGCTTGGCGGGCCTGCAGGACATACCGGCCCTGGAGGTGGTGGTTGACGCCGCAATCACCGAACTTCAGCGCAGCTTCCTGACAACCGCCCAGATCACAGCTAGCCGAACGGTCATGGGTCTCGATCGCCAGTTGATCACTGACGGTACCTATTTTGTCGTGGACTGCGACGGCCAGATGGCCGGCTGTGGCGGCTGGAGCCGCAGGGCGACCCTTTATGGGGGCGATCACTCGCCTGGACGTGACGCGGCCTTGCTCAATCCGGCGACGGATCCAGCGCGCATAAGGGCGATGTATACGCACCCCACGTTCGCCCGCCGCGGCGTTGGCCGTCTGATACTCCAGCTTTGCGAAATTGCGGCCAGGGCTGAAGGCTTCAAGCGTCTGGAACTGATGGGGACGATGTCGGGCAGACCGCTCTACGAGACCTGTGGCTTCATGGCACTAGAGGCCATTGTCGACGAACGCGGGGGCGAACCGGTGCCACTGACGAGGATGGGCAAGTCGATCGTCTAGACTTCCCGGGTTTGGCGACGCCAGAGCGCGGCATATTCGCCCGTTTTGGCCAGCAGCTGCGTATGCGTCCCTCGCTCGACAATCCGACCTCGCCTTAGCACCAGGATCTCGTCGGCATCGACGATGGTCGATAGGCGGTGAGCAATCACGAGCGTGGTGCGGCCGGCCTTGACCTTTCGCAGCGTCTCCTGAATGGCCGCTTCGGTTGGCCCGTCTAACGCACTGGTCGCCTCGTCCAGGATCAACAGGCGCGGATTGGCCAGAAGCGCGCGCGCAATACCCACCCGCTGGCGCTCGCCACCTGAGAGCTTTAGACCACGCTCCCCCACCATCGTGGACATGCCGTTGGGCAGGCTATCGATGAAAGGGCCAAGCTCTGCAGCTTCGGCGGCGGTGCGCACCTCGCTTACGCCCGCACCTGGCCGGGCGAAGGCGATATTGGCGTAGAGGCTGTCGTTGAAAAGGGCCACGTCCTGGGGCACCAAGGCCACGGCTCGTCGCAGGTCGGCCAACTTCACCTGGCGCATGTCCATGCGGTCGACCAGCACCTGACCGTCCTTGGGGTCGAGCAATCGCATCGCCAGACGCACGGCCGTGGTTTTGCCCGACCCCGACGGCCCGACAAGCGCCGTCGTCGTTCCCGGCGGGATCACGAAGCTCACGTCACGCAGTCCGACCGAGCGGGCATCGTGCTGGAAATTGACATGGTCGAACGCGATCGAAGCGCCGTTCCCGCTGGCCGGTGGCAGATCGCGCGCGTCTGGGGCATCGACGATCTCGGGGACGACATCGCGCAGCGAGATCATCTGCTCCATGTCGATGAAGGCTTGGCGGATCTCCCGGTATTGGAACCCCAGCATGCCGAGCGGGGCATAAAGCCCGCTCAGCAGCAGGATCGAGGTGAAGATATCTCCGATCGTCAGGGTCCCGGCCGTCACCAGGTAACCCGCCATGGCCGTCATGGCGCCCAGACCGACATTGAGGATCACGGACTGCGAAGCGTTCAGGAGGTTCAGCGAGGCGTTCGCACGGGCGCTGGCGTTGACATAATCGTCCATCGCCTTGTCGTAAGTTTCGACAATCCGTTCCTCGGCGCCAAACGTCTTGAGCGTTTCGTAGTTGATCAGCGCATCGCCCGAGAGACCGGCCACGCGATTGTCGGTGTCATTCAACTCGCGTCGGTGCGACAGCCGCCAGTTGGTGATCCGCAAGGTGACGAAGACATAGAGCACCATCGTCACCAGCGCCGCAGCGGCAAACGCCCAATTCAGCCGCACCACCATCACCGTCATGGCCATGACCAGCTCAACCACCGTGGGGCCCAAGCTGAAGATCAGGCTTCGGATCAGGAAATCGGTGGAGCGCGACCCGCGATCGATGATGCGCGTCAGCGTTCCGGTCTGTTTGCTCTGATGGAAATCGAGAGAAAGGCCGAGCGCGTGCGCAAAGGTTTCAACCGCGGCGCGCGCCATCGTCGATTGGGAAACGCGGGTAAAGATCGCATCGCGTGCAAAAGGCGCGCAGGCCGCACCGAGCCTGAGACCGGCGAAGGCCAATACCAGCAGCAGAAAGGTGGCCCCAGGGGCCCCATGAGCGCCAGCAATCGGGCGGAGTTTGTCGATCGCGGCACCTATCGTGACGGGTGCGATGACGCCGGCCGCCTTACCGACGAACACAAGCGCGAGCGCCGCAGCAATCCGCAGGCGCAGCTGCGGTGCGCCCGAGCGCATAACCAGCCGCCATAGGTCAGCCAACGAGCCCCAAAAACTGAATTTGGCCTCGCTCGGCGCGATCTCGCCGCCGAAACGGCGCGTCATTCCTGGATGGGCGAACGTCAATCTGGGCTCCGTCAGTGCACGAGAAGGGTGGATTGCTCGCCGCCGCCAGGCGTCATCCAGTCGACCCTAAGGCCGGCCGTGGTGAGCTGGCTACGCAACGGGCCGTTCGCAAGGGGTGCAGCAGGTGAGACCTGGACGACCACCTCGTCTGTGAAACCATCGCCAAATATCTGTACCTGATGGGCGCCAGGCTTTATCGGCGTCGGCGAGCCGAGGCTGACCTCATAGTGTCCTTTTGCGTCTGCGCGATGCTGATCGACCTGGCTGCCATCCAAACGCAAGATCACGCTGGCTCCGGGCGGAACGGCCGCTGAGACCTCCATTCCGCCCCCGCGATCGAAGTCGATCGCCGCAAACCCCGGTCGCCGCGGCAGGTCCAGTCGCAAGGCCGCAGCACCGGCGCGCAGCAGGGCCGCCTGCCCTGTCGGCGAAACCAGGACATAGCCCTCCGCTTGGGCTCTTCGATCTCCCGCGGCGACCGAAAGCCCAAAGATGCGAGGCGCCGGCACCAAAGGCAGACCGATCGACCAGCGTCCTTGCGGGTCAGCGCGGGCACTGACCACCTGGCCGTCCGGCGAGGCCAGCCGCACCTTTATGCCGGCCTGGGTTACACCAGAGAGCACCATGCCGTTTGGCCCGAACCTCACCGTATCTACGCGGGGCGGTGCCAGATCGCCGGCCTGCACCTGGGCGGCGTCCCCGCTGTGGGGGGCTCCCGACGGCGTTCCACTGCAGGCCGCCAGCAGCAGCGCGATCAGGGGCGCTGAGCCCTGTCCAGGGAACGTCGGCTTTGCGAGGAACACGGCTTGGTTAAAACTCCTTAACCCAGAGCATAGCTAATCGGGCTTTCGTCTGGCGCTCGCAAGCGTGCCGATATCTCGGAGTGTGATGGATGGTGCCTGTGACCGGCAGCCTACAATCTGTCTGCGTTTTCTGCGGCTCTTCAGACGCCGCAGCACCGGCCTACCTGCGCGCCGCCGGCGACCTTGGGCGGGCCTTGGCCGCGGCCCATCTTCGCCTGGTCTACGGCGGCGGCGGCGTTGGCCTGATGGGGGCCACAGCACGAGCTGCACACGAGGCCGGCGGCAAGGTGCTGGGCATAATCCCGACTTTCCTGATGGGAAAAGAACGCGCGCTTGAGATCGTGGAGCATGAGATTGTCACCTCGATGCACGAGCGCAAACAGCGCTTCTTCGAGGAATCACAGGGTTTTGTGATTCTACCTGGCGGTATCGGCACGCTTGAGGAAGTGGTGGAGCTTCTGTCGTGGCGCCGCCTCGACCTGCACCAAATGCCCGTCGTCTTCTACAATCCCGACAACTTCTGGAACCCGCTCTTTGACCTCTTCCAACACACCGTCAACGCCAAGCTGACCCCGGAGAGCTTCATGGGCGCCTGGTCAGTGGTCGATCGGGTCGAGGACATCATCCCGGCCCTATTAGCAGGACCAAAGGCCGGTACCTCGCCAATGCTTGCAGGTTTGGCCTAAACGACGCCGTCTCCGACAGGGGATGGTCATCACGGCACGTTGGCTTCCAACTCGTCCAGCCATATCCGTGCAGTGCCATCGGAGGGCGCACGCCAGTCGCCCCGGGGGGAAAGTGCGCCGCCAGAGATCACCTTTGGCCCATTCGGCATGGCCGAGCGCTTGAATTGGCTGATCTCGAAGAAGCGGAAGAGGAAGACCGCAAGCCAGTTCTTGATGGCGGCAAGATCATAGGCATTGCGGGTCGCCAGCGGAAAATTCGGTGGCCAGGCGCCTAGGTTGACGTCTCGCCAGGCATGCCAAGCCAGGAATGCCACCTTCGAGGGTCGAAGTCCAAAGCGGGTGATATGAAATAGACTGAAGTCCTGCAGCTCGTATGGCCCGACCTTGGCCTGGGTCGACTGGATCGCACCCGACGCATCAGCCGGCACCAGCTCGGGCGATATCTCAGTCTCGAGGATCGCATGCAGCGTTTCGGCCGCCCCGCTGAACTGGCCTGTCTTCACGGTCCAGCGGATCAGGTGCTGGATGAGCGTCTTCGCCAGAGAGCCGTTGACGTTGTAGTGGCTCATCTGGTCACCGACGCCATAGGTGCACCAGCCGAGTGCCAGCTCGGATAGATCACCGGTTCCCAGCACGAAGCCGGAATTCTGGTTGGCCAACCGGAACAGATAGTCCGTCCGAAGGCCCGCCTGGACGTTCTCGAACGTCACGTCGTAGACTTTCTCGCCGCGGCTGAACGGATGACCAATGTCCTTCAAGACCCGCTCGGCGGCGGGCCTGATGTCGATTTCTTGGCCGGTGACGCCCAGCGCCGTCATCAAGGCCCAGGCGTTGGACTTGGTCGCCTCGCTCGTCGCAAAGCCGGGCATCGTAAAGCCCAGGATATCTTGGCGAGGCTGGCCCAGTGCGTCGAACGCCTTGCACGCGACCAAAAGAGCATGGGTCGAATCCAGGCCCCCTGAAATCCCGACGATCAGATGCTTGGTTTTGGTGGCTCGCAGCCTTTGCGAAAGCCCTTGAACCTGAATGTTGAACGCCTCGTAGCAGTCCTGATCGAGGCGCGCCGGGTCGTGCGGCACGAACGGGAAACGGTCGATGGCGCGTTCGAGGCCGACATCTTCAAACGTTGGACAATGCTCGAACGACACCTTGCGGAAGCTCGTCTCTGGACGGCCGGAGGCGACGGCTGCGTTGTTGAATGTGGGCGTACGTAGCCTCTCCAGACGCAGACGCTCGACGTCGATATCGGCAACCGCCATTTGAGCCTTGGATGGAAACCGCTCGGTCTGAGCCATCAACCGGCCGAGCTCATGGATCGAAGCCTGGCCATCCCAGGCCAGGTCGGTGGTGCTCTCGCCCGGCCCGGCGGCGGAATAGAGGTAGGCCGACATGCACCGCATCGACTGGGAGGCGCAAAGCAGCTTTCGTTCGTCGGCCTTGCCGACCACGATGTTGGACGCCGACAGGTTGCAAAGGATCAGCGCACCGGCCAGCGCGGCTTGGGTGGACGGCGGGGTCGGCGACCAGACGTCTTCGCAGATCTCCGCTGCGAAACGGAAATCGGCAAGGTCGCTGGCTTCGAATACCAGATCGGTCCCGAACTTGACCTCCTGCCCAGCAAACCGGGTCGTCAGACCGGCTATGCCTGAACCCGGGGCGAACCACCGATTTTCATAGAATTCCCGATAGTTAGGTAGAAAACTTTTCGGGACGATTCCGAGGATTTTGCCTTTTGTGATGACGACAGCGCAGTTGTAGAGCGCGCCCGAATGCTCGACCGGCGCGCCCACGATCAAAACGGGTGCAAGGTCTTTGCTTGCGGCCGCAAGTCCTTCGATTTCCGTCTCTACTCGGCCCAGAAGCGCGTCCTGCAGGAAGAGGTCATCGATGGCGTAGGCCGACAGTCCCAGCTCAGGAAAGACCATCAAATCACAGCCACGCGCATGGCCGTCCTGGGCCAAGGCCAGGGTTTGGGCCGCGTTGAAACCCGGATCAGCCACCGCCACCGCTGGCGTACAGACTGCGACGCGCACAAAACCGTGGCTGTGGATCGCGAAGAACGGTTTGGCGCCAGATGTTGTCACAGCCGCTTGGCCTTTCATCGACCCGCCATTAGCGCCTGATTTGGCGTCCGGGAGAAATGCTCATCTTGAGCATATATAGGGAAGGCATTGGGATTTGGCAAAATAATCCAAAATCATCTGCCCGTGCCGCGAAGAACCGAGCAAAGCCTGAGACGTCAGAGCGATAGCCGGGCACGCTGAGATATAAGCCTGTACACGCCAAGCCCAACCTCGTCGTTTCGCACGCCCGCCCCTCGCTCAAAAGGAGCGACGATCGCACTAGTCGTCGCGGTGGACACGTTCACGGCGCTCGTGGCGCTCCTGGGCTTCCAGGCTAAGCGTCGCAATCGGGCGGGCGTTGAGGCGAGCCACGCCGATCGGTTCGCCTGTCTCTTCGCAATAACCGTAGCTGCCGTCTTCGATGCGGCGCATGGCCTCATCGATCTTGGAAATCAGCTTGCGCTGGCGGTCGCGGGTGCGAAGCTCCAAAGATCGATCGGTCTCCGACGATGCACGATCAGCAAGGTCGGGATGATTCTCGGTTTCGCTTTGAAGATGCTTCAGGGTCTCTCCGGACTCGCGGAGAATGTCCTCTTTCCAATCAATGAGCTTCTGCTTGAAATACTCAAGCTGACGCTCATTCATGAACTCTTCGTCCTCGGAAGGACGATACACAGGCCTATCAGCCAGCACTTCGGCTGCCGTCATGGACACTCTGAACCCCCTAAGCATCGCGAGATGCGCGACGGGCTTATAGCAAGAAAAATGGGGGTTTCAATCAGCCTGACAAACCATCCGAAGCTATGCGCCACGTTGGGCCTGTTCGAGCTTTGCGACCTCGACGGCCGCGCGAAGCTCAATGTCGTTGAGGACGGCCTCCAGGTCGGGGTCATCGGTATTGCCGCGCTCATCGCGCACGGCGCGTCTCAGGCGGTCCAGATCGGCGCTTGAAAGCTCGCCCTCCAGCAGAGCCACCTTGACGTCATCCAACACATCCAAGATCCGCCCGGCGCGGCGCACAGCGCGACGCTTGCGTTCCAAGGGATTTCCCACGTCCTGAAGGGCCAGCAGGGATTGGAGACCCATAACGCCTTGGGTCGCCGAGACCGAAGACGCCTGACTAACGCCCCCGGCAGCGCCTGGCATGGACAAGCGAAAGCCATCGCCGCCTGCGCTATGCGCTGGACGGGCGCCTGAGGACGATCCGATCCCGTTTGGGCCGGTGACCTTCATGCTGCGCGCTTCAACCTCTGATCGCTCAAATTCTTGGGTCTGTTGTGAGCCCGCAATCTTGCAGCATGGTTAATGCCGGGCAAAATCTGCCGCCAGACAAAATAACGGTCGAGGTCGGGGATCTCGTCCCACTGATTTTCTTGCTGATTTTTGAGATTCTCAACTGGCACGTTGATCGCATAGACGGCAGCGAAACAGCTGCACCCGGTATACAATGCCTTGCACCATCCGCGCCCTCTCCGTCTTTCTGCTGGCCGCCAGCCTCGCTATCGGTCTGGGCGCAGGCCCGGCGGGTGCCAAATCGCGCATCAAAGATATTGTCGAGTTCGAGGGTGTTCGAGAAAATCAGTTGGTCGGCTACGGCATCGTCGTCGGCCTCAACGGTACGGGCGATGCTTTGCGCAATGCGCCCATGACGCAGCAGAGTCTGCAGTCGATGCTGGAGCGCCTGGGGGTCAACACCCGCGCAGCGACCATGAACACCAAGAACATCGCTGCGGTGATGGTCACAGCCAAACTTCCGGCCTTCGCGGCCTCCGGTTCTCAGATCGACGTCACCGTCTCGGCCATGGGCGATGCCAAGAGCCTGCTGGGGGGCACACTGCTGGTTACCCCCTTGATGGGCGCCGATGGCAATGCCTATGCGGCCGCGCAAGGAACCGTCCAGACCGGCTCAGTCAGCGCTTCCGGATCGTCAGGAACGACAATCTCCAAGGGTGTACCGACAGCAGGACGCATCGCAGGCGGGGCGATCGTTGAAAAGGAAGTCGGCTTCCAGCTGGCCAGTATGTCGACCCTGCGCCTGACCCTACGCAATCCTGACTTCACCACGGCAGGTCGCGTCGCCGACGTGATCAATGGACGCTTCCCGGGCTCGGCGGCCGCGCTTAACCCAACAATCATTTCCGTCCATCCGGTGGGTGGCATGGACATGGTGAGCTTCTTAACTCAGCTGGAGAACCTCTCCGTCGAAGCCGACGCGCCAGCCAAGGTGGTCATCGACGAAGTCGCCGGCGTCATCACCATGAACGAAAACGTACGGATCTCGACCGTCGCGATCCAGCAGGGCAACCTGACCATCACGGTGCGCGAGAGCTCCCAAGTCAGCCAGCCTGGCGCATTCTCCAAGACCGGTTCAACCGTCACGGTGCCGCAGAGCGACGTCTCGGTGGACGAAGAGAAGGGCAAGAAATTCGTGACACTGAAGTCTGGCGCTTCGCTGGCCGCAATGGTGGCGGGCCTCAATACGCTGGGCGTCACGCCCCGCGACATGATCTCCATCCTTCAGAGCATCAAAAGCGCCGGCGCCCTGCAGGCCGATATCGAGGTGCAGTGATGACCAACTTCGCCGCAGCTCTAGCCTCGCCCAGCCTGAACACGACCTCCATGCCGGCACAAAGCGCCGCCGAATTGGCCAAGCGCAGCCAGATCAAACAGACCGCCCATAAATTTGAAAGCTCATTCCTGTCGGTCATGCTTGGGCAGATGTTTGCCGGGACCGATACGCCCGCGCCCTTTGGCGGCGGCCCAGGCGAGAGCATGTTCAAGTCGTTCCTGACAGAAGCCATGGCCAACAAGATGGCCGCCAGCGGCGGCGTTGGCATCGCCGCCTCCGTGCAGCGCGAAATGCTGAAAATGCAAGGTCTAGAGCCATGAGTTCGTCGCCCGCCGAGGTCGCCGAGCGCCTCGACCAACTCGTCATTCTGACGGAACGTCTCACCTACCTCGTGGCGGAGCAGGCCAAGGCCTTCGAAGCCCATAGGCCACAAGATGCACTCATCCATCTCGAAGAAACCGGCCGCCTGGCCAACCTCTACCGTCACGAATCTGCCCGCATCCGAAGCACGCCCGATTTGATCGCCAGCGCCAACCCGACCCAAGGGGTGCGCCTGAGGCGCGCGACCGAGGCCTTCGATGCGGTCCTAGCGCGCCAGGCGCGCGCGGTGGGTGCGGTCAAGACCGTGACCGAGGGGCTCGTCCGGGCCATTGCAGAAGAGGTCGCCAGCCAAAGGCAAAAGGGCTCGAGTTACGGCTCAGGCGGTCTGCAAAATCCTACCGCTGCGGCCACGGCCATCACCCTGAACCAGCGCGCCTAGCCTCTCCCGGCGTCGGAGCCGGTCGGGCCGTACAATTTCACCGGGCTGGACAGTGGCCTGCGCTGGGCGTTTGCTTTCCCCAGGTCGCGATCACGCGACGTCTGTCTCAGGTCAAACCGGGGGAATCGAATGGCTCTGTCAAAACGCGCACCCGTTGTGTTGTCCATCGCCCTGGCCGCATCGCTTGCGGCCTGCACCAAACCTGAAGCTGCGAAGCCCACTGTCGACACCGGTAAAATTACGGAGGCCGTCAAGGCGGATGCAAATCAATTGATCGCCGATTTCAACGCCCATGACGCAACCAAGTCGGTCTCGCATGACGCCCCACAAACCCTCGGCATGTTCCATGGCGCGCCCAATGTGAACAATCAGGCTGAAGACCTGGCTGCAACGAAGGTTCAACTGGCTGATCCGGCGGCCAAGGTCTCCGTCACCGATGCGACAGTTGACGTCGCCCAGGCCGGCGACATGGCGGTCTATCGCGCGACATACGCCTTCACGATGACCGATCCGAAGACCAGGACGCCGGTGACGGAACATGGCAACTGGCTGATCATCTACAAGCCGCTGCCGGACGGGTCTTGGAAGATCGCCACCAGCATGATCGCCGATACCCCCTCGTCTGCGCCAGCGTCCGAGAAAAAATAGAAATTCAAACAACTGTTTGACGCCGACTGACGCCACGCGTTAACTTTTCGCGTCGTCAGAGCCTTTCTGGCGATCTACGTTCTCAGGGCGGGGTGGAAGTCCCCACCGGCGGTAATGCCTTGGCGCGAGCGAGGGACGAGCCCGCGGGCGCTCTGCTTTGCTCCACAGGGAGCAAGACAGAGGACAAGCAGACACCGGTGTGATCCCGGGGCCGACGGTTAGAGTCCGGTTATGAGAACCGCCATTGGGGTGCGGGCAGCGTTTGTTGTCGGCACCGCCTTGGCGTCTCCCTGAGTCGTGGTTCCTCGAACCCTTCAGGGAGAAGACCCATGACCCAAGCCGGCATTGAAACCGTCCAACCGACATTTGAGCTCCCCACCGCCAACGGCGCGTTCCGCGCCGCGCGGATCGCCTTCGTCCAAGCCCTTTGGCATCACGAGATCGTCGAGCAGGCCTACGCGGGGTTCGTCGATGAGATGTCCTTGCTTGGATTCAGCCCCGATACGATCGAACGCTTTGAGACGCCCGGCGCATTTGAGATCCCACTGCACGCTCAGACCTTAGCGCGCACCGGCCGCTATGCCGCGATCGTTGGCGCGGCCTTTGTGGTCAATGGAGGCATCTACCGCCATGAATTCGTCGCCGAGACTGTGGTCTCCGGCCTGATGCAGGTGCAGCTTGCCACAGAGACGCCGATCTTCTCCGTCGTGCTGACCCCACACCACTTCCATGAGCACGAGATCCACCAACGGTTCTTTCACGACCATTTCCGGGTGAAGGGCCAGGAAGCCGCGCGGGCCTGCGTCGGCACATTGGATAGTCTGGCCAGGCTCGCGGCGACCGCGTGAAGCTGAACATCGACCTTTTGGGTTCGGCCGTCATTGGCCAGTGACTGGGATTTGACACGGTCTTGGTCAAACCCGGCCGCAGCCTCGCCTTTGCCCAGGCCATTGTCATTGCGGACGCCGATCCTTGCGTGCACGCCAATGCGGTCTGCAGGGCCCTGAACAGCGAAGTCTGCCGGACGGCGAAGTCGCCCTCAGCCCTCTGGGATCCAGGACTTCGGTCCTGACCAAGGCTCAAGCATGCAACTGCGACCCGCTGAGGGGGTTGGAGTTGCATGACCCAGCCGACCACAGGACCGCTTCAAATCTGTGCGGGTCTCGCGATGGCAGCGATCCTGATGGTCTACACCGGGCCAGCCATAGCCCAGCCCGACCCGTTCCAACCGACCCTTGAGCGGGCGCCACCCAAGCCCAGGGCCACCTCCGACCTTGATGCAACATCACCGGGGCCGGCTGAGCAACGCGAGATTCGCACACTCGCCGGCGCCGTGTTCGCAAAGCCCGCAGCAGCGGCCCGCGCAGGCGACAGGGCCGTCGACGCGGCCCGACCAGACCACGGCCAACCGGTGCGACGAAAGCCGGAATGGACGAACGAGAACGGCGTCCGGCTTAGCGGCAAGGGCCTGGAGTTTAAGTCTCCATTCTAAACGCCCGCTCAGGCCGGCGACCCACCATTTTCAAGCGTCAGCCAGCCGCCGGCCCTTTGCATATTGGGGCCTCCAGTGCGAGCCAAGATCTTGCTGCGCCGCGCAACCGCATCGAAGGCGGCGCCGTCGAGGTCCTCTGTCGCCTCCTCTGGCGTTCGCCTCCCCCTGGAGGCGAACCCAAGGTCAGCGAGTTCGCCCACAAAGCCTATGGCGCGTGCGGCGGCGCGGCAGGGTCAGGAGCCAGGCACTTACTCGTGTCGCCAGCGGCGCAAGCGAGCTTGGCGATTCTTTCTAGATTTTCGCGATGGCGAACCGCAATCAGCAGGGCTGCGGCCGCTTCAGGGTTCTCAGATTGGGCCGTGGCATGGGCCAAATTGGGCGTCATTTTCTGCGGCGCTTCGGTGGTGGAGGCGTTCTGGATGTGGCGATCGACCGATGGCGCCGACGGCTGCCCCACAGCGGCACCGGCGAGCCCAAGGACGAGGATCAATGGAACGGCAAAGGCAATACGCATGAAGAACTCCCAGGCTGGTGTCACGCCAGGCTGGGCGCCTGGGCTCGCCGCGTCCTTGATCCAGGTCAATTTTCCGCCGACCTGGGTGCGTCGAGACCGTTTGAATACGTACCGAAGACGCCGCTCCCGAGATGGCCAAAGTCCAACATCGCACCCTGTAAAGCTGACTGAACCGGCCTCACAACGGGTCTTGCGATCACAGGCGAAGGCGACGCGTGCCGGGATGGCTCACGGGGTCAAAATCTTGTAAAACGCAACCACCGCCACCTCGAACGACGGATAAGCAAACCGCGTCCGGTCGAGAGCCTGGGCGTCCCGGCTCGACGGATCTGGAGGGACATTGGAGCCGATGTCGTGAACAGACCGAAGACCGGATATTGCCCCGTCTTCGGAACGGCCGAGCCTTGCCCACCCACAATCTCGGGGAGCGGGAAAATGCGCAGCTTGGGCTTGATATTGAATGGCCTTGGTGGCGCTCGACATCGGGTGTTCAAGAAGAGCCCCGCCAGCCCAGCTGCCCGCGCAAGCTGCGGCTGTGCCAATCCGTGCGCCAGCTGCCCAGCCTGCGCCTGGGGAAAATCGCCCGGCCGCGGCGAGGGCCACCCGCATCTCAGCCGTCAAATTGAGGGTCGCGGTCCCGGAATGTTTGTTCCCTATATGTTCCTATGTTATCTCCGGCTCTCAGCATTACATTAGGACGCGGCGCTGGCGACCTTTGGGCGGCGTCTCAAATGCTTTCGAAGAAGGGCGCGTTTCCGGGACAAAATGGCCGAACAATTGAATTTCATCCGTGTGCGCGGGGCTCGCGAGCACAATCTGAAGAACGTCAACGTGGACATTCCACGTGGCGAACTCGTCGTGCTGACGGGACTTTCGGGTTCGGGAAAGAGCTCGTTGGCCTTTGACACGATCTATGCCGAAGGCCAGCGTCGATACGTCGAAAGCCTGTCGTCCTACGCGCGCCAATTCCTTGAGCTGATGAGCAAGCCCGATGTCGACTTGATCGAGGGCCTGTCACCAGCGATTTCGATCGAACAGAAAACGACCAGCCGTAATCCGCGCTCGACCGTGGGCACGGTGACCGAGATCCACGACTATATGCGATTGCTATGGGCTCGAGTGGGAGTGCCCTATTCGCCCGCCACCGGCCTGCCGATCGAGACTCAAACCGTCAGCCAGATGGTCGACAAGTTGACGGCGCTTGGCGATGGCGAGCGCATCTATTTGCTGGCCCCCGTAATCCGCGGCCGCAAAGGAGAGTACAAGAAGGAGATCGCCGAATGGCAGCACGCCGGCTTTCAGCGGCTGAAGATCAACGGTGAGTTCTTCCCGATTGAGGACGCGCCAAGCCTCGACAAGAAATTCAAGCACGACATCGACATCGTCGTCGATCGGCTGGTGACCAAGGCTGGTCAGGAAACGCGCTACGCCGACAGTATTGAACAGGCCTTGCGCTTAGCTGACGGCATCGCGGTGGCCGAATGGGCTGACAAAGACCCCACCGAGAACGAGCCAAGACGACTGCTGTTCTCCGAGAAGTTTGCCTGTCCCGTCTCCGGCTTCACAATCAGCGAGATAGAGCCCCGGCTCTTCTCATTTAATAACCCTTACGGTGCCTGCCCGGTTTGCGACGGCTTGGGGATGAAGCTTGCCTTCGACGCCGATCTGATCGTGCCGGACAAGGACAAGACCCTGCACAAGGGCGCGATCTCTCCCTGGGCTAAAGGCCCCTCGCCGCTCTACACTCAGACCCTGCAGGCGCTAGCTCGGCACTACGAGTTTTCCATGGACACCCCGTTCTGGCAGCTGCCGGATCAAGCCAAGCACGTGGTCTTGCAGGGCTCGGGGGCCGAAAAAATCCGCTTCATCTACGATGACAATGCCCGCAAATACGAAGTCAACAAGACCTTCGAAGGTGTGCTGCCGAACCTGGAGCGTCGCTGGCGAGAGACAGACTCGTCTTGGGTTCGCGAGGAACTGGGCCGCTATCAGTCCGAGACCCCCTGCGATGTCTGTCATGGCTACCGCCTGAAGCCTGAAGCCCTTGCGGTGAAAATCGCGGGCCAGCACGTGGGCCAGATCAGCCACCTGTCTATCCGGCACGCCAAAGACTGGTTCGAGGGGCTCGAGGGCCAACTCAGCGACAAACAGATGGAAATCGCCCGGCGGATCCTGAAAGAGATCGTCGACCGCCTTCGGTTTCTCGTCAACGTCGGCCTTGATTACCTCGACCTGTCTCGATCGTCAGGCACGCTCTCTGGCGGCGAGAGCCAACGGATCCGACTGGCCAGTCAAATTGGCTCGGGCCTGACCGGGGTGCTCTACGTCCTTGACGAGCCCTCCATCGGCCTCCACCAACGCGACAATGCGCGTCTGCTGGTCAGCCTTAAGGGTCTGCGTGACCTCGGCAATTCGGTGCTTGTGGTCGAGCATGACGAAGAGGCGATCCTCACAGCTGACTATGTGATCGACATGGGTCCTGCTGCCGGCGTCCACGGCGGCGAGATCATCGCCGAGGGTACCGCACAGGACATCATGGCCGTGCCAGCGAGCCTCACCGGCCAGTATCTTTCAGGCGCTCGCGAAATCGCTGTGCCGCAAAAGCGCCGGCCAATATCCAAGAAGAACGTGCTGCGGGTCATCGGCGCAACGGGTAACAACCTCAAAAACGTCACCGCTGAGATCCCGCAAGGGACCTTCACCTGCATCACAGGTGTTTCCGGCGGCGGCAAATCCACCTTCACGATCGAGACCCTTTACAAGGCCGCCGCGCGCCGGCTGCACAACGCCTCGGACGCGCCTGCGCCTTACGAGCGGATCGAGGGGCTCGAACTTTTCGACAAAGTCATCGACATCGACCAATCGCCGATCGGCCGGACCCCACGTTCGAACCCGGCGACCTACACAGGCGCCTTCCAGCCAATCCGCGACTGGTTCGCAGGCCTCCCCGAAGCCAAGGCCCGCGGCTATGGTCCGGGCCGGTTCAGCTTCAACGTAAAGGGCGGACGCTGCGAGGCCTGTCAGGGCGATGGTCTGATCAAGATCGAGATGCATTTCCTTCCCGACGTTTACGTCACCTGCGACGTCTGCCACGGCAAGCGATACAACCGCGAAACCTTGGAAATCCTCTTTAAAGGCAAGAGCATATCTGACGTCTTGGAGATGACGGTCGATGAGGCCGGCGAGTTCTTCAAGGCCGTGCCGGTGCTGCGCGAGAAGATGGCGACGCTGAACCGCGTGGGTCTGGGGTATGTTAAAGTGGGCCAGTCGTCGACGACGCTGTCAGGCGGAGAAGCGCAACGTGTGAAGCTCTCGAAAGAGTTGTCGCGCCGAGCCACCGGCAAGACCCTTTACATCCTGGATGAGCCCACCACGGGTCTGCATTTTGAGGACACCAAGAAGCTCCTTGAGGTGCTCCACGAGCTGGTCGAACAGGGCAATACAGTGGTCGTCATCGAGCACAATCTCGACGTCGTGAAGACGGCCGACTGGGTCGTAGACTTCGGTCCCGAAGGCGGCGACGGAGGGGGCGAAATCGTCGCCTTCGGCACGCCAGAGCAGGTAGCGGCCAGCACCAAGAGCTGGACGGGACGGTATCTGGCGGAAATCCTCGACCGTCACGAGGAACGCCGCAAAGCAAGAGTGAAAAAGCTGGTCAGCGCCTAGGGGTCAAAATCTGACACCGGGGTGCTGCCAAGGATTCCCAAGGGCTTGCGCGGGTAGAATATCGGAGGGAGGTGGGCCGGTATCTCTTGGGGCGCAAGGCGAATGACATCGGTGGACCGACATTATCGACCCCGTGTCAGGCGGCTTCCCCGCCGAGGTCAATCCCGCCTGGAGCCAGCCGTTCCTCGACGTCGCGACGGCTAAAGCCACCGCTCCCAGATGCGGGCGTAGACTTCCTTGACCCTGTCGCTCAGCGAGCGTCGCGACCACGCCTTGGGCTCGATAGCGTGGGCGCTGGCCCGGTCATCCTCGGCCATAGCTTCCAGTTCTTTGGCGGTCTCCGCGCCCAGTACGACGGCGTCGACCTCGTCGTTCATGATAACGCTGCGGTGGTCGAAGTTTGACGATCCGACCGCAGACCAGACGCTGTCAACGACCACCGTCTTGGAATGCAGCACGAGATCGTGGGTCTCGAAGATCTTCACGCCGGCCTTCAGAAGGTCGGCGTAGTGGGTGTGACCGAGCGCGATAGAATTGGGGCTATCGCTGCGGTCAGGCAACAGCAGTCGTACGTTGACGCCTCGGCGCGCCGCCTCGGTCAGGGCGTCCATCTCGGCGGGGGTCGGCACAAAATAGGCCGCGCTCGCGGTGATGGATTTCTGTGCGCTGCGGATCGCTGAGATAACGGTGATATAGTAGCCGGACGCCTTCAGCCCCGGGGAGCTGCCGATGATCCGAACCACGTCTGGGCCTGCCGGCGGGACGGTCGGAAACCAACCCGACTCATCGATCACAGGGCCATGCTGCTCGCGCCAATGGTCGCGGAAGAGGTTCTGGAGCTGAGCCACCACAGGCCCGATGATCTCCACGTCAGTGTCGCGCCAGTGTGCGGCCGGCTCACCGGGGATACCTCCCGACTTGCCCTCAGGATTGGGCTGGTAGGTCGTGCTCAGATTGACGCCGCCAACAATGGCGCTCGCCCCATCGACCAACAGGATCTTGCGGTGGTCGCGGCTATTGGGCGAGTAGCCCACCTTCGCCTTGAGAGGGTTGAGCGGGTTGTATTCGACGACGTTCACGCTCGCCTGCCTCAGCCGATCAAAAAACGCCTTGGGCGTGTCACCGGATCCGAAGCTGTCATAGATGACGTTGACCGCCACGCCCTCGCGCCGCTTGGCCAGCAGCAGATCGCCCAGATGGACGCCATCGCTGTCGACGTCCTCAAAGATGAAATACTCCAGATTAAGGCTGTGCTTCGCCGACCGGATCGCGGCGAACATAGCGCGAAAGGTGATGACGCCGTCTTTGAGCAGGTGGGTGGTCTCGCCGGCCACAAGCGGGCTCTCGGCGACCGCCTGTTCGATGGCCAGGTGACGCCGCAACAGCGCGTCCTCCCCTGGCGTGTCGGTGAGCTGGTCGATCTTTGCCTTGATCTGGGCTGACGTCAGGGGGCCCCGCGCCCCGGTGATCTGAGGCTTTTCCGCGCTGGCAGCTTGCCCGACCGCCGGACTGACCTTCGGAACCGTCGCGCAGGCGCTCAGGCCCGCTAGGTAGATGCAGAGCGCGGCCTGGAGCGCGAGGGGACGCTTCGAGGACCGCGCCGACAGCGCAACGCACTCAACATGTCGAAGCATGTTCAATGGTCATGCTCGAGCGCGGCGGCGTCGGTCGGCTCGCCGGCGGCCGGCGGCGCGGAGACCAGAGTAAAATCGATCGCGCCGCCGGTTTCAGAGCTGCGGAACTTGATCGGCACGCCGCGAGAGTTGATCCAGACCTCCCACTTGTTGGGTTGTCTGGCTGAGTTGACGTGATAGTGCCGTGCCGGCTCGGAAACGCCATGCAACAAGACCCTATCGGCCTCGCCACCCGTCACCTCTACCGAGCTTACCTCGCCGGTTCGGGTCGAGACGACCGAACCGTGTCCGATCCTGTTGAGGAACCAGGGATCGGACGCGAAGACGTCACCCGGCGCGGTCTTGGTTCCTGACGATGTTGTGACCGCAAAGCCATCACCGGCCGTCACACCGCGGATCGTGCTAGGCTTGCCGTTGGTGCTTGTTAAACTCTCGAAAGAGATCAGCCGGTGAGCGCGCCAAACTTCGGTCTGGTCGGAGGTTTCCCGGCGAACGACGAGGCCCAAAACCCTGACGACGATCCGTAAATGAGCATCTGCGCGGGTGAGCCCGTCAAAGTCGCTGCTGCTTCGCTCATACGTTCCGATCGCCCCATAGACCGGGTGGGTGATGATGTAGCTATAGACTTGCGATGTCTTCGCTGCGGCCGGCAGGGCGGCCGCAGAAAGCAGAGTAACTAAGACCAGTCCTGGGATCATCTTCATAGGATTTGGCATCCGCGTGTTCTTTGCCTAACGCGTGGATCGCCGGTTTGGTTGTCCTTCCTCGGAAATTCAGCCCTTCAGGGAGCAAAGATAACCGGCAAGACGTCCGCCGGCGCGAAGCTCGTCATGCGACGCAAGACCAACTCGCCATCCATCGAAGGCGACAGGCCGCGCGCGCGCCCAAGTCCAGCTGCGCTCTTTGAGCAAGCGTGATGTCATATTTGGGCGAAAATGCAGGGGTCGAACTCGGGGGCCGAGATGAAGCGATTTATAGCGGCAAACGGCCGGCCGTTCGGCCCGTCAGTTCGGCGCTCAGAGGATCGAGGTGACCCGAACGGGGTAACCTTACGCGGGTCGCACCAGAAGCTGCTTTAGCCGCGCCCGCTCCGCCGCGGTTAGGTCGATGGATCGCCAAGATGGGTGGCGCTAGTTCATCGCGTAGAGCTTTACGAGCCGGTACAGGAACTCTCGGCCTTCGTAGACTGAACTCACCCTAACGCGCTCATTGAGGCCGTGGATGTGGCCACCGTCAGGGTCTGCGAAAATTCCAGAGACGCCGTAGGTTGGAATGCCGCCTGCGATGAGCGCCGTAGCATCCGTCGCCGCGGGCAGGAGGTAGGGAATTACCGGGACGCCCGGCCATATCTGGGCGGATACCGCTTCGATCGGTCCCAGAACTTGAGTTGTTAGGGGCGCAGCCCCTCCCGCTGGCTCTCCTCGCGAGAGGGTGATTTTGGAAACCGTGACTTGCGGGTCGCCAATCAACTGTTCCAGCTTGGTCTGCACGGCCTGGCGCGTCACGCCAGGAAATATGCGGCAATTGATGGTCGCGCTCGCGCGTTGCGGCAGCGCGTTCATGGCATGGCCGGCGCTCAGCATCGTGGCCACACAGGTGGTGCGCAACATGGTGTTCAGGCCCGGATCTTTGGACAATAGCGCCCCTGCGCCGGCGTCCTTAGGATTGGCAACAACGGCCTGCATAGCCGCGCCTTGCTCACCGCCGACGACCTTCGACATCCTGCTCAGGTAGGCGCCGTTGGCGTCATTGATCATGACCGGGAACTCATAGGCGCGAATTTTTTCAAGGGCGTCAGTCAAACGATAGATAGCGTTGTCTGGCATCGGCACCGAAGAATGGCCGCCGGGGTTGGTCACCTCCAGGCTGAAACTTTGGGACGTTTTCTCGCCGGCCTCAACGGTGTTGGCGATGTGTGCGCCGCGCGCATCAAGCTGACCTTTTCCTCCCTCGTTGAGCGCGAAGGCTGCGTCGATCAATTGGCGGCGGTTGGCCATCAGCCAAGCGGCCCCGTTCAACGGTCCGCCGCTTTCCTCACCGCAAGTCAGCGCCATCTTGATCGTGCGCTTGGGCTTGAAACCTTCCTGGCGATAGCGGATCAAATTATCGACCCAGATGGCGGCCTGGGCCTTGTCGTCAGACGCGCCGCGTCCGTAAAAGTAGCCGCCCTCCTCTACCAGGATGAAGGGATCACGGGTCCAGTCTTCACGCTTGGCTTCAACAACATCCAGATGGGCCAGCATCAAGACGGCTTTGGCTTCAAGGTCTTTGCCCGGATAGACAGCTACCAATCCACCGTTTTTCGGGAAGCCCGGGGCGGTGAAGACGGTCACGTCCTGGTCAGGGAAACCGGCGGTCTTAAGCCGCGCCGCCATTTTCTGGGCGGCGAGCGTGCAGTCACCGTTTGAAGCTGTGGTGTTGGTCTCCACCAGCTCCTTATACATGGCGCGGAAGCGCTCTAAATCTGGCTCAGATCCAGGGCGCGGCGCAGCTTGGGCTTCGCCCCAGGCACTCAGAGCAATCAGGGTTGCCAATAAGATCGCTAACCGCATTCCAAGGTCCCCAAGATTGCCCTGACACCATAGGTTTGATCGGCGCTAAGCGCTACGGCGACCCAATGTGCATGCGCAATGCCCGCCGCTTCGTCGTCGGCGCTACGACAAAGCTTGGCTTGCGCCTCAGCTGTGTGGAGGTTCCTCCGCCCGTCTTGCTCAGTGAATCCCCCCCTCCAGTGGACGCCGCCCATTGTCGTTGGGCCGCACAGCTCATGATCGCCATGGGAGGCGGCTCGATGCAAAGGAACGGATTGCCGCCGGATCACGTGTTGGGAATTTCCAGTTTGAGGCATGAATACCGCCTCGACGAAGACCTTGGAACACTCGGCGCTGGACAGCTGCAGCATAGAAACCCAATGATCGCACTGAACGTTCATTCCGCGGGGAACCATATGCCCGAAGCATTAATCATCGACGCCGTCCGCACGCCGCGCGGCATTGGTAAGGTTGGCAAGGGCGCTCTTGCCGACCATCACCCTCAGCACCTCGGCGCGACCGTTCTGAAGGCGCTGGCCGAGCGGAACGGCCTCAACACCGCCGAGGTGGACGACATCATTTGGGGTACGTCGAGCCAGCGCGGCAAACAGGGGGGCGACCTGGGCCGAATGTCGGCGCTCGACGCCGGCTACGATGTGCGCGCCAGCGGCGTCACGCTCGATCGCTATTGTGGCTCCGGCATCACCGCCGTCAATCTCGCCGCAGCTCAGATCATGTCGGGTATGGAGGACCTGGTCATCGGCGGCGGCACCGAGATGATGTCCTACACGGCCGCGAGCGCTCCAAAGCCGGATCCGGAAGCCGGCCCAATGTTGATGGATAGCGGCAATCTCAGCCTGCGCGCCAAACATCCGCAATCGCATCAAGGGGTCTGCGCCGATGCAATCGCGACGATGGAGGGCATCTCACGCGAGGCGCTAGATGAGCTCGCGCTCGTCAGTCAGCAGCGCGCCGAGCACGCTATTCGCAATGGCCATTTCGACAAGTCGTTGACCACGGTCTATCGGACTGACGGCTCTGTCGCCTTAGATCGCGAAGAGTTTCCCAGGCCGCAAACCACGATGGAAGGCCTCGCCGCCCTCAAGCCGGCGTTCGAGTCGATGGCCAATTTTCCGCTCAATGCAGAGGGCATGACCTTCGCGGGCCTCATCAACCGAGTCTATCCGGACCTGAAGATTCGCCACTTCCACCACGCCGGAAATTCGTCAGGCGTCGTGGATGGCTCTGGTGCGGTTCTGCTGGCTTCACCGCAATACGCCGCAAAACATGGCCTCAAGGCCCGAGCTCGGGTGGTCGCCATGGCCAATGTCGGCGACAGCCCGACCCTGATGCTGAACGCTCCAGTGCCGGCGGCCCGCAAGGCCCTGGCCAAAGCCGGCCTTACGGTCGAGGACATTGATCTTTGGGAAATCAATGAGGCCTTCGCGGTCGTAGCCGAAAAATTTATCCGCGACCTCAAACTCGACCGCGAGAAGGTCAATGTGAACGGAGGCGCGATGGCGCTTGGACATCCGATCGGTGCGACCGGAGCGATCCTGATCGGCACCATGGTTGATGAGCTGGAACGGCGCGGTCTCAAGCGCGGCCTGGTGACCATGTGCGCGGCAGGTGGCATGGCTCCAGCGATCATCATTGAGCGTGTCTAAAGGGCCTGCAAGATCACCCCATATGGAAGAGCGAATTCGGACACAACGAGGCGCTCGATCGCTCGACCAGCGGCGGTTCAAGCTCTAGTGGAGGCGTCGGCCCGCTGCGGCCAGGGTGACCAAGGCCTTCACAAACCTTTGGTATGGCGCGCCAGGGTGACGAATTCTGGCACCCGCGTCTGCTCCCCCTAAGGCGGACCTTTCCAGAAGCCCGCCAATGGGGCCTGATGGCGGTTTAGCCCATCGCTT
This sequence comes from uncultured Alphaproteobacteria bacterium, assembly GCA_903860975.1. Taxonomy (GTDB): domain Bacteria; phylum Pseudomonadota; class Alphaproteobacteria; order Caulobacterales; family Caulobacteraceae; genus Phenylobacterium. The sequence continues at coordinate 35,165 of CAIOSI010000035.1, forward strand.
CAGCCACGGCCGCGCGCAGTTTCGGCAGCACCTCCGTTTCGAACCAGGGATTCCTTTGCATCCAGATCCCGCTGCGCCATGACGGATGCGGTAGCGAGATCACAGAGGAGCGCGAGGCGGCCCCAGAGCCGCGTACCGCTTCGGTCATAGACTGACGTTTGGCTGACGGCAGGTAGCGCGCCTGCGCAAAGACGCCGACCAGAAGGGTCAGGCGTTCTGCCGGGAGCACCTGCAGGATTTGCGGATGCCATAGCGGCGCACATTCCGGTCGCGGAGGCAGATCGCCACCGTCGCCGGCACCCGGATAGCAGAACCCGATGGGCACCAGTGCAACTCGGGCAGGATCGTAAAAATCCGACTTGGGCAGGCTCGTCCATTCGCGAAGTCGGTCCCCACTGGCGTCATCCCAAGGGACACCGCTCGCATGCACCTTGGACCCGGGTGCCTGACCGACAATCACCAACCGCGAGGTCTCACTGAACTGCACAATGGGCCGCGGCCCTGCTGGCAGGCTGGCTGAACAGACCGCGCACTTGCCGATCGCAGTCAGGAGCTCTTCTACCGCCGCCGGAGTTGAGGTCATCGGTAATGTCGATCCATGGTTTCAGCACGCCCGTGCAGGGGAGATGCCCACGCCGCGCGATGATCTGACCAGATGAGGTCCATGACGTGGCGCCAATTAGGCAGCCTACCGGGTGTAATCGCCGAGGCTCTGCGCCCTTTAGGTAAGGACACTGAGGGCGGTGGGACAAGCAGGTTCCGATCGTCCTCGCCGAGTTGGCCAAGATCGGTCCGTGGTGCGAAGCTGAGGCCGCATTTCTGGCGCTGCCATTCATTGTTCTGCTCCATGAAGCCAGCGCCAAGGCAGCAAATGATAGCGGCCCCATTGCAGAAGATCCCGACGACATTGGCGCGGCGATTCACTTTGCGGTTCACTCATTCCAGAGCGTTCCTGGAGAGCCATTTCTCACGATGCATGGCCGGAAGGCTCAGTTGGGTTAGGACATCATCCCAGGTGTCGTTCATCGCTCAAGCCCGCTGGGCAGTTCTAACGTTATTTGGCAGGGACCGAAGAAGGCCCAACGCGGAGTAGCCCGCGTCAGATTTTATTCGTGCGCGCCTGCGCCTGTGGCGGACATGGGGTCCAGTTCGCGTGTAGCCTGACGTCTATCCTTCGAGAAATTGGAGCCAAGATGATCCTCTACGGTACGCCCAACCCCGCCCCCAATCCGCGCCGAGTGCGTATCTTTTTGGCTGAGAAGGGGATCGAGCTAGCGGAAACCCGCGTCGACATGATGAAGCGCGAGCACAAGTCTCCGGAGTTTCGAGCCAGGAACTCGATGGGCCAGTTGCCGACCCTGGAGCTTGAAGACGGGACCTGCATCTCCGAGACAGTCGCCATCTGCCGCTATTTCGACGAGACGCAGCCTGAGCCGCCGATGTTTGGCGTAACGCCTCTGGAAAAAGCGCTGGTCGACATGTGGGTGCGGCGGGTTGAGTTTACTTTGATGATGCCAGTGAGCCAATTCTGGCGCCACGCCCACCCGCGCACCGCAGCTCTACTGACCCAGTTCAAGGACTTCGGGGAGAGCAACAAGGAGATCTACAAAGGCACCCAGAGCTACATAAATCGCGAACTGGAGGGCAAGACCTGGCTCACCGGCGACAGCTTTTCCATGGCCGATATCTGCCTTTTGACCACCGTCGATTTTGCAAGCTGGATCGGTCTGCCGTTGGAGCCGGAGCACGAGGCTCTCAAGGCCTGGCACGAACGCGCCACCGCCCGGCCCAGCGCAAGCGCCTAGTCTTCGCTGGGCGGCTCCGACAAGACCTTATAGGCATCTGCCCAGGGCGCTGAGCTGATCGTGATGACGAAGGGGGCTAGCAGGAACGGCGCTATGGCCTGCAGCAAGAAAAGGCCCGGGTGGTCTCTAAAGCCTTCTGGCCCCGCCAGATTGCCGAGTTCCCGAAAACCGACAACGGCCAAAGTCAGGATGAAGAACAGGCCCCAGACAAGAACGCTCAACAAAAGGGCCAAGCACCCAGCCAGTAGCGTCATCCCGGTCAACGCCCATCCTCTTGACCGGGTAAGGCGCCATGACTTGGCAAAATCTAGCCGCCGCTCAGCGACGCAAATCGGCAAGACCAGCCCGAACCGCATCATCAGCCAATACCCAAACGCAATTGCCGCCAAGGCCACGGCAATCGGGGCACCCACGCCGAAAGGCACAACGGCCCGGCCGAGCAGGACCGCCAGCAAGGCAAGCGCGCCAAGCCCTAAAAGAAACGCCAGCACAGCCACCAGGGTCCGAAGCTCATCGGGTCCAAATCGAAGATAGAAAAACCCGTGGTCCTGGGGCCGAAAGATTAGCCGATAGACGGCCGCGCCGATGACGAACTGGATCGCGATCGTGGCGAAGCTCACAACAGGGCCACCGATATGCTCGCCAAACGTCTTAGAATCGCCGCCCGCCACCATGACAATAACAACGCCGATGATGACGAAGCCCACCACGACGGCGGCGATCGACAACAGGTTGAACACCGCCCACCCCACCAGCGTTCGCCAATGGTTGCGAAGGACTTGAAATCCCTCCAGGGCCGCGTCGCTGGCGGAAAAATGACTCATCCTCGGGGCGAGGCTCATCCGGCGGCAGGCTGAGGTGTCAAGGGATGTTGAGGCGTACCGTGCAGCTTCTGATAGGCGACTGCGGCCGGCGCTGCGATCACAGCGTTGTATAGGGCGCTAAACACGCTGCCGATGATCATATAGGTGATCAGGCCAACGCTTAGGTAGCTTCTGAGCGACGTATCCTTGGGGTTGAGGATGTTGCCGACATCAGAAAGTGCCCCGCCGTTCAACAAGACTACGACGCCCGCGCAAGCCGTGAAAATCACGAGCGTCAGAATGCCGATCAGGACAATGCAGGCCAGCGCCAGCGCATAGGCGCCGAATAGCGTCCAGAAATTCCCGCGCGTGAGGTGCCAAGATTCAAATACCGCAAGGCGCCGCTCAGCAAAGGTGGCGACCGGTGCGAGAGACAATCGCACAAGCACGTACACGATCGCGGCGAAGGAAATCGGCACCGAAAGCGCAGCCACAAAGCCCCGCACGATTGAACCCCCGAACCCCGCGACGGCGACGATGATTCCGGAGATCATTCCCACCACGACCACGAGGCCGATAAACAGGCCGATATAGATAATCGTCAGACCCATCAGGCGCAGTTCGTCGCTGCCCAACCTGAGATATCCAAACCGCGTATCTTCATGACGAAAAATCACGCGGTAGACGGCGGCGGCCATGACGGTCAGGACTGCCAGACCGAGCAGCAGCACAGGGGCGGTGACAAGCAGCGTGTTGAGAAGCTGCGGCGCTGTGAGCACTTCATTGGCGCTTATGCTTGCGAGCCCCTGACGAACGCTCGCAGGCATGAAGGCGTCTATGACGACGCTGAGAACATTCACAAAGAGAGTGGCACCTACCCATGCGCCAAACGCCTTGGGGTTTTCCCGTGTCAGCCGAAAACCCTCTAGTGCAGCCTCTGAGGCTGAAAACCTCGCCATTCTAATCCTTAAGGCACAACCCCACGTCCGTCGGAACGAGTCGGCCTCCCCTTGGTTGCAAGGTTGGGGCTGGCTTACCCTATGTGCAAGGCCCCGCTCGCGATCTCGTCAGATCGTTGCTAGTTAGCCACGCATGACGATAGCACCTGTACATGTGATTGGCGGTGGCCTGGCCGGCTCCGAGGCGACCTGGCAAATAGCGCAGGCAGGTGTGCCTGTTGTCCTGCACGAGATGCGACCGGTACGCGGCACTGACGCCCACCAAACCGATTTTCTGGCTGAACTGGTTTGCTCCAATTCCTTCCGGGCAGACGATTGGACAGGCAATGCGGTAGGCCTGTTGCACGCTGAGATGCGCAAGCTGGGCTCGCTTATCCTGTCGTGTGGCGATGCGCACCAAGTCCCGGCAGGCGGGGCCCTAGCCGTCGATCGTGACGGTTTCGCCCAGGCTGTCACCGAGCGGCTAGAAGCCCACCCGCTGGTGAGCATCATACGCTCAGAGGTGGCCGGCCTGCCGCCTGAGGATTGGGACAGCGTGGTGATCGCGACCGGCCCCCTCACCTCGCCGGCACTTTCCGAGGCGATTCTCAATCTCACCGGCGAGGGCGAGTTATCGTTCTTCGACGCTATCGCCCCGATCGTAAATCTCGATAGCGTCGATATGGATGTCGCATGGCGCCAGTCACGCTACGACAAGGAAGGCCCAGGTGGCGATGCCGCCGCCTATATCAACTGTCCGATGGACAAGGCTCAGTATGAGACCTTTATCGATGCCTTGCTGGCCGGCCCGAAGTCGGAGTTCAAAGACTGGGAGAACGTGCCCTATTTCGATGGCTGCCTGCCCATCGAAGTGATGGCCGAGCGTGGCCGCGAGACATTGCGCCACGGGCCGATGAAACCGGTCGGGCTAACCAACGAGCACGACCCACAGACCAAGGCCTGGGCGGTTGTCCAGCTGCGCCAGGACAATGCGCTGGGCACCCTTTGGAATATGGTGGGTTTCCAGACCAAGCTGAAACACGGTGCCCAAACCGAGATCTTCCGGATGATCCCCGGGTTGGAAAAGGCTTCCTTCGCCAGGTTGGGCGGCCTGCACCGCAATACATTTCTAAACAGCCCAAAACTTTTGGATGCATCACTGCGCCTAAAAGCTGATCTGCGGATGCGCTTCGCAGGCCAGGTGACCGGCGTCGAAGGCTATGTCGAGAGTGCTGCGGTAGGCTTGCTGGCTGGCCGGTTCGCCGCGGCTGAAAGACTGGGCCTGCCGGTCATACCGCCCCCGCCCACGACTGCGCTGGGCGCTCTGATCGGACATATCACGGGCGGTCACCTCGACGGCGGCAAGGGCTCATTCCAGCCCATGAACATCAACTACGGTCTTCTGCCCCCCCTCGACCCGCCAAAGCATGGCGCTGACGGCAAGCGCCTGCCCCACAAGGAGCGCGGGCGCGCCAAGAAGCGGCTGATGGGCGAACGCGCGCTTGGGGACCTGGACGTATGGAACACCCACAGAAACTCGCTTGCGGCGAAAGAATAGGCGGCCTCGCGCGCCACTGGTCCGCCGTCTTCCTGGCTATCGCTGCGGCCACTGTGGCCGGCAAAGGATTTTGGGCGCTCAGCGGCTGGAACCTTGGATCGGGGTTGGACATCTGGCCGATCCGCCAGGACTTCGCCGTCCTCCCCTAAGTGCTTATGCGCCGCCTCAGCCATTCTGCAGGCCGATCCGCCCGTCAGGCCTGCAACGCCTCGCTGGCGCCAAGGGCTTAAGCCCTTGCGGCCTCGAAGCTAAGCCTCAGATCTTGCCACGCGCGACGGCGATCGTGAGCCGCAACCGCCGGGCAAAATCGTTATTGGCTGGGCGAGCGGCGAGCGCGGCATGCGCGACAGCAGGGAATGCCGCGATACTCAGCGAACGCGACGCACTGCGCGCGGAGTGGATGACCTTCAGAAAGGTTGGTCGCAGGTTCGGGGTTTCCGCCAAGCGTTTGCCCAGCGCCCAGGCAGAACCGCCGGCAAGCGCCATTTTGGAATCCGTCGAGGGGTCCAGGATTTCAGCCGCGATTTGAGCGGTTAGCCCACCGGTGTCACGCGCCCAATCCAGCACCTCGCCCTCCGTCATCGGCTCCGGATTCAGCTCGCGGTAGCGTGCGTCGATCAAGGTCTCGAGCAGATCACGCTTGAGGTGACGGCGCTCGACGACACCAGCCAAGGCTTGAGCGGTGGGATGCTTACGCACCTGGCGAGCATCGAAGATTTCTTCCAGCGCTTCGCGCCACCAGGTCAACCGCATCTCGCCCAACAGGGCGTTGGACGCCACACGCGGCGCCCGCGCCAGCTCGTTGTCGAAGGCATAGAGGGCCACCAGATCGGCGCGCACCACCCCTTGGCCCACGAACCGACTGGAGAGCCAGCGGTCCGGATCGATCCGGCGGATCATTGCGTCCAGGTCGGAGGAGGGTTCTTCGTCCATGGCCCTATGAAAAGGCCCGCTTGTTAAGGCGGGCCTTCCAGAAATCAGAAATCCGTTCTGCCGTCAGCCGTAGATCGTTTGCGACATGGTCATGGCCACCAGCATCGGCAAGGACAGAAACAGGTTGGTGCGCGAGCCGAGCATGGCCATCTTCGCCGACTTAGCTTTGGTGTCAGCGTCAGCCTCGACGATACCAAGCGCGCGCTTCTGGTTCGGCCAGATGATCCCCCAAACGTTCAGCATCATGATGATGCCCAGCCACATGCCCAGACCCAGCAGCGCATACTGTTTCTGGCTGGACGGATCAGCCGCGCCAGATAGGCCAAAGCTCAGTGTCTGAACGAGGTAGCCGCGGTTTCCAGCGATCGCCAGACCCATAACCACGGTCGCAACGGCCGCCCAACGGAACCAAAACAAAGCTTCAGGGGCGATGTACTTCGATACCGCTGGCTTCAATTCGGCTGGCACGGTCGGCATCACCCGGATTTGCACGAAATTGAAATAATAGAGCAGTCCAATCCAAAGGATCCCGAAGAAGACATGCATCCAGCGGAACAAGGCCTGGACGAAGATAGGCCCATGGCCTTGTGGCCCCATGGCGTAGGCAAAGATCATCACCCCCGCCAGAATTAGCCCCAAAATGAAGGTATTGCGAAAATTAGAAAGTAAGCCGGCCATCAGTTCGCCCTCGTGATTCCTACCCTAAGACTAAGATATAGGTCGTTTTGCCAAATGCGGAAACGGCTCAGACGGCGATCAGGCCCGCGGCGATACGTCGGCCTTCAGAGGTCAATACATTGTAGAGCTTCGCAGCCGCGGGCGTATCCATAAATTCCAGGCCCATACCGGCACCCAACAGCGCCTCGCGGATCGCACGAGGCGGTTGGGCGTTACGAGCGCCGACCCCTAGGAGGAGAAATTCGACCTGCGCGCGCCCCGCGCTGAAGACAGGCGCAAGCGCCTCTAGCGTCAAGTCCGCAAACGAGGCCACCGACCATTCACGCGCTTCGTCGGCGACGATCAGCACCGAGCCTTTATGCCACTCGCCCGACAGGCGGAAGCCGCCATCGCCATAGCCATCGATCGAGGGCGCGTCGCGCGACACAGCGGCGGCCGTCTAGCGGACGGTGGCGGGCTTCAGCGGTGCCGCTTCCTCGTCCTCACCACCGCGCTTAACACCCCACAGCATGATCACAGGCGCTGCGATATAGATCGAGGAATAGGTGCCGATCGCGATACCAAACAACATGATGATCGACAGACCATAAAGTGTCGGGCCACCGAAAACCGCCAGGGCCACCAACGCCAGGACGGCCGTCATGCTGGTGATGATCGTCCGGGTCAGCATCTCGTTGATCGACATGTCGATCACTTCGCCCAGCGGCATGCGCTTGTATTTGCGCAAGTTTTCACGAAACCGGTCGAAGACCACGACCGTATCGTTCATCGAATAGCCAATGATCGTCAAGATTGCAGCCACCGCCGTAAGGTCAAACTCGATCTTTCCGAACCGCCCCATGATCGCAATCAGCCCGAAGGTCAGGAAAACGTCGTGGAACAAGGCAGCGACAGCGCCCAGACCAAATTGCAGTTCAAACCGGAACCAGATGTAGAGCAGCATCGCCAAGATCGCGAGGCCAAGGCCCACGAGACCCTTGCTGAAGAGCTCACTGGAGATCTTCGGCCCGACCACTTCGGTACGCGAGAAATGCACCGCACCAAGGGTCTGGGTAAGCCGGGCTTTCACACGCTCAGCTGTGGCATTGGCGTCGGCGCCTGCAGGCGTTTGGAACCGCACGATGGCAGAGCTTGGGCCGCCAAACCCTTGCACCTGAACGTCGCCAATACCCATTCCAGACAGCGAACTGCGCACCTTGCCGAGGTCGGCAGGTTGAGGCGCGGTGGAGATTTCGAGCACCGAGCCGCCCTTGAAGTCGATGCCGCAGACGAGTCCGCCGCAGGGTGGCGTAAACGGATAGGCCGCAAGCACGACCGAGGCGATCACGGCGACAACGGAAATCGACGAAAAGACGCGCGCCAGCCGCACAAAGCGGAAGTGCGTACGGACCGGCAGGACCTTGATCAGGGGCCAGATTTTCAAAGCAATGGCTCCCTTAGGCGATCGGCAGGATCTTCGGGCGAACGGTACGGAACCACCAAGCCAGAAGCACTTGAGTGACGAGGACGGCCGAGAACACGGTCGTGAGCACACCGATCGACAGGGTCCAGGCAAATCCCTTCACCGGTCCCGAGCCGAGGTTGAACATGATCAGAGCCGAGAAAATATGCGTCATGTTGGCGTCGAAAATTGTGCCCCAAGCACGCGTAAAACCCGCTTCCATGGACGAAATCAGGTTTTTCCCCGACCGCAATTCGTCACGCATACGCTCGTAGATCAAGACGTTGGCGTCGACGGCCACGGCGAGCGTCAGAATCAGGCCCGCGATACCCGGAAGGGTCAATGTCGCCTGGGTCAAACTCATGAGGCCGATGATCATCACAGCGTTGACCGCAAGCGCGATCAACGAAATGCCTCCGAACAGTCCGCCATAGATGACGAGCATAAAGACCATCGTGGCTGCGAGACCGACGACGGCCGATAGCGTGCCGGCCTTGACCGCGTCGGCGCCGAGTTCCGCGCCGACGGTCCGCTGCTGTTCCACCTTCATCGGCGCTGGCAGGGCGCCGGCGCGCAAGAGCACGGAGAGCTCATTGGCGCTTTCCGGTGTGAAGTGCCCTGTGATCCGGCCCTGCCCACCGGGGATTGGCCCTTCGATCACCGGTGCAGAAATAACCTTCTTGTCCAGCACGATGGCGAAGCGTTTGCCGACATTTTGCCGGGTCGTATCCCCAAACCGGCGAGCTCCAACGCCATTGAAGCGGAATTCCACGACGGATCCACCGCCCTGCTGGTCGAAGCCGGGATGGGCGTCTGTCAGCATTTCACCGGTGACGACCGAACGCTTCTTGACGACATAGGCCGGCGCAAAGCCATCGGTGGAGGGTAGCAACTCGTCACCTGGCGGAATGCGACCTGCAGCAACGTCTTCCGGCGCAGCCTGGTCATCGACCATCTGGAAGGTTAGCTTTGCCGTCTGTCCGATTAGGTTTTTGAGTTTCTCAGGGTCGCTCTCGCCTGGGGCCTCGATAACGATCCGGTCCTTGCCCTGGCGGACGGGGTTGATCTCCTTCGTGCCGGTCTGGTCGATCCGTCGCCGGATAACTTCGATGTTCTGTTCCACGGCTTTGGACGCCTCAGCGTCGAACGCCTCGGGCACAAAAGCGACGCGGATGCGCTGATCAGGTGTCGTTGTGACGCTGACGTCGCGCCCCCCGGGCGTGCCGGCAAGCGGCGCGCCCAAGGTGGAGCGCAGCGCATTGGTCGCTTCGTTCAGCTGAGCCGGATCGGTGACCCGCATTCCGATCTCGCCGTTGTTTACGGCGAGGTCGGTGAAATTGATCTGCTTGTCGTGAAACGTGGTGCGTACGTCCTCGGCCATATTGGTGAGCCGCTCATTACGCAGCGCCACCGTATCGACCGAATAGAGCAAATAGGAGCCACCCTGCAGGTCGAGACCCAAGTGCAGCGTATTTTTCGGCATGAAGGCGGGCAGGCTGTCGCGCACCTTGGCCGGCAACATGTTCGGCAGCGTGAACAGCAGGCCGATCACCGTCGCCAAAATGACGAGCACCACCTTCCACCGGGCTAGATTCATCATGGCGGGAAGTGGGCCTTAAACCTTGGAATCGTTGGCCGGCGCGGGTGCGCCACGGGTCGACACCTCGGCGATCATCGCCTTGCGCACCTTTACGGAGACCCCAGTGGCGATTTCGACACCGACGTCAGCGTCCTCCACGCGCACGATCTTGCCGTGAACGCCAGAGTTGAGGACCACGGTATCGCCACGCTTCAGCCCGGCGATGATCGCCTGGTGCGCCTTGGCCCTCTGAGACTGCGGCCGGATCATCAGGAAATAGAAGATCAATATCAGCGGAACAAAGAAAATCAGCGGCTGAATCATCTGCTCGATGCCGCCGCCGGCGGCGGCGCCACCGAGGGCTTGGGCGTAGGCTGGCGTGGCGAACATGGCCTCTCCGGAAAAGCAGTACGGCAGAGCTCCTCAAAGGGGGCCCGGCTCGAAGTCGGCGGAAGCTATGCGTTGCGACCTCGTTTTGCAATGGAACCTGGCCGGGTTAAGCGTCGCAGCGATGACATACGACCTTGAACCCGTCTTGAACCGTATCGCCGACGCCCTTGATCGCCTGGCGCCCGCCCGCGCTGTGGAGCCCGATTTCACCGCCGCGCGTGTCTTCCGTCACGACCCAGCCTCTGGAAGGTTCCATCCGGCCCCAGATTATCCTTTGCCGGTCGACGCCTTGGTCGGCGTCGATGGACAGAAGGAGCGGTTTATCGAAAACCTTCAGCGATTTGCATCGGGGCTTCCCAGCAACCACGCGCTGCTTTGGGGTGTTCGCGGCACCGGCAAAAGTTCGCTCGTCAAGGCGGCCTTCATGAGCCTCGCCCAAGGCGCGCCTCAACTGAAGCTCTTGGAGGTGGACCGCGATTGCGTCACAGCTCTGCCCCTGCTGTTCGACATCTTGCGCGCACGCTCGGAACGATTCCTTGTGCTCTGCGACGATCTCTCGTTCGAAGACGGGGCGGCGGCGGCCAAGGCGCTGAAATCGGCTCTGGAAGGCGGGGTTTCTGGACCTCCGGAAAACGTCCTTTTCACCGCCACCTCGAACCGGCGCCACTTGATGCCACGCGGCCACGCCGAGGACCGGGGTCTGATCGCCAGCGCCGAGGATGCCGAGGAGGAAGTCAGCGTTTCCGACCGGTTCGGCCTTTGGATCGGCTTTCCCCCCATGGATCAGCCCACCTACCTGGCCGCTGTCCAAGGCTACGCCAAACGCTATGACCTCAAGACCGCCGCCCTGGACCGGCGGGCTCTGCAATGGGCGCAGCTACGCGGCGGTCGATCCGGCCGCGTCGCCTGGCAGTTCATTCGCGATCTCGCAGGCGAGTTGGGAAAGCAACTTCCGATGTAAACCCACCCTGCCCGCCTTGGCTTTGCTGCCTCTCCAGCACCCTTTTTCGGGAGGGCAATACGCTACTTCGGCAGCACGAGTTTCGGATCAACCGGGGCAGCGCGATCTGCCGGATTCGGCGCATAGCGAATTTCAAAATGCAACTGAGGCTCAGCCGCGCCGCCCGTTGCGCCGGCCTGGCCGATCTGCTGACCCTGTGAAATTTTTTGCTGCATCTTCACGTCGATACGCGCGAGGTGGGCGTAGGCTGTCGACCAGCCGTCTGCGTGCTTGATCAATACCAGATTGCCGAAACCCGGAACCTGATCGCCGGCATAGACCACATCACCGTCAGCTGCCGCCCGCACAGGCGCCCCTGCATCGGCCTGAATATCGACGCCGGCGTTATTCTGGCCACCTGGTTTGGCGCCAAAGTCGGAGAGGATTTGGCCCTTAAGGGGCCACTGGAACCGGCCCTTGCCGAGCTGGGTGATCTGAGTGTCCGTTGGAGGCGCAGACGTATTCCCCACGCCCGAAGGCGCCTGAGTGCCCCCCGAAGGGACATAGGGTATCGGCCGCGAAGGCAATCCGGGTTGATAGGGTTGCGGATAGCTCCTTGAGGGCCGCTCCGAGACGGGCGCGTCACGGTCACGATAGCCATCCGGCAGATAGACCTTCTGACCCGGCTTCACCGAGAAAGCCTTCTTCGGAAGCTCGTTTTCAGCGCGCAGACTAGGCAGGCTGACGCCAAATCTCTGCGCGATGGTGGCGAGAGTGTCGCCGGGCGCGGCGGTGTAGATGTGCTCTTCGAAACTGGGGCCGTGGTAGACTTGACCCACCCGTACGGAGCTGCCTTTGACGTGGTTCAGCCGCTTCACCTGGCTGACGTCGGCGCCGAGCCGATCAGCGATCTTGGCGAGCGTGTCACCTTTCCGGGCCTTGTAAGTCTCGCCGCTTGCCTGGACTGTGACCACATGGCCGCCCGCGCCTCGGTCGCTCGACGCAGAGTCCGCGACCTCGGCCGGGGCTGACTTGCCGCGGCCACCTTTCGCATTTTTCGCAACCGAGCGATCCCCCTTCGCGGGCGTTTTTTCGGTCTCGCTGGCCGCATCTTCACCGCCCGGCAGACGCAGCTCCTGGCCAGGATGGATCTGGCCCTTTGCTGAAAGTCCATTGGCCGAGCGTAAGTCGTCGATGGAAACCTGCAGCTTCTTTGAGATCGCAAACAGGGTGTCGCCCTTGACGACAGTGTAGGTCTTGGCCGATGCCGGCCTGGCAGCCGAGGCCTTCGATGAGGCACCTTTTGCGGCCGCCGGCTTGGCCACGACCGGGCCCTTCAGGAGCTGTCCCGGATGCAAGACACTGGTCTTTTTCAGACCATTGTCCGTCATCAGATCCTCGATCGTGGTGTCGAGCTTGTCGGCGATCTTGGCGAGCGTGTCGCCGTTCTTGACCGTGTAAGACGCGCGCTCCGCCTTATCGGCTTCCGCCGCAGCGGGTTTTTTGGCGTGATGCGTCGTCCGCGCCAAGGCTGGGCTGGCGCAGAGCGCACTGGTTGCGAGCAGGATCAGGGCCGATCGCTGAAGGAAATGCGTCATCGCCGCTCCGGTTGAAAGGTGGTCATGAGTCGGGGCGTCTGGGTTGATGATGGGTTAACCGGGGCCATTGCGCCAACCTGTAAACCGCAGTTGGCCCCACACGTCTTCGTCAAAGTTCCTTCGCCACGCCGTCGAGGAGAGGCACGAAACGCACCTCGGTCAGGGCCTCGATTTCGAATCCCCCCTTACCGTCGCCAGTATATCGCCGAAGGCTCTGAACCGAGCCCTTACCGATGGGCGCGACAAGAATGCCTTTCGGTTTCAATTGGCTGAGCAATACGGTGGGCTCATCTGACGCTGCTGCTGTGACCATAATGCGGTCAAAAGGTGCCTGTTCAGGCCAACCTTCCCCACCATCGCCGAACCGGGTGATCACATTGGTCAGGCCAAGCGTCTTGAACCGGGCCTCGGCCTCACGCATCAACGTCCGATAGCGCTCCACAGTGTAGACGAGCCGCGTAAGCTTGGACAGGATCGTGGTCTGGTAGCCACTGCCCGTTCCGATCTCTAATACCCGGTCGCGCTTGTCGACCTTCAGCGCCTGCGTCATCAAGCCGACGATAAACGGTTGGCTGATGGTCTGGCCGCAGGCGATTGGAAGAGCGGAGTCTTCGAAAGCCCGCGCCTTAAAGAGGTCCGGTGTGAAGGATTCTCGCGGCGTCGTTTCGATCGCGTTCAGCACAGCTGAATCGCTTACGCCCTGCGAGCGCAAGGCGAGGATCAGGCGGGCGAGCCGCGTCTCGGCGTTATCTTCGTCTTTCTTCGACATTCTCAAGCCTTGGGTGGCGCGCCACCCAGTAGACGACGCAACTTGTGCACTGACTCGCCGTGCGTCAGATCGATATGCAGCGGCGTGACCGATATCTTTCCATCATAAAGCGCCCGCAGGTCAGTGCCCTCAGGCGGACTGGACCGCTCCTGGCGAAATCCCATCCAATAATAGTCGCGCCCACGCAGGTCCGTGCGTTTTTCTGAGGTTCGGATGTGAGCGTCGCGGAAGCCTTGCCGGGTCACCTCGACCTCGGTGATCTCCGCTGGTGGCCGACCTGGGAAGTTGAGGTTCATGATCACGTCGTCTGGCCAGCCGATCTCCATGAGGCGCCTGATGATGCCCGGCGCAAAGGCTTCAGAGGCGTCATAGCCGCGATTGTCCTCGAAGAAACCCATCTGCGACAGCGCGATGCCGGGCACCCCCAGCGACATGGCCTCGATTGCGCCAGCGACCGTACCGGACATCGTCACATCCTCGGCGAGATTCGCGCCACGATTGACGCCCGAAAGCACGAGGTCGGGCTTGGTTCCCGCCACCAGCTCACGCAGTCCCAGCATCACGCAATCGGTGGGCGTTCCGGTCGTCGAAAAACGCCGTGGTGCATACTCGCGCACCCGGATCGGCTCCGATAGCGTCAGCGCTCGGCTGGCCCCGGACCGTTCAGCCTCAGGCGCACAGATCCAGACGTCTTCGGAAAGCTTGGCCGCGATCCGTTCCAAGGCCAAGAGGCCCTCAGCATGGATCCCATCATCGTTGGTAAGCAGGATCCTCAAGCGGCTTTACCCCCGATGTGAGTCAGCCCGGGTAGATAAGGGTGCAGAGCCTGCGGGATGGCGATGCGGCCATCCTCTTCCTGGTAGTTCTCCATCAAAGCCACAAGAGTACGGCCCACAGCGAGCCCGGAGCCGTTCAAAGTGTGCACGAAGCGCGTACCCTTCTCGCCGGCTGCTTTGGTGCGAGCCTCCATCCGCCGAGCCTGAAAATCCCCGCAATTGGAACACGAGCTGATCTCGCGATAGCGCCCCTCTGACGGTAGCCAGACCTCCAAGTCGTAGGTCTTCTTCGCCCCGAAACCCATGTCGCCCGTGCAAAGCAGCATGGTGCGGAACGGCAACTCCAGCCGTTTCAGGATCGCCTCGGCGCAGCCGACCATTCGCTCATGCTCGGCTTCGGATTGGTCGGGCGTGGTGATCGAGACCAGCTCGACCTTGTAGAACTGATGTTGGCGGATCATGCCACGCGTGTCCCGACCCGAGGCACCGGCCTCGGCGCGAAAACTGGGCGTCAATGCGCTCAGCCGTAGCGGCAGTTCATCTTCAAGCGTGATCTGCTCTCGCACAAGGTTCGTCAGCGAGACTTCTGCTGTCGGAATAAGCCATCGGATCTCCGGCAGAGCTTCAATTGGCTCTTCCGAATTTTTAAAACTCCGGGCGGTATTCAAGCCTGGAACGGCCATGAACTGGTCGTCGAAGAATTTGGGGAACTGGGCGGTGCCGTACATCGCCTCCGTGCGCACCATCAGCGGCGGTGAGACTTCGGTATAGCCATGCTCCGAGGTCTGCATGTCCAGCATGAACTGGCCGAGCGCCCGCTCAAGACGGGCCAGTTGACCTTTCAACACGACGAAGCGCGCCCCGCTCATCCGCGACGCCGCCTCGAAGTCCATCAGGCCGAGCCCCTCACCAAGATCGGTGTGGTCCTTCGGATTGGCGATCGCAAACGGGGTCCCCCAACGGCGAACCTCGAGGTTTTCGTGCTCATCTGCCCCAAAGGGCACATCGGATGCTGGGATATTGGGTAGGCTTGCCAGAAGGTCATTCAGGGACTGGCCCGCAGATTTTTCCGCTTCGCTCTCAGTGTCCAGCCTGGCCTTGAGCGCCTCGACCTGAGCCATCAGACGGGCAGCTTCAGCTTCATCCTTGGCCGCTTTTGCCGCCCCGATCTTCTTGGAGGCGTCGTTACGCTCGGCCTGGACGGTCTGCCACCCGGTTTGGGCTGCGCGCAGTTTTGCGTCGAGCGCGGTGATCTGATCGACCAGGTCAGCACCGGAGAGGCCCTTGGAGTCCCAACCGCGGACGTAGAGCTCAGGTGTTTCGCGGATAGCTCGAATGTCGTGCATGAAGATCGCTAAGTTGGGGCGGAGCGGCCCTCTCTAGAGCGCGTTGGCGAACCGGCCAACCCCAAGGCGTCAGGCGCTCGCGTTGTCTTCTTTCTTACGTCGAAGTTCGATGAGCCAAACGCAGCCCACCGAGACGAAGTAGAGGCCGACGATTGGGAAGGCGAGCAGCATTTGGCTGATCGGGTCCGGCGGCGTGATAAATGCGGCAACGACGACAATGCCGGCGACGGCATAGCGCCAACCTGCCATCAGGGCCTTGGAGGTCACCAGGCCGGCAATGCCCAACAAAGTCAGGATCACAGGCAGTTGGAAGCACAGGCCGAAGGCCAGCAGAAGAGTCGTCACGAGGTCCAGGTAAGCTGAAACCGCCGGCAACATTTCCACCGAAATGCCTGCTGTGTTCACGATCTGCTGGGACAAGGCGAACCAAAGCACAAAGGGCAGGATCGCGAAGTAGACCAAGGCCGCGCCGGTGATAAAAAGCAGGGGCGAGGCGACGAGGAACGGCAGGAAGGCGCGTCGCTCCGTCTTGTAAAGACCCGGCGCTACGAAGGCGTAGATCTGTTGGGCCAACACCGGGAAGCTGAGCGCGACGGCGCCCAGGGCCGCAAGCTTGACCTTGGTGAAGAAGAATTCGAGGGGCGAGGTGAAGACCATATGGGTCACCTGCCCGGCGACTGGCGGCGGCGGATTGATGCCCGCAAGGACCAGGAACATCTTCTTGGCCTCGATGAGAGGCGCCAAGAGCGCAAGCCCATGTGCCGGCGCATTACCGCTGTGATTTCGGATCGCCAAAATGCCGGCTGCGATCTGCAAGGGACGCAGCAGCTGCTGGTAGGCCAGGGTCGAGAACATGAAGCAGAAGATGAACGCGACGAAGAGCGCGATAACACAGGTGATCAACCTCGAGCGCAGCTCGATCAGGTGATCGAGCAAAGGCGCGCGGGATGACTCAATTTCGTCATCGTGCGTCTGGCTCACGACGTTGACGCCTTACGGGTTCGCGGCTTGCTCGACGCGGCAGCCTTGGCCGCGTTATCCTGGGCCAAGCCTTTGGACGAGGCCTTAACCGAGGTCTTTGAGGCCACACTCTTTGGGGTCACACGCTTCAGGGCCGCACCCTTTTGCTTCGCCGAAGGCTTAATCGCCCCCTTGTCCGCCGCCTTCGGCGCGGCAGATTTCCTGGCGGCAACCGCCTTGGGCGGCGTTTTTGCTGACGCCTTGCGGGTTCGAGGTTTTGAGGCTGGCGCGTCTTCAAGGTGCGAGGTCTGGGCCGCCACGAAGGGCGGACTTACCGGCGAATTCAGCTGAACGCCGACGTCGGCGAGACCCTGACTGATTTCATTGAAAGCCTGGTTCACTTCGGGCGCGTGGGTCGCGATGTCGGTCAGCTGACCATGCCTCATAGCCTCGACTTCCTTGCGCAGTTCATCGAGTTCCGATTGGCGGGCCATTTCGTCGAAACTGGCGCGGAATTCGGCGGCCATGGATCGAACCTTGGCCATGAACTGCCCAAGCTTGCGCAGCAAAACGGGCAGGTCCTTCGGACCGACCACAATCAACGCCACAACAGCGGCGATCAGGAGTTCTAGGGCGCGCCCTTCAGGAAACATGGAAATGGCTTAGCGTGGTTTCAGGCGCAGTGGAAACGCGTCTGCAAAATTCAGCGTCAAGCCTTCGACTTGGCGCGGGTCGAAGACGTCGTCTTGGAGGCGGAATTTTTGGCCGCAGTCTTGGGCAGCGGCTTTGCTGGCGGAGCCTCTTCCTCAACATGCGCCTCTTCTTCGCCCTTCAGGCCCTCGCGGAAAGCGCGGATGCCCTTGGCCGTGTCCCCCATGATTCCGGAAATCTTGCCGCGACCGCCGAACAGCAGAAGGAGCACTACGGCCGCGAAAACGAGGTGCCAGACCGAAAGACCGCCCATAGCGTCGAAAACTCCCAACCTGTCGCGCGATAGCGACCACCGATAAATCCAATCCTACGAGAATATATAGTCCGTGTCGTTAACGCGCGCCACGCGGCATTGCCGCCCAGCTACGTTGTTTCTTCTCCCAGAAAATCGATGTGGAACTCTGGGGCATCACCCTCGTCCAGCGGGTCCTCGTCGGCGGCGAGTGCGTTCGGGTCCGGCACAGCGAAATCGGACGGCAGGTCTAGCGAAAGCAGGCCCGCAGCGCGCATCTCGGGCGCACCCGGCAGATCGCCGATGCTGGCCAGCCCATAGTGCGCCAAAAAGGCGTCTGTTGTGCCATAGGTGATGGGTCGGCCGGGCGTCCGGCGGCGCCCACGCATGCGGACCAGACCGAGCTCAAGCAGGACGTCCAGCGTCCCTTTACTCGCCTGGACGCCGCGAACCGCCTCGATCTCGGCTCGGGTTACCGGCTGATGGTAGGCGATGATGGCAAGCGTTTCCTGGGCTGCGCGGGACAGCCGGCGCGGTTCTTCGCGTTCGTCAGTCATCAGCCAGGCGAGATCGCCCGCCGTCTGGAACCGCCAGCGCTCAGCAACCGCGACCAATTCGACACCGCGACCCTGGTAACGCGCCTTCAGGGAGGCGATGGCTGCGGACACATCTGCGCCCTGCGGCAAGCGCTTGGCGAGGTCGGCGCCGCTCAGCGGGCCTGCCGCTGCAAACAACAGCGCCTCAACTTCACGTTCGGTGTCCGCCAGGTCGCTCATGCGGCTGCCTTCGCCTTCTTGGCCCTTAAATATATGTCGGCGAAGGCCTCCAGCTGACGGGCTTCAAGGGCACCTTCCTTGACGAGCTCCAACCCTGCAGAAAGCGTCGAGGCGACATAGGAGGCTCGGCTTGGCCCGCTTGCCGGCGATCCGGCCCCGAAGGGCGCAACGCCCGTGAGCGGGGTCCAGCGCTCGAGATCCGGCAGCATTCTGCGCAGGCGATCGCGGGCCTCTTCCAGAGGATAGGCCGTGGGGATGGCCGGCGAATAACGCCGACTGGCATCCTTCGTGCGTTGGGCGATGTAGGCGCTCATTAGGCCGTAAAGGTCACCCTGAATGCGATCCGACGGGATCACCTTGATCGCCTCCGGATCGCCGCGCCCAAAGACCTCACGGCCGAGTTGCGGGCAGGTGCGTAGGGCCTCGGCGGCTGTGCGCATCGCGTCAAGCTTGGCGAGGCGGAAGGCCAGCCGGGCCGCGATTTCCTCGGCCGGCGCTTCGTCGGCTTTGGGCTGTTCGGGCTTTGGCAGCAACAGCCGGGATTTCAGGTAGGCCAGCCACGAAGCCATCACCAGGTAATCAGCGGCGAGCGAAAATTGCTGGCGTCGCGCCTGCTGCACGAAGGCCAAGTACTGCTCGGCGAGCTTAAGGACGCTAAGCTTCAGCAGGTCTACCTTCTGACTGCGGGCCAGCGCCAGCAGCACATGCAGCGGACCTTCGTAGCCATCGATATCAACGATCAGCGCCTGGCCGTCCTCAGCGGCCGATTTCGCAGCGTCAAAATCCAGGTTGGGCTGGAATGTTCCGCTCATCAGACGAACTTTCCGCCGAACGCCGCATCGAACCGCGCGCGGCCCTCGGCGACATCGAAGGGCTCCGCGGTCCGGGCCAGCCGCGCCATCGCCGACTTAGCCCGCGCCGCTGCCCTTCCCTTCAACTCGCCTGCGCCAGCAACGACGGCCTTCATCTCTGTCATCGAGCCGTTGCAATGCAGGACGACATCACAGCCTGCCGCTCGGGAAGCCTGGGCCCGCTCGGTAAAGTCGCCAGCAAGCGCCTTCATCGACAAATCGTCCGTCATCACCAGACCGTCAAACCCGATCGCGCCGCGGACGATGCGCCGCATCGCCTTCTTGGAGGTGGTCGCGGGTCGTTTCTTGTCCACCGCCGTATAAATCACGTGCGCGGTCATCGCCATGGGCATGTCAGAGAGCACGCGGAAGGGCGCGAAATCGCAGCGATCCAAATCCTCAAGGCTCGCATCCACCACCGGCAGCTCAAGATGACTGTCAGCAATGGCTCGGCCGTGGCCGGGGATATGCTTGATGACCGGCAGGACTCCGCCGGCGATGAGGCCTTCTGCGGCCGCTCGCCCGAGCATCGCAACCTCATCTGGGGTCTGGCCATAGGCGCGGTCGCCAATAATCTCATGCCCCGCCGGATCCGGCACATCCAGCACCGGCACGCAATCGACGTTGATCCCCAAAACGGCCAGGTCGTGGGCCATCAAACGCGCGCCCAAACGGGTGATCTCGCGGCGGGTCAGTGGGTCGTTTCCGGCGAGTTCACCGTAGGCCCGACCAGGTGGGAAGCGGCCCCAGTGCGGCGGGCCCAGGCGCTGCACGCGCCCGCCTTCCTGATCAATCAGCACCGGCGCATCCGAACGGCCGACCGTGTCGCGAAGGGCTGCGACCAGCGCCCGGACCTGATCGGGATTGTCCACATTGCGGCCGAATAGGATGAAGCCCCAAGGCTTCACACGCCGGAAAAAAGCTCGCTCCTCCGGCGTTAGAACTTGGCCCGAGCAGCCCAATATGACTGCGGTGACGCTCATCGCAGGCTCACTTGACGAAGCACGCTTTCCCGACGGCCTTCAGGTTGTCGCAGAAGGCCTTCGCCGCGTCACGGCTGGCAAAGCCGGTGACCTGTGTGCGGAACAAGGTCTTGCCGTCCCGGTCTACTTTCTCAACGCTCTTGCCTTTGCCTGCAGCCGCCCCTGGCGCAACGGCGGCAGCCTCGCTCCAGCCCTTATCGGCCAAGGCCTGGGAAGAGAATGCGCCGATTTGAACAGCGGCCACCCCGACAGCACCGGCGCTCGATGCGGATGGCTTGGCCTGCGGCGCGCTGGGCTTGGGCGTGGCGGGCCCAGCCGTCCTAGCGGCGGGAGCTGGCGCAGGCTTAGCTGCGGGCGCTTCAGCCTTTTGTGTCGGCTTCTGCGCGGGCGTCTCGGCTTTGGCGACCTGAACCGGCTTGGCCGGAGCCGGTGGCTGGCTCGGGATAGACGGCCGTAGCGGCGGGATCGCGGCTGCAGGCGTGGCTGGTTTCGGTGGCGTTTCGGGCACAGCTGGGGTCAGGACAAGGTGCTCTGGCGCAGGCGGCGGCAAGGCGCCCCCCCGAGCCTGCGGCTGCTCCGGCGGTGGCATAAATTGCGGCGCGCCAGCGACGACGGCCTTACCGCCTTCGGTTTTGTAAATTTGCAGGCCGGCCGCCGGGTCCTGCGGTTGCGCCTCGGCCGGTGGCGGGGCTTTCATGCCGGCCACCGCTGCGCCGACCGTCTGCGGCGGTTGGCCGGCGTGACGCACGCCTGAACGGTAGAAAACCACGATCGCCGCGGCCAAGCCCAACAGGACCAGAACAGAAGTGATCAGCGTGAACGGCATCGGCCGGTCGCCGCGCACCGGCTGACGCGCATCAAATGTTAGCGGGGTGTCGGTCGGAGGCGTGTAGGCGCCGCGCTCTTGGTCAGGCATCGAAGGCTCCCGCAGTGGCGCGCCGAAGACGCGAATCGCGCGCTGGAGGCGTCAGTCTAACCGAGCGGACAGTCGTCGCCCCGCCTTGGCCACCCTTTTTCTGTGGGCGGACACCGAGTCCAATGTGCGGCCGCAACAACATATCGGCCGATGAACGAGTCAGGACGCGCCGAAAGACCTCGCTGAAATATGATTCTTATAGGAAGATCCGTCGGCATCGGCCGTGATCTCGCGTATCGCGACGAGCCGTCATTTACCGACACCCAGGGCCCATTTGAATGCTCGCGAACCAGGACAAACGTGTGCGCGAGCTGGTGGGCGCGGCCACAGCAGCCCTTGAGAGTGGTCGCCAGCTGGATGCCGAACGATTGCTCCGGCAAGCCGAGGCGGAAGCGCCGGAGCATCCGCTTGTCCTAAACGAAATTGGCAAGCGAAAGTTGCTCAGCGGCGACGCGACCGGCGCCTTACTTGTTCTCGAGCAGGCGGTGAAGGCTGAGCCGGAGTCCTCGTCTCTATGGCTAAACTTATCGACGGCCTTCCGGAACCTGGGTCGAAGCGACGAAGAGCTATTTGCGCTCAACAAGGCGCTCGCGCTGGAGCCCACCAATATGCGGGCTCTACTGCAGGCAGGTGCGCTTCATGAGCGTCTCAGCAACACTAAGGCTGCCGCAGCGACTTACCGAAAGGCGCTGTCGATGTTGCCACCAAATGTTCAGCTACCACCCGACACGCGGCAGATCTTCGATCACGCCAGGGCCGTGGTCGACGCTAACGGCCAGGCGCTTTCAGCCTTTCTGGAGACCCAGCTCAGCGACGTACGTGCGCAGCACCCGAACGAGTCGCTGAGCCGGTTTGACAAGTCGCTGGCGACGTTTCTGCAGAAGCGGCGCGTGTTCCGACCGCAACCGACCTTTATCTATGTGCCCGAATTGCCGGCTATCGAGTTCTATGAGCGCGCGGACTTCCCCTGGCTCGACCAAATCGAGGCCGCCACCGACGACATCCGTGCGGAGCTAATCAATGTGCTTGCCGAGGGTCCCTCGGCGCTGGAGCCCTATGTTTCCACCCAAGCGACGCCAGACGAAAAATGGCGAGCGCTCAACAACTCCCGCAGTTGGGGCGTCTACTACCTATGGAAGGCCGGCGAAGGGATCTCCGAGAACATGGCTCGCTGTCCGCGAACGGTGGCGGCCTTATCGTGCTGGCCCAAATGTGAACTGCCAGGTTCCGCGCCGACGGCGGTCTTCTCGATCCTTGAGCCCAGGACCCGCATTCCGCCCCATACCGGGGTCAACAATGCGCGTCTGCTTTGTCATCTGCCGTTGATCGTCCCTCCGAACTGCGGGTTCCGCGTGGGCGCTGAAACGCGTCAGTGGGAGCCGGGCAAGGCCTTTGTCTTTGACGACACCATCGAGCACGAAGCGTGGAACAATAGCGATTACACCCGCGCGGTTCTGATCTTCGACATCTGGAACCCCTACACGACGCAGGCTGAGCGCGAGATGGTCAGCGCGCTTACCATTGGGGTCGAGAAATTTTACGGCGAGCTTCCGTCGTATCTCTGACCCGGCCTAGTGCAGTGAATCCAAGTGGAAGAGCTTTCGATGCTCTTCGATGGCGTAGCGATCGGTCATGCCCGCGATGTAATCGCAGACCACCCTGGCGCAGCCAGCTTGGTCGCGACCTTGGGTCCGGGCATACCATTCGGCCGGCAACACGTCCGGCTCGCCCATGAACAGTACGAACATCTCGGCCAGCATCCGCCGGGCCTGACTACGCGTGCGGTTGACCTTCCAGTGCCGGTACATCCGCTCCATGAGAAAAGCGCGCAGTGCCGAAAGATCTTCCACCATCGCCCGCGAAAAAGCCACGAGGGCGTGGTCAAGCACTCGAACGTCCTCGGGGGAGCCGACATTGTCGGCCAAAGCGCGCCGCCGCGTTTCGGTCAGAACATCGTCGGCCATGGCGCCTATCATCCGGCGGACGGCTTCGAGCCGTAGAATGCCGACATCGCAACCCGGATAATCAGCCACAGCGCTCACCACATGTGGGCCGATCAGCGGGATATCGCGCAGCTCGTCGAGCTGGAAAAGGCCCGCTTGCACCCCGTCATCCACGTCGTGATTATTGTAGGCGATATCGTCGGCCAGGGCGGCGACCTGGGCTTCTGCTGAGGCCCAGCCATCAAGCCGCAGGCCATATTCGACGTCGAACTCGGCAATCGCGCTCCACGATGGGCGTTCTAGCTTATCGGTCACCGGACCGTTGTGCTTGATAATGCCTTCAAGGGTTTCCCAAGTCAGGTTCAAGCCCTCGAAACGCGGATAGCGGCGCTCCAGCTTCGTGACGACCCGGAAGGTCTGAACGTTATGATCGAACCCACCAAATGCCTGCATTTGGATCTGCAGCTCATCTTCGCCCGCATGCCCGAACGGCGGATGGCCGAGGTCGTGGGCCAAGGCGATGGTCTCGGCGAGATCGGCGTCTAGGCCCAAAGCCGTCGCCAGCGACCGGGCGATCTGGGCAACCTCGAGCGAATGGGTCAGCCGGGTGCGGAAGTGGTCGCCCTCGTGAGCCACGAAGACCTGGGTCTTCTCTTTCAACCTGCGGAAGGCCGAGCAATGAATGATCCGGTCGCGGTCACGCGCAAAGGGGGTGCGCGTCAGGCTCTCGGCCTCGGCGACCTTCCGACCCCGTGATTTCGAGGCGTCTTCTGCATAGGGAGCCTTGGTTGGGATCATGAAATCCATCTATCCAGCGGTATATGCGTCCCAGGGCTTGGTCGAAACCGCGGACGCCCTCATATAGAGTAGACGTTTCATTCGTCTAACCGTGATGACCTCAAGCACTCTGACCCTCAGCCCTTCGGCCGCGCAGCGCATCCACGCCATCGGTAAGGCCGAAGGAAAGAGGGTTATGTTGCGCGTGGCCGTGGAAGGCGGTGGCTGTTCCGGTTTCCAGTACCAGTTCGATCTGGTCGAAGACGCCCAGCCTGACGACCTTCGGATTGAGCGTGACGGCGCCGCAGCCCTGGTCGACGAGATGTCCCTGGTCCTTCTGAAGGGCTCAGAGATCGATTTTGTCGACGAGTTGGCCGGAGCTGAGTTCAAAATTCGCAACCCCAATGCCAAATCCAGCTGCGGATGCGGCGTCAGCTTCTCCATCTGAGTAGCCCCCCGGCCTATAAAGCCCGCCTGAGGCCGAGCATCCTGGAGCGCAACCCCCTCCACGAATTCGGGGGAAGATCACAAGGCGAAGTTGGCTCCGGATGGCAAGGCGCTCAACGGGACCTGAGAAAAGGGTGCTGCTTTGCCACGGGCACTCACCAAATAGCCGGCGACCAAGTAAGACCTCTGCTCACAGGATTTATTTGGGATTCTCTCGATGCGCATCGCCACCTGGAACGTGAACTCGGTCAACGCGCGCTTGGAGACAGTGCTGAAGTGGTTTGAAGCGGCGCAGCCGGACGTCGCCTGCCTGCAGGAAATCAAATGCATCGACGAGAAGTTCCCCAACGATGCCTTTGAGCGCCTAGGCTACAACGTCGTCGTCCACGGCCAGAAGACCTACAACGGCGTAGCTCTGCTTTCGAAGAGCCCGATGGAGGATGTTCGCCGCGGCCTACCCGACCCTGGCGAAGACGAACAGGCGCGCTACCTTGAGGCCATAATCTCTGGACCAACGCCGGTACGCGTCGCCTCGATTTACCTTCCGAACGGCAATCCGGTGGACACAGACAAGTATCCCTACAAGCTTCGCTGGATGGATCGCCTGACCCGCCATGCCCGTGACCTGCTGGCGCTGGAAGAGCCGCTGGTGCTAACCGGCGATTACAATGTCATCCCCGAGGCCCGGGACGCCGCGTTCCCCGCCAATTGGGAGGGTGACGCCCTCTTTCGCCCCGAGACGCGCCAGGCCTTCCGCGCATTGAAGTACCTAGGCTTCACGGATGCCTACCTGGCCGGCGATGGAGCGCCCGAGGCCTACACGTTCTGGGACTATCAGGTCGGTGCCTGGCAACGGAACAATGGCATCCGCATCGACCATGCCCTGCTCTCACCTCAGGCCGCCGACGTGCTTTCGGGCGTCAGCATCCACCGCGAGGTGCGCAGCTGGGAAAAGCCATCAGATCATGTGCCTTTCGTCATTCAACTGGACCTTTGAGAACCTTGTTTGGGGAGACTCAGGAGACGGGGGTAAAATCAGCGGATGGACGAAGTCGCCCGTTTACTGGTTTTGCTCAGCCTCGCGGGGGTGGCGGTCACGGTGTTGGCCGGCGTGGTCCGTTGGCGCATGACCGAAAGCCGTCGCATTCGCCGGGGCCTGAAGGCCGTCCTGCGAGGCGATGTCCACGGATATCTCGTGGCGCTGGGTCGCGGAAAAGGCATCGGCTTCAACTTCACGCGCAATCAGTTGGCTGTGGTCTGGGACGACGGCGCCTGGGGCTATCTGTATGCGCTCGACGAACTGATGAGCGCCGAGGTGATCATCGACGGTGTCGTCGCTGGTCGGGTTCAGCGTGGAGAAGCCCGTCGCGCGCTCGACGCCTTTGATGCCGCAGAGCGTGTGGCCCTTCGACTGGTATTCGATGATCCGAGTCAGCCAGATTTCATCCTCGATCTTTGGCTGGTGCAGGACCAAGAGCGGCGCGACGAACTTCCGCCCGCCGACGCTATCGCTGAAGCCAACCGCTGGCTGGCTCGCATTGAGGCCCTGTTACGCCGGCCGATCGCGCGGAAACGCAGCGCACCAGACCCCGTCGCTGCCCCTGTTGTTGCCCCCATCGTAGACGCCAATCCGGCTCGTGAGCCGCCGCTCTACCTTTTTGACAACGACGAAGATGAGGACACTGAGGACAACCAGGATAACGCAGCCGCCATGTGAGCAGCCGCAGGCTAACCCAACGCGAAGTCGACGGCGGCCTCGCAGTGGGCGATCGCGGTGTCGACCGTTGGGAGCAACATCGTGGCGGGGTCCAGCAAAAGCCCGATCTCCGTACAGCCGAAAATAACCCCGTCAGCTCCGGCCTTGCGCCCTTGCTCGATCATCTCCACGACCACCGCCCTTGATGCCTCTGAGACGACGCCCACCACCAACTCATCATAGATGATGGCGTGTAGGCGATCGCGATCAGCCTGTTTGGGCGTCAACACGCTCAATCCCGCGGCTTGCAGGCGCGCGGCGTAGAACGGCTTTTCCATCGTGAACCGGGTGCCCAGTAACAGGGGTTTGGTCACGCCTCTCGCCTTTAAGGCCTGGGCCGTCGCGTCGCCAATGTGGATTAAGGGCGCAGCCACGGCCTGCTGCACCTGTGGCGCGTTCAGGTGCATGGTGTTTGCGCAGATCAGGATCGCTTGAGCTCCAGCGCTTTCGAGGCGTCGTGCGGCATCGACGAGAATCAACGCCGTTGCGTCCCAATCGTCCTTCGACTGAAGCTCGGCGAGTGGTGCAAAGTCCAGCGACCACAACACCAACTCTGCGGAGTGAAGACCACCCAACCGTTCGCGGACCAGCCGATTGATCGTCTGATAGTAGACGCTCGTGCTTTCCGCGCTCATGCCGCCGATCAGGCCCAGCGTACGCATCAGATATCTGCGTAGACGTGCCGTTCGCCAGCCATGCCGGGATGCGTGACGGCGCCTTCGTGGGCGGGCCCAACGATTTGGGCGTACTTCCAGAGCGCGCCGGAACCGTAGTTTGTCTGATGCGGGGCCCAATGACGTCGACGGTTTTCCAACTCGATGGGGTCGACTTCCAGGTCAATGATCCCAGCGTCGGCATCAATATGGATGATGTCGCCGTCCTTGATGAGCGCGATGGGACCACCAAGCTGCGCCTCGGGGCCGATATGGCCGACGCAGAGCCCACGGGTCCCGCCTGAGAAGCGGCCGTCGGTGATCAGGGCCACTTTGTCGCCACGGCCCTGGCCGGAAAGCGCTGCTGTGGTGGAAAGCATCTCGCGCATGCCGGGACCACCGCGCGCGCCTTCATACCGGATCACCAAAACATCGCCGTCTTCGTAAGCGCCGGCCTCAACGGCATCAAAGCAGGCTTGCTCGCCGTCGAAGCAGCGCGCTGGACCGCGGTGCGAACGGTGCGAGGTCATGCCGGCCACCTTGACGATGGCGCCGTCCGGAGCCAGCGAGCCCCAGAGGCCGACGACACCGCCGGTCGGTGAGAGTGGATTGTTCACGGTTCGGATCACGTCCTGATCATCGCGCCAGAGCACATCTTTGATGTTCTCGGCGATCGTCTTGCCGGTCACGGTCATGCAGTCGCCGTGGATGTAGCCGCCCTCCAGAAGGGTCTTGAGCAACATGGGCATGCCGCCCGCCTCGCCCATGTCTTTGGCCACGAAGCGGCCACCGGGCTTCAGGTCAGCGATATGTGGCGTGCGCGCGGCGATCTCCGCGAAATCGCGAAGCGTAAAGCTGATCCCACATTCATGGGCCATGGCGGGCAAGTGCAGGCCGCCGTTGGTTGATCCTCCGGTGGCCGCAACCACGGCGGCGGCGTTCTCAAACGATTTCCGCGTGACGATGTCGCGCGGCCGTAGGCCCGTCGAGATCAGCCGCACAACGGCCTCGCCCGAGGCCACCGCATAGGCGTCGCGGCTGAGATAAGGCGCTGGAAGGGCTGACGAGAGCGGCAAGGCCAGGCCGATGGCCTCCGAGACACAAGCCATGGTGTTGGCGGTGAATTGGCCGCCGCAGGCTCCGTCCGAGGGACAGGCGACTTGCTCCAGGCTGCACAGGTCCTCCAGGCTTAAGCGTCCTGCGGAGTGCATGCCCACGCCCTCAAAGACATCGACCACTGTGACATCGCGACCCTGCCAGGAGCCTGGCAGAATCGAGCCCCCGTAAAGGAAGACTGACGGCACATTGAGCCTGAGCATCGCCATCATCATGCCTGGCAGGGACTTGTCGCAGCCGGCGATGCCCACCAACGCATCGTAGGCGTGGCCGCGCATGGTCAGTTCGACCGAGTCAGCGATCAGGTCGCGACTGACCAGCGAGGAGCGCATGCCCTCGTGGCCCATCGCGATACCATCGGTGACGGTGATCGTGCAGAACTCGCGCGGTGTCGCTCCAGCCGCCTTGACGCCCTCAGAGACCGCGTGGGCCTGGCGCATGAGGGCGGTGTTGCAGGGCGCCGCTTCGTTCCAGCACGACGCAACACCGACGAAGGGCTGGGCGATTTCGCGGCTACCTAGGCCCATGGCGTAGTAGTAGGACCGGTGCGGCGCGCGCGAGGGCCCCTCCGTCACATGACGGCTCGGAAGCCGTGTCTTGTCCCAGCTTCCGTCCGGATTGCGGTGCATCGGAAAACGCCTCCCAGGTTGAGGGGCTCTTCCTTAAGCGTGCGGCGCAGCGTGGGGAAGACCCCCTCGTCCAACACGAGACGAAGGCGCGTTGCGAAATTGGGCCACAGTCCAGCGGTGATCAAAGGGGGCGCGCTATCGAGGGCGCGGCTTTTCGTGAGCGGCGGGCTCAGACAGGCGTCAGGACGGCGATCCGCCCCAGAAGATCAGTCCAAGCTGCGTCCACCTCAAGCGTCCAGGCCTCACCCATCAGGTCGCGGCACGTCTCCAAAAGGATTGGAAAGAAGCGGCCAAACACCTCGTAAGGCACGCCTACGCCCTCATGATTGATCCGTTCAGTAGAGATCAGGTGAGGCGCATAGGAGCCGACGGAACCAAGGTCGAGGAGACACTGGAACGCAACAGCCAACATCTCGCCGCGCACGGCACCGGTCGTGTCACGCACGAACAAAGTCTCCATCTCCGGATAAGCCGCAAAGAGGCGCGCATAGACCTGCGGCGTCGGATCGCCGACCCGTTCAGCCAGAACCTCCAAAGAGTTCGCAACGATCTCAGCCGAATTGTGCATCGCTTGCCCTTCGCCACAGACGCTTAGCCTGCCTATAATCGTGACAGCAGCACAGAAGGAACGCCGCGGTGACATTTCACGATATCGTCTACACCGTTCAGGACGGCATCGGATTGATTACGCTCAATCGGCCCGCCTACCGGAACGCCCAGAGCTACCGGATGCTGGACGAAATTGACCAAGCTTTCGACCTGGCGAGGGCCGACGACGGCGTGAAAGTCGTGGTCATCCGGGGCTCGGGCGGGGTCTTTTCGACCGGCCATGACCTCGGCACCGAGGAGGGTTTGGAATATCGCGCGGCGCTGGGTGCAAAGCCCGGCATCCAGACCTACGACCAGTTCAAGAAATATAATCTCGACCTGCTGTTGAAGTGGCGCAACTTCCCCAAGCCTACGCTGGCCATGGTCGAGGGCTACTGCATTTACGCCGGCTGGATGCTGGCCGCAGCGATGGACGTCGTGTTCGCCGCCGAAGACGCCGAATTCCTAGCCGGCATGGTGGAATATATGTCGATCCCCTGGGATATTGGCATCAGGCGTGCCAAGGAACTGATCTTCGAGAGCCGTTTCATCTCTGCGGCCGAGGCCGCTCAATACGGGCTTGTGAACCGGGTGCTTCCCAAATCTGAACTTGAGCATGAGACCATGGCCTGGGCCGCGCGGGTGGCGCAGAACAGCCCGGAGGTGTTGCGTATGGGCAAGATCCAGATGAACAAGGCGCAGGACGCGCAAGGCTTCAGCGTGGCCGTGGAGGATACCCTGGGGGACTATGTGGCGATGATGAACATGCCTGGCGTCGACCTTCGCATGGAAGGCCAGAACCGGCTGTTGGCCGTGGACTTGGCGGTGCGTGGCAAGCGCGGCGAACGCGTGGGATCCTGAGCGATGAGCGATAACTTCCGTGCCCTGCGGCTGGCAAAAACCGAGACGGGCCAGGAAGCCTGTTTCGAGACTTTAACTCTGGACGACCTGATGGACGGCGATGTCGTCGTACGGGTCGATTTCTCGACGGTGAACTTCAAGGACGGCCTGGCGCTCTCCGGCAAGGCACCGGTCGTGCGGGTCTGGCCGCTGATCCCCGGAATCGATTTCGCCGGCGTTGTGGAAAGCTCCGCCCACACCGACTTCCAACCGGGCGACCGGGTGGTGCTGAACGGGTGGGGTGTGGGTGAAACCCATCACGGGGGCTATGCTCAAAAGGCCCGGGTCAAGGGCGACTGGCTCGTCAAGCTGCCGGACGCCGTATCGACGTCGCAGGCCATGGCGATCGGCACCGCCGGCTATACGGCCATGCTCTGCGTGATCGGGCTGGAGCGCCAGGGCGTCACGCCGGACAAGGGCGAGGTGCTGGTCACCGGTGCAGCCGGTGGCGTTGGCAGCGTCGCGATCGCGCTGCTGTCCAGGCTGGGCTACCGGGTCGTGGCCTCCTCGCGCCGCAAGGCGAGCGAGAGCGGCTATCTGCAGGATCTGGGCGCCGCCGAGGTGATCGAGGCGGCTGACCTGGCCGCGCCCGGCCGCCCGCTGGGTCGTGAGCGGTGGGCCGGTGCGGTGGACGCGGTGGGGAGTCACACCCTGGCCAATGTCCTCGGCCAAACCCGCTACGGCGGCGCGGTCACCGCCTGCGGCCTGGCCCAGGGGATGGACCTTCCAGCCTCCGTGGCGCCCTTCATTCTGCGCGGGGTGACCCTGGCTGGCATCGACAGCGTGATGCGCCCCAAGGCTGACCGCATCGAGGCCTGGGCCCGGCTCGCCCGCGATCTTGATATCGGCAAGCTCGACGCCATGACCGGTGCCGCAGCCATGGGCGACCTGCCCCGTCTGGGGGCGGAGATCGTCGAGGGCAAGGTCCGCGGACGCATCGTCGTCGACGTCAATCGATAGCTAAAGGGCGTTCTCGATGGCGGCGATAATCTCTGGCGCCTCTGGTTCGGTGCGCGGACCGAAGGCCTGGAGCGCCTGGCCGTCCTTGCCGATCAGAACCTTGTGGAAGTTCCAGACAGGCACCGCCGGCTCGCCCAGCACGCCCTCGGCCCATTTATAGAAAGGGTGGGCCCCCTCGCCCTTCACTTCAGTCTTGGCCGTCAACGGGAAGTCGACATTGAAGCGTGTCTCGCAGAAGGTCTTGATCTCCGCTTCCGTCCCCGGCTCCTGGCCAGCGAACTGGTTGCAGGGAACGCCCAGCACGACCAGGCCCTTGTCCTTGTAGTCGCTGTAAAGCTTTTCCAGACCGTCATACTGCGGAGTAAGGCCACAGGCTGAGGCTGTATTGACCACCAGCACAACCTTGTCCTTGAAGCTGGTCAGCCGCAGCGGCGCGCCGTCGATGGTCTTGAACTCGTAGTCATAGGCGCTAGCAGCCATTCCATGGTCTCCAAATCGAGCCGAAAGGATTATCGCTAAACCCGATGTCATTCCAGACCGCGAAAATCCCGAAGGGTTTGCAGATCACATTTCGCGAACGTCACAAACGGGGTTTTTTTCTTTCAACCGATGTGTTAGCCGTCTCTCTCGTCCCGTTTTTTTGTCAGCACACGATCAATTCATCCGTCGACGCCCCTCCCCAGGCTAGAAAATTATAAAAACCAATCCCTTGGTGCATCTAGGGATTAAAGTGGGAGGGCAAAACTTTGTTATTCAAAACCCATTTGATGGTCGGCACCGCCTTGGTCGCTGGCGCGTTTACAGTCAATGCGCACGCCCAGACGCGACCGACCTCGGCTGCGGTATCCGCCAATACAATTGAAGAACTTGTCGTTACCGCAGAAAAGCGCGAGCAGAGACTGCAGGACGTGCCGATCGCCGTTTCGGCCTTCACCGCCAACAAGCGCGAAATCGTCGGGATCAACTCGATCCAGGACATGACGAACTTCACGCCGGGCCTTTCGTACAATTCATCAACGGACCGCATCTCTCTTCGGGGCGTTGGGCGTCTCACCAACGTTCTAACTGCCGATTCCTCGGTGGCGAACTATAACGACGGGATCTACGAGACGTTCGCCGTGCAGGCTGGCCGCTCGACCCTGTTCCTCGATCGCGTTGAGATTCTCCGTGGTCCACAGGGGACCCTCTACGGGCGCAACGCTATCGGCGGTGCCATCAACGAAGTCTCCAAGCTGCCGACTGAAGACTGGTTCGCCGAGGTGAGGGGCAGTTACGCCAACTACGACCACGCCACAGTCGAGGCCGCAGTCAGCGGCCCTTTCATCATCCCCGGCATGCAGTTCCGCCTGGCCGGCGACTGGGATCGACAGTCTGAAGGCTGGGTCAAAAACGTTATCCCCGGCGGGCCAAGCCTGGGTGGCGTGATCAATGAGTGGTTCGGTGAGGGCCAGCTGCAGGGCAAGTTCCTGGGCGACAAACTGGACTTCTGGGCCAAGTACGGCATGGGTGTCTGGCATAACGGTGCCGGAGGCCCCGGCGCCCAGGCGGACTACTGGACCAACGGCCCCTATCCGAACTACGAGTACGCTTCGAGCGGCATCCAAATTAACCCTGGATACGGCTGTAACCCGGCCGCGGGCGTGACCAATGTTGTGAACGCCTCACCCATGGGCTGCACGAACCCATCTTACGATCCGAACGGCATGTCGAAGAGCGCAGCTCGCACGGTTGCCCGCTTAAACCCGTACACAGTGAACCTGCCGCTCTACAATACCGAGGCGATCCACCTCACCTGGCATGCCAAGGATTTTGATATTCGCTACCTCACCGGGGGCGTGAACTATCACTACCAGCTGAACGGCGAGACCTCAGGCGCCGGGGGCACAGTCGCCAACAGCGCCGACGCCCCGATCCTGGCCTTTAACCTTGGCTCCGGCCTTCGTGTACTACCGCAGGAAACGTTCCAGTATCGCGAATTCAACAGATTCTGGAGCCACGAAATCAACATCGTGTCCACCTGGGACAGCCCTTTGCAGTATGTCGCAGGTATCTACTACTTCAATCAGCATGTCCGCCAACCGGTGAACACCGAATTGATTATGCAGCCGCAGTGGAATGGCCCCTTCGCCTATCCGACCGCGTTCTGCGGGGCCACCAGCGGAGTCTGCGCCCCGGAAAAAGGCTTCCATCGGTACGACAACCAACCGCAATCGCAGTCAACCTCCTATGCCGGCTACGGTCAGATCGACTGGAAGATGACGCAAGCGTGGAAGCTGACAGCTGGTCTGCGTTATTCGCACGATCAGAAATCGGGTTCGGAAGCGGTGCGGATTTTATGCTGGGCAACGCCGACGTGCGGTATTGGCCCCGCCGAGCTCTATGGCGCGGCAGGTCCCCCGGCGACTGACATCACAATCTTCGCAGTCTCCAACCCGCCGGCCGGCACCCCCTTGGCTCCCGGCATCACAACCCCGGTCACCGTCAGCCCCACAACTGGCCTAGCCTCACGCAGCTACGACGCAAGCTGGCAGGCCTCAACCGGCACACTCGGCGTCGAATGGCAGCCTGACAGCGAAACCAACGCCTACGCGAAGTATAGCCGCGGTTATCGGTCAGGTGGTTTCTACGTTGGCATCTTTACGTTCCTGGCGCCGAACGCGCTTGCGGAGAAGGAAACGGTGGATTCCTACGAAATCGGCCTGAAAAAAGACTTCGGTCGGACGCTGCAGACCAACCTTGCCGCCTTTTATTACGCCTATACGAACCTGCAGATTCCAATCGGTGTGATTAGCCCCTCGGGCATGGCATCGACCAACTTCTACAACGTTCCGAAATCGGTCTCCCAGGGTATTGAGGCTGAAGTGACCTGGCTGCCGCCGATCGAAAACCTGCAGATACTGGTCAGCTATTCCTTCAATCCGACGCGAATCCAGAGCGGCGTGGCCCAAGATCTGGCCGACCCATCTGCGATCCAGCCGGGGGCCAAGCCGATCGGGGCGGCGAAGGCTTGCGCCGCGGCAGTGGTGGGTGACTTTCCATGCGATCCATGGACGGGACTAGTGCAAAGGACCCAGAGCCTAGCCGGGCAACGTTTACCCAATGCGCCTGAAAACAAGTTGGCGATCAACGCCAACTACACCTGGCGTGAAGTCCAAGGCGGCGACCTGGTGGGCTCACTCAGCTACGTCTACCGCGACGTTCAGTATGGCACCCTGTTCACCCGCAGCTACAACAAGGCACCCGATTGGGATCAATGGGACGCCCGCCTGACCTGGACGTCGAAGAACAGCCGTGATCGGCTCATCGCCTTCGCCAAGAACATAACCAGCAGCCTCGGCTTCGACGCCGGAGCCCAAGGCGCCCGCTATGCGGGCACGATCACGAACCCGACGACGTTGGCGACGACGCTGGTCAATCAGGGTATTTTCAAGAGCTACTCGATCACGCCGCCGCGCACTTTCGGCATCGAATTCCAACACAAGTTCTTCTGATACGGCCGGGGCGGTGGACTCGTTCCGGGTCCACCGCCCTAGGCCACCTAGTTGGGATCTTTTAGCGCCTGGTCGATGGCTAACCCAAGGTCAAGCGCTCGGATCGCCTCTTCCGCCGTCACGATGGGCCTTAGAGCCTCCCCTCGCACCGCCGCCAGGAAGCCCGCAACGCTGGCCCCCAAAGGATCCTTGCCAGCCGATGTATCGGCGAAATTCGCGTTGAGCTGGAAGGGTGTCGTGTTGCGGAAAGTCCGCGCCATGAAATCGATCACGACCTCTCCGGAGGGATAGACCACCCGCATCGTTCTCCTGCGCTCGGGGGCCTGACGCGAAACGTCGAAGAGAGCTGTAAATCCACCTTCGAAACTGACTTCGGCCCTAGCCACGTCCCAAACGCCGTCCTCGCTTAGATGTCCTTCGCCTTCCGCCGTCACAGGATCGGCAGACGAGATCGCAAGCGCCAGGTCGATGTCGTGGATCATCAGGTCAAGTACAGCCGAAACGTCACGGCTGCGTTCGGACGGCGGGCCGTGTCGCAGGGCTTCCAGCAACCGCGGCTGTTCTGGGATGTCGAGGAGGCCCATGGCCTTGAAGACAACCCGTTCCTGATGGCCACACGCGACGATCAAACCCTTGGCCGCCGCTGTGGCTCGCACCTGCTCACCATCGGCGA
Source organism: uncultured Alphaproteobacteria bacterium (assembly GCA_903860975.1). Classification (GTDB taxonomy): domain Bacteria; phylum Pseudomonadota; class Alphaproteobacteria; order Caulobacterales; family Caulobacteraceae; genus Phenylobacterium. The sequence goes on from CAIOSI010000035.1 coordinate 70,081, forward strand.
TGGACGCGGCGATGGGCTTTTCGATGTAGACGCTCTTACCGGCCGCCAGGGCGGCCAGCGCATGTTCAGCATGGAAGGTCGCTGGCGAGGCCACGGTGACAACGTCGACGGCCTCCAGGAACGCAGCCATGTCACTGAAGCCGCGTCCGCCCAAGGGCATGGCGACGGCCGCGGCCCTGTCGGGCTGGGCATCGAGCACAGCCGACAACTGAACGCCTGGCAGTTTGGCATACTGGTTCGCGTGATAGCCGCCGAACACGCCTGCGCCGATCACGCCACCCCGCAGGGACTCAGCCATTGAAAAGCTCCGATTAGGGCCCGCCGCCTATCAGGTCATAGCCCTCGACGCCACCTGCCCGGTCGAGCTAAACAAGTGTTTGAACAGGTCGCCAGGGCCTGCGGGAGCCGGAAAGCCATGACTACGTCGCGCGAGATTCGTCTGAAGAGCCGCCCTTCGGGCTTGCCGACCCACGACAACTTCGAACTGACCACGGTGGAGTTAGCTGCGCCGGAGCCCGGCGAGGTTCAGGTCAAGAACCTCTGGATGACGGTCGATCCCTACATGCGCGGCCGCATGAACGACGTGAAAAGTTACGCTCCCCCCTTCCAACTCGGCCGGGCGATGGACGGCGGTGCGATTGGCGAGGTCACAGCCTCCAACGATCCGACGCTGAAGGTAGGCGATCTGGTGCAGTCAGGCTTTGGCTGGCGCGAGGCCTTCAACGCACCCGCCGCCTCCCTCCAGAAACTCAATCCAGGCGCCCTACCCCTGCAGGCGTTCCTCGGTGCGGCGGGCATGCCTGGCCTGACCGCCTATGCCGGTCTCTTGAAGGTTGCCGCGCTGAAGGACGGCGACGTGGTGTTCGTCTCTGGCGCAGCAGGCGCGGTCGGCGCGATGGTTTGCCAGATCGCCAAGGCCAAGGGCCACACCGTCATCGGCTCGGCGGGCGGCGCCGAAAAGGTTGCCTGGCTCAAGTCCGTCGGCGTCGATCACGTGATCGACTATAAGGCCGAAAAAGACCTCAACGCAGCTCTATCGCGCGTCGCACCCGATGGCATCGATGTCTACTTCGACAACGTTGGCGGCGCACACCTGGAAGCCGCGCTCAATTCCGCCAAGATGTTCGCCCGCTTCGCGATTTGCGGAATGATCTCGATCTACAACGCCACAGCACCGGAGCCAGGGCCGTCTAATCTCGCCCAGCTCATCGGTAAGAACATTCGAATGGAAGGGTTCATCGTTTCCCACCACTTCGCGATGATGCCGGCCTATATCGCGGACCTTTCAAATTGGGTCGCCGAGGGCAAAGTGAGCTGGAAGGAAACAGTCTTCGAAGGTCTCGAAAATGCGCCCGACGCCTTCATCGGCCTCTTCAAAGGCGAGAACCTCGGAAAGATGCTGGTGAAGCTCACCTAACCTGCCATTGGTTCGTCACGGTCGAAGGGTTAGAACCCTGCGTCGTTCCAATCTTTCGATGACTTCTCGGAGCCTGCCGTGCCGCGCCTATTCAGCGCCTATGTGATCGTCGACTGGAGCGCTGCGTCCAAGCCGACCACAGGGGCAGACTCTATCTGGATCGGCGTGCTGAAGCGCGACGTGCGTTTTCGGCTGACCTTCGAAAGCTTCAACGAAGCGACCCGGTCGGCCGCCGAGCTGCGGCTGAACACGATTCTGGGCGACTTCAAGAAGCGTTCGGAGCGGGCCCTGGTGGGTTTTGATTTCCCACTCGGCTTCCCGCGCGGATTTGCTGAGGCGCTGAAGCTGAAGGGCCAGCCATGGCGGGCGGCCTGGGACGAACTCGGCAAGCGGGTTGTTGATAAGCCCACCAACGTCAACAACCGCTTCAACGTGGCCGCCCAGCTCAACCGGCTGCTGACCGACGGGCCTTTCCCGTTCTGGGGCGCACCGCCAAAGGACGTCCAGACGACGCTGGCCGCAACGAAGTCGCGGGCTCATGAGGCTGGTGACATTCCCGAATTCCGACACGCCGACCTGGCAGCAAAGGGCGCAGCATCGATCTGGAAGACCTATTACAACGGCTCTGTCGGTGGCCAGGCGATCATGGGCATTCCCGTGGTTCGACGCCTTAAGGACGCGCGAGGCGATGCCGCCAAGGTCTGGCCGTTCGAGACCGGTTTCAAAGGCGTCACCGAGGCCGACCTTGCTGGCGTCGACGTCGTGTTCGCGGAGGTCTACCCGTCTTTGCTGAAAGGCTCGCCGGTTGCGGGCGAAGTGAAAGACCTGACCCAGGTCCGCGTCACGGCTGAGCACTTCGCCAAGCTCGATGAGGCAAACAAGCTGGGCGCGATCTTCGGGCCGCCGAACGGTGTCGGCGCTGACACAGTGCTCGATGCGGAACGCGAAGAGGGCTGGATTCTCGGGGCCGGTTAGTCTCTCCGGCTCAGCATCCAGAACCGCGCGAGCAAGAGCGCAGCCGACACCAGGCTGGCGACAATCACCGCCCAGACCATGCCCATGATCCCCATGCCGCGGGGTATCGCCAACCACCAGGCAAGCGGCATCATCACCACAATGTAGCTCGTCAGGTGGGCGCCGGTTGGCAACCAGACATCACCGCGCGCGCGCAGCGCCTGGGCGGTCACCACCTGCAGCGAGTCTGGAAGGTACATGAGTGCGGAAAGAGCGAGCGCTGGGATCGCCATGGTCAAGGTCAAAGGGTTGCCCGTATAGGCCGAGGAGATCACCGCTGCATTTGGCCAGACGAGAAACGACACCAGGCCACCGAAGAGCCCGGTCACGCAAAAGGCGATCAATCCCGCTCGAAGGACACCGGTAGGTTCGCGCGCGCCATAGGCCACGCCGACCCGAACGGCGGCCCCGGTGGAGAGGCCGAGCGGCACCATGAAGACGATGGCCGCAACATTCAGCACGATCGCCCAAGCCGCCACCGCCAGGCCGCCGATCCAACCTGCGATAATGTTCATGCTCGAAAAGGCCGCGACCTCGAAGAAGTTCGACGCCCCTGCGCCAAATCCGATCCGGCGCTGCTCAGCCTCAGCCGCACGGTCGCGTTGGGGCTTGTCGAAAACACCCAACGCACGCGCCTCCGGCATCAGGGCGATGTAGATCAACATGAACACCGCCAAGAATGTGCGAGCCCCCGTCGTCGCCCAGGCCCCGCCCATAGCGCCTAGGGCAGGCAGACCCAAGTGTCCTGGCACCAGCACCAGATCCACGGCCAAGTTGACTGCGTTGGCGATCCACATCCCCCAGGCTCCAGGTCCCGGACGTGAAAGACCTTCCATCCAGAAGCTGGCGCTTACGCTGATCGCATAGCTTGGCAGGGAAAGGCAGAAGACCATCAGGACGCGGCTCGCCCCATCGGCGAGGCCCTTCTCCAGTCCGATGACATGCAAGAAGGCAGGCCCGCCAACGGCCAGGATTACAGCGGAGATAAGACCTATCCATAGGCTGTAGCTTAAGCCGCGACGCAGCACTGCGCCGGTATCGTGTAACCGGCCCTCGCCAATCGCGCGCGCGGTCATCACCTGCACGCCAGACAAGAGCCCGATCGCCATGGTCACGATCACACTCGTCGGTGCCCAGCCGAGGGCGTGATAGCCAAGCTGCGTCGCCGAATAGCGTCCGACCACGATGGCATCGCTAAGACCCATCGCCATGATACCCAGTCGCGAAATCACCACCGGCCCGGACAGCTTCAACAGTTCGGCCAGTTCAGTGCGGATGGGGCGCAAACGCCCTGCCGCGACGGAGGACGCCCGGGCCGTGGGACGGTCCATGATGGAAAAGCCTGCTTTTCAAAGAGGAGCAGACACTGGCGCCGCCAACTCGTCACGGCAACCGAAGCTTGGCCAGTATGCAGACGCGGGCCGCCAGCGTGACGCGGAAGGCACATTCAAAGGGCGGCGTTCAATGGTATGATCTTCACAGGTTGGAGGGCATTGGATGGTCAAGACGATCGATCGGCGGGTCTGTGCGGAAATGGACGGCGGCTTCGTCCTCTTTCTGATCGGCATGCGGGTGAACAAGCCTTGGAAGATTTGGAAGTGGCTGCCTGTCGCGACCGCCATGCCAAGGATGCTTATAGAGCTCGCCAAGCAGCCCGAGCTGGGCCTGCTGCACGCTGAGAACCAGTTCAGCTTTCCAAACGTAACCGTCACCCAGTATTGGAAGAGCTTCGAGGCGCTGGAAGCCTATGCGAAAGCGCGTGATCACGCCCACCTACCGGCGTGGCAGGCCTTCAACAAAGCCGTGGCATCGAACGGCGACGTCGGCATCTGGCACGAGACTTACGTCATCGAACCCGGAAAATACGAGAATATTTACAACAACATGCCACCCTATGGCCTGGGCGCCGTCGGCACAATCGTCGATGCGCTCGGCGCGCGACAGGCGGCAAGACAACGGGTGAAGGCGAAGGTGGGTTGATGATCTTCCCAATCCGCAGCAAGGCGGAAAAAATCTAGCTTCCCACCCCCGTCGGCTTGGCGGCCTCGAAGCGTTCTTCCTTGAGTTTTTCGGCCACCAGGAACGCAAGCTCCAACGCTTGCTCACCGTTCAGGCGCGGGTCGCAATGGGTGTGATAGCGGTCTCCAAGGTCACCCTCTGTGACTTGCCGCGCGCCACCCGTGCATTCGGTGACGTTCTGGCCGGTCATCTCCAGGTGGACGCCGCCTGGGTGCACACCTTCGGCTTTGCAGATCTCCACAAAGCTTTTTACCTCAGACAGGATGCGATCGAAGGGCCGGGTCTTGTAGCCATTGTTGGCTGTCAGCGTATTGCCATGCATCGGGTCGATCGCCCAAACCACCGACTTACCTGCAGCCTTGGTGGCGCGCAGCAGCGCCGGTAGGCGCTTGTCGATCTTGTCGGATCCGAAGCGGCCATAGAGTGTCAGGCGCCCGGGCTCGTTGGCCGGGTTCAGCGCATCGGCAAGCCGCAGCAGGTCGTCTGGCTCCAGGGTCGGGCCGCACTTGACGCCAATCGGGTTCTTGATCCCCTTGAAGAACTCGACGTGAGCCCCGTCGAGGTCGCGCGTGCGCTCTCCGATCCACACAAGGTGCGCCGAGGTGTCATACCATTGGCCCGAGGTGCTATCGATCCGCGTCATCGCCTCTTCGAGGTTCAGCAATAGGGCTTCGTGACTGGTGAAAAACTCGACCTGGTGAAGACTTGGATGGCTCTCCGGCGTGACGCCAATGGCCTCCATAAAGGTCAGAGACTCCGAGATTTTTTCAGAAAGCTCACGGTAGCGTGCACCCTGTGGGCTGTCGTTCACAAAGCCGAGCGTCCACTTGTGGATGTTGTGCAGGTCCGCATAACCGCCGGTGGCGAAGGCTCGAAGCAGGTTCAGTGTCGAGGCCGACTGACTGTAGGCCTGGATTAGGCGCTGCGGGTCTGGGGTTCGGGTCTGCGCATCGAACTCCATGGCGTTGATGATGTCGCCCCGATAGGACGGCAGCGTCACGCCCCCAACCGTCTCGGTGGGTGCCGAGCGCGGCTTTGCGAACTGGCCAGCCATGCGGCCGACCTTCACAACCGGCTTGCCGCCCGCGAAGGTCAGCACCACGGCCATCTGCAGGATCAGACGGAACGTATCGCGGATGTTGTCAGCGTGAAATTCCTTGAAGCTCTCGGCGCAGTCGCCGCCTTGCAGGAGGAAGGCGCGGCCTTCGGCGACATCGGCCAACAGGCTCTTCAGGCGGCGCGCTTCACCGGCGAACACCAGCGGCGGCATTCCTCGCAGGGTCTGCTCAACCTTGGTCAGAGCCGCAAGGTCCGGGTAGTCGCCTGGCATATGCTTGGCCGGCTTCGAGCGCCATGATGCCGGGGTCCACTGTTCACTCATCGCTGCAACTCCACGCATGCCCGCGGCTGGCGATATTACTTCGCCGCGAAACTGCGCCTTCTACGCCAAGACCGGGTGAAAGGTCGATGGTCGCGCATCTCTAGGGCTGATGCAGGTCCGGCCGCGCATTCATGACCGCCAGCATCGCGACCACCGCCCCCAGCCCTAGCCACCACTCCTGCCAGATGCCGAAATTGACCCCGAAGAGCAGATAGACCGTGGCGCAAGCTGCTGTTGCCGCCATCGCTAGGCTCGGGGCCTGCCGCACAAGCCCCCTCAAGGTGACAACCCAGAACGCCGCCGCAGCGACAGCGCCAACCAGGCCAAGCTCCATCCAGATCTGGAGGGGATTGTTGTGGGGATGCAGCACGATCCCTGGTCCGAACATGCGGCTCGCATCCAGGCCCCAGCCGCGCAGTGGCCGCAGAACGATCCAGTCAATCGCGTGGCTCCAATACTCCAGACGAATGGAGTCGGTCAGCGGCAATGCGTTCTGGATCGCGGTATAATCAAAGAAATTTCGGACCGCCCACACCACGAAAGGCATACCCAGCATCAGCGCTGCGGCCGCGCCCGCGATAAATTTGGGGGCCCAGCTCGGCCATCGCCAGACAATCAACGCCGTCACAGGCGCCAACACCAAGCCCAGGACCGGCGCATCCGAACCAAAGGCGATCGCAGCCGAGCCGGTACCCACGAACATCGCCAGCGCCAACCACAGCCGCACTTGACGCCGCGCGCCGCAGGCGGCGATCGGCCAGATCACGCCCAGAACATAGGTGGAGTGGCCAATATTTGATTCCGCCAGATCGGGGCGTATCGGGCCATAGAAGACGAGTAATGCCTTATAGAGCGCGCCTCGGGTCATCGCCTCGAAGATGAACACCAGCCCGAACAGCGCACAGCCCCACGCAAGGATGTGCAAGGCGCGTCGGCTGAGGACCGGATCGGCTCTCCGGGTCGCCAGGATCGCGCTGCCGTAGAGCGGCAGTTCGAACGCAAGCTTCAGGATCGTGGAGTTCCCCGGCTTGGTGGGATGGAAGGGGCTCCACATCGTCGAGACAGCGGCCCAAATCAGCGCCGCGAACAGGATGATCGCGACCGGGCGATCCTCGTCCTGCAGCCTCACGGCCGGCAGGCAGAGGAGCCCGACCAGTGTCGGCGCGATCCAAAATTCGCGGGGGAATAGCCACCCCAGCAGGGGAATGACGCTCGCCGCTCCGACGAGCACCCAGCCGCACCAGCTTGCGAGCTGGTCCCTGGATTCTGCCGAAGCGAGGCTTGCGCTCATGCCACCTGACCCAGGCCCATGGGCTCATGCTTCTCGCGCATCGTCACCAATTCCTCCGCCAGGGTCGGGTGGACGGCGCAGGTGGAGTCCCACTGGGTCTTGGTAACACCCATCTTCATGGCGATGGCGGCCATCTGGATCATCTCCGGCGCATCGGGGCCCACGACATGGCAACCCACAACCTTTTCGGTGGCGCTGTCTACCACCAGCTTCAAGAGCGAGCGCTCATCGCTGCCGCCGAAGGCGTACTTCATGGGCTTCAAACGGGACAGATAGATGTCCACTTTGCCGTATTGTTTGCGCGCGTCTGCCTCAGCCAAGCCCACCGAACCGATCGGCGGCTGCGAAAAGACGGCGGACGCGACCATCTCATGATCGAAACTGGTCGGCGTGTCATAGAACACCGTCTGGGCGAAGGCTTGGCCCTCGCGGATCGCCACCGGCGTGAGATTAATCCGGTCCGTGACGTCGCCCACAGCCCAGATGTTCTCGATGTTGGTGCGGGAGAACGCGTCGACAGCGACCGCGCCGGTCTTGGTCAAATTGACACCGGCGGCGGCAAGACCGAGTCCTTCGACATAGGGCTCGCGCCCGACAGCGAACATCACGACATCACTCTCGACGTCGTGCCCATCGTTGAACGTGCTCTTCAGGCCGCCAGGGGTCTTTTCGATGCCTGTGTGCTGCGTGCCTAGCATCACCGTGATTCCGCGCTTCTCGAGTTCCTCAGCCAGATGACTGCGCACGTCGTCGTCGAAGCCGCGCAGCAAATTAGGACCGCGATGAACCAGCGTCGTATGGACGCCGAGGCCATTGAATATGCCCGCAAACTCGACCGCAATGTAGCCGCCGCCTGCAATCACGATGCGCTTGGGAAGTGCCGGCAGGTGGAAGGCCTCATTAGAAGAAATAGCCAATTCGAATCCCGGCAGGTCCGTCGGCATCCACGGCCGACCGCCGGTGGCGATCAGGATTTTTTCTGCTGTGCGCGTGCCTATCTTGTCGATTTCAACCGTATGAGCATCGATCAGCCGCGCTTTGCCGTGAGCCAGTTCGACACCTGCATTTTGCAGGTTTCTGACGTAGATGCCGGAGAGCCTGGCGATCTCCTTGTCCTTCTCGGCCAGGAAAGCTTCCCAGTCGAACGTCGCGTTCTCGATCGTCCAGCCGTACCCCTTGGCCGTCTTCAAATGATGCGAAAACTCCGAGGCGTAGACCATGAACTTCTTGGGCACGCAGCCGCGGATCACGCACGTGCCGCCAACGCGATGTTCCTCGGCGATCGCCACCTTCGCCCCCGACATGGCTGAAAGTCGGGCCGCGCGCACGCCACCTGAGCCTGCGCCAATCACAAAGAGGTCGTAGTCATACTGGGCCACGCCTGGGCCTCCTTCGTGTTTGCTTAGGGCTCGAGGGTTTTGACGCCCTCGCGCGTGCCAATCAGAGCTTGGTCGGCCAGGTCAAGGAATAGACCATGTTCGACGACACCGGTGACGCTCTTCAGAGCAAAGGCTAGCGCCGCCGGCTCAACAATACGTCCGCAGGCTGCGTCATAGATGAGGTTGCCACTGTCGGTTCGCACCGGGACGCCGTCTTTCATTCTTAGGCGAGGTGCTGCGCCGATGTCGCATTCACTCAGCGCGTCGCAGATCCGCAAGGATGTGGTCTTGTGCCCAAACGCCACCACCTCGATCGGCAACGGGAATTTCCCCAAGATTGGCACAGATTTGGCGGCATCGGCGATGACCACGCAACGCCGGGAGGCTTCCCAGACAAGCTTCTCACGGAGCAAGGCGGCGCCGCCGCCCTTGATCAGAGACAATCCGGGTCCGATCTCGTCAGCGCCATCGACCGTCAGGTCGATCGGTCGCGTCTCACCGAGCTCTCCGATCTTCATGCCAAGGCTTGCCGCCAGTTCAGCCGTCGCTTGGGAGGTCGCGACGCAGGTTATGTTTAGCCTGCGAGCACCCAACGCCCTTACAAACCAAGCCGCCGTCGAGCCGGTGCCCAACCCCACGATCATGCCGTCTTCGACCAGCGCTGCGGCCGCTTCGCCGGCCGCGCGCTTCTGGGTGTCGGCGTCGCTCAAGGCTTGGCTTTCTTCGCTGCACGTTCGCTTTGCTTGCGTTGGCGGAAGCGCGCCGCCCAACCGGGGCTTTCCAATTGTTTGCTGCGTTCAAGCGCGAGCGCGTCTGGGGCCACATCCTTGGTGATCACCGAGCCTGAGCCTGTAAAACCGCCGGCGCCCACTGTGACCGGAGCGACCAGTGCGGTGTTCGAACCAATAAAAGCCCCCTCGCCCACATGCGTCTCCCATTTGTCGAAGCCATCATAGTTACAGAAGATGGTTCCAGCGCCGATGTTCGCGCCAGCGCCGACCGTACCGTCGCCCAGATAAGTCAGGTGGTTGGCTTTCGCACCCTTGCCGACGGTTACCTTCTTCACTTCCACGAAATTGCCAATGTGGGCGTCCTCTCCGATATCTGCACCCGGCCGCAGCCGCGCATAGGGACCGATGAGGGCGCCGGATCGCACCACCGCACCCTCCAGATGACTGAAGGCTCGGATCACCGCCCCCGTTGCGATCGAAACACCTGGGGCGAAGACCACAAACGGCTCGACCGTCACGCCCGCAGCGATTTCGGTATCCCAAGAGAAGTGAACCGTTTCCGGCGCCATCATGGCGACGCCCTCGGCGAGAAAGTGCGCCCGCCGGCGGTCTTGATAGATCCGTTCGGCCTGAGACAGCTGCATCGGTGTATCGCAACCCATCACAGAACTCTCCGGCACAATTGCCGCCTTTGTGAACACCGCCTCGGCGGCGGCCAAAGCGACGATCTCGGTCAGGTAGTACTCACCCTTGGCGTTCTTGTTCGTAGTCTTGTCGAGCCAGCCGAACAGCCGGTCCTTCTTCGCGCACAGCATGCCCGCGTAGCAGGCCTTAATGGCCAGTTCTTCAGGCGTCGCCTCCTTCGGCTCCACGATCCGGCTTACGGTGCCCTCGGTGCCTGTAATCATCCGACCGTAGAGCAGCCCCTCGGCGGGTTCGAAGCCCAGCAGCGCCAGATCCACCCCCTCGCTGCGCAACTTGAACAGCGGCTCCAGGTCGACAGGCGATAGCAGCGGACAATCCCCGTTGGTCACCAGGACATCGCCTTCGAATCCCGTAAGGGCATTTCGGGCGGCCATGACCGCATGGCCCGTTCCCATGGGTGGATCCTGGACGGCCACTGCCTCTTCGCCCAGCCGCCGAACCACCAAATCGCGAACCGCTGAAGGACCCGCGCTGACCACGACAACGATCCGCTCGCAGCCGGTCGCCTCGACGGTGTCGATCACCCGATCCAACAAGGCGCGTCCGCCCACTTTGTGAAGCACTTTGGGCAGCGCGGACTTCATCCGCGTGCCCTGGCCGGCGGCGAGGATTACAGCGGCTCGGGCGGTCATCGTGGTCATCCTTGTGGCCGAGTCATCAAACTTGCGACTTGGCTTACCAAGCCTTGGCGCCGGGGGCGAGAAGCGGCTAGCCTTGCCAACGTCTTCGGGGAGTCTTTCATGACGTTTCGCATTGGTCTTGCTGCCCTTCTTTGCGCCAGCGCTGTCGGCGCGGTTTCGACCGCCTGGGCTGCCCCGCCAATGCCGATGGACGCCAAGACGCTAGAAGCGAAATTCGACACCCTGATCGACCCTGCCGAAATGGGCGGCTGGCTGAAATTGCTCGCCGCCGAGCCCAATCACGTGGGATCGGTCCATGACAAGACAAACGCCGAATGGATCGCCGTCCAGCTGAAATCCTGGGGTTGGGACGCCAAAATCGAAACCTTCGAGGTGCTCTATCCGACACCGATCAGTGAGGCCCTGGAACTGGTCGCAGGGCCCGGTGCGCCCTTCAAGGCGACGCTGACTGAGGCGCCGATCCCGGGCGACCAGGCGACCTACACCAAGGACGCCCTGCCGGCCTACGTGGCTTTTCAAGGGGACGGCGACGTCACCGCGCCGCTGGTCTACGTCAACTACGGTATGCCCGAGGATTACCTGGCGCTGGAACGCATGGGCGTTTCGGTGAAGGGAAAAATCGCCATCGCCCGTTACGGCGGCGGCTGGCGCGGCCTGAAACCTCTGCTGGCTCAGATGCACGGCGCGGTGGGCTCGATCATCTATTCTGATCCAAAGGACGACGGTTATGCCACCGACGATGTCTATCCCAAGGGCGCGGCGCGACCGAAGCAAGGCTTCCAACGCGGCTCCGTCGCCGACATGCCGATCTATCCAGGAGATCCGCTAACGCCGGGCATCGGGGCGACCAAGGACGCAAAGCGGCTCGAGCGCAAGGACGCGCCTGTCATCTTGAAGATTCCGTGCCTGCCGATCTCCTATGGCGACGCCCAAGTCTTGCTGACTTCCCTCGGCGGACCCGTGGCACCAGCAAATTTCCGTGGTTCGCTGCCGATTACCTATCATGTGGGCGGCTCGCCTGCCGGCGGCCAGGTCCACCTGGCTGTTAAATCCGACTGGTCGATGAAGACGCTCTATGATGTGGTCGCCACCTTGAAGGGGTCGGAAGCCCCCAATGACTGGATCGTGCGTGGCAATCACCATGACGGCTGGGTCATGGGTGCCTCCGATCCATTGAGCGGCCAGACTGCGCTGCTGGCCGAAGCCAAAGCTTTCGGGGCGCTCTTGAAGACGGGGTGGAAGCCCAAGCGCACGATCGTCTACACGAGCTGGGACGGCGAGGAGCCAGGTCTGTTGGGTTCGACCGAATGGGCCGAGACCCACGCCGATGAGCTGAAGGCCAAAGCCATCGTCTACATCAACACTGACGGGAATGGCCGAGGCTTCTTCCGTGCGGAAGGAAGTCATGCCTTCCAACATTTCATCAACGAGGTGAGCGCTGACGTTAAGGATCCGCAGACCGGGGTTTCGGTACGCGATCGCGCGCGCGCGCGCCTGGCGGTGACCTTTGCTGAAGCTGGCGGCGGCGGCAGTGGCCGAGGTAGCGCAGATCCCGCAACACGCGCGGCTGCCAAAGATCCCAGCAAGGACCTGCCCATCGGTGCCCTGGGATCTGGATCTGACTATTCGGCCTTCTTGCAGCATCTTGGCCTGCCCTCGATCGACTTTGGCTATGGCGGCGAGGGCGAAAGCGGCGGCGTTTACCACTCGCTCTATGACGACTATCAGCACCATTCCACTTTCGTCGACCCAGGCTTCGTCTATGACGCCACCTTGGCCAAGACCGTCGGTCGTGCGGTCATGCGACTGGCCGACGCCGACCTTCCGGTGCAGCGCTACGGCGATTTTGCCGACACAGTCGCTGGCTACCTCGAGGAGGTGAAGAGTCTCGCCGACACCAAGCGAGACGAGGCCCGCACCCAGGCCAAGCTCATCGGCACCAACGCCTACGCTCTAGCTGCTGATCCGACGAAGCCGTACGTCGCGCCGACGCCTCTTGTGGCCTCACCGCCGATGAACTTCAGCGCACTAGAGACGGCGGTCGCCAAGTTGAAGACCAGCGCAGCCGCGTTTGACGCAGCGCTTGCCGCCAAGGGCGCTGTCCTGAACAAGGCCCAAAAGGTCAAGCTGGACGGTGTGGTCAGGCCGCTCGATCAGATGTTGTTGCGCCCGGAAGGCCTGCCGGGCCGACCCTGGTACATGAATATGGTCTACGCGCCAGGCCGCTTCACTGGCTATGGTGCCAAGACCCTGCCAGGCGTGCGAGAGGCGCTCGAGGAGCGGCGATTTGACGACGCCCAGAAATATGTCGGTCTGACCGGCCAGGCGCTGGACGCCTATGCGGTTGAACTCGATAAGGCGACCGCAATCATCAATGGCGGCTAGTCGGTCTGTGGGGCCTGAAAACCCACTTTCGGGCGCCGTCATCGCCCTCGACCTGGATGGCACCTTGGTCGACACCGCTCACGACCTGATTGGCACACTCAATTGGTTGCTGGCCGAGGAAGGTCTGGCTACGCTCTCACTGGAGGCGGCCCGACCGTTCATCGGTCGCGGCGCACGTTGGCTGATTGAGCGCGGTTTCCAAGCTGCCGACGCCCCCCTCGCCGCTGGCGACATACCGCCGCTGCTCGCCCGCTTCCTGACCCGCTATGAGGCCCACATCGCCGATGAGAGCCTTCCGTTTCCGGGGTGCGTCGAGGCGCTTGGAAGGCTCAAGGCTCAGGGTGCCAAGCTGGTGGTCTGCACGAACAAGCTGACGGGCCTGTCCACGACCCTGCTCGACGCCTTGGACATGACCCGGCTATTCGACGCGGTGATCGGCGCCGACCGGGCGCCGGCGATCAAGCCAGACCCACGACACCTGACCGCAGCAATATCGGAAGTCGGCGGCTCACTTGGGCGCGCCGTCATGGTCGGTGACGCAGCCACTGACGCAGGCGCGGCACGCGCGGCAAGTGTTCCGTTGATCCTGGTCAGCTTCGGCTACACTGAGACGCCTGCGCGTGATCTGGCACCCGACGTCCTGATCGACCACTTCGACGAATTGCCCGCAGCCTGCGCTCGCTTGCTCGGTGCTTGCGAGGGATAGGCCCACGGGCTATACGCCCGATCCTTCGCAAGGCGTGCTGACAGCGCCTCGCGCGGCGGATGCGTAGCTCAGCGGGAGAGCACCTCGTTCACACCGAGGGGGTCACAGGTTCAATCCCTGTCGCATCCACCATACATTTCAATTACTTAGAGATTTTCCTAGGGATTACCTGCAGGATTTCCTGCAGGAAACGACTTGTCGCTTGAGGACACCAAAAGCAGACACCCCTCGTCCCGTATAGTGCTGCTGCACACCCGAGCAGGGCGTGACAGGCTCCAGCCTGCGCTCCCATATTTGCGGCATGAGCGATGGCATACTGCCTGCCATAGCGCTGGCCGGATGAAGCGTCAGGAGCGCTTAGCTTAGCGCTCGCACCACCCTCAGCTCGCTGAGCGCCACCTTTCCGCCGTACGCGCAACGGCAACTAGCGACTTAAGGACCGTCTCGGCTGGAATGCGCCAGGAATGGACTCTCGGCTTGCTCCGGGATGCGGACATTCGCGCCATTCTTCCGGGCTCCAGCCGCAGCCGATCGCAGTGCGACCGACGCGTAATTGTTGGGTGCACAAAAAACCTGGCGCTGCACCTTAATTGGGTGTACATAAATCCAAAGTGGATATTGAGTTCGCCCCCAAGAAGAGCGCGAAAAATGCTGAGGAGCGAGGTCTTCCGTTCGACCTTGTGGCTGAGTTTGAGTTCGAGACCGCCTTGGTCGCCTCAGACACCCGCGAAGCCTACGGCGAAGATCGCTTCATCGCCTTGGGTCGTATCCAGCGACGCCTCTACGTTCTGGCCTACACGATGCGGGGCACGTCGTTGCGGGTGATCAGTTTTCGAAAAGCCAATGCGAGAGAAGTCGAGCGCTATGACCAAGCCCAACCCTGAATTGATCGATCACGAACTCCCTGAGTTGGGTGATGACTTCTTTGCCCGCGCCCGTCCGGCCGCCGCGGTGATGGGAGAAGCCTTTATGGAGCGCGTTCGACGCCCGGGGCGCCCCAGGTCCGAAGCTCCGAAGGTCGAGGTGAAAATACGGCTAGACGCCAATGTGGTTGAACACCTGCGCGAAACCGGAAAAGGCTGGCAAACGCGAGTGAACGCTGAGCTTGCAAAGGCCGTGAGGCAAGGACGACTCTGAGATTTTCTCCGATTGGCGAACCATCGACGGCCGCTCAGCGCCCAGGAGTTCGCATTGGGGCCACTGGCAACCAGGGCGCCAACAAGCGGACCTTTCCACGGGCGAGAAGTCAGGTTCGGTCACTGAGCGGCGAGACGCCCCGGGCTGATTTAGGACTCGCTTTGCGACTAGCGTCTTGCAACACGACTTCCTGGGATATACCACCGGGATATCCACGAGGTTTCCATGTCTCGTACCACGCTATTCCAATCCAATCGTTCGCAAGCGGTTCGACTGTCGAAGGATGTCGCGTTTCCCCAGGGCGTCAGGTCCGTGACCGTACTGCGTGATGGCAAACGCCGTGTCATCGTTCCGACCGATGCGGCGTGGGACGACTTCTTTGAGGCCCCCGGGATCGATCTTGGCGAGCGCGCACAACCGGAGCTCCAGGATCGGGAAGCCTTCTAGGTGCTTCGCTACCTGCTCGATACGAACCTTTGCATACGAGTGCTTCGGGACCGGCCGCCTGCAATCCGCAACCGCTTCAATCTCGAGGCCGACGCTCTTTGCATTTCGACGATCATCCTCTCTGAACTGCTGCATGGCGCAGCAAAGTCCGCTCGGCCGGAACACAATCGAAGCGAGGTCGAACGGTTCGCCGCGCGACTGGAGGTACTCGCCTTCGATCAAGAGGCTGCGGACCATGCAGCCGACATCCGCGCTTCCCTCGATCGGCTCGGCAAACCGATCGGAGGCTACGATGTCCTCATCGCTGGTCACGCGCGAAGCCGCGGACTGATTATTGTAACGGGCAATCTCGCAGAGTTTCGTCGCGTGGATGGTCTGAGATGTGAAGACTGGCTGGATCTAGGTCCTTACTAGGGTGTCTGGCAGAGAGGGCGCTGCGCTACTGCTGGCCAGTAAGGAATTCACCGTTTTCCGTGGCCGTTCACACCGAGGGGGTCACAGGTTCAATCCCTGTCGCATCCACCATCCTTTTCAATGACTTAGAATTTTCCCCGCTTTCCAGGCCCCAGTTTGAGCCCCAGAAACGACTGAGCCTCGTTGGCTCTTCAGGTGCCGCGGGCTGTACGCCTTGGCGTCGTTGGACGAAGGCACTGACAGGCCCCGGCAACACCGCCTTCTGCGGCCATTGCGGCGCGGCCATCTATTCCTGCCGAGGCGACGACCCGCCGTTCTACTGGCTTCGCACCGGCGCGATCCGCCAGCGGGTCGCCGGTGCCCTGAAAGATGTCTATCGGGCGATCGACGCTCCGGCAGCCGAAGTGGCTCTGAGTGCGTTCGAGGCCAGCGATTGGGGTCAGAAATATCCCGCAATCGGCATGTCTTGGCGGCGGGTTTGGAATGAGGTCATCCCGTTTTTTGCCTTCCCCAAGGACGTCCGTCGGCTGATCTACACGACCAACGCCATCGAGGCCTTGAACTCGAAACTCCGCCGCGCCGTCCGCGCCAGGGGCCATTTCCCGACGGACGAAGCTGCCCTGAAGCTGCTCTTCCTGGTCTTGAATCGATCCGAGAAAGAATGGACCATGCCGCCTCGTGAGTGGCACATGGCCAAGGCTCAGTTCGCCGTTCTCTTCGGAGAGCGTTTTATCCGAGCCGCCGCCTGGCCTGCCCCTTTGGGGTGATCCGGTTTCAATGTTAGTGCACGGCGGTCTCTAACGCCATGTTTGGGGTGGGTGAGCGCGCGCCCTCAACGGCTGGCGCGCTTGCCCATGGCACGATGCCGCCGCTGCGCGGGACGAAG